>NZ_JNFB01000011.1 GCF_000766145.1 Paenilisteria newyorkensis | reverse complement strand
TCATTGTACCAAAAAAGAAAAACTGCATAAACAATGAACCTAGGATTCATTATTTACACAGTTTATTTTACACTCCCTCAGAGAACCTTTTGTCTCAAACTCGTATTAAATTTAATATAATAAATCTGTTGAAAAAATTCGTTACTTGTTCGCGATTTTCCTTAATAAAAACAAAGCGTATATAACTGTTGCTATGATGAGTACTTTGAAAGCAATGAGCAGCGGAATTCCTATGTTTAAATAGAAGTCTATACTTGACATAAAAGTCACTTCCTCACATCCTGATTTAATAGCAATACTTAAAAGAATAGAACCGTTATTGCTATTACACTAATATTAATTAATTCGTTTTTCTATAGTTTTGTCGTATATATAAAATGACACCTGTTAGTAAAGTCAGAAAAATTAATGGAGCAATGATTACCCATAATGTATCAGTCCAATCAAATATTGAAGACAATTTATTCACCACCCTCTTCTTAATGTTTTAAACCTAAATCCTATAGGGACAGCACAAACAAAATTTAGCTTTCTCTTTTAAATCACCATTTATTTTTGTTCCCATACTTCTTCTTATACTTTTGAACACAGTATATGATCCCGAAAGTTACAATGACCAGTATAGTCACCAACTCTGAAAAAGCCAAATTAACCTCACTCCTAAATTAATCATCTAAAACACTAGATTTTGATATTGTTCCATTTTGATTGCAGGCTACATTGACACGTATGAAACATTCATGGAATACAAGCCCCGTTCCCTTATATGCTAACCCCCAGGATGTTGTCGCCTCTTGATATACCACTCTTTTTTTAGAACTAGGTTTTTGCACACCATTCTTTTTACCGTAAACACTCCAATGCGCTCCTTCAAAATAACGTTTTACCCAGTTCACTGTAGTTCGAGCTGTTACTTTGGTACCGTTGTAGGTAAATTCAGCTCCAATCTTAGCCCCAAATATTTTAGTTCCCCACCAAGAATAATGATATCTTTCATGCGAAGCATTTTTTGTTCTCGATTTTGCAGCTGCCGTCACCTTTTTTCCAACAAACAATTCATTCATACTTTTCTGTATCTCACTCAAAAAGGTTAACTCATCATCACTCGATTCTTCATTATTAAGCTCTGCTTCCTGCTCAGGAGTAGCTTCAGTTTCTAGCCCTTCTTCTGTCTTATCAATAGATATACCATCACCACTTATATTTAGGTATTCATTTTCATTAATTTGATATGTTTCATCTTTCTCTTCACCATTTATAATAACTTTTTCTACTACCAACTCTTCATCAGTTTCTAGCTTTTCTTTAATGATATTTTCCTCACTATTTAAGTATTCATAAAGGTAATCTTCGTGCTCACTTTCATCTGTAGTCTTCAAAGTTGCAACCAATTCAGCCTCTCCTAATGACTGTTGCTTAATTTCTGCAGAGTTCAACTCAAGGTCTACAACTTCCCCTTCTTGGACCCCCGAAACCTCATTAGGCATATAAGCATCTGTTATATCTGATGTTGGTCCATCTCCCCATGGATATACTGCTAAAATACGTACAATATACCTTTTCTGATTCCTTAAACCAAAGGTACTACCAACTTGATAGCCATTCTCATATAACGATCTCGGATCATTTGCAAATTCCACACCTTTACCATCTGTATGAAATTTATATTTTCCATTCTCCAATTCTTCACTTGTTGGGAAAATATTTTTCCCCTTTGTTGTCCATGATGTAACATTTCCAGTTTTGAAGTACTCGTAATTATATCCATTGCTTATAATAACTTTATAGTCAACCGCACCTGAAACTGGTGTCCACGATACATTCATATAACCAGTTCCTGTGCCCTCGCCATTCGATACAGTTTTAATTATTGACTTGTTAGGTTTATCAACTGGTGTCTCTGGTGGCATATATGCATCAATTATATCTGAAGCTGTGCCCTCTCCCCATGAATAAATTGCCGCTACACGTACTATATATCTCTCTTGATTCCGTAATCCAAATGTACTACCTGCTTTATATCCATTCTCGTATAAAGCCCTTGGATCACTCGCAAAATCTAACCCTTTCCCATCTGTATGAAAATTATATTTCCCTTGATTAATTTCATCTTTTGTAGGGTATATTTTCTTCCCTTTTGTTGTCCATGATGTCACATTACCTGTTGTGAAATGTTCATAATTATAACCGTTACTGATAATTACTTTGTAATTTATAGCAGCTGGTACTGCCTTCCAAGATACATCAATATATCCACTCCCAGTTCCAACGCCATTTGAGTACGTTTTAATTTCGCCTGATTCCAGCTTGTCCGAAGGGATATATGCATCCGTAATGTCTGATGTTGGTCCTTCACCGTTTGAATAAATTGCCATTACACGGACTATATATTTTTGTTGATTCCTTAACCCAAATGTACTGCCAGCTTTATACCCATTTTCATAAAGACTACGAGGATCACTGGCAAATTCAGCACCCTTGCCATCTGAATGAAATTTATATTTCCCCTGCGCTATTTCCTCCTTAGTTGGAAATATATTTTTGCCTTTGGTTGACCAGCTTGTAACATTACCAGTCAAAAAATACTCATAATTATAGCCATTGCTAATCAAAATTTTATAATTTGTTGCACCACTCATTGCTTTCCAAGAAATATCTAGATATCCTTTTCCTATACCACTTGAAAATGTCTTAATTGTTGTCTTTGCTGGTTTATCTGTTATTGCTCCCGAAGCTTGCTGAGGATTGTATACTGTTATTGCTGATAAAGCAAGCATTAACGCCATCCCCAGTATTAGTATTTTTTCTAGTTTTTTCTTCATGTAGTTCTCCCTTTTCTATGTTATTTTTTATCACCTTCCTTAATCTAACACAATTTTCTTGTTAGCGCAATCATTATTTTATGGGATGTAGCCCTTAGGTAGCGGAGACATGAAAAAAGATACAGCATTACGCTATATCCTTCTCCACCAACTTATTCGCTAACCATTTCCTTTTTCTTCTTAAATATCCTAAACCAACTACTATCTTTCTCAATTGCAATGAGCTTATTCATGAATAATGGATAATAGTCCATTGTGTAGTGCACATAAAAAATACCCCAAGGGTGCTCATCAAAGCTTAAAAATTCTTTCTTATTATCAAATAAATCAATAGTTTTAATCGACCTATCGGCTTTCTTGATGTAATCATACATCTCATTCAACATTTCATTATAATAATCCACATTAATATTCTTCACCTTACCAGAAGTCGCAATATCAAATTTGTTATCATCAAAATTATAATATTCTTTCACATTCTGGATTTTATGAAGAATAATCTTGCTCTTAGGTGATGCTTTTTTTAACTTATCAAGAACGATATCCCATGATTTTTTCCAAAGTTCCATATATTGCTCGCGGTCTTTATCAATGGATAGCTCCTCCGCTTTACCTTTTAATACATCTTTATAATATGCCGTTCGCCACAGTTTCCAGCGATTATTCGACACGTATTCACCTGGCTCTACTTCTAACACACCAAAATGAGCATCTCCAAACAAATCCACTATAATCGTATCTGGTTGAAGTTTCGCTAAATGGTCGAAAAATTCTTTTGTGAAATCGGATCTAACGCACCACTCATCATATTCTGAAAAATCGTCCTCTGGCACTACTGGGTTCTCTCTTTTTTTAGATGCCATGGAAATGATAGAACTCTGATTTTGCATGAGAACACATTCGAATTTCTTCTTATAATCAGCATTAAAAATGGAATTAAAGTTATCGCGCGTGGCACAACTGCCAAGTACTGCAATTTTTTTCATTGATTTCTCCCCTTCAAATACGCTCTCTCAAAAAAGCAGACAGCCTAATATTTAACTGTCTGCTTTCATTATACTATTTCTTCATGAACTAATAAAGCTGTTTGGTCTTACTTACCACATTCACCGTCTCGGTCACTACTGGTTTCCCGTCATCGCTCGCCTTGAACATGCCAAGCACCGATTGCCCGGTCCCAACGCAGTATCCAAAGAATATCGCCAGCGCAATGAGCACCGTCAGCGCGATTTTGTCGAACCAAGTAAGTTGGTATTTATTCGCGCTTGGATTCGGGTAGATGACTTTCTGTGGACGTTTCTGTTTGCGTTTGAAGTCGTCTTGGTATTCTTTTTTGTAGGACTTGGATTGGCCGTTGAACCAGCGTACGAACTCGTCGTATTTGTCGGCTACTTCTTGGGCTTGTCCCATTTCGCGGATTTGACCGTAGTGCATCCAGATAATCCGGTCACACAGGCTCTTCATTTGGCCCAAGGAATGGCTGACGAACACGATGGTGCGGCCGGCTTCTTTAAATTCGGTAATTTTATCGACGCATTTCTTGTAAAACGTCTGGTCACCAACGGATAGCGCTTCATCGATAACGAGGATATCTGGATCGGTATGAACCGAAATCGCAAAACCTAGTCGGGAGCGCATACCGCTGGAGTAGTTTTTGATTGGTTGATTCATGAAGTCGCCAATATCGGCAAAATCAATGATGCTTGGCATGAGAGCATCGATTTCGGATGTTTTCAAGCCGTGCATGAGTAGTTTTAAGCGGACGTTCTCGTAACCGGTCAGCGGGCCTTTTAAGCCGACTGCGATGGCGATGAGCGATGTTTCACCGTTAATGACTACTTCGCCTTGGGTTGGCGGGATAACGCCGGACATGATGTTGGAAATGGTTGATTTTCCGGAGCCGTTGATACCGATTAGTCCCACTGTTTCGCCGTCATAAATGTTGAAATTGACGTCGCGCAGTGCCCAGAAGGATTGCATTTGTTTACTTTTAGGCAAGAATAGGCCTTTGATTTTATCGGATTTATTTTGATAGAGGTCGTATTCTTTGGACACATGTTTGAATGCTACTTTGATATTTTTTCCCATTTGTCCTTACCTCCTATAAATAATCCACGAAGCGTTCGCGGAATTTCATGTGTAATACGGATCCGACATAGAGGCAAACGAGCGTGATCAGCCAAAAGTAGACCGTGTAGGACGGTTCTTGCCAAAAGCCTTTATGCCCGACAAAACTGTCTCGGAATCCTTCGATAATGTAGACGATTGGGTTTAGTTTCAAAAGGTCTACAACCCAGCCTGGTAGCATCGTATTCAAGTTCCAGACGACGCCTGACACGTAAAAGAGGACGCGCAGAACGGATTGCAGCATGACATAGTAGTCACGTACAAGCACGCTGATCGTGGCATTTAGTAACGTCACACTGAAAAGGAACGCAATCATCGCCACAAAATAGTAGAAAAACTGGGCCCAATACATCGAAACTGGTGCGCCTTTTATGAAAAGTAGCGCAAAAAAGATGATCATCATCGTGACGTAACTCGTCAAATTCGATACAATTGTAATGTTTGGCATGACGCTCATTGGGAATTTCATCTTAGAAACGAGGTGAATCTTATTGAAAATGCTATTTGCTCCTTGCAAAATCACGGCGCTGATGAAAAACCACGGAATGATACCAGCAAGCATCCATTCAATGTAACTGGCACCTTCTATTCCAGACTTAGTACGCATCGCGAATCCGAATACAAAGTAGTAAATCGCAACTTGAATTAATGGGTTTAAAATTTGCCACGCAAGGCCTAGGTAATGGCTTTGATACGTCGCTTTATCTTCATAACGCGCAATTCGAAAAATCATTGGCGCGTACTTAAATTGTTCTTTTAGGACTTCTATTACTTGTTTCACAAAAACACTTCTTTCCGGAATAATAATGCGGTTAGCTAGTTTAGTAACCGAAAATCGCTTGCTCCATGTCGTATAGGCTCCACCCCTTGTTCTTAGAAAAAGGTACATAATGATGTCGTTTACGCGTTTCTGGTTTGTTTTTCTGGGCTGCTTTTTAGTCGATTCTTCCGTAAATGTAGATCTGTTTCTACGTATTGGCGGTGAGCTATTTGAAAAATGGTAAAAACCCACCTTATGTTAAATTACCTCAAAAGTGGGCATTTGTAAAGTAAGATCTGTATTTTACGCGGATTTATTTTGGATAGATAGCTTCGAATAAGGCTTCTTGTCCTTCTATGAGGCGTGGTCCTGGGCGACTGACAATGGATGGATCGATTTCGTAGATGCGATTATTTTTTACCGCCGGGATGTTTTTCCACGCGGAGCGCTTGGCGATTTCTTGTTTGGCATTGGGATAAATCGTGATGATGACGTCGGGCGCAGCTTGGATGACTTGCTCTTCGCTGTATTGCGGGTAGCCTTTTTCGGAGACGATATTTGTTGCTTGGATGTTGGTGAGCATTTCGTTGATGAACGTGTCTTGGCCGGCTGTGTAGAGGTCTGGACTGATTTCTAGCCATACTTTTGCTTTCGTTTTGACTTGTTGCTTGGCTTCTTTGCGTATCGTTTTATCGGTTACTTGCATGGATGATACTAGTTTTTCGGCTTCTTTCGTCGTGCCGGTGAGGTCGCCAATTTGGGTGAATGTTTTGTAGGCTGCGTCGAAGTTCTGCGCATCTTCTACGACGAACAGCGGGATATTGGCTTGTTTGATTTGATCGTAGGCGTCTTTATTATAGCTCATGATAGAGGCGTGGCCAAGAACGAGGTCGGGTTTCATACCGATGATTTTCTCGACGTTGATTTCTGTTGTTGCAACGACGGGAACTTTTTTGACCGCAGCTGGATAATCGTCGCTCGATGTGACACCTACCACGTTTTCACCGAGCCCTAGACGGTATAAAATTTCGGTATTGCTGGGAATCAAGGACACGATTTTTTTCGGTTTCGCGCTGAGCTCCATTTTGGCGCCCGTCGCGTCTGTTGCTATGTATTCCGGTTTTTGTGCCGTTTTCTCAGATGTCGTTTGTGCTCCGCAGCCTGCTAAAACGAGGACGATGGCTAGACTTAAAGCCGTAATTATTTTTTTTAATGGCATCTGAATTCTCCCTTTCAAAAATGGAAAAAGTCGGGCGTTTGGATATCCCGACTTTTCCCTCTGCGTTCTATGTGTTAGACACGGCCCACTTCCATAAGCAGGTCAGCTGACTCAATCACATCGCCGTCTGTGACGAAAATCGCGTTGACTTTGCCGTCGAATGGGGCTTGGATTGTTGTTTCCATTTTCATCGCTTCGGTGATTAGAAGTGGATCGCCTTTCTTCACTTCTTGGCCTTTCTCAGCGACAATCTTAATCACGGAACCTGTCATAGTTGCTCCGACATGTTCTGGATTCGTCGTATCAATCTTGCGACGTGTCACAACGGTTGATTGGACGTTAAAGTCTTGTACGGAGATTTCACGCGGTTGACCGTTTAGCTCGAAGTAAATCACGCGTGTGCCGTCTGCGATTGGTTCTCCGATTGAGTTTAACTTGATAATCAGCGTTTTACCTTTTTCAAGCTCCACTTCCACCGTCTCGCCTAAACGCATACCTTTAAAGAAAGTCGGCGTATCAAGCACCGTCACATCACCATATTTCTCAATCATCGTCAAGTAATCTAGGAACACTTTCGGATATAGAATATAAGACATCACGTCGTGGTCCGTCGGCTCACCCGTCGTCATTTTCCCAGCAAGCTCTGCGCGAACTGCCTCAAAATCAACTGGCTCCATCAAAGCACCTGGACGTTCTGTCAAAGGTGTGCGGCCCTTCAAAACAAGTTTTTGCAGCTTCTCTGGGAATCCGCCGTACGGTTGGCCAATCTCGCCCATAAAGAACTCGATAATCGAATCTGGGAAATCTAGCGTTTCGCCTTTATCGTATACATCTTGTTCTGTAAGGTCGTTTTGTACCATGAACAGCGCCATATCGCCGACTACTTTCGAGGATGGTGTTACTTTCACGATGTCGCCGAACATTTCATTTACGACCGCGTACGTGTCTTTCACTTCATCCCAACGATCGCCTAAGCCCACTGCTTTGGCTTGTTGTTGCAAGTTCGTATACTGACCACCCGGCATCTCGTGGATATAGACCTCGGTTTGCGGTGAGTTCAGCGCGTTATCAAAGTCTTTGTAGTATTTACGAACATCTTCCCAATAATGGTTAATCATTTGCGAATTGTGCGCATTGAGAATCGTTTGACGTTTTCCGTTTTCAAGACCGTAGTAAAGCCCAGTCATGCTCGGTTGAGACGTCGCGCCACTCATCGCGCTTGATGATACGTCGACAATGTCCACGCCCGCACTAACCGCCGCGGCATACGTATAAATCCCGTTACCACTCGTGTCATGCGTGTGCAAGTGAATCGGCACATCGATCGTGTCTTTCAGTTCGCTCACAAGACGATACGCCGCTTGTGGTTTCAAAAGTCCAGCCATATCTTTAATCGCCAATATATCCGTACCTTGCGCCACAAGCTCTTTTGCCATATCTTTATAGTAATCCACGTTATATTTTGTACGCGTCGCATCTTCAATATCGCCTGTATAACAAATCGCTGCTTCCACGACTTTACCAGCATCACGAACCGCCTCAATCGACACTTCCATGCCTTTCAACCAGTTCAAGCTATCAAAAATACGGAACACATCGACGCCACTTTGCGCAGACTGCTTCACGAATTCGCGAATCACATTATCCGGATAATTTTTGTAGCCAACAGCGTTCGCGCCGCGTAATAACATTTGGAACATCACGTTTGGAATTTGTTTACGCAATGTTTCTAAGCGCACCCACGGATCCTCATTCAAGAAGCGGTAAGCCGTATCAAACGTTGCCCCGCCCCACATTTCAAACGAGAACATGTTCGGCAATAAATGCGCCATCGGATCGGCAATTTGGAAAATGTCTTTCGAACGAACACGCGTCGCCAAGAGCGATTGATGCGCGTCACGCAATGTCGTATCCGTCAACAAGACCTCATTTTGCGATTTGACCCATTCCACGATTCCCGCAGGACCTTTTGCATCCAAAATTTGTTTCGTTCCTGGTTCGATTTTTGCGTCGAAAGGAATCTTCGGAATGCGCAAATCATCATAGACCAGTTTTTCGCGATGTTTAATGCCTGGAAAGCCGTTCACCGTCACATTACTGATGTAGCGAAGCGTCTTCGTACCGCGGTCACGCACTTTCGGGAAATCGAACAATTCAGGCGTCGAATCGATGAACGATGTATTGTAGTTTCCGCTAATGAAATCAGGATGTTGTACCACGTTTAGCAAGAACGGAATATTCGTTTTCACGCCACGAATCCGGAACTCAATCAAGTTACGAATCATTTTGCGACACGCTTGTTCAAACGTCATGCCCCACGTACATAATTTTACAAGTAAAGAATCGTAAAACGGCGTCACGATCGTACCTTGGAAACCATTCCCAGCATCAAGACGCACTCCAAAACCACCAGTTGAGCGGTATGTATTAATACGACCAGTATCTGGCATAAAGTTATTCAAAGGATCTTCCGTCGTAATCCGACATTGAATCGCCGAACCGTTGATACGAATCTCTTCTTGTTGCGGAATACCCACGATCTGGTCATGCATCGAACAACCATCTGCGATAAACAGTTGCGACTGAACGATATCAATCCCTGTAATCATCTCGGTAATCGTGTGCTCCACCTGAACACGCGGATTGACTTCAATGAAATAAAACTCTTCGCCAGCAACTAAAAATTCGACCGTTCCAGCGTTTAAATAATCGACGTTCTTCATTAATTTCACGGCAGCATCACAAATACGCTGACGCAAATCGGATGTAATCGCATTACATGGTGCGACTTCCACTACTTTTTGGTGACGACGTTGCACCGAGCAATCACGTTCAAATAAATGGACGATATTGCCGTGAGAATCCCCTAAAATCTGCACTTCAATATGCTTCGGATTCACAACGCATTTCTCAACATACACTTCATCATTCCCAAAAGCCGCTTTTGCTTCTGATCCCGCACGTTCAAATGCGTCCTTCACGTCCGCCGGTCCTTGAACGACACGCATACCACGTCCGCCGCCGCCAAGAGAAGCTTTTACCATCAACGGGTAACCGTGTTTTTCTCCGAATGCAGCTACTTCTTCCGCGTTTGCCACAGGTCCATTACTACCTGGGATAACTGGGATGTCGGCAAGTAAAGCTTGTTCTTTTGCTTTAATTTTATCACCGAACATGTCTAGGTGTTTCGATTTAGGTCCTACAAAAATGATGCCTTCTTTTTCACAACGCTTGGCAAAGTCGATATTTTCCGACAAAAAGCCATAACCAGGGTGAATCGCGTCAACATTGGCTATCTTGGCAATCTCGATAATATTATCGATATCCAGATACGCATCGATCGGTTTTTTCCCTTCCCCTACGAGGTAAGCCTCATCCGCCTTATAACGGTGAAACGCCGCCGTATCCTCTTGCGAATAAATCGCCACTGTCTTAATGTTTAGTTCCGTACACGCCCGAAGTACGCGAATCGCGATCTCGCCACGATTGGCAACTAATACCTTTTTAATGTTGTTCATTTTTTTTCCTCCTAACCTACACTACCTAATTTTTCTATCTACATAGCTGCTAACATTATTACCGTCATGGAGAAAAACGGTATATCAGACAATTATAGTATTAAAGTACCCCAGATGTAAATTGTTTTAGCTGATTTTCGCAAAAAATGTTCGAGTTCAGGGCATGAAGTGAGTGATATCAATGTTTAACCGTGATGAGTCCAAAGATTCGACACAAGGTATCAGATATACTACAAATCATCGGAAATGTCGTATATCTGATACTCGATGGCAGAAAAAAACGAGCCGCAAACCCTCAGCCCGTTTCTCCTATCCTTACCTCTGTGTTCGTGGCTGTACCGGTTTCCTAGGTTTCGCCAAATCCTTTTCCGAGCCGTAATTCTTTTGAAATTTATTCATCATCGATACGTTTAGCACAATTCCGACCAAAATCGACATCGACATGAGCGACGAGCCACCGAAACTCGTAAACGGTAGCGTCACCCCGGTAAGCGGAATCATCCCCGTCGCGCCACCTAAATTAATAAACGCCTGAATCCCAATGAGCGTCGCCGTCCCGTAACAGAGCAGGGAACCGAACGAATCATTCAGACGCATCCCGTTTGTAATCGAGCGCAAGACGATGAAGAAAATCCCACCGACCGTAATCAAAATACCGAAAAAGCCAAGTTCTTCCGCGATAATCGCGATAATGAAATCGGTATGCGGTTCCGGCAAATAGCCCAATTTCTGCACGCTTTCACCAAGCCCTTGTCCGAAGAAACCACCAGAACCGATCGCGTAAAACGAGTTGACCAGCTGATACCCGCTCGCGCCATGATCGGTAAATGGATTTTGAAAACTGGTAATCCGTCCAATTCGCTTCGTCGTAATCAGCTTCGAACGGATGTCCTCTGGCAATAAGAAAACAACGATGCATAAGACCGCTAAAATCAGCAATCCTAGTCCGACTAATTTCAAGATTGTTTTCAGTCGCATACCCGATGCCATAATAATTCCGCAACCTGTTAGAAAAATAATCGCGGCTGTCCCGATGTCTGGTTGAAGCAATATCAAGAAACAAATCACGACTAGAAACAGGACAGGCGGCAAAACACCACGGTTAAAATCATCAATGTACCGCTGCTTTTTCGAGTAAACCGCCGCCATGTAAATAATCATCGACACTTTAATAAACTCAGAAGGCTGAATCCGAATTGGCCCCATTGCTAGCCAACTTTGCGCATTATTCGCCGAGTCACCAAACACCAAAACGAGTAGCAACATCGCAACCGAGCCGAACATGATCAGCATCAACATTTTATTATTTTGAAGAATTTTATATGGGAAAACCGCGAAGAAAACCAGCAAAACCAGCGATATAATCCAATTTTTCAATTGACTGTTATAGAACGTCGCCGGGTCCCAGCCTTTATTAATCGCGACAAACATACTCGAACTATAGACCATGATCAATCCAAAGATACACACAATGAGGTATACCGCCAAAAGAGGATAGTCATAGGATTTTAACATTTTTTTAAACATACACATCGTCCAATCATTTCGAGCCTCATTCAAGGTCCCTACTGTAGTATCTCTCCATTATATAGGAAATCAGCTCGAAAAGAAATGATAAGTACGCCCTATTAAAAATTTTATGGGAAACGCATTATTTCTTACGTCTTTGGTTAATCTCTCGAATCGCAGTTAAATCCACCTTATCTTGGCGGTCAATCGTCAGCAGGCCATTGATTTCCTGCTGCACATCGCTGACTTGTGTATAACAAAAACCGGAAATATAATCCAAACCTTGAATCGCGCTCGTGATGCTTTCAAAACGGGCTAAAAATGCCTTCTCGTCTTGCACCTGATTGCCATAACCCCAGCCCGATTCGGATTGGAAAGCAATGCCGCCAAACTCGGAAATAATGACCGGTTTTCCGATATTTTCATACCCGCTAGCAAAAGGATGGCGGAAACCGTTGTGTTGGAACGCATTGGCTAACAACTTTTCCTGTTCCGCATAACGCTCCGTGAAAGTTTCACCGTTTTCCTCATAATCGTGTAGCGTGATAATGTCCGAAATCGTGTGATCCCAGCCATCATTCGTCACAACTGGGCGCATCGCATCGAAACTTTTAGTCAGATAATAAATGCCTTCTGTGAATTGTTGCTGCTTCTTGTTCCCATGAATATCCTCGATTCCCCACGACTCGTTGAACGGCACCCACGTGATGATCGACGGATGATTGTAGTTTTGCTTCACAATTTCGAGCCATTCCGCCGTAAAATTGGCAACCGCTTTATCGCTGAAACTATAGGTTGAGCCAACTTCGGACCAGACGAGCAAGCCTTTCTTATCGCACAGGTACAGGAAACGATTATCCTCGACTTTTTGATGTTTGCGGACGCCGTTGTAACCCATCTCAATTATTTTGTCGATATCAAGCTCGAGCGCCGCGACAGATGGTGGTGTCAGGTCGCTGTCTTGCCAGTAGCCTTGATCAAGAATCAGTCGCTGATATAATTCCTCGTTATTTAGCAAAATTTTCTCGCCTTCAATCGCGATTTTTCGCATTCCAAAATAGGATTCTACGCGATCGACGACGGTATTTCCTTCCATTAAAGTGAATGTGATGTCGTATAGATTCGGCGTCTCGGTATTCCAAGCTTTCATGCTCCACGGGTCACCTTTTGCCAAAACAGAGGCACTTAGATTCGCCACGCCGTCTTTTAAAATAGCGCTTACTTCCTCAATGAGTTCGCCGTCAAATCGGATGGTCGCGCGCGCCGTCACGCCTTCATGCCAAGCGTTTGCTTCCACTTCCAAATCGATTTTCCGAGCATCGAAATCTGGCGTCATTTTCACATAATCAATATGCACCGGCGATACGTATTCCAGCCACACCGATTTCCAAATCCCCGTCGTCTGGACGTACCAACATCCGAAATTATCCTTGATCCAGCGCTGTTTCCCACGCGGTTGCGCCGTATCCATGCTGTCCTGCACGCGAACCGTCACCCGATTTTTCCCCGCCGTCACATAATCCGTGATATTAAAAACGAACGCCGTATAGCACCCTTGATGCGCGCCGACCACTTTCCCATTCACCCAAACCGTCGTCGCATAATCCGAACCTTCGAAATGTAGCAAAACGTCCTTCTCCACCGTCGTAATCTCGACTTCCCGCTCATACCAAACGACCGCGTGATGCGACTCATCGTGAATCCCGCTCGCCTTCGTTTCATACGTGAACGGCACTTCAATCACACGCTCCGATGGCACACGCGCACACCAATCCTGCGCCAAGCCAACGTCGGCATCATCAAACGCAAACGCCCATTTCCCGTCAAGCAACTCCCAATCCTTCCGCACAAACTGCGGCCTCGGATGTAATTTTGTCATCCCATTTCCTCCCCAATCAAACTATTTTGCTGCGCTCGCATGCCTTTATTTTTCGCCAAGCCAATAATCCCCGCACTCATAAACAAGAAAATATTCGGCATATCCATAATAAAATACGAAAATACACCGCAGACTAAAAACCAAACCGGCAATTTCCAGCCAATCGCGCCATTTTTCCAATGCTTCCGCGCTAAATAAATATTCAGCAATCCGAGTAAAATCAACAACACCCCGAAAATCACTACAAAATTAAAAATACTGCCAAACAACGCCTTCATCGCCCGCATTTGCGCCACAGAAAGCCCCGCCACATCCAATCCTTGCCGTTTGATAAACAGCCCATACACAAAAACCGTCAACAACCCGTCCAACAACTGCCAAGCCGCCGCGATATAAATAAAAACCCGTTCTAATCGTCTGCTCACTCGAAAGCCCTCCTATCCTTTTACGCCAGATGATAGTGCCATCGACTGTAGGAAATATTTTTGCGCGAATAAGTAAAGGATGAAAGTTGGCACAATCGCGACGAGTGCTCCTGCCATCAAATGCGCTGGTTGAGCTTGGTACATCCCTTGCAGCAGTTGAAGTCCCGGCGTAATCGGCATCATTTCGATATCATTAAACACGATCGAAGGCCACAGGAAATCGTTCCAAGCAGCCGTGAAAGTGAACAACGCCACAACCATCAACACCGGTCGCAAAAGTGGCAAAATAACCTTGTAGAAAATTTTGAAATCACCGGCACCGTCCATGCGCGCCGCCTCGTCAAATTCAATCGGGATATTCACCATGAACTGCCGCACCAAGAAAATATTAAATACAGCCGCAGCGCCAGGCACGATTGCCGCTAAATAATTATTCACCCAGCCGAATGTATCGATAATTTTATACAGTGGAATCAAATTTACAACACTCGGAAACATCATCGTCGCCATCAGGAAAACAAACATCGCATTGCGTCCGCGGAATTTCAAGCGACTGTAAGCAAATGCCGCCAGCGATACCACGATAAGCACCAGCACTGTCTGTGAAAGCGCAATAATCATCGAGTTCATAAACCACCGCAAAAGTGGCGTCGCAGCGTTATCAAACAGCAATTCGGTATAATTCGTCGTCACCCATTGCACCGGAAGGAACTTAAAGCCAACCGACGCGACTTCCGCCTCCGATTTAAACGACGTCACAATTCCCCACGCGAGCGGCACAACCCAGATGACAGCCATCACGAGCAGGAATATAAAAGCAATTAATTTTGGTATAAAACGCGTATCTTTTTTCATCAGAAATCCATCCCCCTCGTCGCTAGTTTTTATTCCGTAAAAAGAAAAATTGAATCGCGGAAACAGCCATGATGCACAGGCCGAGAATAACCGCCATCGCGGACGCAATCCCCGCAATCGATTGTCCCGTACCAAACGCGTTTTGCTGAATATACATCAACAGCACCGACGTCGAACCGGACGGGCCACCTTTTGTCAGCATCAGCGGTTGGCCATACACGTTAAATTGCGCGATCGTGGTCATGACAACCGTGTACAACAGCTGGGCGCGAATACTCGGCAACGTAATCCGGAAGAATTTTTGCATAGAAGTGGCACCATCGATTTCCGCCGCCTCATAAAAATCCTTCGAAATCCCGTTTAATGCTGCTTGATAAATAATCATATTCCCGCCGATACACCACCAAACCGTTACGATCACAAGCGTCAGCCAAGCGTACGGCTGCGTTCCGACCCAGTTCACCGTCGTGCCCAAAAACTGATTAATCGGGCCAAAACTCACATTAAACATCAAGCCCCAAATAATGATAACCGCGGAAATCGCGAACAACGATGGTAAATAAAACAGCGATTGAAACAGCTTATTCAGCCTCGGTTTCGCGTTCAATGCACTGGCCAATAGCAACGGTACAATAATACAAAATGGCACGGTCAACACGACGAAAATGAATGTATTTCGCAACCCATTATGTAACTGCTCATAAAAAGTTGAATCTTTCTGAAACAATATTTCGCGGTAATTATCAAAACCGACAAAATCTGGCGTCCCGATCAAATCCCAGTCCGTAAATGAAATATAAATTCCATACACGACAGGAACGAGAAAGAATATCAAGAAAATAATTAAATGCGGGCCTGCGAATAGCCACGGCGTGAACTGCCATTTCCTCGTTTTATACGTTATTGTTTTAGCGTTTGCTTCCATTTCCATCACTCCCAATCTTTCATCTTAAGGCTTGAAGACCCGAAAACCTCCAAGCCCCTTTTTCGATTTATTTATTGGATTTATCTTTAGCGATCTTATCTTCCACCGCTTTTTGCATGTCCGCCAAGCCTTTATTCACCGGTGTTTTCCCGAAGATAATGTCATTCCCGTTCGCATCCAATTGCTCGGAAACGTAACCAGTATACTTATAATCAAAAATCTTCAGCGATTTCTGCTCGGCCGGATTGAGCAACAAGAACGATTGCGGCATTTCTTTATACGCTGGGTCTTCCACAATCTTCAGAGACGCTGGATTTTGGCCTGACTTCGCCCATTCTAGCGAGTTGTCTTGCACCCAATCGATGAATTTTAGCACGCCTTCCGTTTTTTCTTTTGAACGCCCTTCGCTATTAAACATCGTGAATTGATGCGAGCTAGACCAGTTCACCATTTTATTTTTATCCTCGCTTAACTGTGGTGCATTCGTGATTCCCCAATCAAATTTGGCATCTTTCGCGTTGTTTTGCATCCAAATACCTTCTGGCGCGAAAATCACTTTTCCAGCGATGAATTTTTGGAAATAATCCTCGCCATCCTTTGTCGTAATGCCATCTTTATACATGTCTTTCCACAGATTAAACGTATCTTTCGCCTGCTGGTTATCAAGCGTTGGATCCACGCCATTCTCTGTCAACTTCCCACCGTTTTGCGCGTAAAGCGATAAGAAAACTGGTTTGACCCAACTCACCGACACCGCATCGATTTTATCCTTTTTAGCCAATTCACCCGCTGCTTTGATCTCATCAAAAGTCACGACATTATCATCGAGCGCAGTCGGAGCATATTTTTTCACTAAATCCTTGTTGTAGTACATAATAAAGGAGTGAATATCAAGTGGGACACTATACCGTTTATTATCCAATTCGCCGATATTCCAAGCTTCCGGCACATAGTTCTCCGCTTTAATATCTGGGAAATCAGCCAAATAATCGTCATAGCTCAGCAGCATATCGTTGTCTACATATTGCTTAATCCGCTCAGCATGAACGATTGTCAAATCAGGAATATTCTTGCCAGAGTTTACGACCGTCGGGATTTTCGTGTACATATCGCCTTCTTTTAGTGACATGTTTTTAACTTTGAACTCCGGATTCGTTTTATTGTAAGCGTCCACCATTTTTTGCATATTCGCGCCATCCGGACCAGTAAATGGATTCCAGAAAATGATTTCCTTACTCTTGGCAGTGTCCTTCGCATCACTAGAACCACCACACGCAGCCAATCCAGCAACCAGCAACAACATACAAACAAGACCTAACATTTTTTTCATTTTAAAATTCCTCCCCTATTGTTGAGAGTCTTCGAAAACGTACTTTGTTTTCTTAGAGCCTCCGTATGCATGAAAGCAAAGCGAGCATGTAATTCCCAAGTGGTTGCTAACGTGAAACCCAGATCAGCCTCCCATCTAACAACTCGCTTGTGAAAACTGCTTACCTCTCTCTCACTTCTAAATCCAACCTTCCATTCACACTATCTCCACCATAATGTAAACGCCTACATAAAAATTTCAAAAAAGAAGACCTTTAGTTAACCATCAAGTAAATTAATAACTAAACTTCTTTTGTAATTTTACTATAATTCACTAAAATTTTATTGTCAACACTTTTAGTTCTTTTGATAGCAATTTTATGTTATGATAAACTAAAGAGTTCACTAAATGGTTTTTCATTCAATTTTAATCCTATTTCATCTATCTAACCATTAACTAAAGGAGGCTATTTTTCCATGCAATTAGATATTTCCAAAGATTCAATTCACGTTTACGAAGCCCTTGCCAGCGACACTAGAATTCAAATTTTGAACCTACTTTCACAAAGTTCGATGAATATTAAGGAACTCGCGCACGCTTTACATATGAGTAGCGCCATCATCACGCGGCACATCAATCAACTAGAAAACGCCAAGCTAATCCGCACAGAAAAAATACCTGGAAAATCTGGAATCCAGAAAATTTCCAAGCTCGTAGTAGATCGAATCGAGATCACATTCCCGACTACTATTTATCCTAATTTTAAGATGCGTTCCCTAGAATTACCAGTGGGTCATTACACCGATTACAACGTCACACCAACGTGCGGACTGGCTTCCAACAAAGACTTCATCGGCCACGTCGACGAACCGAAATACTTCATGGATGCAAGACGTATGGAGGCGCAAATCATCTGGTTCACCCAAGGCTACCTAGAATACAAAGTCCCGAATCCGCTGCAAAAAGACGAACAAATAGAGCTGCTGGAGATCAGTTTCGAAATCGCCTCCGAGTTTCCTTACTCCAACAACGTCTGGCCCTCTGACATCTCGTTCTACTTAAACGGCCACGCCCTTGGAACATGGACCTGCCCAGGCAATTTTTCCGACATCCGCGGCAAATTCACGCCAAGTTGGTGGGAGGACTCTAACAGCCAATACGGCCTCTTCAAAACGATCCGCATTTCCAAACACGGCACCCATTTTGACGGAGACATATTATCCGAGCTAACACTGGACGATTTAGACATAACCGAAGAACTCCTGACATTCCGGATAGCCGTTGAAAAAGACGCGAAGAACATAGGCGGGACAACGATATTCGGTAAGGGATTTGGAAACCATCAGAAGGATATGGAGTTTAAGTTTTATTATTCAACAAAGTGCTGAAACGGCCCGTTAGGCTCGAAAAAAATTGTTAGGGGGCGCAGAAAAAGTCCTCTTTTGACTTTTACGGAGGCCACGAAATTTTCGAGAGACTGGCCGTTGAAGCCGGATTCCGGAGGCGCCAAACATGACGCCGAACAAAGTCCACGCTGAATCTGATTTCATATAAAACCAAGACCAATCCCGCTCACTCGCCTCTTATTCGGTTTAGCATGTAATCCAGATTCACCGCGCCAGACCAACAAATAGATTACATGCTCGCTTCGCTCTCATGCATATTGAGGCTCTTGGTTTCGCGACTCTTTTCTGCCTACTATTTGTTCTCGGTTCACCGCGTAAGAGCCACCGATGGATTACATGCTCGCTCCGCTCTCATGCATATTGAGGCTCTAATTCAGCAAGGGATGCTTCATAAGAGCCACAACAACAAACCAAACAACACCCCTCCCGACGCATCACAATTTCACGTCAAGAGGGGTGTTCTATATCTATATTCACTTACTCGTCGATAATTCGTGTAACACGGAAAGCTCTTTCTCAAGCGTACTCAGCAAGCTCTTCCCTTCCGCTCTATCAATCAAGCCCAACCGCACCGCGAAGTTTATCTCGCGCGATAAGCCGTACATTTGAGTATCCAAAACTTCTTCGTAAGCTGGACATTGAGGTAAAGTTAGGTTATCCATCTGCACCTTAATTAACTGCAAAATTCTTTTCGCATCTTCTTTAAGAAGAGTAATTGCCTCTTCTCTGTGATCTATTTGTTTCTTTGTCATCACAGAACCCCCCATTCAAAAACACATGTACATGCGCTTCATTAATCTATTTCCATCGAAACTATAATTTTGCGAATTTTATCCTCTTTAGTATAGCATATTTTTTTCGCTGTGTAACCTGATATCCTAACATTTTTTAAGATAGCCATTTCGATGTTAATAGGAACAAAAAGACAACGAAGCATAAACTCAGCGGGATGGAGAAATAAATGATAACCCGATCAAAAAATTGGAACCGCCGCTTGAATGAGCGAAGAAACGAGATTATCGCAATCCCCACATATGCCAGAACTAGCACCAGCGCAACGCTAAACGCCACCTCAAAGCTATCAAACCAAAAAACTGCTCGTCGTACGAAAATCAGCGACAAAAAAGCCACCAGTGACGCCAATAATGTCACTACCATTTCTTTGTGTCCCGCTTTTTCCACTATCACCATCTTTAAACCCTCCCGTAGATATACCAATGTTTATCTTTCATTTTTTTCATGCTATAATAAAATCACGAGGTGAACGCAATGAAGGCACAATGTATTTTATGTGAGACAATTGATGAACTAGATGATAAGAAATTTAAAACGAAGCAACTGCGCAATAAACCGATTCGAATGTATCTTTGCCCAGAATGCGAAGGTCGTATCGCCGAGAAAACGGTTGCTCGGATTAATACTGGTAAGTTCGAATTTCATAAACCGAAGACGAAAAGTTTTATTGAAAAACCCGCTAAGCGTTAAAATAGCGGGTTTTTCGTTTCTATCCTTGTAAAAAATTTATTCTGTAATCCGGAAGTCCAAATCGATGGCTTTCGTTGTCTTAGTTGTTAGCGGTTTTTCTGCAAAGTCATTCGGATTCGGTACGATTAGCTTGGTTAAATGCACAAGCGTGTAGTAATTCTGCTTATTGAGCATGTAGGTAATCGCGCCTTCACGCTTTGTTTTCACTGGGAATATGTTATGCGCTGACGGGCTGCCAGATAATTGATAGGCTGTTGGCACGAAGTTTTCTAGGCTCGCACCTTTGGAAATTCCGCCGCCGTTGATTTGAATCCGCTCGGCTAAATAGTTGATGTTGCTCGCCGTCGTATTCTCTACAATCACGTCTGCCGTCACCACAAAGCCGTCTTGATTAGCTAAATAGGATTCCGGGCTATATGGATCCATTTTTTTATTGGCCCCTGTTACACTTTCCAACTTGTATTGCTTCACGGTTACTTTCAGCGGACCAAAATCAGCTGTCTGAGGCGTTGTATTTAGGTAAACTAGCGCTACCGTTCCACCTGTTTTCGGTGCTACTGCGGACTGTTTGAAACCATCTGCACTCAAAGAAAAGGCTGTTGTCGTTGCTGCGGCTGGTTTCTTCGCAGTTTCCGTTTTCGGTGTTTCTACTTTTTGATCAGGGGTTGTCGCTTCTTCCTCTTTCGCCTGTGTCGTATCATCCGTTGCTGGTGTGTCTTCCTTCGTTGTTACTTCTTCTTTATCTTGTTTTGCCTCTGTTTTCTCTTTGGTATCCTCATTAGAATTCACATCTTGCTTTGCCGTATCAGTCTCTTTTGTTACTTGTTTTTCCTCTGTTTTTGGCGTCTGATCCTCCGATTCCGAGCTTTTCGAGTCTGGTCCCGAACCACAAGCGGCCAAACCTAAAACCATCACACTCATTGTGCCTACCATCAGTAATTTCTTCATGCAAATCCCCTCCTCTTTCACGTCTTTCCATACGTTAACTATACCAAAAAAATAGAGATATTACAATCATGTTACAAAAATAATTAAGTATGTGAAATTTTCAGCAACTAAAAAAAGCCGCCCGATTAAGGACAGCTTTCTAAAAGTTATTCAGATACTTTCGTACGTTTTGCAGCCTTTTCGCGTTCGTTTTTGTTCAAGATTTTCTTACGCAAACGAATACTTTCTGGCGTTACTTCACAATACTCGTCATCATTTAGGAATTCTAATGATTCTTCAAGCGTTAATGTACGAGGTTTTTTGATAACGTTGGTTTGGTCTTTATTTGCAGAACGAATATTTGTCATTTGTTTCGCTTTTACGATGTTGACAGCGATATCGCCTTCACGGTTATTCTCACCGACGATCATGCCTTCGTAAATGTCCGTACCTGGTTCAACAAAGATGGTACCGCGATCTTCTACTTGCATTGTTCCGTAAGTAGTTGATTTACCAGTTTCCATCGATACAAGAACACCACGGCTACGTCCACCGACACGACCTTTTTGCATTGGTTGGTAAGAATCGAATGTGTGGTTTAGGATACCGTAACCACGAGTCATCGATAGGAATTCCGTAGTGTAACCGATAAGTCCACGTGATGGTACTAGGAAAATCAAGCGAACTTGTCCTGAACCGTCATTGACCATATCAGCCATTTCACCTTTACGTAAACCGATAGATTCCATGATGCTACCAACATATTCTTCCGGCGTATCAATTTGTACGCGTTCCATTGGCTCACATTTCACGCCATCGATTTCACGGATGATAACTTCTGGTTTAGATACTTGTAATTCGTAACCTTGACGACGCATGTTTTCGATTAATATCGATAGATGCAACTCACCACGGCCAGATACAACCCAAGCGTCAGGTGAAGAAGTTGGATCAATACGTAAACTTACATCTGTTTGTAACTCAGAAAGTAAACGTTCTTCAATTTTACGGCTTGTTACGTGCTTACCTTCACGACCAGCAAACGGACTGTTGTTCGTTACGAAAGTCATTTGCAAAGTAGGCTCGTCAATACGTAGAATCGGCAAAGCTTCTTGGTGATCATCTGGTGTTACGGTTTCCCCAACGAAGATATCTTCCATTCCGGAAACGGCAACAAGATCGCCGGCTTTTGCTTGTGTAATTTCTACGCGTTTAAGTCCTAAGAAACCGAACATTTTCGTTACACGGAATTTCTTCACGGAACCGTCTAATTTCATCAAGGCAACCGATTGACCAACTTCCATTGTTCCGCGGAAAATACGGCCGATACCGATACGACCAACGTAGTCATTGTAATCCAGTAGTGATACTTGGAATTGCAAAGGCTCGTCGCTGTTATCTACAGGCGCTGGTACGTTGTTGATGATTAGATCAAAAATCGGATCCATTGTTTCTTCTTGGTCTTCTACGTTATCGCTTAATGAGCTTGTTCCGTTAACTGCCGCAGCGTATACAACTGGGAATTCCAATTGATCTTCGTCCGCACCAAGTTCGATGAATAATTCTAAAACTTCATCTACAACTTCTGCTGGACGCGCAGATGGGCGGTCAATTTTGTTTACAACAACAAGTGGTGTTAAATGTTGCTCTAGTGCTTTTTTCAATACGAAACGCGTTTGTGGCATAGTACCTTCATACGCATCAACGACTAAGACAACACCGTCAACCATTTTCATAATACGTTCTACTTCCCCACCGAAATCGGCATGTCCAGGAGTATCTAAAATATTGATATGCACACCGTTATGATTGATGGCAGTATTTTTTGCTAAAATGGTAATACCACGTTCTTTTTCAATGGCATTGCTATCCATCGCACGCTCAGCTACTTGCTCATGATCGTTGAAAGTTCCTGATTGACGCAAAAGTTGGTCCACCAATGTAGTTTTACCATGGTCAACGTGGGCAATAATGGCTACGTTACGAATATCTTCTCTTAATTTCAAAATGTTTCCTCCTAATATTAAATTACCTTCTCACAGCTGGCGTCATAGTGCTCGCTCAGCTACTCAAAAATGGCCTAACTAAAGTCAAGCGCTCTTCATATATGGTAATACGACTTAGCTACCAGAGCCAAAAGAAAGAGGAAAATTGGCTTATTTTCCCCGTTTCTGGATCGTTTAGTTTTAATCAACTTTCCAATTATAGCACATTTACTCTGGTTTAGCACGATTTTTATTCCATAAAATGAAATTTAACTGGGAGCGTGACGCGTTCTCTTTTTTTAACGACTGTAGTCACGCAAAATTTCGGCATGAACACCAGGGCTCGCAACGAATGAATCGCCTTTTTCAGTGATTACCATCTCGGAACCGTCCACACGTGTCACGATCGCGCCCACTTCTTCGGCAATAATTTTTCCAGCGCCGATGTCCCAAGGTGACAGGTTCGCACTCACGTAAGCGTCTGCGCGACCTGTTGCCACCGCCATGTACTCAAGCGTCGCAGCACCGTATAAACGCAGTCCACGAGCGGCTTGAATGACTGGAAGCATGTGTGGAAATTTGCGAACTGACGCCGTATTGATAATCACGAGCGAGTCTTCCAGTTTGTTGCTTTTCGCAAGTTTTGGAATCGCCACATCATTCACGAAGGCACCTTCTCCGCGCTTGGCGAAGTAAAATTCACCGCCGACGATATCGTAAATATACGCCAGTTCGCCGACGCCTTCTTGGTAAATGCCGAGCGAAATCGCAAAATTCCGTTTCTGTTCGACGAAATTCACCGTGCCATCAATCGGGTCAAGCACCCAAACAACGCCCTCTAAACTGGTGATTTCTTCGCCGTACCCTTCTTCGCCAAGCAAGCGATGTTCCGGGAAATGAGCCGCAATTTTCTCCGCAAAATAATGTTCCGTTGCTTTATCGACATTCGTCACCAAATCATTGCGATCCGATTTCGCTTCGACTTCAATATTGGACTGTTCAAGCGCCATAAAAATCCGATTTCCCGCTTCCTCCAACCATTCCCGCGCTAGTTGATCAATTTTCTCCAGTACCATCTTCGCACCACTCCTTCGTTTTGTTTCTTATTTTTCCTAGCTTATCATAATTTCAAGCTAAATACAGCCTCTACGACTCGTTTTTACGTTATAATGAAAGAAGCGCCTATTTTTACGAAAGCGAGGAATCTTAATGACTTTTACAAAAAATGATTTTAAAACCATGCAAACGCCGGGACTCGAGGACCGGATGGAAGCTATTCAAACGCAGATTCAGCCTAAATTTCGCGAAATCGGCGAAGGTCTTGCTACTTATTTGAGTGCCAAAACGGGAACCGAGATGTTTCTGCATATTGCGCGTCACGCCCGCCGTTCGGTGAATCCGCCTGACAGTACATGGCTTGCAGTCGCGAACAATAAACGTGGCTACAAAAAACATCCGCATTTCCAAGTTGGGATTTGGGATGAATACGTCTTTATTTGGCTTGCTTTTATCTATGAAACGGAGAACCGCCAAATCGTCGTGCATAATTTCCTAGAAAATCTGGATCAGCTGAAAAACTTGCCCGCGAACTTTTCGATTTCACCAGATCATACGGAAAAACCAACAAGCCTTATCCAAAATACGGATTTGACCAAGGTTCTGGAACGGTTCCGCGATGTGAAGAAGGGCGAATTTATGGTTGGCCGTATTTTCAAACCTGGCGATGAGGCCTTGAAAAATGATGCGGCGTTTACAAAAGAACTCGAAAAAACGGTGGACTTGTTGCTACCGCTTTACGATATGAGTTTTGACATGCAAGAAATTTAGAAGATAGGATGTACAAAACGGCTAAATCTCTGTATAATGATGAAGTTGTGATTATTTGAGGAAAAGGAGTTGAGCACCATGAAAACGAGTATCGCGCCGAGCGAACCAGATCCAAACCCGAGGTCATACAAGGATTCGAGTCATGGCTTGCAACAGCACTCCATGTGGCCGAATCCTTAGAAAAGGAGGAATACGCCTATGCATCAAATTTTCAAATCGAATGAAGCTGGTAAATTAGAAGAATTAGAGAAACCAGAACGCAATTGTTGGATTAACATCGTGGCGCCGTCATCGGAAGAAATCAATCAGATTGCCGATCAGTACGGGATTCCGCTTGAGTTTCTCGAAGATCCACTGGATAAAGATGAAAGTGCGCGGATTGAGCGGGATGACGATACCGAAGCCGTCCTGATTATTTGTGACTTTCCGATTGTGGATGAGGACGATATTCATTACGCGTCTTTTGAAACGATTCCGCTTGGGATGATTATGACGAAGGATTATTTTATCACGATTTGCACGATTGACTCGTCGATTATTCAGTCCTTCATTAAAAATCGGATAAAGGGCTTTTTTACGCACATGAAAACGCGCTTTGCCTTACAAATATTGTATATGATTTCGACGCAATTTCTCCGTCACTTGAAGCGAATGAGTCGCCAAACAGATGATATCGAGAAAGAACTGCATGAGTCGATGAAAAACAAGCAACTTTACGATTTAATGGGGATTGAGAAAAGTTTGGTTTACTTCCTGACCGCCCTCAAATCGAACAAACTGGTGCTCGACAAAATGATGCGCCAACATATCGTGAAGATGTACGAGGAAGACCAAGATTTACTGGAAGACGTTATCATTGAAAACCGGCAAGGGATTGAGATGGCTGAAGTTCACTCGAATATTTTGAGTGGGATGATGGATGCCTATGCGTCGATTATTTCCAATAACATGAATATCGTGATGAAATTTCTGACCTCGTTTACAATCATTTTAACGATTCCGACGATGGTGTTTAGTTTTTATGGGATGAACGTCGATTTACCGCTTTCTCAAGCGCCATTGGCATGGATTTTAGTCATCTGTATTTCGTTTGGCATCGCAGGGATACTCGGATTCGTCTTTTGGAAACGGAAATTTTTCTAAATCTAAACCACTTTCTGCTACGGAAGGTGGTTTTCTTATGTCAAAATCGGGAAAACCCTTAGCAAAGAGGTGAAAGTAATGAATGCTAAATTTATGGTTATTCCAGTCGTTTTTAGTGCGCTGGTTCTTGCAAGTTGTGGCGGTTCTTACTCCTCAGATAGTTCGGGTGGCTCTAATTCCTACGGTAGTAGCAACAATAACTACGGCAAAACCACCGATGATATGCGCAAAAATGACATGAGCGGTAGTACAAAAACGCCAACACTCACGCAAAAAGATGTTTTGGCAACGGTACAATCGAAACTTAACTCCGACGTCGTGGTGAGGCTTCCAAAAGCAATTCCACTCTCCTCCGACAAGCACTACCTCAGTGCGAAAACAAGCGATTCATCGGATGCCTATCAAGTCATTTTTTACGAAACGAAGGCTCCTATTTCGGTGAATAGTTCTGACTTGAAAGACACGTCGAAAGCAACGCAGATTGCCACGGTTTCTGGGAAAATGTATGCGACAGAAGAAGCGGCAGCCAATGCCACGGGTCACATGAATGATGTCAATACAGGCATAAACGGCGTGGATCTCGGTTCTGGCATTACTGGGTATTCTGACGCTGGTGCCGGCTCTACTTTTCTCAATTGGGCGGAAGGTCGTTGGAGCATGAGCGTTCGCAACACCACGAGCGCAGATCCGCAAGATTCGATTGACCTCGCTAAAAAAGTCGTCGCCGTGCTTGAAAAAGAAACGCTCCCCGCTCCACATCAAGTTGGTGGCATGCAGCTTGAAGTCGCTCCAAACAAAGCAAAAGGCAATATCATCAGCTGGCAAGACGGAAAAACAGATTATATGGTCAGTGATTTCAATGATCCGCTAGACGGTGTGCACATCGCAACAAGTTTTACCGAATAAAAATAAGCGACGACTCCAAATCCTAAAGTCGCCGCTTATTTTTATTCTTTCCCTGCTTCTTCTAAAATCAGTTTTTCCAACTCTTCTGGTGAAATATGTTCGTCAAAAATATGTTCTCCGATAATCACGGTTGGTACCAGGCGGATGTTCGCAACATTTGCTTCTGCTATGATTTTCTCCGCTTGTTCTTCGTTATCTTGCTTAGAAAGGCCTAGCTCGTCTTCTGCAAAATTCGCAACTTCTTCGTGCGTTAAGGAGCCCCAAAGATCTTGTCTCGCGTATACTTCGTCTAAAACTTCTAGTGTTTGCTCCGGCGCTGCGTAATCTAGATAGTGGTGGATAATATTCCCGCGTTGCAACGATTCCTTCTCCTTATCAAACGGCTTCACAATCAGTTCAATGCGACCTGATTCCAAATAGCGACTGATCACATCACGCGATTTTTCATGCCATTCGCGACAGAACGGACAACGCACATTTACAAACGAAATCACTTTCACCGGCGCGTCACTTTTCCCAATATGAATCCCTGCTTCTGTTCCTACATTACTTGCAATAATTTCACTAATATCCATCTTAATAATTCCTCCTTATGGTTGCATTTTGATTTTGCTTGTCGTCGCATTTTTTACAAGTTGCATGACGCGATAGGCGGAATATCCGCTCGCCTTTTCGAACTCTTTGCCTAGGCTTTTTTCTTCGCCAATTGAGCGTACGACTTGCTTAAAATCACTATATTTTGCTTTTATTTCCGACGCGTCGATGCCAACTTCATAGGCTTTCTCAACGGCTTGATAAAAGTTAATAACGGTGGCCATTTCTTCTTTGGACCAATCTAAATTTAGCGGGTAACTATACTCCACGTTTCGTCCCTCCTTCATTTGGCAACCCTGCTTGTACAGCTTCTTCTAGTGCTTTGACAACGGTTGCCAGCTGTTTTTGCTCGGAATCCGAAAGTGTTAATGGAACGGTCGTTTTCACACCGGAGGCTCCGATGACTGCTGGGATACTGATAAAACCAGATGCCATCCCGAATTTATCTTGCACATAGACTCCCACAGTCAAAATCATTCGTTCATCTTCCAGAATAATGCGCGTCAGCTCTACCAATGCGAGCGCGATGCTGTAGTCAAATAACCGATTCTCTGCTAATGGCTCGCTAGGCAGTTCCTGCATCTGCGTCACGATGGGCTGCAACTTCTCGAACGAATAGCGTTCTGGATCGTCCATCATATAACTCAAAATCGGACGGCCACCAATGTAGGCGCGACTCCAGGCCGGGACACCGTTTGCGAGGGTGCTTCCAATCATATACGCATGGACATTTTTCGCGTTGACCTGAAAATGGCGTCCCAATTCCCATTGCAGAAAAGCCGTATCGAGCATCGTTCCAAGCGCAATAATTTTTTCAGCGGCAAGGCCTGAGAACTTCATAATCCAAAGCGCGACCACTTCACTCTGCGGCGTCGCGATCACACAAATCCCATGAAATCCCGTCTCCATCCACTGATTCACAAATCGGCGAACGACCGCCGAAGCTTGTTGCATATTCTCTGTATCCACAAATGGGTCCTGCGTAAAAACAATCACCGCCACGTTCCGGCATTCCGCCATACCACCCGAAGCGAGCGCCGTTTTAGGTCTGAAATAAGCGCTGTATCCAATATCTTTCAAGACCTGCGCCTTCTTATCCCCAATCAGACAAACCTCCACATTTAGTTGCTGGTTCATCAATGCAAAAGCATAGCTGGTGCTTATCTTATTGTTCCCGATAATCGCAATTTTTTTCTGATCTATCGCCAAACCCGCATCACACTCCCTCTTTCCATGTATCCTCCTCATTTTATCATGAAAGCCGTAGCGATTAAAATATTGTGATTTAAAAAAAGCATCGATTCTATCACGCGCAGAATCAATGCTCCTAACTATTCCTCTTCGTTTTCTAAAGCGATGCGCCGATTTTTCCGTATATAGTGTGTGGCGATACAGAAAAACGTTGGTAACACATAGCTCACAATGCATAACAAGATGACTTCCAGCACTGATTTCTGGATTGTTCCGCTCGTCAGTTTGATAAAACCGGTAATCGGTGTTTCTAAGATTTGTATCACGGATTTCATGCCACCTGTATCGTGCATATGATGGAAAAATCCGATTCCAAAAGCAATAATCGTCAGTACAAAACAAATCCCTGATATCACATACGCTAACCAAAACAACGCGCGTTTCCATGTCCCCATTTTTTCACCTAATTCTTCTCGTATTTTGTGTGTCTATTCTTGTCCTATTCTACTCCTTTTGCTATGTAAAATCACACAAAAACAACTTTTAGTGAAGAAAGCGGCTGTTTTCGTGCGTTTCGAGATAATCTTTTTTCAGGAAATGCGTCGCAACACAGAAAAAGGCTGGCATCAAATAGCTAATGATAATCGCTAGAAACGTCGACCAGATTGGGTTTGTTAAGTGAATGGCAAAGATGGCAGGATCGGTGACTGGACTTGCTAAAATCCGCAGAACCGCTCGCCAGCTATCAGTTTCATGCATGTGAAGAATAAAGCCGTGCACAATATTAACCACAAAACCGAGAAAGAAAATCGCTGAGAAACCATAAACAATACCGAAAATAATTTTTTCAACCTGCTTTTTCATTTTTACACCTGGATTCTTTAATTTTATATCTTTATCATACTACTTTGATACCAAATTCACAATAAATAACCTATTAAGCAAAAGAACGCCAAACCCTTCCATTGGGTAAGACGTACATTCAGCTTACAACAAATCGAGCGAAAGCGTTTGTAGTCAGGAGATTCAGTGGAAGCCGGAAGCGGAGCGTACGACTGTACGTGAGAACCGGAAGTCCGCTGAATCTCCTGAGTGCGAACGCTTGTCGCCGATTTATCAGGAATATATAACTATTTTACATGTGTATTGGGCGGCCTAACGCCAACTCTGCTGCTTCCATTGTCAACTCGCCTAATGATGGGTGAGCGTGAATAGTAAGCGCGATGTCTTCTGCTGTTACGCCTGTTTCGATTGCAAGTCCGATTTCAGAAATGATATCGGATGCGTTCATTCCAGCAACTTGAGCGCCAAGGATAAGTCCGTCTTCTTTGCGTGTTACGAGACGTACAAAACCTTCTGGAGCGTCAAGAGATAGGGCACGACCGTTACCGCCGAATGGGAATTTAGCAGCTTTTACGTCGAAGCCTTTTTCTTTTGCTTCTTTTTCTGTCAAACCAACTGTCGCTAGTTCTGGATCACTGAAAACAACTGCTGGTAAGGCTGTGTAGTCATTTTCAGATGCTTCGCCAGCGATTGCTTCAGCGGCAACTTTTGCTTCGTAGCTTGCTTTGTGGGCAAGTGGAACACCTGGAACGATGTCGCCGATAGCATAGACGTTAGAAATATTTGTGCGACCTTGTTTGTCTACTTCGATCAAACCGCGTTCGCTTAGTTTAACGCCTAGTTGTTCTAAGCCGATATCGTCTGTATTTGGACGACGACCTACTGTTACTAATACATAATCTGCTTCCACGGTTTTTGTTTCGCCGTCAGCTTCGTATGTTACTTTTACGCCGTTTTCTGTTTCTTCGGCAGATTTCGCCAAAGCTTTTGTTACGATTTCCACGCCTTTACCTTTAAGGTTGCGTTTGACAAGGGAAATCATATCTTTTTCGTACGTTGGCAAAATTTCTGGTCCGCCTTCTAGGATTGTTAGCTCTGTTCCAAGGTTAGCGAATGCGCCACCAAGTTCCGTACCGATGTAACCACCGCCGATTACGACAAGTTTTTTCGGTACTTCTGTAAGAGCTAGCGCGCCTGTTGAGCTAAGGACACGTTTGCCGAATTTGAATCCTGGAATCTCGATTGGACGAGATCCAGTCGCGATAATCACGTTGTTGAATGTGTAAGTCTGCGCTGATTCAGGGTGGATAACACGTAGGGAGTGCTCATCAACGAAGAAAGCTTCTCCTTCTAGCATTTCCACTTTATTCTTTTTAAGCAAGCCTTTTACGCCTGTTGTTAATTTGCTAACGACAGAACCTTTCCATTCTTGCGCTTTTGTAAAGTCTAGGTTCACACCATCCGTTGTGATACCCATGTTATCGGAATGTTTCGCTTCAGCAAATCGGTGACCAACTGTGATCAAGGCTTTGGAAGGGATACAACCAACATTTAAGCAAACGCCGCCGTAATGTTCTTTCTCGATAATTGTTACTTTTTGTCCTAATTGTGCTGCGCGAATTGCCGCAACGTATCCGCCGGGTCCTGCACCAATGACGATGGTGTCTCTTTCTTCTGGAAAATCGCCTACTACCATTTTTTTACGCCTCCATTAGTAAAAGTTCTGGGTCATTTAATAACCGCTTGATATTGTTCATAGCTTTTTGAGCTGTTGCGCCGTCGATTACGCGGTGGTCGAAGCTTAGCGATAGAGCAAGTACTGGTGCTGCTACGATTTCACCATCTTTAACGATTGCTTTTTCTGCGATACGACCTACGCCTAAAATGGCAACCTCAGGGTAGTTGATAACTGGTGTGAACCATTGTCCACCAGCTGATCCGATATTAGAGATAGTAGAAGAACCGTGACGCATTTCTTCGCCAGTCAATTTACCGTCGCGTGCTTTTGTAGCTAATTCGTTAATTTCGTTTGAGATTGCAAAAATCGATTTTTTGTCAGCGTCTTTGATAACTGGTACGTAAAGACCGTGATCTGTATCTGCTGCAATACCGATATTGAAATAATGTTTGTAAACTAGTTCATCTGTTGCGTCGTCAAGCGTCGTGTTGAGCACTGGGAACTCACGCAATGTGTTTACTAGTGCTTTTACCATGTATGGTAGGAAAGTAAGCTTGATTCCTTTTTCAGCTGCTACGTCTTTGAAACGTTTACGGTGAACCATCAAAGCAGAAACTTCGATTTCGTCCATCAACGTTACGTGTGGCGCAGTGTGTTTCGAGTTAACCATTGCTTTCGCGATAGCTTTACGTGTTGGCGTTAATTTCTCGCGTGATTCTGGGTATGTTCCACCGCTAACAACTGGTGCTGCTTTTGCTGCTGGTTTCGCCGCTGTAGTTTCTTGTGATGCCGCTGCTGGTGCTGCTTCACTTGTTGCTACTGCTGCCGTGTCGCCATTTAGGAATGCGTCAACGTCTACGCTAAGAACGCGGTTGTTTTTGCCTGATCCTGCAACTTGACGGATGTCTACGCCTTTTTCACGTGCATATTTACGTACAGATGGCATCGCGATAACTAGACCGTTTGGATCTTTTTGCGATGATGGTGTACCGTTTCCACCTGATACTGGAGCTTGTGCTGCGTTATTGTTTGCAAGTTTCGCAGTGTCGGCTGGAGATTCTGGAGTAGAAGAGTGATCTGCTGTTGTTTCGCCTTCAAAGTCGCCTTCGAATGTGATTAACACTTGACCAACTGTTGCTACTACGCCTTCACCAACTAAAATGTCTTTTACAGTGCCTGCGACAGGAGATGTAATTTCTTCGACAGATTTGTCATTTTGTACTTCAAAAATAGTCGCGTCTTCCTCGATTTGATCGCCTGGTTTAACGAACCATTTCACGATTTCGCCTTCATGAATTCCTTCACCAATGTCTGGTAATTTGAATTCGTAAATGCCTTTTCCGCCTGCTGGAGCTGGAGTTGCTGCGGGTGTAGATGCAGGTGCTGCTGGCGCTTCTTCTGCGTCATTTTCGTGACCTTCTACGCCGTCAAACGTGATAAGAACTTGACCAACTGTTGCTACTACGCCTTCACCGACAAGAATTTCTTTTACAGTTCCTGTTACAGGAGATGTAATTTCTTCAACGGATTTGTCATTTTGTACTTCAAAAAGGGACGCGTCTTCTTCGATCTTGTCGCCTGGTTTCACGAACCATTTGACGATTTCTCCTTCATGTATACCTTCACCAATGTCCGGTAATTTAAATGAATATGCCATTTTTTAAAAGCCTCCTGAATTAGTTTATAAAAAGACGTTTTCCGAGTTTATCCAAATTTCATGATAAACTCGAAAACACGCTGATTTTCTTCGTTTCTTAGAAAGCAAGTACTTCCTTCACACGCTCAACAATATCGTTATGGTTTGGTAACCAAACTGTTTCTGCTTGTGCGAACGGGAATACGCTGTCTGGCGCTGTAACACGCATCACTGGTGCTTCTAACGAAAGGATAGCGCGGTCGTTGATTTCAGCGATAACGTTAGCAGCGATTCCTGCTTGTTTTTGCGCTTCTTGAACGACTACTACGCGGTTTGTTTTCTTAACGGAAGCGATGATTGTGTCTACATCCAACGGGCTGATTGTACGAAGGTCGATAACTTCAACAGATACGCCTTCTTTTTCTAGTTCTTCTGCTGCTTTCACAGATTCTTGAACCATTGCACCGTATGTGATAACAGAAACGTCTGTACCTTCACGACGAACGGCAGCTTTACCGATTTCAATTGTGTACTCGCCTTCTGGTACTTCTTGACGGAATGAGCGGTATAATTTCATGTGCTCTAAGAAAATAACTGGATCATTATCGCGGATTGCCGAGATCAAAAGACCTTTTGCATCGTATGGTGTTGACGGGATAACCACTTTTAGACCTGGTGATTGTGCCATTAGGCCTTCCAAGTTATCTGCGTGAAGTTCAGGCGTATGAACCCCACCACCGAATGGCGCGCGAATCGTGATTGGAGCAGTACGTGTGCCACCAGTACGGTAACGCATACGTGCCATTTGACCAGCAACAGAATCCATTACTTCAAAAACGAAACCGAAGAATTGAATTTCAGGAACTGGACGGAAGCCTTCTAGTGCAAGACCGATAGCAAGACCACCGATACCTGATTCTGCAAGTGGCGTATCGAATACACGATCTTCGCCAAACTCTTCTTGAAGACCTTCTGTAGCACGGAAAACCCCGCCGTTATTACCTACATCTTCACCAAAAACGAGGACGTTCTCGTCATTTCTTAGTTCTACTGCAAGCGCATCTGTAATCGCTTGAATCATTGTTTTTTGCGCCATGATTATTTCGACTCCTTCGCTTCAAAAATTGCCAGTTGCTCTTTGATTGGAGCAGTTGGTGTTTCGTACATATTTTTAAGAAGATCTGATACTTTTTGTTTCGGTGTAGCGTCAGCTTCTTTAATCGATGTTTTGATTTCTTCTTTTGCTTGTTCAATGATTTCGTTTTCTTTTGCTTCGTTCCAAAGTCCTTTCGCTTCTAGGAAAGTACGGAAACGCACGATTGGATCTTTCAATTCCCATTCGCCATCGAGTTCTTTCGTACGGTAACGTGTTGGATCATCACCTGAAAGTGTATGTGGACCGTAACGGTAAGTCATTGTTTCGATTAGCGTTGGGCCGTCGCCTGCAACTGCACGATCACGCGCAAATTTTGTAACAGCGTATACTGCTAGTGGATCCATGCCGTCTACTTGAACGCCTGGAATACCAGCTGCAACTGCTTTTTGAGCTAGTGTTACGGCAGCCGATTGTTTTTCGCGTGGTGTCGAGATTGCGAACATGTTATTTTGTACAACGAAGATTGCTGGAGCTTTGTAGGCACCCGCGAAGTTCATACCTTCGTAGAAATCACCTTGTGAAGATCCGCCGTCACCTGTATATGTGATGACAACTGCATCTTTTTTACGTTTCTTAAGTCCTAAAGCAACGCCGGCAGCTTGAACGATTTGTGCACCGATGATGATTTGTGGAGATAGAACGTTTAAGTCATCTGCGAATTGGTTTCCGACAAAATGTCCACGTGAGAATAGGAATGCTTTCGTAAGTGGAAGACCATGCCAAATCATTTGTGGTACATCACGGTAACCAGGAAGCACGTAATCCGCTTTCGTTAACGCGTAGTGACTTGCAAGTTGTGAAGCTTCTTGTCCAGCTGTCGGTGCGTAAAAACCTAGGCGACCTTGACGGTTCAAAGAAATCGAACGTTGATCAAGAACACGTGTCCAAACCATGCGTGTCATTAATTCTACTAATTGCTCGTCTGTTAAGTCGGGCATCAAGTCAGGATTAACAACCTCTCCTTTTTCATTTAAAATTTGGACCAATTCAAATTGATCGGCAACAGCTTGAAACTGTGCTTGTACATCTACTACAGTCTTCTTTGTTTTAGAAGCCATCGTGTAATCTCTTCCCTTCTGGTTTGAAATATTTTTAAGAATTGAATGCGCAAACATTAGTTATTCTTTCCACTACGTATAATGTAGCAAAAGTTCCGCTTGTCAGGCAAGCAATACAATGCATGGTTCGCTTCTCAATTTTCCTAACTGGATTCGTGTATTAGTCGGCTAGTTTCAAAAATAGTTCGCAGTGACGCCTGTCCACCTTCTGCCTATTCCCAATCTGGTAGGACTGAAAACATGGTTTTGGGATGAGTTTGTGAAAAAAGATACGAAATACCTTCACATTCACAAATTCACCTTGCTTCGCGGCAATCGTTTGGATTTCGTCTTTGCTGTTATATTTTTTAAACGCCTTAATATTAATACACCAATCTTCCTCTTTAATTTACACCATCCATCTGCATTCGTCAATAACTTAAGCTCACTTTGTTTTTATTGTGTTACCAAGGTTTTACGTCCCATCATTCGCTTTCAAAAACTGTATTAGGAATTGTGTTTCTCAAACGAAACTGTTATATAATAAAGCAAAGATGGCTTAGGCGTCATCTTTCGAATTTTATTTGAAACGGCTTTCTTTTGTTTGTGAATTCACAAACAATTATATTTGTATAACAGCTCGGCATAGCGAACAATTGGTTGACTTGACTTTTTAACGTTCGTCTTTTTAGTGTCTATATTTTAACATAAAAGTTATTTCATCCCAAGCATTTACCCTTTTGGATAGGAGCTGGAAGTAAAATTCATTTCCAACACGTGCTTTTTTTGGTAAAATGGAGATAAGTTTATTAGAACAGGGGAGAAAATAATGCTTACAATGGATGATATTGTCCGTGAAGGAGATCCTGTTTTGCGCGCTGTCGCAGAGCCGGTCACTTTCCCACTATCGGATGAAGATAAGAAAACTGGTCAAAAGATGTTAGAGTTCCTCATTAATAGTCAAGATCCTGAAATCGCTGAGGAACATGAGTTGCGTGGTGGTGTCGGTATCGCTGCGCCCCAAATTGCTGTTTCCAAGCGTTTGATTGCGATTCATGTGCATGATGATAATGATCGTTTATACAGTTATATTTTGTACAACCCGAAAATTCGTAGTCATTCTGTCGAAAATGCGTGCCTTGGTGGCGGGGAAGGTTGTCTTTCGGTTGATCGTGAGGTTCCTGGTTTCGTTGTGCGTCATGCGCGTGTGACGGTGGAAGCTTTTGATATTAACGGGAAGCCGCTGAAATTGCGTTTGAAGGGATACCCGGCGATTGTCGTGCAACATGAGATTGACCATTTGAACGGGATTATGTTTTATGATCATATCAATAAGGAGAATCCGTCTTATTTACCGCCTGATGTGACTGTTTATGAATAGAACGTAGAAACAATCTGAGCTCTTATTTGCTCGGATTGTTTTTTTGTTATCGCAATTCCTAACGGTTGGACTACATAGAAAAATGTTATCTTGACGTTGGGGATTTTTTAAAGCTTCCTACGCGTTTTTCTGGTAAAATAGAAGAGCAGGAAGAAGGTGTTTCGGATGGAGCGTTATGATCGGCAAATGCGGGTGGCTCAAATTGGAAGGTCAGGGCAGGAGTCGTTGCAGGCGAGCACGGTGCTTATCGTCGGCGTTGGCGCGATTGGTACATATGCAGCAGAGATTGCGGCTCGGATGGGAATTGGCCGGCTTATTTTGGTGGATCGTGATTTCGTGGAGTTATCGAATTTGCAACGGCAAACGTTGTTTACGGAGCAGGATGCGACGCAAAAAGAGGCGAAGGCGTGGGCCGCTGCGAAAGCTTTGCGCGCGATTAATCGGGATATTATGATTGATTTTTTGGTGGATGATGCGAACGGTTCATCGTTGTTGCCTTTTGTGGGAGATATCGATGCGGTTTTGGATTGTACGGATAATTTTGCGACGCGGCGTTTTTTGAATGAATGGTGTTTGGAGCAGCGGGTGCCTTGGATTTTTGCGTCGTGCGCGGGGACTTTTGCGAATCTGATGCCGATTATTCCTGGTGAGACGGCTTGTTTGCATTGCTTGATGGAGAAAATGCCGCTTTTTAATGAGACGAGTTGTGATATTATCGGGGTTCACGGGGCGCTGATTCCGATGCTGGCGGGGCTTCAGGTGTCGCTTTTGACGAAGCTGTTGCTTGGGGAGCGAAGCGCGAACTATTATCAGCTGGATAATTGGGAGATGACGTTTCAAAAATTTGGCGTTTCGCGGAATCCGGATTGTGCGGTTTGTGTTCGTAGAGAGAAGAGCGAGGTGGCTTTTTCGAAACAGCCTGTGCTGCTTTGTGGGCGTGATACGGTTCAGTTTCAGATTGGGACGGCGATTGATTTTAACGCATTTAAGACGGTGCTTGGGAATCAGGATATTTCTTGTAGTGCCAATCGTTTCGTCCTGACTTTTACGTTTCGGGATTATGATTTTACGGTTTTTCAAAATGGGCGTGTCTTGGTGCACGGAACCGATGATTTAATGGTGGCGAAGAAGCAATATCAGCACTTTTTTAATGAAATTTGAGGAGGCGAGAAAAATGGAACAGAAGGAATTTATTCAGGCTCGGGTTGGGATTTTGACGATTAGCGATACGCGGAATTTGGACACGGATAAGAGTGGGCAATTGATTGCGGAGGCGCTTGAAGCCGCTGGACACATTGTGACGCAGCGGATTGTCGTGAAGGATGATGATTTCTTGATCAATGAGGGACTTGCCAAATTGAAGCCGCAATCGGACTGTGTGATTTCGAATGGTGGTACGGGAATTGCTGTGCGTGATGTAACATTTGAGGCTCTGTGGGATCAAGTGGCGCAAGAGATTCCAGGATTCGGCGAGCTGTTTCGGATGTTGAGTTATCAGGAGATTGGCACACGAGCGATGTTGTCTCGGGCTTTTGCTGGATTCACGCTAGATAATGTGTTGCTTTTCGTGATTCCGGGTTCGTCCAACGCTTGCGGACTTGCAATTAACCAGCTTATTATTCCGGAGTTGCCACATTTTTTAGCCGAGCGTCGAAAATAGAAGAAATCCTAGCGGTGTGCGAATCGCTAGGATTTTTTGCGTTATTTAATAGGTCCGAATTGTTGGCGCCGTGTAAGAAGCTATAAACTGGTCGATCTCATCCAGCGATTCTGATATCAAAATTTTATCTCGATCGATTTGCGTCAAAAAGCCCTCTTCCACCATTTGATCGTAAAATCTCCCTAGTAAATCGTAATACCCGTTCACGTTGTATAATATGCATGGATTTGCATGCTCGCCAATCCTTCCCCACGAGATGACCTCCGTTATTTCTTCTAGCGTTCCTGGTCCGCCGGGCATCGCGATATATACGTTTGCCGATGCAATCATTTGCGCTTTTCGTTCGTGCATATTCGCGACTACATGCAGTTCCGTCAGACCCTCATGCGCAATTTCTCTATTTTTCAATGCCTCTGGAATAACGCCTATCACCTCCGCACCATTTGCTAAAACTTGATCGGCGAGCACTCCCATCAGGCCTACTTTTCCGCCACCGTAAACGAGGCCATCGTGTTTTTCTGCAATCCATTTTCCAAGTTCTACGGTCGCTTCTTGATATATTGGGCTGTTCCCCATGTTTGCGCCACAAAATACTGCGATATAATTCAAAATTGGCAACTCCTGTCTATTTGGTTAAAAGATCCGCGAACTCGTTAGATACGGCTTGCAAGGAAGTTTTATAGCGCGCGAAGTCTTTTTCGATGTTTTTAAATTGGCCTGATGCGTCGAACATCTCGTCGGAAATATCGAGCGGTGGGTTGGTCGCCATATTGTACATATGTAACCCTTGCGTAACGAGCTTCATGCTGAGCGTTGCTTGGAAGCCGCCATGCCCGCCGTAACACATGATGCTTACAGGTTTCCCACGCCATTCATCATATAGAAAGTCTAACGCATTTTTTAAAACGGCAGGATATCCCCAGTTGTATTGCGGAAAAATGAGAACGAAGCCGTCATATCCGCTGATCAGTTCACTCCAAGCCTTGGTGTGTTCTTTTTCGTAATTGTGATGCGCCGGAATTTCTGGCTCATCTAAAAATGGCAAATTGATTTCGGCAAGGTCGATAAGGCTCAGATTTAACGCCTCATGTTCCATCTCTTTCATCGCCCATTCTGCAACAGTACGGCAAACTCGTGTTGGCCGATTACTCCCGATAATTAACCCTATATTTGGTTTTGTAGACATTTTCCACGACTCCTTTTATGACTTAAAAGCCCGCATCTCGAAAAGAGACACAGACTTTTTTGCGTTTTGAATTGGGTAAGACGTAAAATCCCGCTTCACACAAATCGAGCGAAAGCGTTTGTATTCCATCCGTTTGGCGGAACGAGGACGGCAAAACGCATTTCATTCCTTTGCATATTGAGGTTCTAATTCGCTTTGCTTCAAAGAACCACAACAAAGCGGAGCATACTGGTGTATGTGATGACTGAAAGCAGGGAGAGGGTAGTTTCCTCAACCATGCGAGAAGTTAAGCGAAACGGCTCTTGTGTAGTAGAACCGTAGAGATGTACCGCATCCTTGTTCTAAATACTCGGAAGAACGGCCTACTCTCAATGCTCATAGGCATAACTCATTTCGAACAGCCGGGGAGGATTACATGCTCGCTTTGCTCTCATGCATATTGGGGCTGTAACTCATTTCATTTCGAACAGCCCCAACAATGCGAACGCTTGCCGCCGATTTACTTAGCTTATACTCTGTCTATATCATCCGCCGATTTGGCTCATGCGTCTTGTTGTCGGTTTGTGTGATTGCATTTCGTCTTGTAAAGCAATCGCCATCTCGTGACTTTCTGGTTTATTATCGATGGATTTTTGTACGAGTGCCATCAGTTTCTCTGGATCGTCAATGAACGGGCGAATATTCATTTCCTCGTCCCAGTACAGACACGCTTTAATGTAGCCGTCCGCGGTCAGACGCAACCGATTACAGCTCGCGCAAAAATGGGAACTGACTGGGTGAATCAAGCCAAATGTTCCTTTTGCGCCTTCTAAGCGGTAGTTCTCGGATGGGCCGTTGCCACGAATCGAGTCCACTGGTTTGTAGGAAAGTCCCGCCTCATCACAGGCATCGAAAATCGTTTGTAGCGATAAATATTGTTTTTTCCAGCCATCGCCAGCGTGACCGATTGGCATATATTCGATGAAGCGGATGTTGATATCTTTGTCTTTCGTAAATTGCAGAAAATCCAGAATTTCATCGTCGTTCTGACCTTTGATCAAGACGACATTCAGTTTAATCGGGAAAAATCCAACTTCTTCTGCCTTCGCGATACCATCCAGCACTTTTTGTAGCTTACCGCCACGGGTGATGGTTTTGAAACGGTCTTCATGCAGGGAATCTAAGCTGATGTTGACACGCGTTAAACCAGCTGCTTTCAGGGCTTCGGCTTTTTTGACAAGGTACATCGCGTTGGTTGTTACCGCAATATCCTCGATTTCTGGAATGGCACTAATGCCTGCGATAATGTCCACAATGTCCGTCCGTAAAAGTGGTTCGCCGCCTGTAATCCGGACTTTTTTGATGCCGTAACCGACGATGATTTTCATAAAGTCTACAATCTCATCTTTGGATAGGACTTGTTCGTGAGGTAGGAATGTCATACCTTCATCGGGCATACAATAAACACAGCGCAAATTACAGCGGTCGGTGACGGAAATACGGATATAATCATGGACGCGTCCAAAGCGATCGGTTAATAGTTGCATGATACCTGCCTCCTATCGTTATTTATCGAAACGGAATTTTCCGCTTTTGCCACCTGTTTTTTCAACTAGATGGGTATTTTCAATGACAATTTTTTTATCTATTGCTTTACACATATCGTAAACGGTCAGCGCGGTCACAGATACGGCGGTCAGAGCTTCCATCTCTACACCGGTTTTTCCAATCGTGACTACTTCGGCGATAATCGTTAAGTGATCCTTGCCATCATCAGTGAACATGATATTGACTTTTGTCGTCATGATTGGGTGACACATCGGGATTAGCTCGCTTGTTTTTTTTGTAGCCATAATTCCTGCTACTTGCGCAACGGCTAGCACATCGCCTTTATCGATGAGCCCGTCTTTAATACGTGTTAAGGTCGCCTCTTCCATATGTAGCGTTGTTTTGGCGATGGCACGTCTTTGCGTCTCACTTTTTTTCGTTACATCCACCATGTGGGCCCGTTGTTCGTCATTAAAATGGGATAGTTCATCAGTCATTTTATCGGCTCCTTCATCTCATCCTCCGCTTACTGGAGGGATTATCGCGATTTCTGAAACGTCTGTCAAAAGGCAATCGTCTGTTTGAAACTCCATGTTGACCGCAATCATGCACTTGGCCACGTCGGCTTCAATCGCTGGAATTTCCTTACTCACTAACTGTCTCACATCTGCGACAGTCTTGCAATCAGAAAGGTCGAGATTTATTTGTGAAAACCCGGCTTTCTGGACGAGAAAAGCGAATAGTTTAATGGGCGTCATCTCGCTCACCTCCCCAACGAACACGATCCGTATCGACTTCTTCTTTCCAAATTGGCACACGTTTTTTTAGCTCTTCAATGATAAAACGCGAACCTTCGTAAGAGGCGGCACGATGAGGCGTCGCAACTCCGATAAATACAGCAATATCGGTCAATGCTAACTCGCCCAGGCGGTGAATCACAATCACGTCCGCGTCATATTTCGTCTCTACTTCATGCGCTAGTTTTGACAGTTCCTTGATCGCCATTTCTTTGTACGCCGTGTAACGAATCGTCTGCGTTTGGATTTCGCCAGTCCATTCGCGAATCGTGCCAACAAACATATTCACAGCGCCAAATTTGGCATTGGCTAACTTCTGGTATGTGGTGCCAACGTCAATCGGCTCCTGTTGTAATCTAACATCTATCATTGTAAAAATTCCTCGATTATCGTCTGACATAGTGCTTCTTGAGCATCTTGCGTACTTACTTTCAAAATGTTGGCTGGGAGCCCGTCGCGCAACGTTGCTATCTTGTAAATGGCTGGTAACGTTTCTAGTGTCGCCACATCTTCCGCGTCTCGCACCATCACGATTTTTGGAAACGGTGCTTCCTTGTAGCCTTCGATTAAAATCACATCGGTTGGCGGCAGGCTCGCAATCATGTCTTTTAGCGTGATGCCTTGGTCGACCATGATGGCGTGTTGGGAGGAGGAAGATAAAGCGACGATATCTGCGCCGCTTTCGCGAAATGAGTAGGAATCTGTGTCTGGATGGTCGATTGCGAAGGCGTGCGCGTCGTGTTTGATGACGGCCACCGTGTAGTCTTGCGCTTTTAGTTGTTGCACGAAACAATTGGTGAGCGTTGTTTTGCCGCTTTTTTTGAATCCAGTTATTTGGAAGATAAGCGCCATATCTCGATCTCCTCTCGTTTATTTTTGCCGGTTTTGCCGCTCGGTATTTTGATGAGGCATTCGGTTAGGTGTAAATTGCCTAGCGCGCTCGACATGTCACTGCCAACGGGAACGGCGGTTAGTTCCCCTGCCTCGTATAATAATTGGCCGCGTAAAAAGCGATCGTACGCGTTGTTTTTCGAGTAATCTGCGCCCATTTTTGCCGGTTGAAAAGTGAACTGGGTTTCGATGTCGCCGCTCATTTTGGCAAGGACTGGCGCGATGAGTAGGTGGAACGCGGTGAAGCAGGCGCCGGGATTGCCGGATAGAGCCGCGACTAGCGTGTTTTCGTAGCGCATCGCTGTCGTGACGCTGCCTGGCCGCATTTGGATTTTGTTGTAGAGCAGTTCGGCGTCTTCTTTTGCGATGATGGCCATGAAATCGAAGTCCCCGACGGAAACACCGCCTGTCGTCAAAATTAGGTCGGCTTGTTTGGCAAGGTCGGTGAGCCGATTTTTGGTCAATGCTAGGTCGTCTTCAATTTGCTCCACGGCAATGACTTCCGCGCCTGCGTCTTTTGCTAGCGCCGCCAACATCAGATGGTTGCTGTTGAAAATTTTGCCGTCTGGGAGTGGCTCGCCGGGTTGGACTAGCTCGGAACCGGTGGATAAAATCGCGACGCGGGGACGGCGGAATACCGTCACGTTCGGGACGCCGAATGCTGCGAGTAGGCTGATGGAGCCGGGATTCAGGTGGTGATGGGCTTGGAGTAATGTTGCGCCCTCCTCGAATTCTTCGCCGCGCTCGGTGATATTGGTATTTTTATGCGTATTGATGAGTGTGATGGTCGCTACGTCACCTGTTTCGCGGGACTGCTCCAACATGATAATTTTGCCAGCGTTTTCAGGGACTTTGGCGCCGGTCATGATGCGCACGGTTTCGTTTGCCTGCAAATCGTGATTGTACGCAGAACCGCATGGCACGTCCGCCACCACTTGAAACGTTCGTGGATAGTTGGCGTCGTCCTCGATTCTGATTGCGAAACCGTCGTAGCCTGAACGCCTAAAATGCGGCATCGCCATCGTTGCTTTTACTTCCTGCGCCAGTATTCGACCGTTCGCGTCTGCGATTCCGATCTCTTCTGCGCCAAGCATGACCGCGTTATCCAGCAACCTTTTCTGCGCTTCCTCCACTCGAATCGCTACTCGTTTATCCAACATGCCCGACACTTCCTTTTCTCGCAAATTTCAGCTAATTCCACTATACATCAATCCCTATGAAAATAACAGTGTAAGCGCTCACTTATCGTTAGTTCGCCTCACCAAATCCATATTTCTTCAAAATTTTCTGAGCTTGCGTTCCCTTCATATAATCCATAAATTTGGACGTCTCATCCGCAGCTTCTGAATCTTGAATCGTCGCCGCATAATACCCGATTGGGCTATGCAAATCATTGCTAATTTTATACGCCGTCTGCACTTTTTTCGAAATCATCGCGTCCGTTTGATAAACAAAACCGATATCCGCATTTCCAGATTCCACGTACGCCAACACTTGACGCACATCGCTCGCCTTCACCAAACGCGCTTTCACACTATCCATCAACTGCTCTTTCGTCAAAAATTCCTCCGCATATTTCCCCGCCGGCACCGAAGCAGGATCCCCAATCGCAATCACGCGCGCCTTCGCTAGTTCCGTTGTAATATCCCCGCTCGGAACGCTCTTACTCGGCATCACAGCCACCAGCGTATTCGAAGCAATTTCCGCTTTATCATCAATCAACTTTTTCTTCATCAACTTATCCGCATCCGCCGCGCTTGCGAGCACAACACCATCAACTGGCGCCCCATTTTCCACACGCTCGCGGATTTGCCCTGAACCAGCGAAGTCGAATTCCAATGTCACATTGTCGTGCTCACCCTCATACAAAGGTTTCACGTCATCCATCACATCTTTCAAACTCGCCGCCACAGAAATATGTATCGATTGCGGTTCCTGCTCGCCACATCCTGTCAAAACCAATAATACCCCAACGAAAAGCAACCCACTTTTTATCCACATTTTCACCTTGCTTGCCCCCTATTTCAGTCTACTCCTATTGTACGGAATTTCCTAAAAAAAAGACAGCGAAATAGTTCCACTGCCTTCCATTTCAAATCAGGTTGTTATAGTCGGTTTGCGTAAATAAACAGCCCAAACCGTCACAAGACAAACGAGTGCAAACACGCCGAGCAAAATAAATCCAAGCGTATAAGAACCTGTATTTTGTTTAATAATACCTAACAGAAGCGGCGGGAAAAATCCACCAAGTCCGCCGGCAGCCCCAACAAACCCGGTCACAGCACCCGTATTCCCTTTGGAAACCATCGGCACCATTTTGAAAATAATCCCGTTTCCAAGACCTACAATAAGCGCGGTGATGAAAATAAGTGTTGTAAAGACGCCATATTGCGTCAGTGAAAAAGCAATCAAGAACGCGGCCACAGCAATCATCGCAAAACCAGTCGTCAACAGTTTCGTCGGATTTAGTTTATCCGCTAAAATCCCACCAACAGGACGCATAAATGTCGCGGTCGCTGCAAATCCAGCAGAGAATAACCCAGCGTTCACCGCCCCAATCGAGAACTGATCGCCCATAAATGCCGGTAAATAGTTACTCAGCGCTACAAACGAGCCAAACGTCAGGAAATAGAACAAAGATAAATACCACGTGTTCTTATCCTTCACAACCGACAGCGACTGCTTCAACGTTTTCTTTTCCGTCGACAACTTCATTTCTTTCGCAAAAATCGCAAAGATAGCGACAATAATCACAATCGCAATCATCAAAGAATAATAAATCCAATCAAATCCCCAGTTCGCATTAATACGCGGGATAATCAGTCCAGAAAGTGCATTCCCAATGTTCCCCATTCCAGCAATCCCCAAAATCAAGCCTTGTTTTTCAGCCGGGAAAAAGGTAGAAACGTAAGAAATCGCGATAGCAAAAGTCGTTCCAGCCATACCGATGAAAAACGCGCAGAGCATTAAGTATAAATAAGTGCTCGCAAACGGAATCAACGCCAACGGAATGAGCGTGAATAGCATCGTGATAATATATATTTTCTTACCACCATACCGATCACTTAAAATCCCCATTGGAATTCGCATAATAGAACCCAGAAGTACAGGCGTTGCAATAAGTAAACTTTTTTGTGAAGCAGACAGGCCAAATTCCGCGGCAATCTGATTAGAAACGGGCGATAAAGAAGCCCAGACCATAAATGAAATCGCCATCGCAACTGTAGCAATGGTGAGCGCGATATACGCGTCTTTTTTTGATGTATGTTGCATGTTTATTTCTCCCCTCGTATAGAGTTTGGTGCATAACCGGTGTAAATCGGCGGCAAGCGTTCGCATTGTTGGAGCTGTTCGAAATGTAATGAGTTACAGCCCCAATATGCATGAGAGCAAAGCGAGCATGTAATCTTTCCTAGCTGTTCGAATACAATGAGTTACAGCATCGCGAACAGGCGGTCCATAGTTCCACCAAACGGATGGAATACAAACGCTTTCGCTCGATTTGTGTTAAGCCAACTTTTCGTCCTACCCTTTAAATATGGTAAAGCAGTTATTTCTCAGCTTTTAGTTATGTCCCAATCTCATAAAATTCCTAGCGACGATAAATAATATAACTCCTCTTCAAATACGACAGCGGTACGCTCCATGCATGCACCAATCGCGTGTACGGAAATAGCGCAAAAATCAGAAACGCGCTAATAATATGCAGTTGGAAAAATACCGGCACGTTCGCCATCAGACTCGCATCTGGCTGGAAAATGAACAACTGCCTAAACCAAACCGCAATCGATTCGCGGTAATCAAAGCCAGGATTCGCCGGGTTCGCAAACAACGTACTCGCCATTCCAAGAAATAGCGTGAACAATAGCGTCACATTCACGATGATATCCATAATCGAACTCGTCATTCGCACGCGATCATTCGACAACCGCCGGAAAGTCAACAAAAACATCCCTGCAAATGCCATAATCCCAAAAATACTTCCAATCCCGACCGCGACGATATGATACATATGCTCGCTAATACCAATCGATGTCGTCCAGCTTTTCGGAATGACCAAGCCAATAAAATGTCCGCCGACAACGAAAATAATCCCGATGTGGAATAAAATACTCCCAACCATCAATTGCTTTTTCTCAATCATTTCCGAAGACTTCGAGGTCACCGTAAAATGGTCGTAGCGGTAACGGAAAATATGACCGAACACGAAACTCGCCAAAACAAGATAGGGCAAAACAACCCATAAAAAATTATTCCACATGCTGCTTCTCCTCTCCCTGTTTCACGCAAACGCGCAATTCATTCCGCATTGCCTCAATCACAAACCGATATGGATTTCCCGCCTCTTCAAGCGCCTGAAGCAAATGATACGAACCGTCTTCAATCACGCCAATCAAAAGCTCAATACTATCACCAGAACGCTCATCCAGATACCAATCACCCGCATCAATAAACTCAAGCATCAGTGGCAAATAATCCGTCAACTCTGCATCATCCGGCAACAAACCAAACATCTCGTAAAGCACCTTCAACTTCGCCAACATCTGCCCACGTTCCCGCGCATCCTCAAACTTGTAAAACGTCATGTAAAGCGTCGTCTTTTTATTAAAATCAAACGTGTCCACATATGTTTCTGTAATCTCACCCAAAGTCAGCGCAGAAATTTCCTCCCAAAACGCTGTTATCAATGCCAGCGTTTTAGGATTTTCAAACGTTTCTAAAAGTAGAAACCGATCATTAATAAAGCGTTTTTCAGGATACGACAACACTGCCGAAATAGCGCCAAAAACAGCGCGTTTCTCGTCTAGCAAGGCATAATTAATCACGCCAAATCCCCCCATAAAAACTTTCTTCATACATATCCTGCGTGGATTTCGAAGGCTGCTGCGTACTATTTCCCATCGGCATTGGTGTATTCGTAACATCCGGCTTATTAATCTGATCCGCCAAACTACAACCACCACAAACGTCCTCCGAAAAGCCAGATGAACCTTGCGCTTTATACGTATCGATGTAATCCTCTTTATGACTCGCCGGAATCACAAAACGATCCTCATATTTCGCAATCGCAAGCAGACGATACATTTTCTTCACTTCCTGCTCCGTCATCCCGATTCGCGCCAATTTCTCCGTATCAAACTCCTTACCAGAGCTCACAGCACGCATATACATCCTCATCATCGCCATTTTTTGTAGCGACGTCTTAATCACATCCGTATTTCCCGCCGTCAGCAAACTCGCCAAATAATCAACAGGAATCCGCATTTCATCAATCGCCGGGAAAATCATATCCGGATTATTAATCGAATCTTTCCCTTCAAAATAGTTCATGATTGGCGAAAGTGGCGGCACGTACCAAACCATTGGCATCGTGCGGTATTCTGGATGCAGCGGGAACGCAATCTTGTATTCCTTCGCCATTTTGTAAACAGGAGAATTCTGCGCTGCCTTAATCCAATCTTCTTTAATACCGTCTTTGCGCGCCTGCTCAATCACCGCTGGATCATTCGGATCAAGGAACAAGTCAAGCTGTTTTTGATACAACTCCTTCTCGTCCTCTACAGAAGCCGCTTCTTTCACGCCATCCGCATCGTACAGCATGACGCCAAGATAGCGAATCCGACCTGTACACGTCTCCGAACAAACCGTTGGCAAACCAGCCTCGATACGCGGGAAACAGAACGTGCATTTCTCCGCCTTATTCGTTTTCCAGTTGAAATATACTTTTTTATACGGACAACCAGTCATGCAATAGCGCCAGCCACGACACGCTTCCTGGTCAACCAAAACAATTCCGTCTTCATCGCGTTTATACATCGCGCCACTCGGACACGACGCCACGCAAGAAGGATTCAAACAATGCTCGCACAAACGCGGCAAATACATCATAAACGCTGTCTCAAAATTGGTTTTTATCTCCGTTTCGATGTTTTTCATGTTCGGATCAAGCGGCATCGTGGTTGGTGCTCCCGCCAAATCATCCTCCCAGTTTGGGCCCCATTCGATTTCCATGTTCTTGCCTGTAATCACGGATTTTGGACGCGCCACCGGTTGGTTTTTCTTCTCTTTCGGCGTGAAAAGTGTATCGTAATTGTACGTCCACGGCTCATAATAATCCTTTAATTCCGGCATATCTGGATTGTAGAAAATTTTCCCAAGCATAACTTTATTCCACTTCGAACCAGCCGCAAGCTCCAATTTCCCTTTTTTCAGTTTCCAGCCGCCTTTGTAGCGTTCTTGGTCTTCCCATTGTTTCGGATAACCGATACCGGGCTTCGTTTCGACATTATTAAACCAGATATACTCGGCACCAGGGCGGTTTGTCCACGTATTTTTACACGTCACACTACACGTATGGCAGCCGATGCATTTATCTAGATTCATTACCATTCCTACTTGTGCTTTAATCTTCAAGCCAATTCACCTCGTTCAGTTTCCGGACAGCAACATAGAGATCCCGCTGATTTCCAATTGGTCCATAATAGTTAAAACCGTAGCTAAGTTGTGCATATCCACCAACCATTTGTGTTGGTTTCACGTGGATTTTCGTCGGCGCATTGTGACTACCGCCTCGCGTTCCTGTAATCGAAGTGCCTGGAACGTTGATATGACGGTCTTGCGCGTGATACATGTACATCGTTCCTTTAGGCATTCTGTGACTAACAACCGCACGCGCCGTTACCACACCATTTCGGTTATAAACTTCGAGCCAGTCATTGTCTTTAATTTTGCCAGCTTCTGCGTCTTCATGGTTGATCCACACGTTCGGGCCACCACGGAAAAGCGTCAACATATGCTGATTATCTTGGTACATACTGTGAATATTCCACTTACCGTGCGGCGTCAAATAGCGCAACACAATCGTATCCGGCGTCTCCACAATCTCCTTATCACGTGGTGCAAAAACTTGCGGTGGCAATGTCGGCTTATACACCGGCAACGCTTCCCCATATTGTAAAAACATCTCGTGATCAATATAAAAATGTTGTCTCCCAGTCAGCGTCCGGAATGGCACCAAATGCTCAATGTTCGTCGTAAATGGCGAATAACGCTTGCCATCCGTATTCGAACCCGTAAATACTGGCGTCGGAATCACTTCACGCGGTTGCGCCGTAATGCTTTGGAATGTAATCCGCTCCGCCTCGCGTGGCTTCGCTAAATGACTAAGCTCCATTCCCGTCGCGTCCTCCGCCACTTCCCAAGCCCGAACCGCAACCTTCCCGTTCGTCGCACTAGAAATATGCAGAATCGCATTCGCCGCCTGCCGTTCCGACTCCATAATTGGCATCCCGTTCTTAATCGAGTCATCCTCATAAACCCCGTTGATGCCTTTCATTTCCTCATATTCCTCCGCGACCGAGAACTGCGTCCCATGCGCGCCAACCTTGCCCGTTCCCACATTTGGACCAAGCGTAATAAATTTATCGTAAATCTGCGTATAATCACGCTCTACAAATTGGAAATGCGGCATCGTCTTACCTGGAATCGCCTCAACCTCGCCTTTTTTCCAATCCTTAATCTCACCATAAGGCTGCGAAATCTCCATCTGCGAATCATGGTTCAGCGGCAACATAATCACATCCCGCTGCACCTCATGCAAGTGATCCTTCGCCATCTCAGAAAACGTCTGACTCAAATCCTTGAAAATATTCCAATCCGATTTCGACTCCCAAAGCGGGCTAATCGCCGGGTTAAATGGATGCACAAAAGGATGCATATCCGTACTCGAAATATCCGTCTTCTCATACCACGTCGCAGCAGGAAGCACCACATCCGAATAAATTGGCGTCGCCGTCATCCGGAAATCAAGCGTCACCATCAAGTCCAGTTTTCCTTCCGTTTCCTCATCACGCCACACCATTTCCTCCGGCTTGAACTCATCATTTGGCGTCGACAACAAATTATTCGTCGTTCCAAACAAATGCTTCATAAAGTACTCCTGCCCTTTTCCACTAGAAGAAACAAGGTTCGAGCGCCATACAAAAAGACCACGCGGGAAGTTCACAGGATTATCCGGATCTTCCACCGCAAACTGCAATTTCTCCGATTTCAAATCCTCGACAATACCCGACACGATTTCCGCATCCGATTTGTCCTTATTTTCAGCCGCGAACAGCAAACTATTCTTGTTAAACTGCGGATACGAAGGCAACCAACCAAGTCTCGCCGCCAACACATTGTAATCCGCCGGGTGTTTATAGCTCGTTTTTTGCGCCAGTGGAGACTTCAAAGCATCCGTGTCCATCTCCTCATAACGCCACTGATCCGTCGCAAAATACCAGAAACTCGTCGCGTTCTGCTGTCTCACCGCGCCCTGCCAATCCTTCGCAAAAGCCACTGTTTGCCAGCCCTCAATCGGACGACATTTCTCCTGACCAACATAATGCGCCCAGCCTCCGCCATTCACGCCTTGCGATGCCGTCAAAATAACCAAGTTCAAGATCGAGCGGTAAATCGTGTCACTATTAAACCAGTGATTAATTCCCGCGCCCATGATGATCATCGAACGACCACCCGTATCAATCGCATTCTGCGCAAACTCACGCGCAATCTGCGTCACAATATCCGCCTTCACACCCGTAATCGGTTCCTGCCAAGCCGGCGTATACAAGCTTTCCGCATCATCCAATCCACGCGCCGCCATCGTGTCCCCATCATGCCGCGCCACACCATACTGACTCAACATCACATCATAAACCGTCGCAACTAAGCGCTTCGAACCATCCGCCAGCGTAATTTCCCGAACCGGCAATTCCCGTTCAAAAATCCCATTCCCCGTATTATCAAAATAAGGAAACGCAACCGTATCGATCCGATCCAAGCCAACCGTCATCGCAGGCGCAATCACAGAACCATCCTCACGTGCAAGCGACAAGTTCCACTTCACGCCCTCTTCCCAGCGCTGACCCATCGTCCCATTCGGAACCACAATCTCGCCCGTCGTCTCATCAATCAAACACGTTTTCCAATCCGCATTAGCCGCCTTCTCAAGCCCCGCATGCAAATCGTCCTCACGCAAGAAACGACCCGGCGTCAAGCCCTTATCCGTCTGATCAAGCAACAGCAAAAACGGCAAATCCGTAAACTGTTTCGCATAATCAATAAACTGCGATTCCGCGCGTTCCACATAAAACTCCTTCAAAATAACATGCGTCATCGCTTGCGCAAGAGCAGCATCCGTCCCAGGATTCGGCGCCAACCAATTATCCGCAAACTTCACGTTCTCCGCATAATCCGGCGCAACCGCAACAACCTTCGTCCCCTTATAACGAACTTCCGTCATAAAATGCGCATCCGGCGTCCGAGTCAGCGGCACATTCGAGCCCCACATCATAATGTAACCCGCATTATACCAGTCACTCGATTCCGGCACGTCCGTCTGCTCACCCCAAATTTGCGGAGAAGCAGGCGGTAAATCCGCATACCAATCATAAAAACTCAACATTTCACCACCGAGCAGCGTCAAAAACCGCGACCCAGCCGCATAACTAATCATCGACATCGCAGGAATCGGCGTAAACCCAGCCAAGCGATCCGGTCCATATTTCTTAATCGTATAAATAAGCATCGCCGCAACCATATAATACGCTTCCTGCCAAGTCACACGAATCTGTCCACCCTTACCACGCGCACTCTTGTAACTATCCGCCTTCTCAGGATCTTCCACAATACTCGCCCAAGCCTTAATCGGGTCCCCGTACTGCTTCAACGCATTTTGCCATAAACGCCACAATTTCCCGCGCACATACGGATATTTCACACGTAACGGACTATACTCATACCACGAAAAACTCGCGCCACGCGGACAGCCACGGGGTTCAAATTCCGGCATGTCCGGCCCACAACTCGGGTAATCCGTCGCCTGATTTTCCCACGTAATAATCCCGTTCTTCACGAAAACCTGCCAACTACACGAACCCGTACAATTGACACCATGCGTCGTGCGAACCACTTTATCATGACTCCAACGATCCCGATACATCTTCTCCCAAGCCCGGCTTTTCTCCTCCATCACCGTCCAGTTACCATTAAATTTCTCCGTCCGTTTAAAGAACCGCAAACCTTTTTTCCTCACTATGTACCACCTCATTTTTGTTATTATATTCACAAAGAAAAACAGTAAAATTCCTATCTAATCCGATAGTACAACTTCTCCCATTTCCGCGCATCGGGAGAATCCCTATATTTTCGCGACTAATATTCTTTGACAATGCATGATTCGCATAACATAATAGAGAAGGAATACATAAAAAATCAATCCGCAGACCATTATCCAGGTTTTCATTCTGTCCCACCAAACTTCAAGCGCGCCGACAAGGGTTTAGTTCCTAGGCAAAAGCGAGTACCGAAGCGGAATGTGCGATTTGCACTCGAGCATCGGAACAGAGTTTTTAACGACGGAAATGAGCCCTTGTCGGCGCGCTTGATCGGAGGTTCAACAATTATGCTAACACCAGTCCTACACTCACTTATCATCGCGTTTGCATCCACACTTCTCGCGTTCCTCACCATGCTCCCACTCAGCTACTACTTCGCGAACCGCAAATCACGATTTCAACTCATCATTGAGATCATCATCCTGCTACCACTCGTTTTACCGCCAACCGTTGTAGGCCTGATTCTACTCAATCTGTTCGGAAAAAACGATCTTCTCGGCGCCTTTTTATGGAATAACTTCAACTATAGCTTCATCTTCACGCTCGCCGGTGCCGTTATCGCAACAACGATCATCATTTTACCAATTATGTACCAAGGCCTAAAAAGCGCGTTTCTCTCCATCGATCACGACCTCGTCTGGGCCGCACAAACCCTGTCAGCCAACGCCAGAACTATCTTTTTAAAAATTATCCTACCAAACTGCTGGCAACCAATTTTAGCAGGGATTTTACTTAGTTTTTGCCGGGCAATGGGTGAATTCGGAGCAAGCCTCATGGTCGCCGGTTACATCGAAGGAAAAACCAATACCATTGCCTCCAGTATTTACTTCATGGTCCAACAAGGCAACATGCGCACAGCCATTTATCTTGGACTCATCAATGTTATCATCGGCATTTTCGCGCTAATGATCATCCACATCCTGACCGTCCGCCAAACCAACTTAACGAGAGGAATGTAACCCATGGGACTACGCTTAAAATTCAAAAAGAAACTACCCTTTCACGACCTTGATATCAACTACGATTTCGTCGCGCCAATCACCGCCATTATGGGCTCTAGCGGCTCCGGCAAATCTACCCTATTTCAATGCATCAGCGGCCTCAAAAAAATCGACGAAGGCATCATCGAATTTGGCAACACCGCTTGGGACGATACATATAGTGATATCACCGTTCCAACCGCTGCTCGCAAAGTCGGCTACCTCTTCCAAAATCTAGCCCTCTTTCCAAATATGAACGTCTTTCAAAACATCGCATTCGGCCTAACCGTCAACAAAAAAAATCGCGCCGAAATCAAGCAACAAGTCCGCAAAATAAGCGATTACTTACAGATTTCCCATCTCCTTTTTTCCTCCGTTCAGAAATTATCCGGCGGTGAAAAACAACGCGTAGCCATGGCTCGTGCGATGATTATCAATCCGAACCTACTACTTTTAGACGAACCATTTAATGGTCTTGACGAAGATACGCGCAACATCTGTATCGAACTCGTTGGCCAAATGGCGCGCGATTTCGACATTCCTGTCATCTTTGTCACCCATTATCACCAAGAAGCCGCCTCCCTCACAGGCGAAATTTTAAAGATAAAGGATGGTCGCCTTGTCAAAAACTAAAACAATCGCAGGTATCGTACTCGCAGGTGGAAATTCCCGACGTTTCGGCGAAGATAAAGCGCTGTACAAAGAAACACCCGGCTCGCCGACATGGGTTGAACAAACCGCCGATAAAATGCGCCCACTTGTCGATCACGTCTTCATCGTCACGAATCAACGCCTATTCCCAAGCATCCAAGCACTATTCCACGACGGCACAACAACCGTCCTAACCGACCAAGAACCGTTCGTCGACAAAGGACCACTCGGCGGCATTCACGCAGTCATGAACGCCAGCAATTACGATCACTACCTACTCTCACCAACCGACACACCACACATAACGACCGCCATTTTCGCCGAGCTCATCCATCAGGGAAATGCCTATGCCGCAACCGAGACCGCGCAACACTACCTAACAGCCTGCATCCCCCCTTGCAAAAACGAAATCGAGGCCATGTTACGCGCAGATAACCTTCGCATTCGGCAATTATTACAAACCATCGGCACACAAAAACACCTTTTTCCAAGCGACACCCCATTCCAAAATAGAAACTACAAATAATCATTCTTCTGGAGGTACCACATGCGTTTCCTATCCCTGCTCTGGCAATTCACCTGGACACAAATACTCTGTTGCATCTTCCCAGCCATCATTTTTCTCTCGCTCGCCTTTTCCAAATACGTCAATATTCCCTTCCTTCCAAGGTACGATTTACTGCTCATCATCTGCATCATCGCCCAATTACTTTTGATCAAATTCGGCCTCGAAACGTGGGACGAACTCAAAGTCATCATGCTTTTTCACATCATCGGTCTCGTTCTTGAAATCTACAAAATCCAGATGGGGTCCTGGGCCTATCCAGAAGACGCTTACACAAAAATTCTCGGCGTCCCACTTTACAGCGGCTTCATGTACTCAAGCGTCGCCAGTTACATTTGCCAAGCCTGGAAACGCTTCGATCTCACCGTCAAAAATTGGCCCAAAAGCAGCTACGTCATCATCCTTTGCGCCGCGATTTACCTCAACTTTTTCACCCATCATTACATCTGGGACTTGCGCTACATACTCATTATCGCCGTCCTAATTCTGTTCCTGCGCACCGTCGTATCCTTCACAGTCGGCGACAAACGCCTGAGGATGCCACTATCCCTGTCCTTCCTGCTCATCGCATTCTTCATCTGGGTCGCAGAAAACATCGCCAGCTTCTTCGGCGCCTGGTACTACCCTGACCAAGAAGTCACCTGGCGACTCGTCGGCTTCGGCAAAATCACCAGCTGGTACCTGCTTATCATCATCAGTATCATGATTATCGCCGAACTGAAATTTCTCAAAAAAGACCGCGAAAACCCACCGATTCACGATTGATTCGGTGGGTTTTCTCACATACTATTTATCTTTTCTTCGTTCACGGATATACTTATTACAATAAAAATAGACCATAAAAACAGCGATAAAAATAAGAATGCGATACATATCCGAAAAACCGTAATCCGGAATAAAAATCAAGCAACCAATAATCCCCGCAACTATACATCCCAAAATATTAAGCCGAACTTGCCTAGTCATACACAAGCTCCTCGCCTTTGATTCGCTTATCATAAGGAACCAACTCCAAATCTATCCCCTTTTGCGCTTTCAGTTTCAAAAACGCCTCCAAATCAAGCGGACCATAAGGCTTCTCCCACTCCAAATCAAAAATCCAATACTGTGGATTCCGATGCTTCAAATGACGCGCGCCGACTTCCTCCGTGTCCTCCGACTTAGCAATCAAATACGCCTCGTCCCAATCCAATGCCACGATATTCCCAATTGTTTCTTCCGTATCATCCACAGCAACCGTGAACACATTATCCATTGCCCCATCAGGATATTTCCGCACAAAATCATGCTCCATCGTGTTAATCGCCACAATTTGATACTTATCATTCACAGCAATTTCATAATCACCAGCCCCCGAACAACCAGCCAGCGCCAATATACTCAAACTACCAATCCATTTCTTTATCATCTAAATTCACTCTTTTCTGCCATTTCCCTATGTAAAACTATCCCAATCCACCTTATCATAAAAAAACAGCGAAGACCAAAAATCTGATCTCCGCCACTATCCCTATCCTCTTTTCCACTTCAACCAACTATACGAATCCATAATCTGCAAGAAACGAACCAACCTCGACAAACTCATGCCATCTTCGTTCCCAAACGTCCGTGAAAACCGTTCCTCCATCTCTGGAATCGATGTCTCCCCGTCCATTTGCGAAAGGATAAAATAACCATGTTCATCGAGCTTAATACGCCGTTCCGTAGGCTGTTTCAAAAGCTTCGTCGCCACGCGCTCCAACCAAGCCGAACGCGGCACAATCAAGTACTTCTCCTGCTCCGCCACTTCCAAAAACAGATCATCCTTCAAAACTGGAATTTCTTCCAACATATTTCGCCGTTCTTTTTTTCGCATAGAATCAATCCCTCCTTATGTCCAACCATTTCAAAGCGACAAATGATTAGATGCTAGGCAAAGGCGAGTACCAGCGCGCGCACGAGCACTGGAACGGAGCCTTTAACGACGCAGACGAGTCTTTGTCGCTACGCTTTTTGCTTACGTGGTACTGTTGAGAAATACAGCAATGTACACACAATCAAGAATACCAAGAACGGTAACCATTGATTCGAAAGCAAGTACTCTGTCGGGATAATATTCGGGTTAATCGAAATCGCAAACGCGATAATCACGCCTAGAAGGGATTCTCCAGCAATTAAACCGGACGCAAACAACGTTCCACGCTCAATTCGTTCCGCTTTTTCCTTGTCCTTTTTCAACTTGATTACTTGGTTCACGATCAAACGCACAAATCCACCGAACATAACCGTCGCACTGATGTTTAGCGGCAAGTATAGGCCTACTGCGAAAACAAGCGAGTTCATGCCTAGGAATTCGATCACGACCGCAATCGAAACCCCGATAAAGATTAACGTCCACGGCAAATTACCATTCAAAATTCCTTCTGCCAAGATTTTCATCAACGCCGCTTTTGGAGCTGGCAAGGCTTCTGAACCCATGCCGTACGCGTTATCAAGCAATGTCAAAATGTAACCCATCACAAGACCGCTGGCAATCACACCAATCATCATCGCGACCTGTTGCTTCCAAGGCGTCCCACCAACGAGATACCCGGTTTTCAAATCTTGTGAAATATCGCCCGCAACCGCAAGCGCCGTACAAACAATCGCTGCAACCGTCAATGTTAAAACAATACCTTCTGTACCGCTGTAACCGAACGATTTATAAGCAATCGCCACAATCAGAAGTGTCGCAATCGTCATCCCCGAAACTGGCGAAGAAGAACTACCAACAATCCCAACAATCCGGGATGCCACGGTAACGAATAAGAATCCGAAAATCGCAATCGCCAAAGCGCCGATAATCCCAACATTCGTAAATGGATCAAACGCAATGATAACAATCAAAACCGTAATCCCAATCAAAACCCATTTCATCGGAATATCTTTATCCGTACGCTCAATTTCAAGCATTTTCTGACCTTTATTTTTATTCAGACCAACCATCGTACTGCGAAGCGTCTGCACAATCGCCGGCATCGTTTTTGCAAGTGTAATCAAACCACCCGCAGCAACCGCACCCGCGCCAATATAGCGAATGTAGTTATCCCAAATCATGCTCGCATCTAACGTTTTCAAAGCTTCTGACGCTGGGAAAATCACATCCGAACTACCCGCACCGAAAAACGCGATCGATGGGATCAATACAAGCGACGCCATCAAACCACCCGCCACCATCTGACCTGCAATCTTTGGCCCAATAATGAACCCAACGCCGAGCAGCGCCGGATAAATTTGCGTCCCAATAAACGCATTTTGGAAATTATAAATCCCCGTCTGCACGTCGCTTCGGAACACCTTGAATCCATCTGTAAGAACTTTCACAAGAGCCCCAACCCCGAAACCAAATACGACGAGTTTCGCTTGCGCCCCGCCACCTTTTTCACCCGTTTTCAGAACTTCCGCACAGGCCGTTCCTTCTGGATATGGCAACGTTTCGTGTTCATTAACAATCAGCATTCTTCTAAGCGGCACCATCATGAATACGCCTAGGAATCCCCCCGTTAATACGATGAACACCAACATAATTTGGTTGATATCCACGCCAAGCATAAAGAGCGCCGGAATCGTAAATACTGCACCCGCTCCGAGCGCTTCCCCAGCTGTCGTCATCGTTTGTACAATATTATTTTCTAAAATTGAATCCCGCCTAAAAATACCACGCAAAATTCCCATCGAAATAACTGCCGCTGGAATTGACGCCGATACAGTCAAACCTACTTTGAGCCCCAAGTAAGCATTTGCCGCACCAAATAAAATAGCGAGAATAATACCAAGAACAATAGAAGTTACTGTCAATTCTGGCAATGACTTGGAAGCAGGTATGTAAGGCTGAAATTTCTTGCTACCCATTTTATCACTCATTTTGTAACGTCTCCTTTTTATGTTTTGTATAATCTTTGTTCCTTTAAAGCAAAGATTCAGTATCTATTTTACCGCTACCTCTCTATTTTCGCAATGGATATCTGGAAGAAAAAACAAGAATGTACATTCATTGCTTGAGTAATGATGCAGAGTTATGTTATAATTAGGGCAAATAAAAAGAGAGCCGTGGTGGTACACGACTCCCTAGTATAGAATGACGTAAGCCGCTTAAAAGACGGTGACTTTCGTTAGATGTTCAAGAACCCACCTAATCTCTGGTCAGAGTGTAGTAGATGGGTTTTTTTATTTGTCGTCCTTCATCGCTTGCACAATTACGATAACTAGCTTGAGAAAGGATAAAATAAACATTCCAACCCCAAGCGCCATCATAATCGATTCCGCAACTGACATCAGGCATTTCCTTTCTCCAGATTTGATAGCCTACATACATAAGCATCACTCCCTTCAATTAGAAAGCCACCATCCTTTACATACCTTACTCTACGTGACTATTATACCATGATATTTCCTATTATTCAGAATAAAGATTATTCGATAAACTACTATTTCCAAGCGATTCTAATTACTCTTATCGCACTACAAAAAAGGCGAATCCACGTTCCGATTCGCCGCCTCGCTTATAATAATCCTAATCGTTGCAATCCTTTCAAAACCCCGTCATTATCCACGGAATCCGTCACGAAATCCGCAATCGCCTTCACTTCATCACGACCATTTTCCATCGCGACTCCCGTGCCGACTTCTTGCAACATTTCGATATCATTCAAACCGTCGCCAAACGCGTAAGCATCTTCAATTTTGAAATCCAAGCGCTTCAACATTTCGCGAATTCCCACTGCTTTTGACCCATTCGCCGGTGCCACGTCCATCGATACGTCATGCCAGCGTAAGAAGCCATATTCAGGAAAATTCTCCTTATAAAAAGCATCATGACTCTCGTCCGCAAACAATAAGCATTGATACAACGTCCGACCTTTGTAAAACTCGGCATCAAGCTCCGGATACCCTTCTTTAAGCGAGTTCATTCCCTCGTGCACCTTATGATGATCCGGAATATTCGTCCGCAACGTCTCCTCATTCATGAACACAAGCGGATGATCCAAATTCTCCGTAATCTCAATCAAACGCTCCATTGACGCCTGCGGTAGCGGATTATCAAACACCATCTCCCCCTCAAACACAACATATTGTCCATTGAAACTCACGTATGAATTAATATTCAATTCCTCACATATATCTTTCAGTAAAAAAGGCGCCCGTCCAGAAGCAATCGCCACATAAACACCCTTATCCTGCAAGTCTTTCACTGCTTTTCTCGCTGAATCTGGAATCTCCTTGTTGTCATTTACCAACGTACCATCTACATCAAAAAACACAATTTTCTTCATCGCTCAAATCTCCTCAGACCAAATTTGCGGGAAAAAATGCACCCATTACTACTCACCACTAAGTATACCAAAAAAAGTGCGCTAGCGGGCAGAAACTATATCTAAAACACGATTTTCTAGCTTTCTATGACTTTTTCGAGCTATTTAAGTATATTGTAGTAGCATTTATCGTTTTTTATGGTATATTAGAACTCAAGGATAAAAGTTCGGATCTTGTTTTTACAAAGAAGTGACTCGTTGAACCTACCGCGAATTGAAATCATTATCTGCCCATTTTGTTTAAAATGCGTAGAATAATGGTATTCAATTGGAGTAGGCGAAAAAAACGCAGAATGTCATGCTATATTCTAAAATCGTAGCCAACCTTTAGACGCACGGCTACCATTGTTTCTTTTTGCCTTTTTAACTGGGTCATCCCTCTTTATCCATGAAACCGTATGTAAATAGATTGCAAATGAGGAGCAATGCTATTTTTACAATGAATAATAACGAAACATAAAGGAGAGAAAAAAATGATTTTTAAAGTTTACTATCAAGCAACAAAAACCGAAACACCTGTCAGAGAAAAGACACAATCCATCTATGTGGAAGCAGGTAGCGTGCCAGAAGTGCGCGTTATTCTAAAAGACCAACCCTTCCATATCGAGCTAGTAGAACAATTGAGCGAGGCGCACCTACAATATGAAAAACAAAATGAAGATTTCCAACTGTGGGGGCAGTAATCCGCTATGAAATTTGTAAAAAATAATGAAACAGCTGTTTTCGCACTCGGTGGTCTAGGCGAAATCGGAAAAAACACTTACGGCGTGCAATTTCAGGACGAAATAATCCTCATCGATGCTGGTATCAAGTTCCCAGAGGACGAACTACTCGGCATTGATTACGTTATTCCTGATTACACATACCTCATCAAAAACAAAGAAAAAATTAAAGGCTTGTTTATCACGCATGGTCACGAAGATCATATCGGTGGCGTTCCTTACTTGCTTCGCGAACTAAATATCCCCGTCTACGCTGGGAAACTCGCGGCAGCACTTATCCGCAACAAACTGGAAGAACACGGTCTACTGCGCCAAACGAAAATTTACGAGTTTGAAGAAGAAGATGTTTTCAAATTCCGCAAAACAAGTATTTCGTTCTTCGCAACGACGCATAGTATTCCAGACTCTTACGGCATCGTTGTCAAAACCCCATCAGGAAACATCGTGCACACAGGCGATTTCAAATTCGATTTCACACCTGTTGGCGAACCTGCGAACTTAACAAAAATGGCGGAAATCGGCAAAGAAGGCGTGCTATGTCTCCTTTCAGATTCCACGAACGCGGAAGTTCCTAATTTTACAATGAGTGAGCGCATCGTTGGGGAAAGTATCAAAAATATTTTCCGTGATGTCGATGGTCGGATTATTTTCGCGACGTTCGCATCCAACATTTATCGCTTGCAACAAGTCGTAGAATCATCCGTCGCAACTGGTCGTAAAATTGCGGTGTTCGGTCGTAGTATGGACTCTGCCATCACGATTGGTATTGAGCTCGGCTACATTCAAGCGCCAAAAGATACGTTTATCGAATGGGGTCAATTGAACAAACTACCCGCGAACGAAGTCACCATTCTTTGTACCGGTAGTCAAGGAGAACCGATGGCCGCACTTTCGCGTATCGCGAATGGTACCCATCGTCAAATCCAAATTCAGCCCGGTGATACAGTGGTCTTCTCCTCTTCACCAATTCCAGGAAATACGATCAGTGTTAACCGCACGATCAACCTACTTTTCCAAGCTGGTGCAGAAGTAGTTCACGGTAAAGTCAACAATATCCACACATCTGGTCACGGTGGCCAGCAAGAACAAAAACTAATGCTTCGTCTTATGAAGCCAAAATATTTCATGCCGATTCATGGTGAGTTCCGCATGCAAAAGATGCACGCTCAATCTGCGTTCTATTGCGGCGTACCTCATGAAAACAGCTTCATCATGGAAAACGGAGATGTGTTAGCCCTAACCGCTGATTCCGCGCATGTTGCAGGTAAAATCCAAGCAGCAAACGTGTATATCGACGGTAGCGGAATTGGCGACATCGGTAATATCGTATTGCGCGATCGCCGTGTCCTTTCCGAAGAAGGCTTAGTGATTGTCGTTGTATCGATCAGCGCGTCGAAAAATAAAGTCATGGCTGGTCCAGATATCATTTCACGCGGTTTCATCTACATGCGCGAATCTGGCAACCTGATAAATGAAGCGCAAGGCTTGTTACGCCGCCATCTCAACAAAGTGATGGATAGCAAAACAACACAATGGTCTGAGATTAAAAACGAGGTTACAGACACGTTACAACCATTCTTATATGAAAAAACAAAACGCCGTCCGATGATTTTACCGATCATTATGGAAGTGTAGTATAGAAAAAGGCTCCGATCAGAGATTACTGATTGGAGCCTTTTTGCGTGATTAAGCTTTGCGTCTTATATAGTATAGACCAACGCCAACTAGCACTAATCCGCCTAGCACAACGCCTGTTTGATCTTCATCACCCGTTTGTGGCAAGTTTGTATTTTCCACAGGTGTCACCACTGAATCCGCATCACCATTTACAGGAGGATTCACTGGTTCTGGCGTCACGGTGCCGCCATTTCCATTATCTGTATCCGGGGTATCCGGTGTTTCTGTACCACCGCCATTATTATCCCCAGGAATCTCTTCGCCGCCACCATTATCAATCGGATCAGCAGCCATAACTGCTACCGTAAATACCTTGCTGTAACCGTCTGCATCCGTTATCGTGACACCGAATGTTTCTCCTTCTTTCAAGTTTTCACCGCTCATATCGATTTCAAAATTGCCGTCTGCGTCCGCGACAACTGGCGCTACTTTCGCCTTCACTGCCAACGTATCTAGCGTCACAGTCGCACCTGGAATAGTTTTACCTTTAAACACAGCATCTTTTTCTTTATACGATACAAAAGTCGTGCTATCCGTGATGGCTTGAATCGCCGCATCTTCTTTTTCCTTCGCTATTTCGGCTTCTGTTTTGAATACCTTACGACCAAGTTCTGGCGTCACCAATTTGCTTTGCGACTGAATGTAGTTGATGAATGTGTCTGTGTCTGGATCGATGACATCAACTTGCTTCCCTTTCGTAAACGCGGAGAAAGAATCGCCGCCACCAAATAGGAAATCGTTAATAACAACGCGGTAAGTCGCTGCTGGATCTAGTTTCGTGCCATCTTCCTTCATCACATCAACGACACGCTTTTCGCCCGCATCATTTTTTGTGTACGTGTATTTTAAACCAGAAACTTGTAAAAAGTACTTTTCAGATTCGTCGTATTGCTGATTCAATGCTTCGATAATGTCCGCGCCAGAAAGCTCGACCACTTGCAAGATATTCCCAAAAGGTTGAACGGCTTGCGCTGCGCCCCATGTCACTGCGTAGGAACCGTTCGCTGCAGTTCCAACAAGGTCGGCACGAATTCCTCCATTGTTTGTCATCGCAAAATCGACAGCAATTCCTGCTTGTTTCGCCATTTCGCGCTGGCCATCTGTGATTAGATTTCCAAGTGGTGATTCGTTGTCCGCATTCGTATCACGCGTCAAAGCAGCGCTATCCATTTGCCCTATTGGCTTACTGATGACAGGATTCACCAATGCATACGCTTCATCAATGACACTGCGAACTGCCGCATCTGGCGTCACATCTTGCAAATTATATTTAATTTCTGCATTCGGCGTTGTCTCAAAATCTTTCGTCGTTTTATTGAGGACACCCGTCACATTGGAATACGCTTTTCCGTTATTGTAACTTTGCACCAAACGCGTACTACCAACTTTTCCGTTCGTATATTGGTGATTATGACCCGCTAAAACAAGGTCCACGCTATTGTTTGGCGCAATTTGATTCACTTTATTAATCATGTCAACCGCCGCGCCAGAAACTGCGCCTTCCCCGTTCGTCGGATTTCCAGGAGTGAGCGCTGGAACGTGTGATAAAACAACGATTGCCTTCACGCCTTTTGCTTGGAGTTCCGCCGAGTATTTCGCGATAGTTTCCGCTTCGTCTAGGAAGTTGAAATTTTGAATATGATTGGCGAGTACAAGAGATGGGATTTCTGTCGTCACAACGCCGATAAAGCCGACATCCACGCCGCCCATATTTTTAATCTCGTAAGGTTTGAAACCATAAGGAATCGCACCATCAGACTTGTTCACCACGTTCGCAACGACAATCGACATATCGGATGCCTCATGATCGTAATTTTGCGTGATTTCATTAAAGTCCGTCGTATCTCCACCATCTAAAATTCGTTTATATTCCGCTAAGCCTTCGTCAAATTCATGATTTCCAAGCGTTCCAATTTCGAATTTCATCCGATTCAATACTTTGATCGTCGGTTCATCTTGCAATAATCCTGAAACGGCTGGGCTCGCGCCGACCATATCTCCCGCTTGCACGCGTATCGAATTACTTGCCGCGTTATCCGCTAAACCATTCGCTGCTAAAAATGCCGCTTCTGAATTATTCAGATTTGTTGCCAAATAATCGGCACCGCCAATTTTTCCGAGTGGTGAGCTAGAAGGCGTGTCCAATGCGCCGTGGAAATCATTGACTCCTAGTATTTGCACAGGCACAAGGTTCGGGTCCACCGCTGCCTCCGCCGAGTTTGCATTTCCACCGAGCGCTGTCGCCCCAATTCCAACCGTCAAACTTGCTGCTAACACAATCTTTAATCCCTTTTTGTACATTTTATTCACGTTTTAAATTCCTCCCTTTTTATATGTGCGGTAAAAAGTTATGTATGTAAATTAGCGATTCTACCACACTTGTAAGCGTTTTAGTCGTACTCCATCATTGTAACAAAAGCCACACCCCATTTCAATACAATTAAGATACCTTAACGAAACAGTAATATTATTTACCGTCCTCGTTAAGGTATCATGCTCTTATTTCAACTTAATTTTGAACGTTTTCACCTCATATGGCGTGACTGAAAAGGTCCATTCTCCTGTCTCCTCCTCACCAATTGGACGTTCCATCAAATCACATTCCTGCCATGATTTTATTTGGAAATCGCTCGTCATTATCACCTTACCCCGTCCGCCTGTATATTCATGCAACCGAACTATAATCGCATCGTCATCCTCCGCTTTTTTCAGAGCATCAATTTGAATTTGCTCATTATTTGACTGGAGTAACGAACGATTATCATGCGAACCAAGCGCAGCACGAAGCGGATTGTTAAGCGCCCAAGCCTCTTGTACCACGTCACCTTCCACAAAATCGCCTGCATGAGGTAGTAGGGAATACGTAAATACATGCTCGCCTTGATCTTGCGTCACATCTGGATACGTCGCCGATTTCAACAACGTCAAGCGCATCACATGATCTTTAATATCGTGTCCATATTTACAATTATTCAAAATACTGACACCATATCCCGTCTCACTTAAATCCGCCCATTGATGCCCAACCGTCTCAAAACGTGCATAATCCCAGCTCGTATTCCAATGCGTCGGACGCTTCACATTCCCGTATTGAATATCATACGTCGCTTCCGTCGCCATCACATCCACAGGGAACGCCACTTTTAGCAATTGTTGCTTCTCATGCCAATCCAGCTCCGTTTCAAAATCAATCCGCGCACTGTCACGATAAAAATGAATGTTTTGCGAAATCATCGAAGCACCGTAAGTCCATCTCATCTGCAGCGTCGTTTGCAGTTCACCATTTTGAACCACCATCACACTTTCCAACTGCGTCACCTCACGCATTTTTTCCTGGTAATAAATATCAATATCCCACGCATCAAAATTCAGCGGTTTATCCTCAAAAACTTGCAGCACATTGCCGCGCTCACCTTTTGCAAGGACATCTCGTTCATTCGCCTTATCAAAAATCGCCGTGAATTGCCCGGCTTCATTCCAAGTGACTCGGTAGCGATTCGTCTCCAAACCGCGATCATGAACTTGCGCCAATGGCTTCCCGTCAGACGGTTTCGTATCCACCTCATACGTCAGCGTCGCCGTCCCCATCGAAGGCAAGCCATCCACAGCAACCAGCCAACTCCCCGCTAAATTCCGCTGCGCATCCAACCGTTTCCCATCCGCATCCTTCCAAATCACCGGCTCATCCGTCGCAATCGCGATCTCCGCCAAACGCGGTCGCTCCCAAATCGAACTATTCAGCAACGTCATCTTATTCGGCGCATCCTCATCCATCGCACTCATCTCGTCATACGCCATCAATGCCAAATTCTCCGCCTCATCATACTCCACAACACAATCCTCGTACACCTCATGAATCGACGAACCCGGAATAATATCATGGAACTGATTCCGCAACACAATGCGCCAACTCTCCTGCAAAAGATCACTCGGATACGCCGCAAAATCTCCCGTCCGCGCCGCCTGCAACACTTGGAACCATTCCGCATCCCGAAGCAGCAATTCCAATTTCCGGTTCATTTTCTTGTTATGCGCCTGCGAAGTATACGTCCCGCGATGATACTCAAAATAAAGCTCGCCATTCCACGTATGCACGTACTCCTCCGAATTCTCAACCCGCTCATGCAACCGCTCAAAATAAGGCCCCGCCAGTCCCGTCTCTACTTTTGGCATGCCCGGCATCCTGTCAAACCGCTCAATCATTTCCAGCATCTCGCGCGTCGGACCACCGCCACCATCGCCATACCCGTACGAAACGAGCAACTCCTGATTCAGATTCTTGTCATTATAACTATCCCAAACGCCCTTCACCGCACGCGCCGTAATGTTCCCATTGTACGTGTAATAAATATCATGCGCATTATCTGGCGTCGTAATAAAATGCGTCAAAATCTCCGAACCATCAATCCCGCGCCACCAAAACGTATCATGCGGCATCTTATTAAACTGATTCCAGCTGATTTTCGTCGTCATAAACGTCTCAATCCCTGACTTCTTCAAAATCTGCGGCAACGCCCAACTATACCCAAACACATCCGGCAACCATAAAAACTTGCTCTCCTTGCCAAACTCCTCCTTAAAGAACCGCGTCCCCTGCAAAATTTGGCGCACCAACGACTCACCAGACGGAATATTACAATCCGCTTCCAGCCACATTCCGCCGTCCGCTTCCCAACGCCCGTCCGCAACCCGCGCCTTAATCTTCGCATAAATATCCGGATAATCCTCCTTAATATACGCATACAACTGCGGCTGCGACTGCAAAAACTCATAATTCGGATACTGCTCCATCAAACGCATCACCGTCGAAAAGGAGCGCGCCGACTTCTCACGCGTATGCTTCAAACGCCATAACCACGCCACATCAATATGCGTATGCCCGACACACGTCACCGTCACATCAAAATTTTTCGGCATCGCATCAATTTTCGCATTCAGCACCCGTCCCGCCTCATACAACGACGCCAAATGCTCCGCGCCTCCGGGATTCGCCCAATCAATCACCCGAAAACTATGATCCAGCGCCTGCATCAAACCATAACGCTCCGTGCTGTTCTCCGCCAAATAATCAAGCGTTTGCAATGCCGCCAAAGCCGTATAATAAAGATCATCCACCGCAACATCCAAATACCCAATAAACGCCGCATTCAGTCGATGCTCCTGCGTCCTAACCTGACCGCCACCCTCAAGCCCAGACCAAAGCCTAAACGTCAACTCCACCCGCGTCCCCGCAAGCGCATCATCAAAAAACACTTCCTTATGATTCTGATCCACACCCTGATACGGCTCGCCATCGACAAACAACAACGACTCAAAACCAGCATTATTCCCATCGCCCGTCTTCCCAAAATCAAAAAATCCGAGAATCCGACAACCCTCCCGTTTCTCCGGCAACACAACGCTCGCCCGCAACCAAACGTAACGATCCCGCCCACGCCAATCCGATCCCAGCGCAATCGTCTCCTTGAAATCCAGCCCAACCGGGTAACTCCCAATCGCCCCATCTAGATCTTCCAATATACCAAAATCCGAGACAACCTCCGATTTCACATAACGATATTGACTAAGCTCCGCATTCCGATTCTGCACCTTTTCCTTCGTCCAAAACATACCCTCACACCTTCCAGTTAGTTAAACGCTTTCATAATGGAAATATATCATAGAAACACAACTAGTCAACTAGACAAACTAAAGAAAAAGAAATTCGCGCTTCATCACGAATTCCCTTTCAAAACATCTACAAATCGCGCCGTAATCAACTGCGGTCTAGTAATCGCTCCACCAACCACAATCGCAAATACACCAATATCCTGAATTCGTTTCGCAATGTCCGGCGTCAGCACATTCCCTTCCGCAATAATCCGCGCCACGCGAACCTCACGCACAATGTCACGCAAAAGCGCAAAGTCATCGTCTGCAATTTTTTTCCCCTTCGTCTCTTCCGTATAGCCAAATAAAGTCGGCGCCACAAAATCGAATCCTAATTTTTCCGCTGCGATCGCCTCAGCAAGCGTCGCGACATCCGCCATAAATAACTGATCCGGATACTTGCGTCTAATTTCGGGAAACAACTCCGCGATTACCGTTCCATCAGGCCGAACCCGACTCGTCCCGTCCATCGCGACAATCTCTGCTCCCGTCGCCACAATCTCGTCCACTTCTTGCATTGTCGGCGTGATAAACACAGGACACGCGCCATAATTCTTCTTATAAATCCCGATAACAGGCAAATCCACTTCCGCTTTGATCGCCTCAATGTCCACCGCCGAATTCGCCCGAATCCCGACCGCCCCGCCAACCTTAGCAGCAAGCGCCATTTTCGCCATAATATACGGACTATGTAACGGCTCATCCTCAAGCGCCTGACACGAAACAATCAACCCTTGCGACATTTTTGAAACCTTTTCTTCCTCTTTCATGGCAAAATTCCTCCCATTTTATCATTAAATTCTAATTTGATTTATAGCCCTTGGAGTGATACCATTATGTTAGTGTTAATTTTAACAATAATGCAATACTTATACCACTTACAGAGACTACTTAAATAAATTAGACGTGTCAACACACACAGAAAGATAGGACTAAATATGGATACAATTCGCTTTCAACCCTTTGAGAAACAGCCATCCAGACTGATGCATCGACTCCAAATCTCCTTTGTTATCCTACTCGGCATTGCCTTCACATTAGGAGCCTTCGCCATTCACTATTATAACGGTATCCAGCAAACATTGAACAGCATTCACGTACCATTGTCTAAAGATAAAGCTTCCACTAGTACACTCACCGATGGCCACGCATTTTCCATTCTGATGATTGGGACTGATGCCCGTGCTGGCGAAACAAATGGTCGCTCCGATTCCATGATTCTCGCAACCATTAACAAAGAAAAGAATTCCGTGAAGATGCTCAGTATCCCACGTGATACGAAAGTAACCTACGATGACGGCAATATTGGCAAAATAAATGGTAGCTATTCTAAAGGTGGCGCAGAAGGTACTGTAGGCGCCGTGGAGAAGCTGATGAACGTTCCGATCGATTATTACGTTACGATCAATATGAAAGGCTTCAGCGACCTCGTATCAGCTGTAGGCGGTGTTCGCGTCACGAATGATATTAATCTAACCGAAGTCAACAAACGCTTTGTCAAAGGCAAGATTGACCTAAACGGAAAAGAAGCCCTGCAATACGTACGCATTCGCCATGAAGACCCCCGCGGAGATTTTGGCCGTCAAGACCGTCAACGCGATGTTATCATGGGAATCAGTAACGAACTCGCAGGCACCGCTTCTATCACACATTTCAACAAACTTCTAAAAGCAGTCGGCGACAATTTCACGACCAACCTCGCGATGGACGACATCATAGAAATTGCAACGAAATATTCTAGCGTCCGAAACGATGTCGACACACTCAAAATGGAAGGAGAAGGCGTCTCAATTTACAGTGAAGCTTACGGTTTCAATCTATATTACTACGAACCAGAAGCCAAATCCAAAGCAGCAGCAACCAAAGCCTTCCGAGAACATCTAGGTTTATAGGCATATCCATTATAAATCGGCGACAAGCGCTCGATTTGTGTAAAGCAAGATTCACGTCTTACCTAAAAGGGGGACGTGATGTCTTGCTTATTTTTGTGGGATGCAAGTCTTATACTATACTTCTTTATTTTATATCAGCTGTATCTCTTGCTTCGTTTTTCCGTAAAGCCGATTTAACGTCTCTTCATGGAAAGAAATGACTTCCTGCAAACCAGGTTCCCTGTTCTCAGAAATCGGATGATGATACAGAATCTCCAAATTATGCAACATCTGCTCCAAATCATGAATAAGCGACAACATCGGTTCTGAATCCTCCACTTTAGGCACAAAACTGCTGTCATTCACAATCGTCATCCGCTCTTGCTTCAACGCCTGCAACGCTTTCCAAGCCGCAACCAACTCCTCATGTAGCGCCTCTTGCTTTTGATATTTCGCACGGATTTTCTCGATTTGTGTCAAGCAAGCCTTGGCATGGTCATAAAATACGCGATTCATCTCCGTTTTCTTTTTCGGGTAAAGCGCGTAGACGAGGAAACCAATCGTGAGGCCAATCAGCGTATCAATCATCCGGTTATTAATGTAGAGCACCGGCTCGCCTTCTCCTTTTCCGACTAAAACCATGACCGTGATAACCGCCATAACCGGCGTAAATTTACCGACAAAAAGATATCCCCATAACACCGCAACCGTCGCTGCAATGGGTATCATCAGAAAGTGGTGGTCTGGAACGATAAAATAGAACACAACGCCCGTCAAACCACCAGCAACCGTCCCAATAATACGCTCGATACTCGATTTATACGTCGCGCCTTTCGTCAACTGCGCGGTGATGTAAATCGCATTAAATACATACGTCGGATAAACAATATACTTACCGAAAAATGGATATAGCAAAACACAAATCGCCATACTGATAAGTACCTTTGCAACGCGCGGATCGAGCGCCAAACGTTCTCTTAAAGTTGCTTTTTTCATGCGATTCCACCTCCACTAAGCGTCTGGATACTTGCGCGTATAGCTTGGATTCCTTTTGTAAACTCTTGAATGTGGAAAGTCAAAATCGAATCCCCATCCGCGACAAAAGCCACGTCCTCGATTCCAACCGCTTGCAAGTTCCCCTTCGCCGTTTCATCCACTCGGTACGCACCCAATTCCGAAATCGTTAATAAGCTAAAGTAAGCCTGCAAATAAGACGCCAATGTTTTTTGATAAATCTCAACATGCACTGGATCACTCTGTTTCCCCGCTGAATATTCGCGAATCAACATTTGCGACTGCACAAAAATGCCATACAATGGCTTCGGTTTTCCCGCTTCTTTTTTCACTAATATAGTATTTAGTTCCTTTTGTAACAGCATCATCGTCTGCTTCATCATCATCTGAATCGATTTCTCCACTGGAATATGCACAAAACGCACAATCAACCGCACGATGATAAAAAAGAAACCGACGTCCACAATCGCAATCAGCAGCACTGCCCAATACGGTATCGTCATATCAGACGTGTCTAGGAAAAACAAAGCTGTCCCAATCGCCATCGTGATGACCATATATTTCTGCGGCATAATAAAGTTAATCGCAAGCAGTGCAATCACCATCACCACAAAATAAACGTACACACTGTTATCAAAAAAGCTTGATGCAATGCCGACAATCACGCAGGCCAACACAAACATCACGCCGATTTTCGACATCGCTTTCTTTGTGAAACCACTCGTTGGCTGAATCGAAATAATCCCCATTAATAAGGCGATCGGAAGCAGTCCTATTAATTGCGGCACGATCAGCGTATGGACACCGACACAAACCACCGCAAAAATAAAGACTTGTAACATATGTATGAGTCCCTTCATTCCTAACTTGGCTAAAATAAGTTTTTTCATTCTGCGTTGTTCCCTTCTTTTTCTGATTTTAGTATCACCTAGAAAGTTTATCACATAATGCGTCATTCGGATACTTCTTTTTCATATACCCTAGTTCCCCGCCAACTAGTCCTATTAAAAAGCAAAATAAAAAAGGCTTCGCATCCAGTTTCATGCTCACCTTTTCGACTTTTATTGAATTTGTTCCTGCAAACGCTCAATATCATCATCGCTACCAATCACAATGAGGACATCGCTAGACTGCAATACATCCGTTGCTTCCGGCGTAATAATCATCTGTTTATCCCGCTTAATCCCAACGATATTCACGCCAAACGTATTCCGGAAATCGAGTTCGTGCAAGCTTTTGCCTAGGAATCGGCGACTCGAAACGGAAATCTCGACTAGGCTGTACTCATCCGAAAGCTCCAAATAATCCAGCATGTTTTTAGACACGATATAATGCGCGATCCGGCGACCCATATCACGCTCCGGATGCACCACCCGATCTGCGCCAATTTTATCGAGCAATTTCGCGTGTTTGTCATTCGTCGCCTTGGCCGTCACGTATTTCACGCCCATCTCTTTCAAAATCAGCGTCGTCAAAATACTCGACTGAATATCCTCACCAATCGATACTATCACGTGCTCAAAATTCCTGATCCCAAGTTGGCGCAACGCATTCTCGTCCGTCGAATTACAAATCACGGCATGCGTCGCGATCGACATAAATTCGTTGACACGTTCCTCGCTTGAGTCAATAGCCAGCACTTCCATCCCTTGCTCGACCAGCGACTTACAAATACTACCGCCAAAACGTCCCAATCCAATAACTGCAAATCCTTCTTTCATCGCAAAAATCCGCCCCCTTACTCTTTGTCAACAAGGTCGTGTTTAAACGCATAAATCGCCGCTTGCGTCCGGTCCTGCACGTCCAGCTTCGATAAAATATTACTCACATGCGTCTTCACTGTTTTTAGCGTTATAAAAAGTTCATCCGCAATTTCCTGATTCGACTTACCTTCTGCAATCAACAATAGGATTTCATTTTCCCGATTCGTCAAATCATCATGCAAATTCTTCTCCGGTTTCGCCGTCAAACGCTGCATCATTTTCCCAGTTACTTCTGGTTCCAATACAGAATCCCCGCCATATGTAGCACGAATCGCATCTGCAATCTCGCCCGCCGTCGACGTTTTCAGCATATAGCTCGACGCGCCCGCTTCAAGCGCTGGATACACCTTCTCATCATCAATAAAACTCGTCACAATGATAATCTTCGCCGTTTTCCACTGACGCATAATTTCCTGCGTCGCCTCGATCCCGTCCATTTCATCCATCACTAAGTCCATCAAAATAATATCCGGGCGCAGCTCCATCGCAAGTTCGACACCTTCGCGACCATTCTCCGCTTCCCCAACGACTTCCATATCATCCTGCACCGAAAGATACGCGGACACACCGATTCGCACCATTTCATGATCGTCTACTAGTAAAACTTTTATCATTCACCGTCCACATCCTTTTTCTTCACCAGTGGAATCTTAATCTCCACACTCGTTCCCTTCTTAGGAAAACTAATGATTTTAATCGAGCCGCCAAATTCAGCCACCCGTTCACGCATATTCTGCAAACCATACGAACCCGTCTGCGGTTTATTCATATCAAAGCCGACACCATCATCGACCACTTTTAAAACGACCAAATTATCAATCACGATCATCCGAACTTCCAGCAAATTCGCCTTCGAGTGACGTAACGTATTAGAAAGCAACTCTTGCACAATTCGGAATAAATGATCCTCGATACCCTTCTGGAACGAAATATCCTCAATTTGCCATTCCACCTGAATCGGTAACTTCGTCGTCAGCTCTTTCAGCAACAACTCAATCCCCATTTTCAGCGACTTGCCTTCCAACTGAATCGGGCGTAAATGTAACAATAACGCGCGCATTTCCGACTGCGATTCATTAACAATCGACTCGACCATTTTCAGCTGTTTCTGCATCATCGGCGTCGCATTCTTTGCGCTTTGTTCATTGAGCGCCGACAACAGCATCATCGCCGCAAAAAGTTGCTGGCTCACCGAATCATGCAATTCCCGCGCAATCCTGTGCCGCTCCTCCGCTAAAATAGCCTCTTTCGTCTGGCCAGTCGTCTCCGCGCGCTCATTCGCGATTTCCTGCGTCATCATCGTCTGCGCCTTCATTTTTTCACGCAACCGCTCAATCTGATTATACACCTGCTGAATCTCCGTGTAAATTTCCTCATCGTCCGCCGGCTTCTTCTCCAATTCCCCCTGCTCTAAAAGCCGCAATGAAAAATCAATCGCCTCGAACTTCCGCTTAATAATATAACCAATCACCGCTCCGACAATCAGTCCAATCGAAATCGCCATCAACACGATAAAAACGATAAACGGCAAGTAAAAGATCTTTTTGCCAATCAAAAGGTCATACCATGAAATATCGCCACCCGATTGATAAATCACCGTTGTTCCAAGTGTCGCAAGCAGTAACAAACCTGTCGTCGTCGCCATCGAGGCACGTGTAAACGTCATAGTCTAATCACCTCTAAATCACCAAGCACGACAGACGTTATGATTTTCACCTTACGCGGCGCCGTTTCATAATTATCCGAATAAAGCTTAATCGTATCATTTTGCACGACCGTACTTTCCTTATCATACTGCAAATGCCCGAAAATCGCCGAGTGCTCCAGACAAATTCCCAAATCAAACGGCACTAACAATCGAATCTTGCCCGAAAAACTCCGAATCAAAACAACACTCTCACCCGTCGGCAAAACCGTATTACCAAGATCGATAATCGTATCACCAATACCCGTTTGAATGTTGATATTATCCCATTCATATACCACATCTAGCACCCGCTGATTACCAAACCACTGATTGCGAATAAACGTATTGCGCGGATTCAAATTCTCCGCTGTCTCCTTCGTCTTCACCATTAATAACTGCGGCGCACGCTTACGGCTCACATAATAATACACAGCAAAAATCCCTGCGATCACCAAACCAATTTTGAAAGTCGCCGTTAAAAGAACCGAAATCAAAATAAATACCGCGGCAATAAAAAGTCTTGACCGAGCTTTCTTTTTCGGAATACCTTCTTTACGCGACGTGAATAAAAAACAAATACCAATCGCAAATAACACGAGTAATTCCCATCTGAAAAGCATCTCAAATGCGATACCCACCGCGACTAAAACCAAGAATAAGAAAATAAACGAACCTTCTAATTTTTTCATCTGAATACACCCCCTTTGCTGTCAAATTTTGAGTCAGACTCAAATAACGGGTAACTAGAATTTTAACTTCTGCTCCCATTATAAAGTGCGGAATACAGTCACAACAGCCGCTATGGCTCGAACTACCTCTCCATCTTAAGTCTTATTTTTCGGTATCATCCTCTGTCAAATACGTAAAACCGTCCTCTTGCTTAATGCGGCGCTCTTTCATCAAGCTCCCCAACGCCCGCTTAAACTGCGCCTTACTCACGCCAAATTTAGCACGAATCGCATCCGGATCAGATTTATCGGAAAACGCCATTTTACCGCCAACACTTCGCAAATACGTCAAAATCATTTCGGCATCATCGCCCAACACTTCATGAACCCGTCCACGCAACGATAAATTCAGCGTTCCATCCGGTTTCACAGCAATCACGCGCGCATCCAATTTCTGCCCAAGACGCGGTTCAGATGTCCGCTCCGTCTCATGAATAAAGCCAATATGCCCGTCCTCCGTAATCACAAACGTCCCGACTTTCAACAACCGGTAAACCGTTCCCGTCACGTTTTGATTAAACATATCTTGCGTCGCTTTTGTCGAGATTGCTTTAAAATCATGCTCTTCACCAAGCACGCCCCAAATCCGTTCCTTCTCATCCACGCGCAACATAATCATTAAGCGGTCATTCTTTTTCGGCCACAAATGGTTCAGCGCCGGCATGTCATCCATTGAAACAACAACATCTTTCGGAATGCCGATATCCACAAATACGCCTAAATCCTTGCGCACATCCGTCACCGTTCCCCAAGCAAATTTACCAACTTGCGCTTTCGGGATAATCGTCGTCGCCACAACCTCATGATCATAATCACGGTAAATAAACACGGTTTCCGTATCCCCAACCGCCAAGTCCAAGTTAGACGCATTCGTAAGCGGTAACTTCACTTCCACGCCACGCTTTTCCAACATAAAATATTCTTCCTCTTTTGCAATAACGGTCATCACTTGCGCCGTTCCAATCATATTTATCAACTTTTCCACCTCATTAGTTATTCTGTTCCTATTATAGCTTAAATCAAGAAGTCGGTACAGCCTATTCCATTAAAAAAGCCGAACCATCCTCAGCTCGACTTTTCCATCCTATTTAATCGCTTCCTGCAGCGCCCTAATCTTCGCCACATCAAGCCCTTTGCTAAAATCACCATCCACGCGCGCGCCACCACCAACGTGATATTGCGTGTTATGAAGCGTTTCGTGCAGTAAACCAATATTATCCGGCGTCACACCACTTCCCACCAAAATTTCAAAAGAAGTCATATCCGCCTGGCTATCCGCGATCCACTTTTTCAAGCGATCAATCGTGTCCGTAGCCTTAGCGCCACCACCCGACGTCAAAACTTGCGTAATATTATTGCCATATTCCCGAAGCACCGCGTACGCTTTATCGATATCTTGCGCACTCTCAATCGCCCGGTGGAACGTCAAATCCATGTCGCCCTTCCAATCAATCACATTCTCCAACAAATCGCGATCAATCTCGCCAGCCTTCGTCAACGCACCAAAAACAATCCCGCTCGCACCAAGTTCCTGCGCCATCAAAATATCCTCCTGCATAATCGCGATATCATACGCATCATAATGAAACGAATGGCTATGCGGACGAATCATCACCATCGCAGGCACCTTAATATCTTGCGTAATCTGCTTAATAACCCCATAACTCGGCGTCAAGCCACCCTCACTAATAGCTGAAACAACCTCTAACCGATCCACACCAAAATGCTCCGCTTCCGATGCTTCTCGTATATTCTCAACGATAACTTCAAGTACCATAATCCCAACTCCTCATCCAATTCTAACTATGTATTATTCTATCTTAAAACTCCTCGAAAAGAAACGAAAAGCATTGCCTCGAAGAACAATGCCCGTCCATCATTATTTAGTTTTTGATTCAAATACAACTGTATCGCCAGCAACAACATCTGTCAAAGCTTTCCAATCAAAATCATATTTATTCTCCATGCTGTTCGTTACAACCATTGGAATAACTGTGCTACTCGCATTTTTCTCGATGAAATCGAGATCCGCCTCCACAATTGGTTGTCCTACTGTCACTTTATCCCCTAAAGAAACAAGTACGTTAAATCCTTCACCTTTAAGCGCAACCGTCTCCAAACCAATATGAACCAATATCTCTTGACCAAGTTCAGATCTGATTCCAAACGCATGCTTCGTATCAGCAATTTGAATAATTTCACCCGCGACCGGCGCTACAACCGTGCCACTCGTTGGTTTAATCGCCATTCCCTCACCCATCATTTTTTGACTAAAAACTGGATCTGGAACATCTTCCAATTTCACAAATTGTCCCGTTGCATGCGCCACAACCGCTTCAGCTTTATCTTTTTTAAACATTTTTTTAAACATAATCTATTCCTCCTAAAAAATTATTCCACTTCCATTGTACATTAAATTCACATGAAAAGGCACAGAAAAAATCAAATTCCGACTAAAATTGTTTCACTTACATCTTTCATATATGCTTAAAATAACAATATAAAGTTATTGTATTCCGCACGTCACAACAAATTTTATCCTCTCGCTCCCATCAACTAAATTAGTATAAATGTGACGAAATGTTCATTTAAAATCTCTAAATAACGGAAATACTGTATTTTTTCTTCCAAATAACAGGTATGGTAAGAGTTCATGCACTGCTTTTTACAAATTGCACACATACTAATTATGAGGTTATGAACATCTCAAGAAGGAGACGTAAAAATGAAAAGAAAAACAGCTAGCTTATTTTTTACAATGCTTACACTAATAATCATTGGAGGCTTCTCATATCCAGTATACGCCGATGAAGTACGTACAAAAGAAGCATATGTACTAGAAGAACCTACTTGGCTTAACAATTCATTTTAAGGGTGTCAGTAACAGTGAATATACAACCGCACAAGTAGACCTGAACAAAGAAACACTTGCTATCGAAAACAATTATGCAAATGTTAATCCTGGTCTTGGTAGCTCTCTTTATTCAAAAATTGAAGTGCTTAATACTGCAGGAACAGTAACCTATTCTAGAGAAACACTTGCAAATGAAAAACTTTCACTTAGCACGAGTAATACGACTATCAAAGAAGGATACAAAGTTCGAATTTTCCATGCTAATCCTAATCTTTTATCAATCGACAACATGACAATAGCTAATTCATCCGCCAACACACAAACATTCCTTGTTACAAAATTAGGCTTACAACAAATCGGTAGCACGACAAATATGAAAGCAAACTTAACTACTATTATTGAAAAAGGAGCTAAGGTTATTCGAGATAATGACTCCATGCTAACTAGTCCCTATGTAGAAGGCAAAGATGATTTACTATTAGCTATCAATCTTTTAGATGAACCGGCTAAATCCACTTTATTAGACGACTACAAAGACGTACTGCCTAATTCAGAGCTAGATCCCAAAAATAAATTTACCGCTCCCATTCTGGACGAGCTACATCCAAATGATACCGCCATTTCTGGTAAAGTCCCAGCTAATTACGGCTTAATAATGAACATATACAATCTTGATGGCTCCTACAAAAAATATTTACACTATACTGAAGAAGATGGAAGTTTCAGCATTCCTTTTGATTATTACGGTAAAGCTATCACCTTAGTACCAGGTATGCGGGTGGAAATCTTCTATAAACAAGCAGATTTAATCAGCCCGTCTACTATCAAAACAGTTCTTGCCCCCGTTGATTCTTACTCATTGACTGCAAACGATTATGCTTTTGGTGACACCGAACTGTCTGGCACTTTTAGTAGCAACATCGCAAAAGTTCGCCTCTGGATTAATGATAAAGCCGTCACACAAGCTACAACCAACTCTGATGGCGTCTTCACTTTCCCTGCCGCCGCTAATTTTATTGTAAAAGCTACTGATAAGGTTGAAATTGTTGGGGTCGATGCGTCGTATAACGAGAAAAAGCGTATTCGCCTCTCTATAAAAGGATCCCCAATTGCAACGACCTCGCTCACTGCTGATGCATACACAATTGGTACAAACACATTGAATGGTACTTTTGGAAAAAGCGTTGCTAAAGTTCGCTTATGGGTCAATGGAAAAGCTGTTACACAAGCTACGACAACATCAGACGGTGACTACACATTCACAAATATTGCAAGTTTTATTAAAAATGCCACCGATAGAGTCGAAATTGTTGGGGTTAATGCGCAGTACCAAGAGCTTAATCGAATAGATGTTGTAGTAAGCGACTTAGCACCACTCGACAATGGACTAACTGCCATCCCATTTAATATAGGAGATAACACACTCACAGGCACGTTTGGAAAGAACGTAGCTAAAGTTCGTTTATGGGTTAATGGGAACCTGAAGCAACAAGCTACTACTAAGAATGGTGGCTATACATTCACAAGCACGAACTACTTCATTACAAGTCCAGATGATGTCGTCGAAGTTATCGGTGTAGACGCACAGTATAAAGAAGTTTCAAAAATAACATTATCTCTTTAGTTTTTAGAAAACAAACGTAACAAATTGTTCATAAAATGAAGCAAAAAACAGGAAGTACTGTGTTTTTTTCCAGTTCTATACATGGTATTCTTAATGAGTAAGGTAAACGGGTAACACAAACAACACTAAGAACACCTTACTCATAAGAATCTTGTTCTGACGCAAAAATCATAATCAAGATCACAACCTACCAATGCGTTGCAACATAAGTATAGGAGGAATTAGAAATAAAAGCGTAACAAAGTTTTCACATTTAAAACTAGAAAACAAGAAGTACTGTATTTTTTTCAACACCAAGTCATGTTATTCTTTTAAAGTAAGTTATGAGCCAAATACACTCATCACTTACAAGATTGAAAAGAAAGAAAAATCAGATTTAGTATTAAATAATAATCGCATCAAATCGATGCAAATAAACTTTTGGAGGAATTATAAAAAATGAATAAGAATATCAAAAAAGTAGCAGCAGTGATTTTAGCAACAAACGTATTGGCAAGCACAGTGATTACAACTTTACCGACAGGAACGCATGCAGCAGAACAACAAGGAACTACACAACAAACTAGTACCGAGCTTGCAGAAATTTTTTCTTTAAATCCATTGGTTTCAGGCTCTCAAATAAGTGGAATATTCCCAACTAAAGATACTTTATTGTCTCTTGCTGATGAAAAACATTTCGGAACTTTATTCCAGACAGCTGTATATCTCCTTTCTCTTCAACCCGATGGATCTACTAGATCTCAGTGGATTGGTGATGTTAGTGATAATGGAACTTTCTACGCTAATTCAAACCTTGTTAGTGTATCTAAAATGGATACAGCTGTCGAAGTAAAATATTTTTATAAAGTGCATTACTATAGAGATGTTCAAGATGTGTATTATACTAGTCAAACTAAAACGCTATGGACATCACAAGAAGTTGCAGAATCAAGCGTTAACAATTTATTTGTAGATAATGATATATCTAAAGGTATTAAACCTGATCTTACTCAAGCTGATCTTGATGCAGCTCAAATTAAAATCGATACCATGTCAGATACTACTAAAAAAGCGGAACTCCAACTGGAAATCGATAAAGCACAAACTGAATTTACTGAACAAGCGGCTGGAAGTGGAGCTGAATCAGCAGCCACAACAGCTGTAGATAACCTTTTCATCGATGGTAAAGTAAAGCCTGATCTTACACAAGCAGATATCGATGCAGCTCAAGCTAAAATCGATGCTGTAACAGATGCTTCTAAAAAAGCGGAACTACAAGCGGAACTTGACAAAGCACAAGCTGCTATTAATGAAAAAGCAGCGGAATCAGCGGCTCAAACTGCTGTAGATAGCCTTTTCATCGACGGTGTTGCTAAAGCTGATCTTTCTCAAGCAGATATCGACGCAGCGCAAGCTAAAATCGATGCTGTAACAGACACAGCTAAAAAAGCTGAACTTCAAGCTGAACTTGACAAAGCAACAACAGCTTTCAACGTTATCGCACCAACTACTATCAGCGCTTTAACGACAGATTCTGTCAAAGTAACAGGAAGTGGTGAACCCAACGCTCCTGTGACCATCAAAAACGGCACGACAACTATCGGTACTGGCACTGTCAAAGCAGATGGTACGTT
>NZ_JNFB01000010.1 GCF_000766145.1 Paenilisteria newyorkensis | reverse complement strand
TGAGTCCGGTAGAATACCGTCTTCAGGCCAGCCAAGAAGTCTAATTAAATTTGGTCCAACTTTTGGGGTTCAGTACAATGTTATCTGATTTTATCCACTCGATAGCCTCACCAAAATTAGACTCGTCTTTTCTAGAAGGTGTATTCCCCGTTATTATACGTCCAAATTCTCTCAGTTCTTTTTGTGGGTACTTTGTATTTATCACATCAGGATCTCCGAAAATATCATAAAAAACATTTTTAAGGAGATTATCTAGTTCTTGAACTTGTTGGTGTCTTTTTTCTATTAGCATTTCAGCGCTATCCAAAATTTTCACAATTTTTCTCTGTACGCTTCTACTAGGTAATGGAATCTCAACATCTTTCAAATATTTATAGTGCCTACTATATCCGATACTAGGTAATTTTACTGTTTTCAAAAAATAATATACATACTTTGCACAGGCTCTTTCATTTGTTATTTCCAATAATTTTACACCATCGGCCCCTAAATATAGCGGAAAGTCAACATACTTAATTATCTTTGTATGGTCTCCAAACAAAATCACTGGATTTCCTGTGTATAGTCCTTCCTTTTCATTTGTATATCCAGCTATATAAGATTTACCTTGATCGACTATAGGAAAATTGCCAACCTTTTGATAATCTTGCTTTTTAATTTTGGCTCCTCGTCTAGTATTATCATTTAATATTGCTTCAAAAGGATATATATCCCATCCACTTGTCTCAAAAAAACTTTTATTGCTAGTATTATTTATACTCATCATCAATACCTTTAACCGCGCTTTCTAGATTATTTAATCCTTCAACAATATCTTCCTCTAATTTCTTAATACGTCTTATTATAATCTCTGGTTTATCATAAACTATATGATCATATTCAATCTTTTGATATTTATTAATGCTTAAATTATATCCATTCGTAGCAATTTCTTCGGCAGTAACAAAAAATGATTTATCACTCCGTTTCCGTCCCGCTTCTCCATCAAGCCTCCTAAATCTGCTCACGATATCTGGAATATCATTCATATCAATTGATTTCCGCTTATCATCAAGACTAAACCCATCAGCTTGCATATCATAAAACCACACTCTATCAGTCCCACCCCTACCTATTTTCGTGAAAATTAATATAGCCGTAGATACCCCTGCATATGGTTTAAAAACCCCACTAGGCATCGAAATAACTGCTTCTAATTTATGATTCTCTATAATATCTTTTCGAATTCCTTTATGCGCGCCCGATGAACCAAATAATACACCATCAGGAACTATAACCGCAGCTCGCCCACCTGGTTTTAAAATACGCAAAAACAGGGCTAAAAATAGCAATTCTGTCTTTTTAGTTTTAATTGTCGCAAGCAGATCATTTGAAACTGATTCATAATCTAGTGATCCTTTAAATGGAGGATTAGCCAAAATCATCGTATACTTTTCTTTCTCGTCATTATCTTGTGACAAAGAATCCATGTATTCAATATTCGGCTTATCAACACCATGCAACATCATATTCATCGCGCCAATACGCAACATCGTGCTATCCATATCATTTCCATGAAACATCTCACCATGATAATGTGCCTTCAACTTTTCATCGAAGAATAAATCATTATGATGTTCACGCATATAATCACTTGCCGCAACTAAGAATCCTGCTGAACCCATCGCTGGATCAATAATAATATCCTGTGGTGAAGGCTTCATCAAGTCAACAATCATGCGAATAATATGACGTGGTGTTCTAAACTGTCCATTTGTACCAGAAGTCTCTAATTTCGATAGCAAATACTCATACAAATCCCCTTGCGTATCGCGATTTTGCGTGGGAAGCCCGTCTAATGCTGATACCACCTTCTGCAATGTACTTGGCTTATTTATCTGGAAAATCGCATCCTTCATATATTTTGAAAACGAAGAATCCTCTTCCCCACCTAACGTTTTTATAAATGGGAAAATCTCTTGTTGCATCAGCTCAAACATCTTCTCTGCGCTACCTAATTGTTTAAATTGATTCCAGCGATATTCAGGCTTATCTGCCGGGAAAATGCTCGTGTACTCCACGCCGAGTAATTCCGCATCCTTTTCTTTCACAAGTTCCGCTTCATCAAGATCCTTCATAAATAATAGATATGTTAATTGTTCGATATTTGTTAATGGATTCGTACTTCCTTCCGTCCATAGCGTTGTCCAAATACTGTCTACTTTATTCTTCATTTCACCAGTAATCATTTTATTCCCCACAATCTCCATGATAAATTATGTATCTATTTTTTTCTCACTTCTTATTATATCAGATTTTTGTAAAATTTGGATCTATATTTTACAATTACGGATAAGTAAAAGGAGAGACCTCAATCCCTCCTCTCAATTCTAATGCTTTTTATCCTGATGTGCTTTCAATGTTTTACCCGCTTTTGATTTCGCTGCTTTAGATGTATTGTTACTAGCGAGTTTCTTAGCTGCTGCTCCAACTTTTCCACCTGAATGCTTTGTCATACAATCACCTCCGTATCTCTAATTACAAGTATAAATAAGAATCTTCTATCTATCGTATAAAAAAAGGTGCGAGCTTGTTTCACTTTGTAAATTTCCTCACAATAATGCTATAATAACCCCATCACAAAAAAAGGAGTTGACCACTCATCCATGTTTAACAAATACAAACCACTAAACCTCTATACCAATTTCGCGGAGGCTGCGGAGCGTTTTCCGAGCCAGGCGATCTACTTCGACGAGCCACTTACTGCTTTCCCCGAACTTCAATTGCACACTACATACGCGGATTCCAAAAATGCTCTTATCCAAAAAGCGACGCAATTGCGCAAAATCGGTGTCAAAAAAGGCGAGAAGGTCATCGTTTATAAGTCGGCTAAATTCGATACGTACCTCTTGGCTGTTGCTGTTTCTTATCTCGGCGCGGTGCCAATCATGATCTCGGCGCATCTTCCTGCTGAAACAATGGATATCCTTGTCGCGCGGCTGGATAATCCTTGGATGGTTTTCGATGGGGATACGGCGGCAAAAGCGCAGAGTCTGAAAAACCTGCCTGCTTCGAAATTAATCGCGGTCGAGGAGATTCTCGCAACGACTTTTGATCAGCTTTGTGAGCAGGACTTTCTCACGCCGGACGCGATTTCCTACATGACGCATACTTCTGGGACGACTGGGGTTCCGAAGCTTATTGCGCACTCGGCGAACTCGATGGGGTGGCGTACGAAGTGGCAAAAGAACATTTTGAGTCTCATCCGCAAGCGTGGTTTGGTCGCATTTCATATTTCGCCGGTGCATTCGCGCTTTAATATCGGGATTTCGTCGCTGATGGCGAAGGGTTTTCCGCTACTTCCTATTGCGAATCCGAGCCGCGCCAACATTACTAAAGTTCTCACGGAGTTTGCGCCGTTGGTTCTGGAAACACATCCGAATCATTTTGTGCAGTGGGCGTCGCTTGCTCGCGAAGAACCTAGCGTTTTTGAAAGTGTGAAGTATTATCATTCCACGTTTGACGCGATTAACAAAGAGACGATGGCAACATTTTTGCGGTGCTCGGAGTATCGCTTGCCGGTGTTTTTGCAGGTTTATGGGCAGAGTGAATGTGGTCCGATGATTATGCGTTTCCATACGAAATCTACGCTTAAGCGGACGAACGCGCGCGCGATGGGCGTTGGGATGCCTGGCTTGACGAAGGCTCGGATTGTGGACCAGGACGGGAAACCGGTTGCGGCTGGGACTAGTGGCAATATCCAGATGTTCTCAAAAGGTCGAGCGTTGACGTACTACAAAGAGACGCCGCGCTTCGAGGAAAATGTCTACGGTGCTTGGTGGGACAGCGGTGATTACGGTGTCAAAAGTCGGCTCGGGGGCCTTTCCTTGCTTGACCGCCAAGTCGATCTCGTTGATAAAATTGACAGCACACTCGCGATTGAGGATGCCTTGCTTGATGAACTGACTTTTCTAGATGAAGTCGTGATTATTCGGGGCAAAAATGGGAGTCCGCAGCCGATTGTGGCGGTGAATGAGAGCGCGGAAATGAATTGGGATTTGTGGTGGAAAAAAGTGTCCGATTTACCGCATCTCAATGAACCAATTCTCATGAAATACGACGAAATGCCACGGACGGCGACGATGAAAATTCAGCGTTTGGAATTGGAACGCTCGCTTCAAAATAGCGAAATGTAGACGCAAAAAAGGATAACCGCCTCGCTCAGATGGTTATCCTTTTTCGCTATTCCGTTTTACGTTTGTAAATTTGCATCGAAGCTATCATCGCGACGATGAAAATCCCTCCGCACCAGGCGATTGCCGTCCAGACTTCGCCGGTGTTCACGTTTCCAACTAGCAGAGAACGGACACTTTCAATAATCGGCGTCATCGGCTGGTTTTCCGCAAATGCTCGAACGACTTTGTTCATCGAATCTGTTGGGGCGAACGCCGAGCTGATGAATAGTAGCAATAGGATGAGGTAGCTAAACGATGCTGATCCTTCTGCACTTTTCGCGAGCAATCCTGATATCACAGCAATCCAAGTCATCGCTAACGTGAACAGTAGTAAAATCAAAATCACGACGAGCCAGCCAGCGAATCCTGCTTCTGGCCTGAATCCTAATAGGAACGCGACCAAAACAATCACAAGCGTCGAGATCAAATTGAACACAACTGACGTCACGACATGCCCTGTCAAAATGGACGATTTCGCAATAGGCATCGAGTGAAAGCGGTCAATAATCCCCGTCGTAACATCCTGACTTAACCTTACTGCCGTGTACGCCGTCCCCATCGCGATACATAAAAACATGATCCCCGGGACGACATAGTTAATATAATTTTCCGAGCCAGTATCAATCGAACCTCCAAAAACATATACAAACATCAACATAATCATCAACGGCATCGCAATAGTTGTAATGATTGTATCCACACTACGAAAGGCATGCTTCATGTTGCGCCCAACCATTGCCTGCATATCATTCCAATAATTCCGCATCATGCTTCACCCTTTCTATCGATAATTGTGAGGAATACGTCCTCCAGTGTTGGCGATTTTTGCGAAAATTCAAGTACCGCAACGTTCGCCGCTTCCAACTCCCCTAAAATCGCCATCAATTGCGCCGTGCTACCATCAATCGTCACCGTCACCAACTGCTCATCCACATTCAAAGTCGGCTCAAAGTCAACGAGCGCCGCATGTGCCGCCGTAACCTCGGCTTCCTCTGCAAAACGCAATTCCAAATGACCCTTCGGCAACATCCGCTTCAATTCAGCGACCGTGCCATTCGCGACAATTTTCCCATCGTTCAGAATCGCTATTTGGTTCGCCAATTGCTCCGCTTCTTCCAAATATTGCGTCGTCAAAAACACCGTCGTCCCATTGCTTGCGAGCTCCCGAATAATTTTCCACATTGCTAAACGACTCTGCGGATCAAGCCCAGTCGTAGGCTCATCCAAAAAGATAACCTCGGGATTCCCGACCAAGCTCATCGCAAGGTCAAGCCTACGTCTCATCCCCCCAGAATACGTCGAAAGCGCCCGATCCGCCGCATCCGTCAAGCCAAACCGCGCCAACAACTCATCCGCAATCCCCTTCGCATCTGGCAAATGCCGTAATTTCGCAATCAATCGCAAATTCTCGCGTCCAGTCAAAATTTCGTCGACCGCCGCATTCTGCCCCGTTAAACTAATCGCCGCGCGCACCAAATTCGCCTGCTTCACAACGTCCGCGTCACAAATCTGCGCATCGCCACCGTCTGGCTTCAAAAGCGTCGCTAGAATCCGAATTGTGGTTGTTTTACCAGCACCGTTTGACCCTAACAGCGCGAAAACCGTGCCTTTTTCAACGGTGAAACTGATTTTTTTCAACACTTCTACATTTTTATAAGACTTCTCCAAATTATGGACTGAAATCGTATTTTGTACCATTTTACACGCTTCCTTTACATTAGAATTATTCCGTCAAGATTGGCTTTTCGATTTGTTTTCAAGCTTTCATAAGACGCCAAATCCATGACTGCACCAGTGAAATCCGCACGTTTTACGTAACTTCCTTTGAAAGAAACATTTTCAAACGTTGCATCTCGAAAACTCGCGCCAACAAGCCCCGTGCTTCTGAAATTAGTGCCTTTAAATACCTCGCCGTCAAAATTCACTTTTGATAAATCAGAGTAACTGAAGTCCGCTTGGTCAAATATCGCATTTGTGAAATTCGTCTTGCTTAAAGCTGATTGTTTCATTTCAGCAAACGTCAAATCCGCGCCTTCAAACGACGTATACGTAAGCTCAGAAGCGTTAAATTTCGAGTTTCCTAAGTTCGCATAGCTAAAATCCGCGCCTTTTAACATCGCAACCGAGACATTCACACCTTGCATGAAAGCACCTCTAAAGCTCGGCGAACCCTCACCTTTTTTTGCGTATACACCTTTTAGAGAACCGTTATGAAATTCCGCCTGCTCAAAAGAAGCGCCAGTTAGATTCACATAATCCAATTTCGCATCAATAAACACACGATGATCAAAATTAACCCCAGCCAAGTTGGAATGTTTAAAATTCACACTGCGAAACTCGCCTTCGTCAAATCGGCTATTTCTCAAGTCAGAATTACTGAAATTAAAGCCTTCTACTACTCTTCTTCGGACTGTTCCGTCATTATTCGCCGCACGTTGCTTCGCTTCTTCAATTTCTTGCCAAGCAGGATTATCTTCCAAGGACATCTTCCGCTTCACGCCAATGCTTTCGATGACTTCTGAAATATCGCCTAGTGAATGAATCGTCAACTCGTATGCTTCCTCGGCATCGTAACCTTGCTCTTCTAACTCGCCGTATTTCTCTTGTAAATCATGCACGAGCTCTTCTTTTAGCTCGCTAATTTCCGCTGAATCCTCGTATGCGCTGAACTGCCCATCAATGTACCCAATTAGTTTCTCCGTCATTTTTCCTAACCTCTTTCCTCATAATAATTGCTCGAGAATACGTTTTGCTGATTCCCACTGCCGTTTATTTTCTGCGTATAGTTCCTCGCCTTTTTCAGTTAATGTATAATATTTTCGCCGTCCGCCCTTGGTGGCATCGTCGCCCCAGTATGAAGCAATACATTCCTCTTTCTCCAAACGCTTCAAACTGGAATACATCGTAGCTTCTTTCAGTTCATATTCCCCGTCCGAATTAAGATGAATCAACTTCAAAATGTCATATCCATATTTATCGCCGCTCATCAGTAACTTCAAAATAATCGTATCCGTATGTCCTCTCAGCAAATCAGAGGAAAGTTTCTTATCAGCCATGTGATCGCCTCCATACGTATAATATACACCACATTACTATGACAGTCAAGGTAATAGATTCAACAAGTTACTATTACACATCAAAAAACGCATACCAATCAAGGTATACGCTCAAAAAATTATTTTGTTGCTTTCCATAATTCCACCATCTCATACGCAATATCCCGAAGTAAATACGTCGTCATAAACTGATCTTCGGCGTGTATGAATAACATCGACATCGGGATTTTCTCGCCATTTGCTTCTTTTTGAATAAGGTTTACGTGATTTTTATGTCCTTCGCTTAAATAATGGTTGGCTTCATCGATTTTTCGATATGCTTCTGTAAACTTTCGCTGTCTCGCAAGTTGCAATGCCTCTGTAATCTTGCTTCGCGCACCGCCGACAGCCCCGATAATTTGAAAAGAAGCTAGCTCCATTCCTTCCATTTACCTCACCCCGTTTGTTATCTCAATCACTGTCTCAAGCGCCGTCACCGAACTTCCACCTACAAAAATTCGCACGGTGCCTGGTTCTAATTCCCATCGATTTCGGATGGACCAAATTTGGAGTTCAGCCAGCCCGATTTCGAGTGTTACTTCTATTGTTTCGTTCGCGCCAATTTTGACTTTTTGGAATGCTTTTAGTTCTTTTTTGCGTCGCGTAATGCTGGCTTCTTGGTCGTGGATATAGAGCTGCACGACTTCGGAGCCGGCACGTTTGGCGCGGTTTTGCACGGTTACTGTGAAGCGGAACTTCTCGCCTGATTCTAACTCGGCAACTGTTCGGCTTTGATGTGTTGCTTGGATTTCTTGATACGCGAAATCGCTGTAGCTCAGGCCGTGCCCGAATGGATACAGCGCCGCGCCTCGTTCATCGAAGTAATCTTCTTTGTATTCACCGGCTTTTTGGTTGTAGTAAACCGGGAGTTGGCCGGAGGAGCGCGGGATGCTGACTGGCAGTTTTCCGGATGGATTCACGATGCCAAATAGGGTTTCGGCGACCGCGATTCCGCCTTGTGCGCCGGGATACCAAGCCGTGAGTAGCGCATCTGCCTGTTCGCTGAGCTCTGGAATTGCATTCGGACGCCCTTGCACGAGTACGACAACGACCGGTTTGCCTTGCTTTTTCAACGCTTGGAATAGCTCCAATTGGACGGCTGGTAATGCCAAATCCGCCAAATTCGGAAATACCTCGTCCCACAAACTCAAGTCAACGCCCGCCGCAAGCGCCATGGCACCAGCTTTTCGCACGTCAGGATTCATCGCCAGCAACCGATCCAGTGCACAGCCATCCGCCATCACAATGCCGTCAAAGCCCAGCTCCTCCCGCAAAATCCCCGTCAATAATTCCCCATTTGCGTGACACGGTACGCCGTCGATTTCATTATACGCCGCCATCACGCCAAGCGCGCCTGCCTCAGCAGCAGCAACCATCGGCGGTAAGAAAATCTCTCGCAACTCGCGCATCCCAATTGATACTGGGCCAGAATTATGGCCACCAATCGGTTCGCCTTGTGCTGCAAAATGCTTCAGAATTACCGCAACCCGGCCACTCGCTTGGAAACCCGTCGTGATTGCCTTCGTGAATTCCGCCGCTAAAAATGGATCCTCACTAAAACACTCTTCGGCGCGTCCCCATCTCGGGTCACGCAAAATATCAAGCGCCGACGCCAAAGCAAGATGCACACCTTTATCGCTAATTTCCGCGGCAATCGCCTCCGCAATTTCTCGTTGCAACGCCGTATTAAACGACGCACCGCGAGCCAAGTTCACCGGATACGACTCACTATCCAGCGCCTGATGTCCATGCGGAACCTCCTCCGAAAATAGCATCGGAATGCCCAGTCGCGAGTTTTCCATTACGTATTTTTGCAACTGATTCGCCACCCGCGCCGAGTTCGCCCGACTAATCCCATTTTCCTGATTCATTCCCGACCACGGATCCGCCCGAAAAAGGCCATATAGCGCGCCAATCCCGCCGAATTTTGCGACCTCATCTTGGAACTTCGACGTCACGTCAAACGACTCGCCCACACGTTCAAACGCCTGCCAGCCATAAAGTCTCTGGTTCAGCTGCCCGCATTTTTCCTCCAACGTCATTTGCGCCAAAAGATCCGCGACTCGCTCCTCCGTATCCAATCTATCATCTAAATATCGCGACATACTACTCCTCCTCCAACAGCGCTAAGCCCTGCGCCAGAACCTTTTCACCATCCATCCGGCCATAATCCACAATCGCAATCACGCCAACTGGAATCGAACCTTCGACCGCCTCACTCACCTTGTCTTGCATATAGCTCACCTGTGGCCCCAACAAAATCGCATCCGCCAGACGCCAATTCTTCTCAAAATCAATCTCCGAAATCGCCCAAATATCAATCGCGATTCCCTTCTCATCCGCTATATTTTGCATTTTTCGAACGAGCACACTTGTAGACATGCCAGCATTACACATCAACATTAATTTTTTCATCGCGAACTCTCCTTACACTTTAATCCGGTCATTGACTTTCAAGAACGGCAGGTACAACAGCACACAAACGCCAACTAAGAAAATTTGAAAAACTGCTGCTCGCCAATCTCCGCCTGTCGCTAGAAATCCTGATGCAACAACGGGTGTCGTCCATGGAACCATCACGACGACCTCTGAAATCATATTTATTTTTGTCGCAATGTAGGCCAGTAGCAAACAAAGCGGTGTCGAAATAATAAACGGAATCATCAAGCTCAAATTATACACAATCGGTAGTCCGAAAACGACCGGTTCATTAATATTGAAAAGCCCTGGTGCAGACGAAAGCGCCGCGATTTCGCGATAATCTTTCCGCTTACTCCAAATGAAAATCGCAATCAGCAGCGCAATCGTATTTCCGCCGCCGCCCATAACACCGAAAATGTCACGGAAAGTCGTGTTAATAATGTGCGGAATCGCCGTATGACTCGCATAAGCCGTCATATTATCTTGCATATTCGCAAGCAAAACGGGATCCATAATCGGCCCTAAAATCCCACTTCCCGCAATCCCAATCGAGTACAGCATCTGCGAAATCGTCATCAACGCTAAGAATCCTGGAACACTCGTCACTAAGAATGTCAGCGGTTTTTGAATAATCGTTCCTATCAAAGCATAAATATTCAACGCGAACAGTTGCGTCAACAAGAATGATACAAAAGCAAACACCAGCACCGTCAACATCGTCGGAATCAACACGTTAAACGATTTAATAACAGCAGGCGGCACACTTTCACCCGAAATCTTGATTTTCAACTTCTCGCTTTTCGAAAAATAAATAAACAGTTCTGTAGACAAAAGCGCCGTCACAATCCCCACGAACATCCCAGCCGAGCCAGTAAGCGCCGTCGGAATAACACCCGCAACCTCCACAGCTTTCGTCGCGCCAAGCGGAATCACTTCCGTCGCCAATGGGATAAAAATGATAATCAGTGCAATCGTTTGCAAAGCTGGCGCGAACGGATTTTCGAATCTCCGGTTTTGCGCTAGAAAATAAGAAACCGACGCCCCAATCAAAATCGTGATAATCCCCAGCGTCCCGTTCACAATACTGTTCCCCAGCTCCTGCCAAGTAGTCAACGTCGCCGAACTAATCACATTCGACATAAAGCCATCCGGTTTAATAATGACGTTATTGATCAACACCATAAAACCCGCGAGCATAATAAACGGTAAAATCGTGGCAAACGCGTCACGCATTGATTTAAGGTGGATCTGATTTCCCAACTTTTGCGAAACCCAGCCCAATTTTTCAACAAATTTCTTCATGTTGCAAACCTCCTCTTCATTATACCTCAAGTGTAGCGCTTTCTTTTCTGTAAATAAAGCCAGTCTTTTTCCGCAAGATTCCACTCACAAAGGAAATCCGCAAAAATCAGCTAGGACTAATTCCAAACAAGATAAAATCGCCTTGCCATTCATTTTTGGGTAAGACGAAAATAATGCTTCACACAAATCGAGCGAAAGCGTTTGTATTCAGGGGATTTGGTGGAAGCCGGAAGCGGAGCATACTGGTGTATGTGAGAACCGGAAGTCCGCCAAATCCCCTGAATGCGAACGCTTGCCGCCGATTTATTTGGATTATGTCTTATTTTTTTTCAAAATATGCATAAAACCGTCAAAATCACGAATTGCCTTCAGTTGCCGCATGACTTTCGGATTTTCAACGATGTCACTAATTAATTCATACGTCGTCGTAAGTTGCGACTGTTCCTTGTTTTTCACGGCCAGCATAAACACCACTTGCGCGCAATCTTCCTCATTCCACAACACTGGTGCCTCGCAAATACACACCGCAATCGCCGTCCGCGCCACATCTGCTTGAATCGGATGCGGCGTTGCCAGTCCATTTCCGAGAAACGTCGGAACTACCAATTCCCGCTCAAAAATCGACGGCAAATAGTCCTCGCCAACATACCCCTGCTTCATCAAAAGCCCCGCTAATTCTCGTAAAACCCGCTCCTTATCCCAATCCTTTTCCGAAACAACGAACAGCGATTCCGAAAACACGCTTTCCATCTGAAACGGCGAGCCACTTCCCAACATCGCTTCAATCGCCCGCATATCTGACTTCATCAAGAACGGCGAAACCTGTACGTACGGATGGCTTTGATGGCGCAATGGTACCGTCGCAATGACGAAATCGCAAGCTACCGGTCGACTCTCATATTCATGAAACGAGTACACGCCAATAACCTCCAACTCCTCCGCAAACGCCTTTTTCACCTTCGACTGCAAAAGTTGCGACGTTCCCAATCCAGACGCGCATACAATCAAAACCCGTTTTTTAACGCTTTCCTGTACTTTATCCAGCGCGTACAGTAAATGAATCGCCAAATACCCAGCCTCCGCCTCATTCACCTTCGTGCCAAGCTCCTCCTCCAGCACATCTTTCGCCGTCAAACCCAACTCGAACGCCAACGGATGGTTCTGCTTCAAATTCGACAAATACGGATTTTGTATGTTCATCTGAAATTTTATGCGGTTAATCGCTGGTTTTAAGTGGAGTATCAAGTTGGAAATGAGCGCCTGATCACCAAGCAACGCGTAACCATAACGTTTTTGGATCCGCTCAAGCATTTTGTTCACTAACATAAATTCTTGATAATCGTCGTAATCCGTCGCGATATGTTTTGCGCTGAGATGCAGCAACAAATAGGACAGCTCGGTTTCAGGAAACACGACACCTTCCTGCGCCTCAATTTCCCGAATCATCGTCTGCGATGCCCGCAATTCCTGCATATTAAATTCAATATTTAAAAGCTCATCCGCTGCAACATAACAATCATCCCGAATCCGACAAATCGCGATTGCAATATGGATAATCAGGTTTTTCAGCGCAATATCGGTCATATGAATCTCATATTTAGACACACTTTTCGCGACAATACGCTGAATCCCCTCCAAATCAACCTCTTCGAAAAAGCCTTGTTCCGCCTCACTTATGAGCAAACTTCGTGATTCTGTTAACAAATAATGCGAAAAACAAAAACGGACATGGAGCTCCGTTCCGAGTATTTTAACCCCATATCCCGCCTTTTTGCCAAGCTTCAAATCAAATTCCGCCAGTTTTTTCTTCACTTCTGGGATAGCCGCGTTGATAGTCGACTTGCTGACATAAAGCTCATCCGCGATTTCGTCCAGTTTGACATATTTATTTTTCAGAAGGAGGTAGCGAATGATGTAATCTGTGCGATCTTCGGCGAGCATCGGAGTGATGTGGAGATTAGATCGCTCGCTAGTGTAGACGAGAAGCAGGTTTCGTAGCGCCGTTTCATCCTCCACAACCAGCTTATAACCAACGCCACGCACAGATGTGATTTCATTTTTCGATGGCCCCAGAATATCGTGAAGCGCTTTTATATCATTGCGAATCGTCCGCGGATCCACATGAAGCTGCTCGCCAAGTTCTTTTCCACTGACAAAATCCATTTTTACGTATAGTAGTTGGAGCAAATCGCGCCATCTCGGCACCGGAATCATTGACTCACTCATCTGGACCTCCTCCTTTCTTTCATTATTCCGTTACTTCCAAGCCAAAATAGTAAGTGACATAGTAACCGTCTTCGTACCCATCGCCATCGTATAATTCCTTGAGAATATACATATACTTACCGAACTCAGATGGAACGTTATATTGCCAAGTTCCATCCTCTAGTTTCTTTACATCGACTTGCAGAAAGTCATCGCCTGACTTAGGAACCATTTCTAGCGTAATTGAATTCAGATGTGAGGCTTTTAAAATACCCGTTTTCACTTTTTGTTGAATCGTGATTTGCACTTTATCCGTGTTATCTGTCTGGACTAATTTTTTGCTATTCAAAAAATCTTCTGGTGCAGGAAAATAAGCTTTCGTTTGCTCTCCATTCCAGCTATAATCTGTTCTCGATGGTTTGATTTCTGTGCCTGGCGACGACTTCAACGTAATTTTAGGCGTTGTTTTCTGAATCTGCTCATCATTACTAGGCACCATCCCACAGCTGGTAAGCAGAAATAAACTCAGAACAATCAGGGCTATTTTCTTCATTTCCTAAATCCTCGTTTCCAACCACTAAACACGAGTAGTCGATATTCTTTTCTAGATATAATCAGGAGAAACAGTCCGACATTACCGATTAATGTGATCATCGTGAGCAATGGTACAAAAATAATCGCCGTGAAAGAAACCCAGATTCCCCAAATAATCATCGCGATGATTAGCAAAAATGAGAACTTCTTTTGTTTCAGAATCAAGATAGCCGTGATGATTCGGATGATGCTGAACAGTAGGAATATTTCCGTTGTGAAGACGAAAGAATCTAGAATCAGGTTGATCGTCCATGAACTGGCGAACTTAGAAACTTGCTCGTGAAAGGCGAAATCAATGTAGTTCGTCGCTAGCTGGTCGATGAATCCGCTTAAATATTTGCCTGCAATTTTGCTCAGAATAAAGAATACGAGGTAAATTATTATCTCGATAATGGAGTAAACGATGAGTAGCCAACTGCTTACTTTGATGACAGAATCTTGGGTTTTAGGTGGTTGCATTGGATTTTCTCCTTTTCTTGATTACTCTTTCATTCCATCCGATAAATCCTGCCCATACCGATCAGATCACCATTCTCCTCATTTCGCAAACCGATGAAATACTCACTTTGGGGCAGTGCTTTTGCAGAAGTTTCAATGTCTCGGAAGCTCAGCCCGCAGTCCACCCGCAATTGGACAAATTCGGATGCGGCCGGTAATGCGGTCGTTATCTGATACATGGCGGAACCTCCTCTTATTCGCTGTCTTCATAAATGCCTTCCGTCACGGACAATTGGAAAGGCTCGGCGTTCCACGTAATCACGATTTCTTTTGTCAATGTTACCTCTATTTTCTCAACCAAATGCGGCGTCGATGTGATGCTTGCTGATTGCTCGGTCAAATCAATTAAGAGTGGCGCTGGATCGCCGAATTCCTTCATGTCCAGAAAAATTGCCAGATTCCCCTCGCTCTCTTGATAAATGCGCACACGATGATCCGAATGCACACGCCAGCCGTGACTTACCATTATTATAATCATTTTAAATCTCCTCTCTTATTTTCGAAATGCATCCTGCCGTTCATGAAAAAACCGTTCTAACAACTGCACATTCTCAAGCTCCGTCCAAGCACACGTTTGCAAACCATCCCGGTCCAAATTATAAATCGTCCCTGATAGCGCTCCCAGTAAAAACGGCGAATGCGTCGCAATCACAAACTGACAATCTAAAAATCGCGCGGCTTGATTGATGATTTCCGCCAACTTCATTTGATTTTCCGGTGACAGCGAACTTTCCGGCTCATCCAATAAATAAAACCCGTCCGGCACAATATAATCCTCAAAAACCTGCATCGCCGTTTCACCGTTAGAATATTTCTCCTGCGCAAACTGAAGGCGTTTGATCTCCTTTTTCATCGCATAAGACCCTTGATGCTCTGCGATTTCCTCCTTTGTTTGCCCCAGACGACCACGCTCATACACATAACCCTCCCGCAAAATCGCCTCTTGCTGGATTAATGTCCTCACTCTTAATATAGCGACTATTCGCCGGAATCGCAAGCTCACGAACACCATCTTCCGTGGTTCCAAAGCTCGCCTTACTTTCCGCTACATAGTTCGAAAAATAATCCATCTTACTCCACGCCTTGTTCTGCTCAGCGCCTGCCACACCTAGCTTCGTCGCCATGAGATTCAGCAACGTCGACTTCCCAGAGCCATTGTTCCCATATAAAATAGTAATCGTATCAAAAATAAATATCTCGCCCGATTTCCCACGCAAAATATTGTACGGATAAATATTCGGATTCGTAACAGAACCACTCGACAACTCAAAACACCTGACATATTGCATAGTGGGCCCTCCTTTTTTAGCTTTAAGCCCATTATACCAAAAAAGCCACCCGAATTCCGAGTGGCTCCTTCCTATCCATTTTTCACGTCAAATCGACAATCACTTTCACCGTGCCTTCTCCTTTGATCGCGACATCAAACGCTTTTTCGATATCAACCAATTTGAAAACTTGTGTAACCATCGTTGCGATATCGGTTTTCTTGTTGATAATATGATCGACAACTTTGCGAATATCACCGTCTGTGTAACCGCTCGCGCCTTGAATGCTCACTTCTTTTGACATAACTTGCGCCAAGCTCACTGGCACTTCATCTTTATACACCGCGATAATCGAGATTTTTGCGCCTGGTTTCACGATTGCCATCACTTGCTTGAACAAAATTGGTGCGCCCGCTGCATCGATAAAAAGATCCACGTCCGGAACGACCTGCCCGTACACATTTACTTCCCCAAAATGCGCGCTTAATCCTGCCGCCAAATCCTGCTTCATCGTGTTTAAAACGCTCGCGCCAAGGTGTTCCGCTTTCTGCAATCGCCAGTCATTCGTGTCCACCACACAAACATTCGGAAACCCTTCTGCAATCAAGCTCGCCGCCGCAGACATCCCGATTGGTCCCGCGCCCAGCACGACAAGTTTATCAGTTGGTTTCGGATTTGCGCGGAATGCACCGTGTCGACCAACGCTCATCGGCTCCATCAATACCGCCGATTCTAGCGAACAATCCTTGCCCATATCGTATAAATTATAGTTCAGCGCCGCGTCTTCAATCAGCACATATTCCGAGAATCCCGATGCTTCCAGCGACTGCCGGCGTCCCGCTCGTTTTGCCGTCACAGGATTAATCCCAACAATCATCCCTTTCGCAACTTCACTCGCTACAGCCGCGCCAATCTCAACCACCTCACCGACCATCTCATGGCCAAACTCAGCGCCAATGCTAATACCGCGATTCCCAGCTCCGCCTCGCACAATATTAATATCCGTGCCACAAATCCCAGCTCGAAGATTCCTCACCAAAACATCTTTTTCACCAACTTGCGGCACCGCTTTTTCCTCTACTCGAATTCCTTCTTTTCCATAATAAACTGCTGCTTTCATATGACATTCTCCTCATTTCTTATTTTATTTACGAAGCTTTTTATATGCTAAAACAGTGCCAGAAACGGCTAAAACACTTGCAATACCTATGATTATCTTTTTCATCGTTGTCACTTCCTCTGCGCTTTTTTATTTAACATCTCAAATATATTAGCGATGGAAATATAGAGTATCACCGCGCCAACTATCAATAATGTAATTTGGAATCCTAACATCACGCCAACCTCCTCTTCAAAATCATATATATGCCGATAAAACCTGAAATTGTCCCAAAAAGTAGTCCAGAAATCATATTATAGCCAACCACATTGCCATCATATGCAAAAGACAAGAGCGCGGCTTGCGTCAATGCCAACGATATCAAAGCCGACGCAAAATTGGTCAATTTCACCGCTTCCATGATTAATTTCTTATCTTTTCGCGCGTTTATAATCCCATGAATCGACAACACCAATTCTGTAAACGTCACAGTCGCAATGATAACAGCGATGTGCGGATCGTATTTAATCGCCGTATTGGAGATCGTCAGCACGCTGCAAAACACGATAAACATAATGCTCGAAAACAAAATCATCCAACCGATGCTGCGATACGATTTCCGCTGATCCCTCTCGGTGACACTACTCGTACGATGCGTTTTAACAGCCAAATATTTCGCGACCGCCATCCCAATGTTGAAAAAAGCGTTGATAACGAGAATAAAAGATAGCGAAAATACGCCTAAAACAATTTTTCCAATCGCAAGCATCGCGTTAAACGGCACGGCAATCGTTGTAAAATACATGCACCTTGTATATCTGTCCCTCACATTCCCGCGCCCCTTTTTCAAAATTGGTATTACTTCGGCAACAAACCATTCGCCTTCTTGCTCACTTCGTACAACTCTTCGTTTTTCTGATCCATCAAAATCGTGATTTCGGCGGTTTTTTTCTGGTATAATTTTTTGTAGCTAAAATATGGTATCAACCAGCCGAGAACGCCTGGAATGGCGAAAATGATGGAAAGCGTGATGAGCCCGCTCGTGACGGCAAACACGGAACACGCCATGCCAATCGTTCCCACCAAAGCGATGCCGTAAGCCACGATTCGCGCCGTCGTTTTTTTCGAACGCTCCAGTTGCTCCATCTCATCCACACACGCGTCGAATTGTCGCTGTAACCGTGTCAATTCCGCCTTATTACGAATTTTCCGATCCCGCTTAAACTTGATTTTCAGCGAAGTCACCGATTTTGACACACTGTCCAAATCCCAGCCGAAATTAGTGTAGCCATCGATAAACAGCGATTCTTGCTCCTGATTTATCGTGATATCCTTGTACTCATACCCCACAAAATCCGCTCTACCACTCATGTCCATCTCTCCCTCGCCTCATTTGATATACCTATCTTAATAAACAAATGTTTGCGATTTGCATCTAAAATGTTTCTGAAATGTTAATTCGCACGCAAAAAAAACAGCCCCGATTCCAGTTTCGAATCCAAGACTGCTATTTTTAATACCCAGCTTTTAGCGTGACGACAAACGTCGAACCTTTGCTAAGCTCGCTCGTCACCTCGATGGTCCCGCCCACAAGCTCAATCACCCGTAGCGAAAGCGCCAAGCCCAAGCCGTTTCCATCCTTTGAATGCGACGAATCTCCCTGATAAAATTTCTCAAAAACCCGCGTCCTCGTTTCCTCATTCATTCCGCAACCCGTATCAGAAATCGCGACACGCACCGAATTTGCCGTCGACGTTTGCGTACACGTGATGACCCCGCCAGGTTCCGTGAATTTCAATGCATTGGACAGCAAATTCCGCCATACGATTTCCATTAAATCCGGATCCGCGTAAATCGATGCCTGCTCCTCGATATCAACCACCAGGCGTATACCCTTTCGCTCCAGTAAATCATCGAACGCCAAAATGCTATCAGAAAGCTGGCGACAAACATCATACGGCTCGTCCAGCAACGGAATACTCTGATTTTCCAACTTGTTCAGACTCAAAATATTCGTCACCAAAACCGATAAACTCTGCGACGCTGTAATAATCGTTTCTACATACTCTTTGCGTATTTCTGGCGCTATATCCTCGTTTTTCAGCGCCGTCGCGTAATTTTGGACAATCGATAATGGCGTTTTGATTTCATGAGACACATCCGCGATAAAGTTCGTTTTCATCGTTTCGAGCGATCCCAGCGCCTCCACCATTTTGTTGAAATCTTGGAACATGACATCGATATAATTATGCTTGTCCACCCGGTGTAGCGGCTTCAAATAAACCGTGAAATCCCCCTCCGCCACTTGCTTCGTCGCCTGACTTAACTCACGCATCGGCTTATCAAACGCGATATATTTTTGATACCCCGTGAAAATACAGAAAATCGCCGCAATAATCGCCCAATATAAAATATACCAACCAAGATACGGCCCCGATTCCTTCAAAATATCCGCGCCAAACATCAACGCCGGAAGCATTGCGAGCCCGCCGAGCGCCAGCAAAACAGCGATATATTCCCACCAAGAAAAGCGACTCATTTTTTTCAAGCTGCCGTCATTCATGCCAACACCGCCTTATACCCGATGCCATGCACGGTGACAATTTTAAAATCGGTGCAATCTGAGAACTTCGTGCGGATTTTTGTGATGTAAATATCCACCGCGCGCAGGCTCGTCTGGCTCTCGATTCCCCAGAATTCATCCATCAACTGCGCCCGCGAAAAAGCCTGATTCGGATAAGACAGCAATTTGTAGAGCACATTAAATTCGCGAACCGTCACCGGCACATCAACATCGCTAACCGTTGCGCTCACTGCCGCCGCGTCCATTGTCAAACTACCGACCACCAATTTTTGCTCCGTCGCAATATTCGCCCTTCGAAGCAACGCCGTCACCCGCAAAACCAGTTCATCAAGATCAATCGGCTTCACCATATAATCATCGATACCAATCCGAAAACCGCGCTGTTTCGCCGCCAAATCATCCCTCGCCGACATGAATAAAATCGGAATATCCTTATCCAGCGTCCTCACCGTCTCCGCGAATTCGAACCCATCTATTTTTGGCATCATAATATCCGAAATAATTAAACTATATCGATTGCTATACATTAAATCATACGCCTCTTGTGGCCCCGCGCACCCTTTCGCCGCATAACCATTGCTAGCCAAATACGCGCACGTAATATGATTCAATTTCGCATCGTCCTCCACCACTAATATATTAATCAAAATCCGCAACTCCCTCACCATTTTGATTATATTATACACCTAAAATGTTGATAAATTGTTTCTATTAGAAAAAATTTCCCTATTGCAACACCATTTCCCGTAGCATAATCGAGCCTGCATTCGTCTGATTGAATTCAAAACCAATACTTTGAATCTCACTCTTATTCACATTTGTTAGCAAAGCGAGCGGAATTCTCACATCCATCAGTGGCGTGTATCCTAACCAAAACGGCTCTGTTGTATATGACGTTTCTTCAACCCCATATAAATAACTAAGCGCCGGTGTATTGTTGCTCAGAATAATTCTTGCTTGCTTTCCTTTTTTATCGGTGAAAACAAGAGTAAACGCCTGATCCTTTCCACGATTTATTTTATTGGTACTATCTTGCGCTATCAGCAAACGCACTGTTCTGAATTTAGAAAAGTCCTTTGTAGCCATTGGTAACGTTGCTTTTCCTTTTTTATTCGTCCACTGCATATTGAGCAAATTCAAATTCGGCCCATTCAAATTGAACTCTGTCTCAATCGGATGTTTAAAATAACCCGCTGTATTTCGCTTCTTATCAACAGATTCCACGACATATTTACTCTTCATGTCCGATGTTTTCACCTGAATCTTCTTATCCGCCGTGAATATTTGCTTTGTTTTCGGGGTATACATGGAGCTCATTACTTTCAATCCGTACATTTTTTGAGGAGCCACACCATTCGCGTTAAAATTCGCTTTTGGCTTCTGCTTACCGTGAATAATACCTAGAAACTCAGCCGCGTAATTTGTAAGAAAAGTTTCGTGCTGTTTTCTATTGATTGTATTTTTATCCAAAACGTTGTCACTAGGCACATTCGGCGTGAAACCCAAATCCAATTTTCTGCTAAAGTAATAATGATTCGCGCCTCTTAAAAAAACATCATTCGCCCATGACTTGCGGCCCTTTTTCACCTTTAATTCATCAAAAGAAATTTGCCCCTCCAACGTATCCACGTCAAAATCGTACTCTGGAATAATAAAACCATGAGGAACATCCGTATACGGCGCATTTGGCAGATTCTTCGATGGTGCCAGCGAAATCATGCCCTTAATCGATTTATTCCCTTCTTTTTTCAAACTTGTAGCAAGAAAATCAATGCCTTGTCCACCACGCGAATGACCGATAAGTGTCACGTCATTAAGATTAATCTTATTTTTCAAATCTACTTTAAAATTCGAAGTTTCTCTTTTCACGGCCTTGGCTAATCCGCTAAGATGCGCTTTGTAGATGCTGATTAAACGCTCATAATTTTTAGAATTACCATAATCAATAGCGCCATCCTCGATTGATTCTTTATAAACCTCGTATTGCTCAGGGTTCACATCAATGCTAATGACTGCATATTTCTCTTTTGCTAGTGACTGGGTCAAGTAAGTAAAGCCCTTGTAATACTTTTCAGCTTCTGATATATGCTCATAATCTCGGATGCCGTGGCGTCCATGAATGATAACAACGAGCGGATATGGACCACCTTTTCCTGTTGGGATTGAGAGTACGCCTTGCTTCATATAGGGCATATCCACTTTTCCTGGTGTTTTTAAGAATCCTTTGCCTAAATTGTAATCTACCGTGGTTATCGGTGTTTTTTGGATTGGCATCGATTGCTGGCTCGTCGTTGGTAACACCATAGCTTGCGGACCTTTTGCGGACATTGGGAATATACAGATAATGATGATTATGATGACTGCTACTACGACACAAAACAACGGGATAATTTTTTTGTTTTTCATCTTGTTCTCCTTTTTCAATAGATTTGTTTCTTATTCATTTCTTATATTACAATTATAATACAAATATTACGATAAATAAAGCGTTTTATTAATATCTCGCAAAATTTCTCCATGAAAATAGAGCCAATACTGATTTCGCAGCATTGACCCGTCTCCACTTATTTAACTATTTTTGTAACAATTCAAAGACTTGATCCAGTTTTTCAGCAGGAATTTCCGCCACTGCATCCCCAATCGACAGCTCAAACCCACACGCATCAACCGGTTTCGCCTGCAAGTATCCAGAACACCCAACATTTGTCTCCGCATGAATTTTTGCTAAAATTGGTTCGATGGCTTCTGCCGATTTCTCAAAATACACATGAAACATATTGGAAACAGGGACTTCCGGCACCGTACGCACACCATCACACGCATTAAATCGACGCGCCAAATCCTTCGCCGCCTCATAATACTGCCCCATTTTGCCAATTCGTTTATCGAAATAATAATCCGCCGACACAATATACGGATACAGACTAATCAAATCACCGCCATAACGGCGTTTCCAGACCTTCGACTCTTTTGTGAAATCCGCATCGCCAGCCAAAATAGCACCCGCGATACCGCCAAGTCCTTTGTAAAAAGAAACATAAACACTATCAAACAGCGCACAAATCTCTTTTTCCGACTTCTGATAATACGGCGTGACTTCCCACAACCGCGCGCCATCAAGGTGAAGCCTAATCCCATTGCTGCGACAATACGCCGAAATCTCCTCCAACTCCGAAAACGTTGGCAGCTGCCCACCAATTTCACGTTGCGGCAACTCAAGTAAAATACACGAAACCGGCTCATTTAAATTGCGAATATCATCCAGCGTCGGCACACGGTCCGCCTTCCCGAGCAATAACGGCTCCATCGATTGCAACTCCCTCAAGGCATCCTGCTCATGAATTTCGAGATGAGAAAGCGGATGATACGCGATTTTATTGTTCCCCTTCTCGTCCGCCCAAATCCGCAATGCAGCTTGCTGCGCCATCGTCCCACTTGGGAAAAACACAGCCGTCTCCTTCCCTAAAAACGCCGCGATTTTGTCCTGAAAATTCTCGATAACTGCACCTTCCCCGTAAATATCACTTTCCAAATCCGCATCAACCGATTCAAAAGCCTCTTTCAAAACACTAGCATTACGCGGCCCATGTTGCGAAAGTTTGTACGTCGTTTTTTTGAATGAATCCTTTAATAATCTATTTGTTACCATGTCATAATAACCCCTTATCATTATAAAATTTCTGCCTAATTTCTGTAGCTATACGCTCAATTATTCCCTCTTGATAGCCTGCCAATTCGAGCTCTAATATCTTCTCTTTAACATCATTTAATTCATTCACAACAATAACGTTTCGCAATTTCTTACAACGGTCTCCATCCAGTGGCACACTTGGTTTGCTCTCCAAATAAGCTACTGCATCCATCGCTAAAAAAAAGACCTTATCTTGGTATCGACTTTTTAATTTGGATGCCATCTCAATACCCTCAGGATCGAAATCACCCGAATAATACAGTTGAACATCATGATTCACTAACCTATCTAACAATAGCCAAATCGCATATCGAAATTGACCATTTGTGCAAATAATAGGTAGATCTGGAAATTTATCTAGTAACACTGAAAAAACACCTGAATTTTCTATCAGTATAATTTTCTTCCCCTTATTCGGCCTGATTGTGGTAATCTCGATTAGTTGCCTCACAGGAACATTCCACGGACTATTACTCTCGCACGCACTCCGCCACATCGCCATTGGTTCGCTCTTCTTAAAAGCAACCAAACCATTTATCGCTGCAAAATTCATAATATCATCTTTAATCAAGTGAAATCCAGCATATATTTCATTTTCTCTCTCTACTCGCGACGTATAAATCTGTTCTTTATTTAATGATAACACTCCTAGTACCGCCAATAATAGCTGACCTCTGTACGTAGTACTATCAAAAGCGTGCGGATTCCCTGTCTGCTGATATGCGAATACCGGGAGTTTCGTGTATTCTTTTGGCATGTTTCCCAAAGCTTCCTTAACTTGAGAAAAACCGTTCAAACAATCAATTCCATCTATTAAATACCACTTATAAAAAGGTTTTAAAGGGATTTCCAGATAGACAGATGAAATATTCTCTACCGTACTCACAAAAATTTGCAACAACTCTTCTTCACGCTCTTGCTTCTCTTTGTTCGACACCAATCTCCGCCCTAAAACTGCCTCCACAACATCCTTTAAAGGGATTTCCTCAAACTTACTACTCTCATAATGTTTAATGAAAGTAGCAATTTTAATATGTTTCACCTCATCCCATTCCCAAGGATCTATCCCCATAAACTGCAACAACGGCTCCACATCAACATTATGAAATCCCTTTTTCGAAACATTTCCTTGAAAGCGACCATAAGATTTATATTTCCGCTCCATTTCCTCAAAAAAGATTTTTAAAGCTACACGATTATTAAAATAATGAATAGCATCTTCATATAACTCATTCCTATTCATGCACTAGTTCCTCGTCACCATTTTTAGGCAAAATAAGTTTCTTTGTATATCCATCCCAATGATACTGCAATGTCCCTACCACTGCGGCATTTCTTGGTCGAATTAACTCATACGTATTCAAACTGGAAACAGTAGCAAATTCTCCTTGTAAAGATTGCGAATTCATGATGTAGTTGAAGCCCAATTGTTCCGTCGCCTTAAATAATTCCGCGATATTTAATTCATCAATCCCTGCAAAAGCCTCATCTAACGAAATAATATAGGGTGCATTAGCGCTCGCATCCTCATATCTCGAATATACCGCCGTGAAAAGAGGGAGATACATACAAATAGCCTTCTCACCGCCACTAAATTTATTGAACTCATTATTATTTAGCTTAGACACTCCTTCATTCACCCTGTGATACTTCATTTCAAATTGAAACCACTTCCGATAATCCAATACTTGTTGCAAAATCTGGTACAGGCTATCCCCGCTATCTTCCTCTTTCTGTTCTTTTTTCGCGTGTGCTATTTTTGCCTGGAAATGCCTTTTCATTAACTCCGTGTCACTCTCTTTTAAAATAGAAGTATCTTTCTTCAACAGTCGCACTAATTCCTTCGTCGATAGCTCATCATCACTATCACCAGTATTCGGAACCCAATTAATCGATAACGTTAGTCCAGACGAATTATCCTGATCCTTTAAAATTGCGTTCATCTGTATCACCCATCGTTGCGCCTTTTGAATGAGCTGTCTAATTATTTTGCCTACAGAATGAAAAATAATCTGCTCAAAAAGTTCCTCATCACTCTCTCGCAGTATCAAATTGGCCTGTTCAATCTGAGAATTCAAACGATCTATCAGCAACTGCGGATGAATCCAAGCGCCTTCCGAGTTCACTTCCAGAATTTTTTGTTGGTTTAATGTTCGCCAATTTTCAATCATAGACATATCGCTCTCATCCGTATAAGTTTCCAAATAATCCGGTTCAGACAAGATAACAGCTCTCTTCACGGATGGCCGATACTCTAGAAGATTACTTTCAGATACAGAAAATACTTTATCTAATTTCCTTTCAAATTGATATAAATGGCTATCATTATACTCCCAACCCTGAATCATCCCTTTTGCCTCATCCTCCATCTCCAATTCATTATTCACTACCCGATAACGCTTAAACTCCTGAGTAAAAGTACTCGCTAACAGTTGTTCAAATATAACATCAAAATCCAGTTTCCCAGCTAACTGTTCTATCTTAGACTCAACTTGAACCTTACGTCCATGAGACTCAAGCGTGCTCCTACTTATCATTTTTTTGCGCTTCTCACCTTCTTGAATGTTCAACTTAACTTGCCCAATCTGGGCTTTAATATCATCTAACTTGCTCAACTTTTGTCGTGCCATTATAGAATCATACTGTTTTTCTAAAAGATCCTGAGAATCCTGAGCCTCATCAGATTCCAGCTGCTTCTCATCCATTTCCTCGCTTTGAATGCTTAGTTGCTGTTGCTGATCTTTTTGTTTTGCCATCACATATTGTAATCCTGTCAACCGATCCTTCCAGTCAGAAAAAGCGTCTTGATAATCTATCATCTCCTTGTACGCACCCTCGTAACTCTCTAGATTCAACTCAAGATCATCCTCCGTTGTAAATTGGGTTAATCCCCACTTTAAGCTATCCATATGTTTCTTTTTTTCTCTCATCTCTTCCTGTTTTTTAGATAATTTCTCATTCCATTCCTGCACGTTTCTCCCTTCCTTCTTACTCTCCTCATACGTGGTTTTCAACTCATCATCTCTTGGTAAGTTATTCACCATTTGCTCTGCGTCTTCCACTTTCTTCACTAATATCATTTTATTTTCTTTTAAATTCATATATTCCCCATTCAATAAATCTAACTCGTTATTAATCTTATTTATCTGCTCTGCTCGATAACGCTCCCGACTAGCCTTCCCAATATACATCGCCTTGTAATCACTCGCCGTTACACCTCGTAGTAAGTTCATCTGATAATTACCTTCCGTACTAATCCTCCAAGTTCCTACGTCATTATTACAATCATCCGAGACCTCGATAGAACGTAAAATCTGCGTTATATAATCACTATGTCGACTTAGCCCATCACAATCCGCCACTAAATACTCTGTTAAAGCCTTCTTATCAGGCGTTAACGGGACAGGGATCAGTTGCCGATCTCCTTCCAAAGCTAAAAAATCCTCCGTCACTAATGCATCCAGTATTCCACTGTCTAATAATGCGCCCTCTATTCTATTCCGTTGCTCCTCCGAAAGCTCCTCCCTAAAATCCACACAATCATAAAATGGAGAGGCATTCGCAACTAACTGTTCTCGAAACTTAGTACTAGCAATGCTCCTTAGTGGCTCAGGCTCGCGTTGCTCCTGCCATGCTTGTCGCTCTGACTCTTGATGCTTTATCTCAACTTCCAAACTGTTCATTTCAGCTTCAAGTGGCAATAACGATCTATCCAGTCTTTCTATTTCTAATTTTACAGCCCGGTACAAAGGCTCTATTGCAAATTCAAATATAGTCACTTCATCATATAGTCCCTCTAAATCACGTAATACGCCTTTAAAAACATCTACATCTAGAAAGAATGGCAACTGATTTTTCCATTCATGCAATTTCGTTGCTAGTTTTTCACGCTCTTCTCTGTAAGTCTGTTGCCAATGAAGCTGATTTTTCTGATGCAAATCACGGTTTTCCAAGTATTCACCAAGCTCACTATCTAATTTTGAATAATATATCTGCTCACGATGAATTTCTTTTAAACGCTCGATCCCTTCTTGTAAATGGCTTACATATGCCTTAATATCCGCACTCCAAAAATTCAATACCAACTTCTCATCCTGCCGCTTACTACTATCTAAATGTAGCAAGTGTTTGATAGCATATCCGCCAGACTCGGCATGATCAACCATCTCGTCCAAATAATCATGCTTCTCTTTCTCCAGATTATCATGCTCCACTTCCAGTTCTTGCAAACGGCCTTTAATTTCCTTGATGTAACTCTCCTTTGCTTTCAATTGGCTATGAAGCTTTTTCACTACCTCAGACTGTTTTTCTAAATGTTCCTTTGTTTTTTGCCCCTGAGCAACTAACTGAAAATCCTTGTGATGACTCAATTCCTCATTTTCATCTCGCCAAACGGCCAAGTTCATATCCAAATCATGATCTTCTGACTCTAAATCCAGTAGTTTTTCTTTCAAAATTAAATGCTCGGCTTGATGTTGCTCAAGCTCTATTCGCTTTATCTTAGTATACTCTATACTGTCTAGCCATTTTTTTGCAATAATACGCAATTTTTCATCATAAAAATCGGTATATACACTATTTAAGCCTTCTAATGCCTGTTTCTCCCGTTCAAACTGCTCTAATCTCATTCTACTCGAATCAATCTGATCCAATGTATTAGAAATCGTTTGTAAATCATCTTCTTTTAATGTCGGCAATGAATTAGATAATATCCCGAAAATAACAGTAGGATTAAACTCTTTTGACAATTTTGGACTTCTCAGTTGAATAAGCAAATTTATACAATTATCAAAATCACTGATTGTAGCAAAACCAAAAATTCTTTGGTTGACCAGCTCTTGATATTCTCTTTGTGTGTCTAGCACAACTCCGCCGCTCTCCACTCGATTGATAAGTTGCCTTTTAGAAAGTGGCTGTAGCTTATCCCCACTCACCTCGTCAAAAAGACTAAAATCATGCCCAATTCGGCGATTATCTATCAAAGCGAAATACCATTTAGTCAAGACTCCTCCACGCTTTGCCTTCAAACCAATACCTGTCGTCATGTAGATATCATGGTCCTTCTTCTTGTACTCAATAAATAAATAACCTGTCCGATCATTTAATTTCGTAACATTTTCCTCACCTAGCAAATACTCTTCCATTTTTCTGGCACGACTACCAAATGAATCCAGTCTATTAGCGATAGTTTTCCCATCCAATAATACAGGAAACAGGCTCTGCATTGTAACAGATTTCCCCGAACCATTTGATCCTCTTAAAAGCATCTTTCCATCAGCAAATTCAAAATATTCCTCATCATAATACCAAAAATTAATCAAGCCTACTCGGTTGACTTCCCATTTCGAATCATTAATCGCCATACTATTACCTCCGTTGTTAGTCATCAATTTGAGTTTTCATCTTTTCTTTATATGCCTCTGGATACAACGAGTCAAAACCTGCTGGATAACGCCCTATATTTCTAGCAAAATTAGGCATAATAGTTATATTCCCCAACTTATTTTCACGCAACATTCCCCACGTTTTTCCGATTTCTAATAACACAGCCGCAAGTTTATCCAACGATAATTCCTGATCCTTTTTTGACCATCCACCTCTGTTTCTAGCAGCATGATCTCCAACTAATGTTTTCCACTGATTTGAAGTCAATATCATTTCTCCATACGCATTATACTCCAACCCATCTCCTCGAACGTAGTCTACCAATTGAAGAAAGCAGTCATCTAGTGATTTTAGCGACGGAAATGTATCATATTGTGCTTTTCGATCATGGAGAGTCAACATCGCCACATTTTTTGTTAATTCAAAAGAAAATGGTGTGAATTTTTCAAAAAAATGACGTATGTTCTCCTCCTGATTTCGTAAATAATAAAATTCGGATTCATTATCTGCATTTCTTAAAATAGCTGGCTCCATCAATAAGGTTCGGAAAATTTTCACTCTATTTTCATAATCCGCCAGCTTCTCTCTTCTTTCATTCGAAATAAAGTCCCTACCACTATTATAAATTTGAAAATCCTCTGGGTATGTTCGAATAAAATATCTGCTGTATTTACTAATCCTATAAAGTACCTCATATTGCTCTTTCGATTCCGCAAAAGTATTCGTATTTCCTTCTATTATTTCAATCAGTTGCAAATCCACCATTTTATTTAATACTTTGACCAAGCTTTTTCGATGTCTATAATTAGTCCAATCCAGCCCTTCTTTTTCAGGATAAAAAAGCTCAATCTCCTCTACCAACTCATTTAACAGAAATGGCTCGCCTTCTCCTTTTTCCTCCGTATAGGCCATAGCGCAACAAAAGAGAGCATATTCCATCAAAGTATTAAAATCCGCCATCCCCATCCAGCTTTTCGCTTGAATCGGAATTTTTTCTAACTTGATAAAATGACTACGTACAATGAGTTTTAAACCATAGTTCTCCATCAAATGTCTTATCAATTCACGCTCATTGCTTTTTATTAAATGATATTCATACCTTTGCCGTTCTCGAACAATCCAATAGTTTTCAAATAAAACACCAACTGCCTCAGCTATTTCCTCATTGCTAGCAACCATTTAACTTATCTCCTTTTTCAGGATATTGTATACTACCCTAGGCATTGTTAGTTCGCCATCTTCCGAGCAAAGTGTTATTATTTCAGCCGTATCCACCGTTATTTTAATGGACATATTAAATTCCGTTTGAATGATATTATCCTCTTTTTGGAAAGATAGACTTAGCCACTTTAATAGAATTTTTCGCACATCTTTTTCTACAAATCCCACATCTTTCAAATCAATTTTATTATCTTTAATGTAACTTAATATCCCGTTTTCTAGTTGCTTATTCTCCCGCAAATGCTTATTTCGCAACTCGTCTTTTTCGGCTTGCTTTCTCTCAAATGAATCAGACTTGGTTTTCCTCGAATACGACCTTATTCTTGGTACTGTTTCATGAATAGTCGGATCTATTTCCCACATATCCTCATATTTATTATCAGAAGAGCACGGTTTCACATAGTAATGCTTCGTCTTTTCAAACCCAAACAAATACGCCGATAATTCATTCGCTTCATCTAAGTTTTCACAATCTAAAAACCATTTCGCCAACAGCATATAATCCTTTTTCCGACTATGATACTGTTGCATTTGATCACTAAACCGCTGCATCAAGTGTGTCATTTTTCGAATGGCATGGTTCGTTTGATTTAACAATAAACTATATTCACTCGCCTTATGAGGTTGATCAATAAACCATGATTTCATATTGTTCCACTTCTCAAAAAATTCTTTTCTGATTTGATTTTCATCTATAGTCAATATTTCTAAACGAGGTATTTCTTTTTCCTTCTTTAAAATCTGTTGAAAAATTCGCTCCAAACAAGCCTCCGAAACGTTTTCAAAACTATGTTGGATTTGATAGGCTTTATTTTGCATGGCGATAATAAAATCCCTCAAATAATTAATAAACTTGTCACGATATACTAAAAAAACTTCCGTCTGCATTTGAAGCTCAGATTTTTCACTATTTAGATATCCAATATAGTCTGTCGTATTCTTGCTAATTCTGCTAAAATGTGTAACCGTGTCCTCCCAAATATCCAACAATTGTTGTCCTTCTGGCGTTTCCTTTTCTAATCTTGTAAGGCAAACTAATAATCGTTCAAATATATTTTTATCTAGCGAGCCACGAGTTCCTTTATGTAGGTTTGCGATGTTTTCTAGCATATCTTCAATCACAACACTTGTCTCCGAAATTTGATATCTAAAATGCCGATTTTTATATTCCTCAATGGATTTAGGTTGGCTCATTTCTTGGCGTTGCTCGAGATTCCCCCACGAAATCAAACTATTTAAATCCTGATCCAATTCTTTTTCTTGGTAGTTTGGGAATTTAATATCTTCTTGCATAAATTTAAGAATATCACCACGATACAATAAATCATTCATACTACGATGTTGGTCATAAAAATACCTCATAATTAGCCGATATCGCTTGTAATTTTCCGCTGTTACATAGGTAGCTTCACTCAACTTGGAAAAGTCCTGATTATTCATCAAATATCCCTTCTTCTAGCTTATTTTGGGTCTGTTTCTCAATAACTTAGCATGACTTCTTGTGACTAATTATAACATATTTGGACCTATTCAAACGAAGATAACATTAGAAATGTACATTATAGTTTTTCAATCAATCCAGATAGCGCCGTTCCTTTTGGATTTGGTGATGCATTTAGTTTTCTTCCAAATCTGTAAAGTGGATGCTGTGTCATAGTCTTTTGCTTGTAGTTCCGTTGCTTTTTGAACAAGCGCGTCTGATCCTTTTTTCTCTTGGATAACATTTGCTACTTCTTTCTTGGTTTTCTTATAGTCTTTTTTAGCGTAGGCATCTGTAGCCTCTTGCATAGCTTTTGTTTGCACAAGATAAGCCTTTGCTTTGTCATCGGATTTCTTATCTTCCAATGCTAATTCAAAAGCCGCTTCTGCTTTGTCATAGTTTTCACTGGCAATCGCATCGAGCCCTTTTTGTATCGCTGTATTATACGCATCCTCCGTATCCGCTTGTCCGCAACCCGCTAACAAAAGTAGGAAGCTTAATACGACTAGACTTAGTTTCTTCATGTTTCATCCTCACAATCCCTGTATTTTTTGTTTTTCTAAATGTTCTTGTACCATCTGAGCTACTTTTCGATACATTTTTACCTGAACAATCCCACCTACCGTTGCGCCCCCAATATAGATAACGTTCCATATGGGAACACTCAATATACCAAGTGTTGCTAGCTTGCCTTTCCAAGCTGTTTTACCTACCTCTACCAGCATGCTGTCTTCCAGTAATGTCATGCGGACGGTTAGCGTTGATTTTGTGATACCTTTTCGCTTCATTTTGATACACCACAGATTTTCTTCTTCCATAATTTTCGTTTGCATATTGGAGCGTTGACAAAACAAAAGCAATTCCTCTTGCACCCGCTGCCACCCATCCAAATCTTTCACAAAAAATGTTTTCATGTCACTTCTCCTCCCTCTAATTCTTGGTTCTCTTTAATAATCTTCTGTACCCAACGTGAACTATAACCGTATTCTCGCGATAGGACATGCACATTCTTCCCATTATATTCTTGGCTTATTTTCATGCTGACTTTGTCTTTGGCATATAAGCGGACTGGAAAATTGATTTGTTGCCCACGCAAAAGTGGATACAGTTTCAGCATGCTCTCAATTCCTACAGCCTCCACCATCTCTTTGTAGACCTCCGCCAAACAGTCCTGGTGAATGCGTTGTTGTGGATACATCGTTCGTTTCACTCCTCCCTTGTCACCTACTTCCTTAGCTTACCAATTTTTGAAAACTATTCCAAAGGCGTGTCACACGAAATTTGCGTGTACTTTGACATACTATGAAAAATCATCGCTTCTAGCGATCTAATAATCGGATGGGAACAACATCATAAGGTAGTCTGCTTCTTCGATAATCCAGATGGTGTGATGAATTGGCTTGGTCGTTGTCAATGTCGCATGCACCGTTTTCTTATAGGCTGGTACCTCTTGACGATGATAGATGGTTTGTCTTTGTGTTTCCGGCTCGATGCTTAGTTCAAATACATGGAGATAGTCGATTGGTTTTTGACTTTGTTTCAGAATCGTGAAAAGTTGCCAGAGAATGTCTTGAATCTCAAATGGAATTTCTGCATCGATAGCTCTGGTTCTATACTTCGGTGGCATCTTGTGACTCTCCCTTCGTTTTCCATGGCAAAATAGCTTCGACTTCGCCATTCACTTGCCAAATTACGAGATCATTTTTCTGCGTTTCTGGATGTTGACTGATACTGGCGGTGTATTCCATGTCATTTTGTAGGTATTGCATGGTTAGAAAACTGATTTCGTGTGCTGTCATTTGTAGCTCTTGGAAGCTTCTCGCTATCTCAGGTATCGTTTCCTCCAGAGCTAACATGATTGATTCATAACCAATCTCTTCTATAGAAAGAGAAAGCTGATAGCGCTGTTTCATTTGTTCTTGAAACCAATGCAGGTTTTCTTGCATATTTTCCCCTCTTTTCTATGTTCCTTTTGAATTTGGTGATATATTTAGTTTTCTTCCAAATCTGTGAAGCTGTGTAATTTTTGATGTTGAAATAGCAAGGAATAGAGCGGGCTATCCGTGTCTCCATCTGAAATGACAACCATTTTCCATGCTTCATACTGGCACGTTCGGACAAAGAGCAAGTCTGGTAGCTTTTTCTCAGGAAGATGTTGGCTGTAGTTGTTGTCCAATGCTTGACGATGTAGCAACTGCATCCGCTCTTGTATCGCTTCTTCTGGAATAGCGCCTATGCCCTCTAACCACAATGTTTCTTGAAAGCGTTCTTTCGTGAAAATCGACATAGTTTTCCTCCTTTCTAAATAAAAATAGAGCCAATGCCTGTGTGAGACATTGACTCTTGAATATAATATTTATTTATAATACGATTTGTTTCACGGATGCTTAAAATCAATCCCTACTATTAATCCGAAATGGCTCAAATTCTGTAGCTGAATTTAAATCGAATACCATCGCTTTTTTATCAGGATGATATACCGCTTCTACTTGATATCTATTTTTTTCATTCCACTCATCCTTCATGATAGAACGCAAATAGTCATTTATTACAGTAGAGCTAAGTTTTACTCCACCTTTCTGCTGATTTTTAGGTTTTGAAAATTTAATAGCTCTCTCCCCACCAGCTTTACAGGTTTGTATAGCAAATGCATTACGCTTTTTTGATATAAGTGGCGCGACATATGCTGGGTACCCCATTATTTCCAGCAATATTCTGTTAAACGTAGTTCCATTCAAATTGACCATCATGGAAGGGTTTCCCATCGATTCAACTGTAATTACCTCAAAATCAAAATCATCAAAATTCATTTCTTCCATCTTTCTCCGTCTCCTTTTCACTGATAATACCTTCTAATTTGTATACTTCTTGCAATTCTTCTTTTGTCCACTTTGTATTAATAACCATGAAATCTTTGAAAAAGCCAGATTTTATTCTTCTAATATGCACTTTTTTCTCTACAGGTTTGATATCTGCTCTCGCTCTTCTTTTATGTGGTTCTTTTAATTGTTTCTGTACTGCGTCCCAATTTCCTCTAGAAATTATAGCTGGCATTCCATCTGTCACTCGATATTGTGGTCTTTGCCCCGTGTTTTTACGAGTCTTATGTGTGAAACAGTCTACGGTATAGGTCTTTTGCATAAGGATATCGCCGCAATACTTTTCATTTTTGAGAATACTATAGATACTCGCAGAACTCCATGTTGCTTTCCCCATAACGGTAGGAATACTAGCATCTGTTAGTGCCTGCGCAATTTCCTTTACCGTATTTCCTGCCAAGTAACCGTCATAGATATAACGAACAATCTCCGCTTCTTCCTCCACTATCTCTATCTTCCCAAACTGGCTCTTTGTGTAGCCCAGAAGATTATGTGTAGGAAATATCGGAATTCCTTTTTTGAATTTTTCAATAAGCGCCCATCTTATTGACGCACTTTTTTGTTCACTCTCACTCTGTGCAATCAGACTCATTAAGCCTAGCAACAACTCACTGTTACTATCCAGGGTATTCAGATTAACATCTTCTATATATATCCCTACAGGCTTGTCCAGTGCTTTCAATTCTCTATTGATAGATGTAAAATCCAGTAGATTTCTTGAAAATCGGCTAATACTTTTCACAATGATTAGATCTATCTTTCCCATACGGCAATCTTCTAGCATACGATTAAAATTTTCTCGTTTGTTCGTCGACGTCCCTGATACGCCTTGGTCTGCATAAATATCAACTAGCGACCACTTAGAATTCTTCCTAATTTTTTCACTATAGGATTGAATTTGCAGTTCAAAACTCCCAGCTTGTGCTTCTTCAAAAGTACTGACTCGGCAATAAGCCGCTACTCTCAATTTCTTATGGACTAATGGATTTTCAGTATTTATTGCGGGTATCACTTCTACTTGCAGATCACTAGCAAATGCCTCTCGGATTGCTTCACGCTTATTCTTCGCAACCACATTTTTCTTTTTTGACCACTTGTCCACCTTGATGTGCTTCAATTTATCCATCTAGTTCTCATACTCCATTTATTTTTTAAGCATTTTATCTAGTGAATTCAAGTCACTTACAAACACCTAAATCCGATACATTATTACTAATTCTCTATAATTTATATCCATTCAGACATACTACCACCTCCGCATTATACTTTAACACTATTAACAGCCTTTTCGCTAGACCTTTTTACTACTAAATTTATTTTTTTCTATCTAATGACCCTGAACTTAAAACCTACTTGCGAACTTTAAAATTGTTTCTTCAAAAAAAGAGCCCAGACAGCAAAATGTCTTAAGCTCTTTCATCGTTCTGTGAATACTACTCAATTATTATCTTCTATTTATATTGAGAAACTCTTCGAATGTATTTGTTACAAAATAGGTCTCTGGATCTAATTCCCCAGATTCTTCGTGGTTCCACACACACACTACAGGCTTTTCTCTATTTTCTCTGAAATCCAAACACAGAAAATCTCCAGCAAACAAAACAGCAACGGGAAGAATATCCGCACCAATTAGCTCCTCATTATCTGTCAACCTATCTTCCAACTGTGTCAGTGTCACATCTATATCATATATTCCAAATTCATTGTCCCTAGGCACATCTAGTAAACATAAAAATCTGTCAATAACGTATTCATGATTATTGCAAACGAACGCTCCATCTACTGGAATGCCACCGTTATTCTCTTTTAAAAATTCGACAAAATCCAGCGGTAAACTTACTCTCCAAAATCCTTCTTTTCTTTTGAATAACTCTTCCGTTGGCAATGGAAAAACTATTGTATCTTTTTGAATCAACATTTTTACCCTCCTAATTTTTATCTAGGCGCATCAGCCCACATACCTGTTGTTCGTCCTCCATTATGAGGAGTTATATTATGAATTCCGTATTCCACCAACTCCATTTTCCCTGGAGTTTCTGTATGGTGCCATGTTACACCTTCTCTATGCCCACCAATTGAATTATCCAACCATTGAAATTGTTCTCTATCTGACATTTTCCATAGGTCTTCTGGCAAATATACTGTTTTCTCTACAACTCCCGCTTTAGCAAAATCAGCATACCCATATCTAAGTCCATCGGTCTTCACTACTTCAACCTTTGGTATATAGCCATTCGCTGTTGCCTGTTCTTTGATAAGCCTCTTTTGTTTAAGTGTTAAAGCCTCAGAACCAGCAATATCTTCTCCCCAAGACCATGGTTGATTCGATTGTATCTTATCTGCATATACTTTAGCATAATCATCTATAACACTATCAAATGATTTACTTCCTTTTACATATCCTTCAATATTCTTAAAAGTTAACTTACTCGCTCGTTCTCCTAGTTTGCCCGTATTCGTTGCTTGCTTAATTTCGCCAACACCTTCAAATATAAACTTGAACTCATCTGTTCGCGTAGATGCTTTAATAGCTTTAGCCGCTTTCCCTAACTTACCAAACGGAATGAAGTTCAATACTGTGAATCCAGCTGCTGTCGATTGCTCAAATTCACTTAGCTGTTCTTTTGTAATCGGATCAAGTCCCGTCCTCCAACGATAGATATCAAAAATAGGCGTCACCATATCAATCAAAAAAATCGCATTTTTCATCCCTGCCAACACATGCGCTTGTTGCCATTTCGCATTGTCATAAGTCGCTTTCCCATCTAGCTTCCCGTCTTTCGTGACAAATCCAGCCACATTGCCTTCTGGTATCACGGGTAATGGCCCATCTTCTGCTGCTTTAATCAGTCTTGCCGTCTCATTATCTTTCGCCAACTTCGCCATCGCTTCTTCACGCGCTGTCCATTGTTTCTGCAATGCCGAACGCCACGCCATATTCAAGCCCATCATATGAAAAGTTCCAGTTTTGGCTTGGAAGGCTTTATCACTATCGATTTCCGCCAGCCCTCGAACAATATTCGCCGTCAAATCCATCGCACGATCAAACGAAGTCGCTGTTTCCGCATCAAACCGATATAAAGCCTCTAACTTCTCCTGCAATTTCCGCTTCAAATCCACAAAGATCGGCGTGATTAACGCCATCCCTACAACATTATTGCTCAACCTCTCGATATCCTGAATCTGCCCATCCAATTGCCGAATCTGATTCCGAATTTCATCTTCTATCACATCCGTCGTCGCCACATCGGCTTGGAACTGCCTCGGAAACGCTTGATTTTGCCGTATCAATTCCTCACACAAACAAATCATGCCCTGCGCCAATGGTCGATACGTCGCCGCAAAATACTGTTTCGCGCTGTCATACGTCTTCCCCTGCAACTCCTGGTCAAACGCAAACTCATTCACCGCACGCATCAAGCCTTCCATTGCCTCTATCATATCATGATACGACGCCACCATGCTCTCCGATTGCGCTTCGATTTCACCCAAAAAGACATTCAAACTCATCCCTGCTCACCGCCTAACTCTACTTTTCGACGAGCCGCATAATAGTCCGATTCCTTTTCTATCAATACACGCTTCTCACGTTCCATTCTCGTTTGTTCTTCCTCCATGCCATCCACCACATGAAAATGTTGCCGCTGATATTCATGTCGCTGCGTATCCAAAAATACCGCCATTTCTCGGTCTCGATGCCATGTACTACCAAGCTCATGAAACAACCGATTGTTCCGATTATGTACATAGTCCACTTCATCCAACAATTGCTTCTGCCTTCGAATCTCCCGTTCCTTCGCATACTGGTCATCTGCGACATTCCGCAACCGCTGATTCCAACTATCTATTTCTCTGTCCTTATCATGCATCTGCCATCCCTCATTTCCCAATACGTGGAGCTGTCCCCGAAAAATCAAGCCCGTTCCCAACTTCGCGATCCACCCGTTCAAACTCCTGCGCGACCGAACGAATATGCGCCACGTCTCGCCCAAAACTCTTACCCAATTGCATCATCAATTGCTTAGCTTTATCCGAGCTCTGTTTGGCGTCATGACTCACCTTCACACTCGTCCGATTCGCCAATTGCACTTGCTTCGAACCCGATTGCCGCATCGCATCTCCCGCATGTCCCATCGAAGTCGCCACCTGATTCGCCCGTCCAAGATTACTTTTTATCTGACTCATGTAACCCCTCCCATATCTGTATTCTTCTATTATATGCAATATTTCCCCAAGTGTACAGCCTCTCAACACAAAAAAGAGCGCACCAATCGTTCTCAATACACTCTCATATACCCCAAATAGTGATTGTCAGCAAACCAAAAATAACCACACTTCCCATGATAATACCATAATGCCGCCCTATAAATCTACCACTTTTGCGTTTGAAAAAATCGTGGAACACAAGATATGGATCCACCCACGTCGTCGTGCATAGCCGTGCTACGAACATACTCATCGCACTCCCAGCCACACCAATCTGCGGTATTAACAAGACTGATAATGCCCCATAAATTAAAATTAAGAACACGGGTGAGAGTCGCCCATTCGTATATAACCCTAGCGTTGTCCTGTATAAATACGCGGGATACTGCATACCATTGATAAAAAATTGAATGACAAGGACAAGCACCACATATTGCGGTAAAATAAAGCCTTCTCCAATCCACAGTTCAATAAACGGATTCACAAGGAAGAACAGCAATAACCCTATCACACCATAGACAAGTCCAATTACCAAATATAACTTATTAAAGATACGATACGATTGCGCCAAGTCATTTTTAGCATTTATTTGTCCGAGGGAACCGAGCAAGCCTCGTATAGCCTTTGCAAGAATACTTACAACCGCAGTAAAAATAAGTGTATAGTTTGAGTATATCCCCGTCATTTGTAACCCTAAAAAATACGTGATAAAAATGCTCTCCGTACCAAGAACCAAAGCACCACTCGCCATATAAAGAACTATCCCTTTCACATTCTCCACAATAGCCTGGATTTCTACTTTTTCAAGCAGATTTGGTCGCCCCTCCAAATACTCTGGAAACTTTCGATAAGCATACATAGATTGAAATACATTAAACAACAAAGTACACAAGATTTGAATAACCAAAAAGCCAATCAAGTCGTGTGTCGCATACAAATAACCCCCTTGCAACGCAGCTTGAACTAAAAAACTGCCTTGTTTATAGAGCACATTAATATATTCTTGCTGCTGTACTAAAAACAAGGCTTTCCGGTACGTAAAGAAATAGCTAAGGCTTGTATTAGCAACATATAGGATAAAGATTAGCCCAACCTCAACGTTTCCCGCCTCACCTAGTAAAAAGAGACTCATAATATAAGGAACCAAGCACAATCCCAAAACAAAAATAAGGCTCCCAATCCATCGATAAATTTTCCGATAAAAAAGTAGGAAATCCCTAGCCTTATCATAATTTTTTTGAACAACAGGCTTGTACAACTGGAATATAATCGCCTCGCCAATTCCGAGCTCTGCGAAAGAAAGCAAGGTTAGAATATTGGAAAACAACCTGTCCATTCCCACATATACCTCACCTAGTGTGTGAATAAATAAAGTCCGAATTCCAAAAGATGCTAACAAATATACACTCTGCATCCCGACGCCGATAAGTATGTTTTTTTTCATGTCTTTGTTCATTATATCACCGCCAAGGTTTGTTTATTACCAACAGTCTTTGGCTTGCCTTTCTTGAAATTGGTTGGTATAACCTATTTCTCTTTGCTTGAACAAGCTTCGCTTGCATAGTCGGCTCTATACGTTCTCCCAAAATATCAAATCTTCATTCACTCGCCTAATCTATTTTATTGTTTAAATGTTGGTATTTATATTTTTCTCGATACGACTGTATACCCTTTGAACCATAGACTTTTTCTATCACTCTTTGGGAGTTAGCAGGAATCTTATAGATTTTCCCTTCAAATAATCCATTCTTTAATGGAAAATAATCATCAATAGAAAAAGGGATACCTCCTTGTTTACCTTTCTTACCAGCATAATTAGTGAAAAATCCAGTTTCCCATCTAATGGTTATCCTTCGAAATAGTTTATATGCTGCGAAAGCACTCATTGGTACTAGTATTTTCACAGCAATCTGCTTCATTCTCCTTTTCTTGGAGCCAAAACTCAACTTGCTGCTTCTTTTAAAGAAAATGATTGCTTTCAATTTTTGTACAACAAACTGCTTGAACTTTAGTAATAAACCTTTATCTGATGAAACATAATCTAAGGGAAAAATATCGATAAATATTTCTTCTGCTGTTTCAAAATCATCTAGTGTATAATGGGTATTTCTCTTCCTTATTTTCATAAAAACCAAATGATATCCTTTAACCAGTCGCTGTTCTTCCCCATAAAGATTTGAGCTAACCACCCCATGAAATATTTCCACTAATCTTTCATAGTCTTTTCTTGGCATAGCTATATCTATATCATCGTCAAACTTCCCAAATCCTTCATTGATAAAACTTCCTAAAAGAGTTCCCCCGTCTAGAGTATAAACTAGTTGATGCTCTTCTAATATAGTTATAATTTCATCTAAAATTTCCAATTGGACTTTTCTAATCTTATGAATCATGTAATCCCCCTCCATTGATGCATATTTCTGTTTTTTCTTTGAGAAAATCAGGAAAAAATAGACGTGCATCCTCGTGCATAGGATAGGCTTGTTTGTCTAATACTAATTCATAATCATGTTGCTTTAACTGTGTTATCAGACCTTGAATATGCAATTTATAAATCTCTTCATTCAATGAGTACTGCAAATAAACCTTACCTTTATAATCGTAATTAGCAATAGTGTTTATTAACAATTTATCGTACATGTCTAACTTATTTTGTGATTGTGACATAACTCTAAACAGGGATTTTTCATTTGCAATTCCTTCTAAAAATGTTCTAATATGCACAATCGGAGAGCCCACTATAATATTTTGAACACCCATACGTATACCTAAGTATAACGCTGCAAATGCTCCTTTTGATGATCCTGAGAAGGCGGTGTTTTTGATTTTATTCTTTCTTATAATTTGTCGAATCAATTCTTCTACTGCATCTCTTACCTCCATGTTTCCATTTTCTCCAAGATAGAATACACCTCTCTTATCCAAGCCAAAGTTATCAAGAATAAACAAGCGCTGACAAGGAACATTCTTTAGTGTTCGAATGTAATTAAAGGTATATTTACGCTCTTTAGTTAGAGAACTAAAAACCACTATCAATTGCTTACTAGAGTGTCTTCCTTGATGTAAATAGGTTAATTCTATTCCATTTGACATTTTCTTTTTCCTTTGAGCAAAAGTGAAATAAAGATCTTTCACTTTTGCTCTAAGTAATTTTCTCATAATTTCCCCCCTGTTAAAACCATTTGTAACTAATCTACTATTGGTACAACCGTACTAGCACGTTCATTTCCGTTAGCATCATAACCTTTTATAACACATGTAACAGCTTTGTCCATATTGCCAATCGCGTAGAATTTGAATGTACCGTTTGTTAGCGTTCCTCCTGCTGTAACTTTTGTCGATACTAATTTTATTGACTTGATGAGGCTTGAGTAAGTTCCTGTGATATATGAGGTTTTAAAAGAATAGGGATCTACTGTAATGCTTTCATTGAATTGTATTTGTATTTCCTTGCTATCCAAAATATTGTTATCACGATCCAAGACGTCTAGTATCAAAAAAGAGCAATCAAGAACATCAATTCCTTTACCCAAAATATAAAAATCAAAGACCCCATCCAGATTGATATTCCCACCTAACACAATTGTTGATTCTTTACCACTTCTATAGTGGGCTGTAATACGTAATTTTGCGATATTCTCTATTCCATTACATGAACCCTTAATAGAATTAGCAGTCGCATAGAAATCGTTTATACTAACAATTTTGGAAGCGAAAATTAATTCGTCTTGCATATTTACCCATCTTAAAGACCCATCTTTCCAAGTTTTCAATACAGCTAACTGCTCTGTCCCTTTTTGCTTATCTTGAATGAGTACCATATCTCCCAGTATTTTTTGTGATTCCTCTCTCATGAGCAACATTTTTTCAATCACTGGAACAGTAAATCGATTTGGCACTACCCTTGTAGAAAAAGTATAGGCATCCGTGCCATCTATAAAATTATATTTACGTCCCATAATAATACTACGGATACCTTTGTCTAATATTTTAGGATCATCTTCTAAGCGATTGATATCCACAGCATATACCGTAGTATTCATAGCACCTTCTCCAATAAAAACAGAACAACGATCACGGATGGTTATTAAATCGCAGTTGTCAATCATATAAAAATACTGTGACTTGCTATTGCCTAGAAACCTGTTTTCAGAAATGGTTATTTCGCTGACGCCTTTCCTTCCCGACTCGTTTCCCCCATCAATCTTAATTCCACCACCTGTTATTTCTTCAAATGTATTTCCTTGAATAAAGTGAAATAAGCTAGCCTGTTGTTTACCGTACGTTCCTCTTTGAATTTGAATACTAGGTTTAGAAAATTGAGCAAAGGCGGATTCTTTAATTGTAATTCCTTGACACCCTTCTGTTAAAACACCTATACGTGATGTGTGAGCAACTTTAGTTTTCCCATCCTCTCTCACTACGTTTCCTTCTAAATCAACCTCTACACCACAAGTAATGATTTTAACGTTGGTCAAACTACTTTCATTTATATTTTCTAAATGGATAACAGGAGCCTCTGCATCTTGTGGACGCCCTTTATCTAGTAATTTATTAAAAGTGACATAATTTCCATCTTTTAAAGAGTCTAATACTGTACTACTATTATCTACATGAATATCCCGTAATATAAGGCCTTGTCCCAACCCTTTTGCTGGAGGATTGGGATTATCAGGATATTCACTAATAGCTTCGATTGCTGTACCTCTGATATTAGTGAATATTAGACTTTCAAATATGCATAAATCATATGGTCTTAAAATGCGTATTATTGTTGTTTTGTCTATATTTGACAAGTTAAAACTCAAATTTTTCATACTAATATTACGAATAAAACTTCTGCTTCCTGTCGTTCCAGCCATATTATAGTAGACAAAATCAAATACTGAATTTCCTGTTAATTTATTATCAAAATAAATTTTTTGATCTTTAAGCTCACCTTTTGGAATAATTGCACTTGTAGTAGCCGTATCTCCTTCCAAAGAAACCCCTGCTTTTGTTATGTAAATCGTCTTGCTAACCACATATTGTCCTGCAGGAAAATATACAATTCCACCCTCCTTGAACAAATTGGAATTACCTTCAATCGGTGATTTGTACAAATCATCAATCGCCTTCTGTATAGCTAATGTATCATCTGTTTTTCCGTCACCTAACGCACCAAAATCTTTTACGTTATTTCTTTTCATCTCTATCATTATATTTTTCTCCTTTAAATTAAATTTTTTTATGCGATAAGGACAGTCTAGCATATAATTTTGCATTTTAGTTGTCGTCTAATCTGATATATCTTGACTATTCAGGTTTTAAATATGACAAATTTATGAACTTTGATAGATTATACACAAATTCTCGAAAAAGGGACAATCTTTTTTTAGATTAGTATTTGATATCATTTGCATACTGGTTGTCTACTACATTCTGAGAACACAAAAACAAGGCGTACCAGTCACTCCCGATACAGCCTCACTTAACCCCGAAAAAACGAATCTAAATACCTACTTCCGCAAACAGCTCTATAAAGCCATTCCCATCAAAAAAATATCATTATTTATGATACGGTTCCCCACGATTAATCCGAAACGCCCGGTAAACCTGCTCCACCAAAACTAATCTCATTAACTGGTGCGGCAAAGTCAGTCTGCCAAATGACAATTTCTCATCACTCCTCTTCAAAACCGCATCACTCAACCCCAGCGAACCGCCAATCACAAACGCTACCTTGCTCTTTCCATATGTAGCCAATCGATCCAAGCCTTCTGCAAATTCCTCACTACTCTTCTGCTTCCCGTCAATCGCCAGCGCAATCACATGAACATCATCCGCAATCTTCGCTAAAATCCGTTCCCCTTCTTTGTTCTTCACTTGCACCATTTCGGCATCACTCAACACTTCTGGAGCTTTCTCATCTGGCACTTCTACAATCGTCACCTTGGCATACGGACCTAAACGCTTGGTATACTCCGCAATCCCTTGAATCAAGTATTTCTCTTTCAATTTTCCTACCGTTAAAATCTGTATATTCATAGCTTATCCACCCCTTACTCACATTTTATCCACAGAAATTATCCACATATCCACAATCAACTTCTACATTTTGTGTCTGAACATTCGTTCCCTACCATATATATCGCTCTATTTTCACAGTATCCACAGGTTATCCACAGATTTTCCGACTTATCCACTAGCGTGAACTCAGGAACCGTTTCCACTCCGTAAACCCAGTCATCTAGCGCTTCTTCGATATGTTCTTCACAACTATAAATTGGCTTTCCCACTGCTATTCCTTCTTTCTTATGACACAAACTGTGGATAACCACACTTTGTGTATGTATTTATCCACTTACATTACTTATTATGATAGGTGTAATCCGGTTGGGCGTCAACCAACATCCAATTTAATTCGAATTTTTCTAATTTATTTATCGATTTTTAGCCAAATATCTATTTTTTGTATATTTTAATCCTTATTTTTTCGGTTTTCAGCTATAATTTTTTACTTTTTAACTTATCCCCAGATTTTTAAGTTGTTACACACAAGTTATCCCCATCTTTAATATATATATCCACAAGCATTTCTACATTTCGTGTCCGAATACACGTTCTCTACGACATATTGATATTCACTAATATTCTTATGCACAGGTTATCCACATGTTTTTAAATATCATTATTATTGAAAACTTATCAACAAATCCTTATATTGCAATACATAATGAGTTATCTAGTTATCTTTATTTAAATTTTATTCACAACCACTCATTTTTCTGTGGATAACTTTTTCAATAAAGCTCACTCTATAAAATAATGATCTATTTGCGCTCTATCATAATCTAATATCCAGTCTTGGTATTGTGTATAAAGTGATCTAAGCAAACTCGCCTCGTTGCCCACAATATCGAGGCCTCTGTCATCATATGCATGAAAAATAATATTTGTCCTCGTATTAATAAACCAGCACTGACCTCGCAATCGCGGTTTGCGAATTAAATCTACATTCAAAATGGCTTGTAGCATCCGGATACAACGTAAATCTTCTATTTTACACTTCAGAATTATTCTGCTGTTTGAATCCATACTCAGGCTGTATTTCAAGTTTTTATTTTTCAAATAGCGTCGAATGGAGTCTGTATCTTTATCCACAACTAAATAAATCAGGTCGCTGGGTTCGAATATCTCTTGAAAAAGTCGTTTTGCTCGGTAGTTTACCCGCTTGAAGTAGATTTCCTCATCCATTTCTGCTGGATCACCTAATTCAAAACGAATTCCAACAGGAGCATGATAGAAAAGTGGTGGTTCTAATTGTAATTTCCCAAAATTATGACTGAAATAGGTCTCAAAGCTTTTGCTCACGTTTTTCCTCCTTACTCGGCATCGTTAATAATATCTATCAAATCCTCTAAATCTAGACCGATTTTGTTAGGTTCGTCATTCGATTTTAGGCCGATCTCCATAAAAAGAGATGACAGCACATCTAATATATCCTCGACAGCTTCAGAATCTAGTGCATCTTCGCCTTGTTTTTCAATAATTTCTATATATTGGCCTCTCTGATAACGCTCTAAAACATAGTATAATAAGTTTTTTTGAATAGCTTTCACTACTTTTTCACCCCTTACTGTGTATATTATCCGTTTGAAATAAATACACGATGTTTTCTTTGCTCACTACTGCGATTTTCCCATCAAACGCGTAACAATGCTGAACTTCTATTTCTTTACCGTTCTCATCTGTGATCGCAAATTGATTCACCGTTTCTTGTATCACATCATGCCGTATGACGTTTTTATGATTACAACTCCATATAATGTTGCCCGTTATCGTCGCGGTAACTGGGCTGTAGCCGCAATTTATAATCCTCTGAATGCTGCCACTCGGCTCAATACAAATACACTGATTTTTGCCTTCCCACGAATATTGAAAAAGCCAAATCTCCTTGGCCTGGCTATCATAAGCTATCGCCGTACCGTCAAAAATAAGTCCACTCGCCGTTTGGTGCAATGGAAAACGCCTCGTGCCATTTTTCTCAATTACCGCTAAACCTTCATTACTAGTCGTATCGGTAGTCGCTTCTTCATGAAAAAGTAGCCAGAAATCGTCACCGACTTGCTCTATTCCTGCCAGTCCATCGCCCCAAAATGCAAACTTTGCTAGGCTATTTTTGATTATGATGATGTTCTTCTCTTCATTGTCCATGACAAACGGGCAAACCCAGAGAAGTAGCGCGTCTTCGGCTATTCTGATACACTGCCAAACTTCTGGGATAAAATCTAGATTCCGAATCGCCTGCCGCGTCTCGCTTTTGATAATGCATTGGTTCTCTTCTAAATACATGCTCGCAATCATCACCGAGCCATCAGTTGGAATTAGAAATCCGTTCGATTCCAGCTCACCAATTTTTCGAAAGTTGATCGCTTTCACTTTGCTCATATCGGAAATCACAACATACAGACACGCTTCAAAACCAGCATCGAGAAAGCGAAATTGAACCGGGTGCTGGCCATTGGTTATCATGTGATTGGCCTCATGTTGCCTGAAAATACTCGGGATATCCAACGCATCGAGCGCCCTCTCATCGCCGAATACAAGGGCTTCTGGAAATTGGCTGATAATATCAAAAATATGGCTGGCGATGTTTGCTTTGAACTCGATAACGCCATAGAAAGTCGTGTGCCCCGCTTGTTCTACGTATTCTCTCGATAAAATGCTATCCTGAAATGGCAACACATCTCCATAAGCCTTCCACAACTTTCGGTAGTAATCAATCCGCGTCGGGAATTCAACTTCACGCGTTATCAGTGCAAAATAATGCAGCTCTGACGGCAAAATTCGGCTCAATTCATCGATGCAATAACTCGGATATTCTGTATTTCCAACCTCTAAATGCGTGCCATTTATCGCGATTCGTTTGAAATTCGAGTTTGTTTCTTGGGTTTCCGTCCAGTTTTTCTTCATGAGATTCTCCCCTTAGCTCGCGAATAATTCAACAATCGCGTAGTATACATAGCTATCGAACGAAGCAAGCATTAATAATAGTCCAACGACGGTGAATAATTTTTTATATTGGGTCTTTTTCGCCCGTTTTCCTAGGAGTATCAGGCAGACTAGTATGACGATATTGAATGCTAACAAAATTAGTAACACTTGGCAATCCTCTCCTTTTCAGTATAATAAGTACGATGTGACAATCGCCAACAGTAACAGCACGATACTCAACGTTTGAAGTCCCTCTTTCCACGGTTTTCGTAGCTTTAATTTTTCAACTAGCTCAATCATGAAAAATATATTAGCAAACACCGCGACGCCTACTACAACTTCAAGAACTCCGGTCGTTATAAAATCTTGGAAGAAAAACTGTATCGCTAGCACAGCTATAAAAATGCTGATTAGGATGTATTTAAAACGATTCTCTTTTCTTTCCTGATCCTTTTTTGAAGACAAAATTTTCGCCGCCTTTGCTATGTATTTAGAGTAGTAGAAGTGATATGATAATGGCGCCAAATCCGTTTAAAGCCAAAGTCTTCTGCAATCTCCGCGAACTTTGATATATTGCATAGTATAATGATAACAAGACAGCTTTTGAGGATTGTTCCTGTTATAAAATCTTGATATACATATTGAATTCCGATGATAATTATAACCACACCCACCAGCGCAAATAGCCTTTTATCGATTTGGCGGAGATATTGACTTTCTTCTATCGTGTATGTATTCGCCAAATATAGATCCCACCCCATTCTCAAATTCTAACATAAAACCGCGTCCCGAAAACAATGAAAAAACCAGAAATGAATCGCGACGCATTCCTGGTTCTACTTTTCATGACTTATTTCTAAAACAAATACAACGGTACTTTCTTCGTCACGCTCTTCGTTCCGACTTTATTCGTAATCCACAGAACTTTCGGTTTCGGACTGTAAAATGGCTTCAGCGCGAAATTCACTATGGGGCCTTTTTTAAGCGCGATTGGCTTTGTTAGGGCTTTTCCGGCGGTGTCTCTCAGCTGAATTGTCTTGGTCGCTGTGTCGGTGAACGAACGCATGATGCCGCCGCTGATGATGCCTTTTTTATACGTAGGGAGCTGAATCACGGTGTCGAGATAGCCACCGATTTTTTGAAACGGCTTGGCGTTGAGCGTATTTTGGCCAATGTATAGTGTATCCACGACTGGTAGCTTGCGGATCGGGGTGCCGGCGACGATTTGCTTCACGTTTTTGCTGGTGATCTTGTTGCCGGTGACTGTCACGAGCGATGTGCCGAAATAGGTTAGTTTGCCGCTGATGGTCTCGGTTTTCTCGCGGACGTCGATCAGGGTTTTGTAGTAGGTTGGGATGTCGCCGTTAATCGTGAACGTGTTTTGGCGGATCGTAATGCCGGATGCCAAACTGCCGTCGCTCGCTCCGCCGAAAATTCGTATCGGAAAACTGATATTTTGGGCGGTAAATTTGTTTTTTTCGACTAAAATGTATTTTGGTGCGGTGTACGTGTTGCGGAGTCGCAGGTTGAAGGTCATGAAGGAGATCGCGTCGGGACTGTTGATGGTGACGGTATTGTTTTGGTAGACGGCGTGCGCGATGCCGCTGCCTCGAATGCCTGTGTAGCCAACGTAACGCGCGTTTTTCACACCCCATTTTTGTTCGGTTTTTTGGTTGTCAGCGATGCGTTTATTGTTTTCTTTTTGTAGGGAGACAGTGTTGCCAATAGTGTAGACGTAGTTGTTGGCCGGACCATAGCTGTCGATTCCGCCGTCAAGCATCATGTCGGGCGCGATTTTAGCTGCTTTGGCCGCGTTATAGTGATAACCGCCGAAGCGCTCCATCCAATCGATGACTTTGTTGTTGCGAATGTACACTGGGGCTTTGGCTGAGCCGTTTCCTTGGTACAAACTGATGCCAGAACGTCCGGAATTCTTCACCGTATTGCCATCGATTCGTAGTCCGTCTGTATAACTTGCAGTGATTCCGCTTTGTAGTCCTGAATTAAGTATTTGATTATTAGCAATATTTACGTTCGTCGCCTTGGCGATACTTAATGCCGCGGAACCTACTTGATTAGCGTTTAAAATCATGTTTTGAACCTGAATATTGTTTTTTGTCGGCTTTTTGTATACAGCGTGATAATTTGCCGTAGCTTCTGCTTTTGGTACCGCGCCGATTTCTAGTAAATTGCTTTGGTACACGTGTACATTATGTTTTTGAAAATCGTATTTTGGCATATTAGCGTTATATTGTAGCGTGAAATTCCGCAGGTGCAGGTTGTTCACAGTCGTTACGCCCTTGCCTGTTTCCGTCGTCATCGGCCCGTTATTGAGCGTGATTTTGGAATCGGCCGGGTTCGTAGTTGCTCCAACCAACGTGACATTTGATTTCAAAATAATACTTCCTACTACTTCAAAATTCCCTTTTGGAATCGTGATAGGTTTTTTTGACGTGTTGATTGCATTTTGAAGGGCTTGTGTATTATGAGCCTTGATTTCCGTCGTTGTCCCTGGTTTCAGATTTAATGTCGCTGCTTTTGCGTTCGCGCCTTGGATGAGTAATCCGCCCATCAAGACCATCGCAAAACTGAGAAGCAGTAAAATTCTTTTTTTCATCTTCACTACCCCCTAATTTTCTAAAAACGTGAAATTAACATCGTTTTACGGACTTCTAATTTTTCCCTTACATTTTCCAAAAATGGCTTGTCTTCTTACTTAAGTCTATTTCCCCGTTCCAAAACTTATGTAAACCTTCGTGTAATTGTGAACAAATGTGTCGAAATTGTGAACACGACAAAAAAACCGAGCAGTGGAGGCGAATCGCTCGCCCTCATTACTCGGTTTCCGTCATATTAAAATTTATTTGTCAGGAGTTTCATCTGAACCATGTAACGCTTCTGGTTCTGTTACTGCGCTACTTGTTGTTTCTGGCTCGTCACTAGTACGCGGTGCAGAAACTGTCGCAATGACTTCTTCGCCATCGGTAATCACTTCGTAGTCGCCATTTTTAGGAATATCTGTTACCGTAATCGCGTCACCGATATCAAGATCTGTGATATCAACTTCGACTACTTCTGGTAATTTGTCTGGTGTTGCAGAAACTGTAATTTCATAAAGAACTTGTTGCAGTACGCCACTTAGCTTAACGCCTTTGGACTCGCCGACAAGGTTAATACTCACCGCTGCTTCCACTTCTTCAGACATGTTTACCGCTAGTAAATCGATGTGCTCGATGTCCCCTTTTAACGGGTCTATTTGGTAATCATGTAATAGTACATTTAATTTTGCTCCGTCAACCGATACTGAAAATACGGAATTTCGGCCGTTATCTCGAACTGCTTTAATAAATGTTAAAGAGTCTACGGAAACTGGCACGTTTTCTGCCTTGTAACCATATATAACACCTGGAATTCTACCTGCATTACGGATAGACGTTATGTTCGAATGCGGTTTTGTTTCTCTTTTCTGGACCTCTAATGTTGTTGCCATAAAAAATCACTCCACTCATTCAATTTATGTTGTACACCTCCATCATATACCCTTTCCGAAAAAAAATGAAACAATAAGGGTTTACGTTGCGCTATTTAAGGCTAAAGATAGGAGAAATCCTTTTTAGTAAAAACTGTATCATAACGCTTACATGTTTTTAGTATAACACTTTTTTAAATTCAAGTAGTTCAAGGTTTCACAAATGAAGATTACGTGTTATACTGTACTAGTAGATCGTATTTTTGAAGGAGGAATTTAAAAATGAAAGATCATCAAAAAATCATTTTAGTTGGAGACGGAGCAGTTGGTTCTAGTTATGCATTTGCTTGTGTGAATTTAAATATCGGGCAAGAATTCGGAATCATTGATATAGATAAGGACAGAACGATTGGGGACGCGATGGATTTAAGCCATGCGGTACCTTTTTCAGCGCCTAAGAAAATTTACTCAGCGAATTATAGTGATTGTCACGATGCGGATATCGTTGTTGTTACGGCTGGTACGGCGCAAAAACCTGGTGAAACTAGACTTGATCTTGTGAGCCGTAATATACGTATTATGAAATCGATTGTAGACGAAGTGATGGCGAGCGGCTTTGATGGGATTTTCTTAGTGGCTTCGAATCCTGTCGATATTCTTACTTATGCAACTTGGAAATTCTCTGGTTTGCCAAAAGAGCGTGTGATTGGTTCTGGTACGAGTCTTGATACGGCGCGTTTCCGGATGTCGATTGCCGATTATTTGAAAGTCGATGCGCGTAATGTGCATGGTTACATTCTTGGTGAGCATGGCGATACGGAATTCCCGGCTTGGAGCCATACAACGGTTGGTGGACTGCCAATCATGGAATGGATCGAGGAAGACGAGCAAGGCGCGATGGATACGATTTTCGTGAGTGTTCGTGACGCGGCCTATGAAATCATCAACAAAAAAGGCGCAACGTTTTACGGGATTGCAGCGGCACTTGCCCGGATTACAAAAGCGATTTTGAACAACGAAAACGCGATTTTGCCATTGTCTGTGTATATGGATGGGCATTATGGCTTGGATGACGTGTATATCGGCGCACCGGCTGTCGTGAACCGGAAAGGTGTTCGTCATGTTGTTGAGATGAAGCTGAATGATCAAGAGAAAGAACAAATGGCGCATTCTTCAGCAACTTTGAAAAAAGTGTTGGATGATGCGATGAAAGGTTATTAATCTATAACGTAGGAAAAGTGATGAGCCTCCGATTCAGGAAGCCCATCACTTTTTTATTTATGCACTTTTTCTTCTAACGAGGTATACTACACCTAGCAACAGCATACCCAACCCGTAAAAAACAGCTTGATTCGCTAGACTATCTCCTGTTTTCGGCAATTTTATTTGGGGTGGTGTTGTTTTTTCTACCGTATTAGTTATAGGCTTTATCACTGGATTGACAGGGATTTTCATTAATTTTTTCACTGGAGTCGTAACCGGGGTTTCCGGTAAAGTGATTTCCGGGATTCTATCTGGTGGATCGAGAAGAACTGGTGGTTTTTCTGGTGCCACTGATACTTCGCGACGGTTTTCCTTGATGACCTGAACTTGTGTGTCATTTTCTCCAATTTCAACCGTAACTAGAACTGGTGTGTTATCTAGTATATACCCTGCTGGTGCTTTTGTTTCTATAAAGGAATACTTGCCTGGAATTAGTCCCGAAATGACTATTTTTCCATTGATATCCGTCGTCATGTCTTGGAGCAGAATCTCTCCCTCATTATCTCGCAACTCAAAAATAGCGTCGGCTAGCGTCATCGAAGGATTATCTGCATCTACTTTTGTCAGCTCTATCGTTCCTGATCGAAGCATATTCTCGGTCCCCAGAATAATCGGCACCGTGTCTCCATCATTTACGACCACATAATGAGGTGTGTTATCCAATATATATCCCACTGGTGCCAGGACCTCCCTCACTGTATAGTTTCCTAATTGTAACGCATTCGAAACGAGGAGACCTTTCGCATTTGTTATTCCTTCAAAAACGCGCTCATCTTTATCGTTCAAAATCTCATACATCGCACCAGAAACTGGATTATTCAGATTATCTACTTTTTTAATCTGAATTCTACCGTCATATTTTCTGGTTGAAACCGAATTGGAGTAAATCATATCGTTTGGCAATATCAGAAATGCTTGATTGGATAGCGTCTCACCCATTTTCAGGCTCGCAACATTAACTTTAAAATGCCATTCTGCTAAGTCGCCTTTTGGTAAATCTTGCAACATTTTGATGACCAATTTATTGTTTTCTACCTTTATATCAAACTTTTTTTCGTCGTAAGCGCCAATTTCAGGAGCTACCATTTTTTCGCTTAATGGATCTGTAACAACGGTGCCCGCTGGAATCGCGTCACCATCTAAAGGTACCAAACGCAACGTATATGTCAATTCATTTTCATCATAATTTAAGGCTGTTTTATCGACACTTTTATTTAAAATATAGCTTGTTCCATAGTGCTTAATCGCCTGCACGGAGACTGTTTTTTCGATAGGTTGTCGATTACTCGCCGTCAGATTCGCCACATTCGCCTTTATTCCTAGATTGGTGTCCTCTATTTCTAGGGCATACTCCACAAAATAGGTCGTGTCAGCTGCGATATCCCCAAAGTCCACGGTGAAGCGCTTGGTTACGTCATTATATGCAATCTTATCTTTGAATTCTTCCGTCACATACGCATAACGTATCGCCTCTCCTTCCTCATCAAAATCGGTGACCTTTAAAATCCGAATGTTATCTTTTGTCATCGGATTCCCAGGGGTTGAAACTCTGCTGACCGCCGGAATAAGTTTGGTCCCTTGAGGTAACGTGTCCGAAACAACAACATCCTTTAATTCTACGCCGCGGTAGTTCACCACCAATTGAAAGCGATTTCCTTCGGGTGCCATTGTATTTAAATTGGCGACTCCATTCTGATCAAAATCCCCTTTATACCATTTATCAAACACTGGTAAATGTAGCGTATTTTGTCTCTGGATTTCAGCACTTGTTTGCTGTTGTTTACCAGCATAGGTTACTGTGAAATTTTGAATACTCGCTTGCGCTCCGCCAACTTTTAGTATTGGAGCTCCAAATTTTATTTGGAATAAACCGTTAAATGCATCATTTTCGCCAATCAGCTTGGTATCTACTGAGAAAGTAAGTTTAAAATTTGTAGTATCTCTTTCTATCCCTTCATACTTAAACGGCTCTGGAATAAGCATCTTAGTATCAAAATCATTCACATTATAAACGATTTCTCTCGGTATTGTCACAATGATTTTCCCATGTTCACCCAAAAAATCCCCTGCACTGCCAAAAACATTGACGTGTAAGTTGACTTCTTGGCGACTTTTTATCGTACCTGAAGCCACTGATATTGTTGTGTTGACACCTGTGCCTTCAGCCATAACCTGATCCTTTTTTACAATTAGAAATAACATTCCTAATTGTACGCTCAGTAACATAATCATAAAAATTGCCGTATATTTCTTTATCTTCATCAACTAATCCCCTTTTCTTCTCTATAAAAATATTTACTTCTGTACAGCATATAATTTCATTCAAGCAACGCTATTTTTGACTATAACATATGGATAACGAGTCTCAATTCACGAAATATTTGTTTTTCACCACTATTTTGTGACAATTTTATGACGTGCTAATTTTTCTTTAACTAAATGTTTCCTAATCTCATACGTGAAAAAGATGGCTCGCATTGCGCGGACCATCTTTTTTCGTTATTTATTTTGGTAATACGGTAATAACTTTGCTATCTAAGAATTTACCCGTTTTATCGTATGCTGCAATGCTTACTGTGTCTGTTACAAATGCGATTTTACCTAGGATGTAAAATTTGAATGTGCCATCGCCGTTGATTGTTCCACCGCTGTAAACGGTTGTGCCTACTGTTACTTTAAGCGACTTCACATCACCTGTAAAAACACCTGTAATGTTACTTGTGCCTAGCGTGTAATCTGCCACCGTAACTGTTCCCGCAGTTGGAATGGTTGTTTTGATTTTAACAGTTTTTGTGTCGAGTAGTTTTCCTGCGCTATCGTATGCTTTCACAACTACTTTATCTGTTGCTTTCGTTACCAAGCCATAAGAGTAGAATTTGAAGGTTCCATTGGCTACTGTTCCGCCTTTTTTGAATTCGCCATCGTTCACACTTACTTCAATGCGGGATACGTCTCCTGTGTAAGTTCCTGTAATGTTGTTGTCACCTGGAATAGTCATTTCAACTGGTGTGATTTTTCCTTCTGTCACGACAACGAATTTCACTAGTTCACGTGATAACTCTTTGCCATTTTTGTCGTATGCTACTACATAAATTTGATCCGTTTTCTTGATTGCTTTGCCGACTGTATAGAAACTAAATTCGCCATTTTTGACTGTTGCTCCAGTGTATTCGTCAAAACCTCGGACGATGGATACTTTGGCAACGTCTCCTGTGTAGCTACCTGTAATAAATTTGTCTGTACCAATGGTAAAATCATTCGGTGTGATTTTTCCTGTTGTTGCGTTTTTAGCGTCTAAAAGTTCTTGCGCTCGATCTAAGTTTTTTTGTAGTTCGGCTTTTTTCGCTGTGTCTGTTACTGTATTTACTAGTTTTTGCGCACCATCAATTGCTTTTTGTGTGGTTGTTTCTTTGATTTTATCTGTTGCTGGCTTGTTGCTTGTGAACAGTTCATTTACTGCTTTTTCTGCTGCAACTTGGCGATCTTTCTCCGCTTGGATTGCTGCGTTTTTAGCATCTAAAAGTTCTTGCGCTCGATCTAAGTTTTTTTGTAGTTCGGCTTTCTTCGCTGCGTCTGTTACTGTATTTACTAATTTTTGTGCATCATCAATTGCTTTTTGTGTGGTTGTTTCTTTGATTTTATCTATCGCTGGATTGTTGCTTGTGAACAGCTCATTTACTGCTTTTTCTGCTGCAACTTGGCGATCTTTCTCCGCTTGAATTGCTGCGTTTTTAGCATCTAAAAGTTCTTGGGCTTTGTCTAAGCTCGCTTGCAATTCTGCTTTTTTAGTTGCATCGGTTACTTCATCTATTAATTTTTGCGCATCATCAATTGTTTTTTGTGTAGTTGTATCCTTGATTGTGCCTGTCTCTGGATTGTTGTTTGTGAATAGCTCGTTTACTGCTTTTTCTGCCTCAGCTTGTTTGGCAGATTGGTCCGTCTTGTTGCGTAGATCTAGCAATTCTTGAGCGCGGTCTAGATTGGCTTGCAACGTTGCTTTGACTGTCGGGTCTTTCACTAAACTTACTTGTTCTTGTGCCTCATCAATTTTCACTTGGTTCGTTGCATCTTTAATGGCATCGCTTGTTGGCGTGTTATTTACGAAAAGTTGCTTTACTAGATGATCTGCAATAACTTGTTGGTTTTTATCCGCTTCTAAGGCTGCGTTACGTGCATCTAGTAATTCTTGCGCCTTATTTAAATCGGCTTGTAGTGCATCTTTTACCGTTCCATTTGTTACGATGTCAATTGTTTTTTGTGCATCATCAATGGCTTTTTGGTTCGTTGCGTTCTTGATTGCATTGCTTGCTACTGTGTCGTTTACGAATAATTCTTTGACTGATTTATTGGCGGCTTCTTCTAATTCAGCTGCATGACGTGCGTTTAGCAATTCTTGGGCTTTGTTTAAATCCTTTTGTAGTTCTTCTCGTATCGTCTGGTTACTGACTGAATTAACAAGTCCTTGCGCCACATCGATCGCCGCTTGATCGGTTGTAGCTTTAATTGCATCCGATTTTGGATCGTTATTACTGAATAAAGCATTGACGGCATTGCGTGCTTCTGTTTCTTTCACAGTTGTATTGTTTGTTAGCTGCGTCTGTGCTTGATTAATTAAATTTTCCAATCTTGTTTTTTCTGGAGAAGTTACAGCGTTTTTCGCAGTATTTTTTGCAATATCAATGTCCGCTTGCGTTACTTCTGCACCGATTGTTGTCAAACTTGAGCTAGTAAATAAATTGTATACCGCTTGTCCAAAGTTGGTATCGTATTTATAAAATCTGGACGTATCTACTTGAAATGAATATTTACCGCTAAGATATGATGTTCCATTTGGGTTAATTTTATCTACATAGAAAACCCGATAAGGTGCGGACTGAAGATTCGTATTTCCTACATAAATCCGAGCTGTTTCAGCAACATTGGAAGCAAGTTGCTTATATACCTGAATTTTTTGCCCATTTGGAAATAGAACATCTATACCGTAACCCTTGTGTATTTTTATCATATCAATAACTAGGTAGTTCCCGTCGAGTGATGCTGAAGGAAAATATGCATTGATATTTGACATGTATAATGTTGTATACCCTGGCGCCACGTATTTTGGAGCTGTCGCTGATGTCGCTGCTTGTGTTGGTGTAGCCATCGTATTAAGCGGTGTTACTACACTTGTTCCTAGTACTGTTGCAATAGTTAATACACTTACTAACTTCTTTACTTTCTTGTTTTTCAATTCTATTCCTACTCTCATTAAGTTTACAGGATGGTTCGCATATCTCAACCAAACTGCTTAATTGCAAGTATAAAGCAGAAATTTAGGCTAATGTTCTATAAATACGGAATTCTCACGGCATCCAGTTGAACATTTTGTGTCTTTTAAACGTTGGCATAATAAAAAATCGCGTCTTGTCTAGGATATGAAATCCTAAACAAAACGCGATTCTTATTTGACGGTCCCGACGGGATTTGAACCCGCGATCTCCTGCGTGACAGGCAGGCATGTTAACCCCTACACCACGGAACCTTTCAAGCTGCACCATTTTTGGCACTCCCTTATTAAAACATGTTTCAGCCCCCGCGTCAAGCGATTTCGAGTTTTTTCTCAAAAAAACACGACTCCTTATAAAATCCTGATTTGGAATACCTAACCCCAGCAGCCCGACAAATGCTTAGTAGCTAGGCAAAAGCGAGTACCGGAGCGGAACTTTTAACGACGCTAATGAGTATTTATCAGGCTGCTGGGCGCTTAGTGGGTGAAGCCGTAGGAAATCGGATAGATCGTATAAGTCCCATTTGACATCGGTGCCTTCTTTTAGGGGCCAAGCGACGATGAGAATGGCTGGACGTTAAAAATTGATAGCCATGCTTTGTCTTTCCACACTACCCAACCAACGCCGGGGTAAACGAGACCGTATTTGTGGCCGGATGTGTTGATGGATTTGACGTTATCGAGGTGGAAATCCCATTCTAGCTCTGCTTCCATGAACGGGGTGTATAAGCTTCCTGACGCGGCGTCCACGTGGATATAGACTTTTACCTTACTTGTTTTATCATAGGTCGTGATTGCGGCGTCTAGCGCTTTGATGTCATCGTAACGGCCGGTATAAGTCAAAACCATGATGCCGACGACGCAGATGGTGTAGTCATCGATGAGAGCTATTGCTTTATCGGGATCGAGCGCGAGGCATTCTTTGGTCACTGTAACTTTGCGTAATTCGATATCCCAGTAGACGCCGAATTTCTCCCAAACGACTTGATATGCGGATGAAATAATCATGTTTGGACGCTTGCTCATATCTAAGCCGAGATTGCGGGCTTGTTGTTTCCAACGAAAAAGTGCGGCCATTCCGCCTAGCATGCAGGCTTCGGAGGAACCGACTGTCGATGTACCGATGAATTCGTCGCGTTGATCGGCGTTCTCGTCTATCGTATCTGCTGGTATTACGTAACGCGGAAGTGACTGTTCGGATAATCCTTCTCCGTAAAATAATCCTATTCCATCGTGCTTCGAGTCTTTTTTATTACCACCAAGTAACGCCATTTTTATCCAACTTCTTTTTAATATATTCTTTGCACCATAGCCTCTTTTGGATGCTGGCAAACTTAATTAGTACGTAAAAACAGAGAAGAACCGCGTGGCCTTCTCTGTTTTGGGTGTTTAGTGAATCAGTTCCGCTAGAATACTTGTGAGCACGACGGAGGTTATCGTTACTGCTGAAAAACCTGCGATGATCATTTTCGGTAAAATTTGGCCTTCGATTGCCGCGATTTCTTGTTCGTTTTCACCAACACTTCTCGCGGCTTCCTGACTCAAAATCATGGTTCCTGGGAAGCCGTATAGCGTCGTGAGGCCGATTGCGATCGACATCGAAACGCTGTAGCCAAGGATTTTTCCCATGACAGCTGAGAATACGACACTCCCGCTTACGCCGATTGCGAATGCGATGCAAAGTGGGCCAATAAGGGCAACGAGGTCATCGACGGAAGATGTAGCTAGTGGGCCAAAAATGATGATTAGGATGGCCAGCATCATTAGGCCGTATGCATCGATGCCGCTTAGGATGTTTGGTTTGATGACGCCGAATGCGCGTAGGGCGATACCGAATAATAGCGCGACTACGAACGTGTTTAGAACGCCGTTTGTGATGGTATCAATGTAGATGGACAGCATCACGACAACGCCGACTACGAATAGGGTTCCTGCCGTTGTTTGTAACGCTTTTGGCATCATCGTTTTCGCTTCATCATGATGGACTTCTGCTTTTTCTGTTTGAATGTTCCCAGCCCGATATTCTCCTTTGATACGGTTGGCTTCTTTGCGCAAAATAAGGGATGTCAGCGGGAAACCGATTAAGCCCTGGAACGCAGCGATCAGAACTGGGAAAACGGCTACAAGTAGTAAGCCTGATGCTAGCGCGGATTCTTGTACAATAATGACCGAAATGGTTCCGCCGCTGATCGCACCAATGGCAGCAATGACGAAGTTCTCGTCTAAGAAAAACGAGCCGATGAGGAAAAGGAATGCGGCGATACCAAGTACTGCAGCGACGCCAATCACAACGGTTCTCCATTGTTTTTTGAGTTCGTCGAGGCTAATCATGGTTCCGATATGAACGATGATAAATCCGACAACCGTCTGGCCTAGCGCGAGTAGTGATGAACTGCTAAGTAGGTCTTCTGGAAATATATTTGTTTTAAAGCCCACCAAGAAAATGATGGATGCTACAAGTAGTGATGAAATAAGTGACTTGGTTTTTTTGGAAACGAAATCACTGATCGCCCAAATGAGCATAATAATCGTAAAAGCTGTAACTGGATTCATGATTAATCCCCCCCGTTTTGTTATACACTTAGTTTTTATTCAATTGTATGATAACTGAAGCCGAGTCCGTGTACTTCAGATACCGTGTAAGCAATGACAAAAGCTTTCTTGTCTAAAGAATTGATAACTTTCAGGATGGTTTGATATTCGCGTGTTTCCAAAACGACCATCAGCATCGTTTTTTCGCTACCACTGTATCCCCCTGACACATTGAAAACAGTGACACCACGCCCCATTTCTTTTAGCAAGCCTTCCTTGATTTCTTCTATTTTGTGATCGCTCATAATCATCACGGCTTTGCGTTTCTTGAGGCCTGTTTCTAAATAATTCATAATAATGGCAACTAAAATAAGTGAGAGTATGGCGAATAGAAACTCTTCGACGCCGAATATGAAAATATTGAAAATAACAATAATCGTATCGACTAAAAAGAGGCCAAGCGATGTGTTCAGATTAAAATATTTCTTGAGAATCAGCGGTGGAATCGTTGTCCCGCCACTAGAAGCCTCGATGCGGTACAGAATCGCAACACCAATCGCAAAAATCATACTACCGAAAATAACGGATAGCAGGCGATCTTGCGCTAGCATAACTTCTGGAATAACTGCCAAGGATAGTGGCAAAAGTAGGCTTCCAAGGAATGAGCGGACAAATACGGCGCGTCCTAAGAAAATAAAGGCTAGGATAAGCATGATGACGTTTAGAACGAGTACGGTCATCGCGATTGGAATTCCAAGTGCTTGTTCGGCCAAAATCCCGATACCCGTCACGCCACCCGCTGCGATATGATGCGGCGCGAGAAAAAGATTAATACTTGCACCGATAAGCGCAATGGAAACTGCTACGAGTAAAAATTGTTTCACTAAATGTTTCATTTAAACACCTTCTATCTGATTAGTCTTACCGTGATTTTCGTCTATGAAAGGTGCTGTTTATGTCGCGACTTCCTAGCTTGTGGGCAATTATTTCGATGCCACGTGTTTCACAATTTCGTATGCTAATGCCGTCGCTTTTTCTAGTTCGCGAATAGGAATATACTCGTGAACGGTGTGAATTTTTTCATAGCCAATCGATAAGTTGGTTGTTTCTTTTCCTTGTTCGTTAAAAATGTTGGCGTCACTGCCACCACCGCTTGTTTCGTGCTTTGCTGTCATACCGAGCGTTGCCATCGCTTGCGTTGCGATTTTGACGACGTTCGTTTCGGCATCGAAGTGGTAACCGCCGTACTTCATCTCTACTTTTATTGTAATCGCGCCACCCATTTCTGCTGTCGTTTTTTCGAATAAGTCTTTCATGTGCTGTATTTGCGTCTCGCAGGACTTGCTGTTGATCGACCTAACTTCTGCAACCATCCGCACGTGTTCCATCACGATGTTCGTCGCAGTTCCACCTTTAATTATACCAATATTTGCGGTCGTTTCAAAATCGATACGGCCTAGTTTCATCTGAGAAATTGCTTTTGCGGCGATCTCAAGGGCTGAGATTCCTTTTTCAGGCTCGATTCCAGAGTGTGCCGCGGTTCCGTGAATCTCGATTTCCAGGCCTGCATGCGTCGGGCTGCCAACTGTAATGCTTCCGACCGGGCCACCTGTGTCAAGGACAAAACCATAATTCGCGGTAAGTGCGCTCATATCAAAGGCTTTAATGCCGATTAAACCGCTCTCTTCCCCGACTGACAGCACAAATTCGAGCGTGCCGTGGGGGGTGTTATTTTCCTTGATTAACTGGATGGTTTCCAGCATAATCGCGATACCAGCCTTATCATCGGCCGCTAAAATCGTCGTGCCATCGGAATAAATAATATCATCTTTGATTTGCGATTTGATACCCACGCCTGGTGTAACCGTATCCACGTGACAAGAAAAGAAAATCGCGTCGGCGTCGGTAGTCGCAGGTAGTCGGCATACTAAATTATTAGCGCCAAAACCCGTTTTTGACATCGTGTCATCTTCTTTTACCTCAAGGCCTAGCGACTGAAATCGTGTTTTTAAAAATGCTTGAAAATTCCCTTCATGTTTCGTTTCTGAGTCGATTTGGACAAGCTCGATAAACGTGTCCACTAATCGTTTGCTGTTCACCATTGTTGATTCCTCCCTTTTGCTGATTTTGTCGATCATTAAAAATAGGTAATTTGATATATACTTGAGATTTTCCCGTTATATTTTTGCCTTAAACCTAGTTTTACATTTATTAGTATTAAAAAAGGAGTTGGCAGACCACAATCGGCGCCAACTCTTGATTTATCCTTATTTTAATTTGCGTCGCCATAAAATCGCTGAGCCTAAAACGAGGAGGCTTCCGCCGAGGACCACAAGTGCCCACATCGTGTCTGTATCTCCCGTCGTTGGTAAATTGGGCTCACTCGCATCGCCATCAGAAACGGCGCTAGCCTCAACTGGCTTAGATTCCGCGCCGACTTGATTTGGTAATGGTTGTACGACGGTCAGTTGCTCTGACGCAGTTGGTGTCTCTGGTGATGTCGGGATTTCTGGTTGCTCCCGATTCACCGGTTTTTCTGGCGTCGGAATTTCTGGGTCTGGATCTGGTTGTTCCGGCTCCGGCGTTGGTTCCTCTACTTTCAAGGCCTCCAAATCAGCCAACTTTGCAGTTAAAACGGCATAATTCGTAACGTATTTTTGCAATGTCGCGTCCAGATTATCGTACGCAGCTTTTGCGGCTAAAATGGCTGCCTCGTCTGTGAGCGCTATCGTCGTCGGCAAAGCATCGATTTCCGCGGTGACCGCCTGCGCCTTGTCCGTTTTCAAAATGCCATACGTATCGAAAAGCGTCGCATCAGTTGTGGCACGAGCAGTTTGAGCCGATTTCGCGTCATACGTGTAGGCTTTATACGTGAACCGATCCTCTGTAAAACTAATCCCAGCAAACATTTGCAACATCGGTTGGGCGTACTTCGCTGGATACACGCCCGCAGCGCTCATATTACTTTCCGATTGCGGCTGATAAAACTTGTACCCACTCGTATTGATGACATGGTAGCTCTGTCCGCCCGGATCGACATCGCGCGAAATCCCGTCATCCTCCACTTTGCCAATAGTATCCGTCGCGATCGGCATCTTACCATCCATTTGCTGCGAACGGAAATAGCTGTGATCGTGGCCCTGCAACACAATATCAATACCCAGCTCATCAAAAACTGGCGCTAATTGATCACGCAGCGTCACGATTTCCGTATCCGTCATGTGACTCGCCACCGTATAAATCCCTTTATGAAACGCGACAACCAGCCATTTTGCACCGTCCGCACGCGCTTTTTTAGCATCCTCTTTCAGCCAAGCAAGTTGCGTCGGATCAAGCGCCCGCGAATCCTGATCGTTCGTGTTTAGCATCATGAAATGCGCCGGACCATAGTCAAACGAATAGTACACGCCTTTATTCAAATTATTCGCATTCGCCGGATGATCATAGTAGAAATGTTGGCGGAACGAATTGTTGAACGCGTCATGGTTCCCCGTCGCCGCCGCTATCGTCGTATTGCTGAGCAACTTTTGCGATGTGCCAAATAACCAGCCCCATTCAGCTGGACTCGATGACGTATTCACCAAATCCCCCGTTTGCAAAATAAATTCAGCGTTCGGATACATCGCGAAACCTTTATTCAGCGTCGCGTCCGTCCAACTATACTCCTCCTCACTACTTCCCTGCGAATCCGTCACATATAAAAAATCAAAAGCCTTCGTATTCCGTTTCTGCGTCGTAAACTTGGCCGGCTCACTCCATTTATCCCGCGTCTTATCACCGACACGATACCAATACGTGGTGCCCGAATCCAAATACTTCGCTGCGACTTGATGCGAGAACCCGCCGATCGCAGCGTCATTCGCCTCACTTTTACCCGTCACCGTCTGCGCTCCCGCAAAACTCGGAACCCCCGTCCCGACCGCCTTCACATATTGCAAGTCCGAGCCCGCGTCCGATTTCGTATGCCACGTCACACCTTTTTGCGTCTGGGTGTTCCCGAAGAACGTCACCGCAATCTTGCTCGGCGTATAATCCGCGTCCGCCACAACCTCATCCGGCGTCACAAATCCCGTCAACTCCGCGTCAAACGTCACATCCGAGCTCGTTCCCTTCTGCTGAAAAACCGCAACGGCAATCGTGTTCGTCCCTTCCACAAGCGGAATCGCGCCGAGCTTAATTCCCTCATATTCCACCGCATCCGAACTCTGCTGCCCCGAATAATCCACGAAATTAATCGCTCCATCCGCGAGTCGCACCCGCTTCACTTCTTTCCCGTTCATATAAACAACCGCACTATCATCAGCTTTCAGCGCCAAATTCGCACGCAAGTACTTGTCCGAACCCTTCACCTCAAAATTCTTTCTAAAAAAGGAAACTGGATATTTCTTGTCCTCATCCGTACCGTAAGAAATCGTTGTATTTATCTTAATATCCGCATTTTTCGGATTGTAACCCAGCGCCCCTTTTCCAGATTTCCAAGCAGTATCATCAAACGTCCCGTCACGCCACGTATCACCTGGATATGTACCCTGATCCCAATATTTCCAACTAGATTCTTTCGCGATAAGCGTCTCTCCCGCAACGCCCTCCGCCTTCACCACATTTCCAAATGGGATATAACTAACCCCGATTTGAACCAATATAAGCGCCACCAATAAATAAACAAACCCTGATTTCCACTTTTTCACCGTTTCTCAATCCCCCTCCATTTCACTTACCACACCAGTTTAGCGCAGCAATGTTAAGCGTTGTTTGAGAATGTGTATCGATCCTGTATTTTGCATGTAAATTTTCAATCCTTACAATAATTATGATAAAACTGTAAGATATTCTTAGTAAATTGTTATTTAAATCGCGGGAAACTCCCATGCGCACAGGCTATAATGGAATTAGGAAAGGAGCTGTTGAATATGAAAAAATTCTGGCAAGTAATTACAGCGATTGGCGAGACACTTGTAGACCCTGCAAAAATGGCTAAGGAAGTTAACCGTGCTGGCTAATCAAAACAAACAGAAACCCCGACTATAACGCCCACCTTATGAATCAGGGCCTATAATCGGGGTTTATGCATTTATTTATCTATAAATTGAGTCCATCACCACCGTAACAACACTAGCTTCAAGCGTGGCATTGGCTCTACTTTCGATCAAATCATCTACATATTTCGCTATTTCTGTGGAAATCGAATGCGACGCGGTTCTGTAAAGTAGGCTCGGCGTATGATCGACTACATAGTGTAAAATCCCGTCGACCGTATATGTCGGATTCGCAATCGTCGTTGGAATACTCGTTTCAATGGCGCCCGCCCGATCACAACTCACATCGATAATAATTGCATTTTTCTTCAAACGCTGTAAATCTTTTCGATACATAATATGATCTGTTCGTTTCAAATCCCATAAAATCGCATTGATAATCACATCATATTGCGGTAATTCCTCTTGAAATAAGGCTTCTTGATTACGATTATAAATATGAACTTCGGCGCCTAAGTTTTGCAGTATTTTCTGTGCACCATGAGATACATTACCACGCCCCAAAATCGCCACTTTTGTATTGTAAGGCATCTCGCCAATCAGTTGGTACGCATGCATAATCGCACCCTCGCCTGCCAGCTCATTATTGATCCAGAAACAATGGCGATTCATGTAGTCCATATTCTCCCAAGCGTAGGCTTTCACCCCTGATTCCACCAATTTATTCGCGATATCCTTATTTTGTTCCGCGTGCACCCAGCCAAATATCGTCTGACCTTTTTGTAATTGGCTTAGAAATTCGGAGTCACCGATCTTCGGCTCGCAAATAATATCTTGACGGAGCACGTCCGCTCGCGACTGAACATGACAGCCAAGCGCCATGTATTCCCCATCTTCTATCCCCAAAACCTCACCATACCCTGTTTCGAAAAAAAGCTGATCTGCATTCGTAATAGTCGTGATATGTTCAGGTAACAACGCAATTCTCTTCTCGTTTTCCTTATGACTATTGACAAAACCCATCGTCTTTTTCTTCATTTCTAACATTTTTTTTACCTCCATTGTATTTGTGGTATAGGTGTTTAGTCCAGCATTTTTTTGTTTATACCGACTTTTCCGACTAATAATCCGTGTGATGTCTGCAATATTCCTTGCTACTTAATAGTAACACATAAAAATGATACGATGCTAATTTATGTGAAATTTTTACAAACAAAAAAGCGACCCTCCTATTTTCAGGCCACTTTCTTTGTTCACTTATACATAACGATTTGTTCTGCTTTCAAAGACGCCTTCACGTCAATAATCCGCTGATTACTCGAGCCTCGAAATGCGAGTTTTACATCGAATAAATCCTGTTCAAAACGCCCATCGACAAGGACATCTACATAAGAAAGCAGCTCCAATTTATCCGGCGTTTCCTGCATCAATTCTTCCCACGTGTAACCCGTCCACGACCAAATATCCTTCGCATCGCCAAACAACGTCCGAATCCGCTTCACGAGCGGCAAACACACACCCGTATTCAAAAACGGCTCCCCGCCAAGCAGCGTCAAACCCTGCACGCTTTCATGCCATAAATCCGCGATAATCCGGTCCTCGAGCTCCTCCGAGTACGGCGTGCCATAGCGAAATGACTGCGCCGCCTTGTTGTAGCAACCTTCACAATGGAATGGACAACCAGATACATACAAGCTACAACGCACGCCCTCGCCATCGACAAAATTAAACGGCTTATAATCAGCGACATAGTTTGCGGACATGTCCTCAGCGCGCCATTCTTGCGGTTTCGGATTATTCATCGGAAGACTCCAGATGCTTCACCCGTTGCGTAATCTCCTCGTGTCTGCCATGCACCATTGGCCGTTTCATCGGATTCCCAAGATATCCACACGTCCGCTTCACCACATCCGCCGTTTCTGGGTTCGTATTTCCGCATGCTGGGCACTTAAACCCTTCCGCGGTCGGCGCAAATTCGCCCTCAAAATCGCACTCATAGCAACGATCAATCGGTGTATTCGTTCCCAAATAAGCGACACGATCATATGCATAATCCCAAACGGCTTCCAAAGCTTTCAGGTTATGCGTCAACTTCGGATATTCACAATAATGAATAAAGCCACCAGAGCAATATTCGGGATATTCCATCTCAAAATCGAGCTTTTCAAACGGCGTCACTTTTTTGCGGACATCATAATGAAACGAGTTTTGATAGTATTCTTTGTCTGTGATGTCTTTAATATCGCCGTATTTAGCGCGGTCCAAGCGATTAAAGCGATCCGTCAAACTCTCGCTCGGCGTCGAATATACGCTGAACCAATAGCCATATTCCGCCTTCCAAGCATCCGCGTATTCCTTCAACTCTCGCAAAATCTCAATCGTGAACGCCTTCGCTTCAGGATTCGTCTCCCATTCACCGCCATAAAACATTGTCGCCGCCTCATACAAGCCAATGTAACCAATCGAAATTGTCGACCGCTCCTTGTTGAACAGCTGATCCACATCCTGCCCATCATCGAGCCGCTTTCCAAACGCCCCATGCTTATACAAAATCGGCGCGTTCTCCGGTTTTGCCTCCCGAACCCGTTCCAATCTGAAAAGTAGCGCGTCCTTCATCGTTTGCATCCTTTCCGTGAAAATTTCCCAAAATCGTTCCTTATCACCGCCACTTTGAATCGCAATTCTCGGCACATTCAGCGTCACAACACCCAAATTATTCCGCCCAGCATTCACAAATTCACCATCCGCATCTTGCCACGCCGGTAAAAACGAACGACAACCCATCGGCACCTTGAAATCACCCGCCAAGCGCACCAACGAATCATAATTCAGCACATCCGGATACATCCGTTTCGCCGAACATTCCAGCGCCAACTGCTTAATATCGTAGTTCGGGTCCTCTGCGTCCAAATTCGTCCCCCGTTTCACCGAGAAAACCAATTTTGGAAAAATCGCCGTCTGCTTATCCTTGCCAATCCCACCAAGCCGAACCCTCAAAATCGCCATCTGAATCTCGCGCGCAAACCAGTCCTCGCCAAGCCCAAAGCCCAGCGTCACGAACGGCGTCTGGCCATTACTCGTGTACAGCGTATTAATCTCATACTCCAAACTCTGCATCGCGTCATAAATATCCTTTCGCGTCCGTTCCCGCGCAAATTCCTCCCGGCGCTCCGCCAAAACCCATTTTTCCGCCTCGCTCTCGTGTTTCTCATAATTCCGTTTCGCATACGCCGCTAAAACTTCATCAATCCGATCCACCGAACAACCACCATACTGCGAACTCGCCACATTCGCGATAATTTGCGCTATTTGAGCCGTCGCCGTCTGAATCGATTTCGGGCTTTCCACGTTCGCATTCCCAATCGTGAAACCGTTCGCCAGCATCCCCGCAATATCGATCAAACAACAATTCGTCATCGCGTGATACGGACTATAATCCAGATCGTGAAAATGAATATCCCCCTTCAAATGAGCGTTCGCCACATGTTTTGGCAGCATATATTTCAACGCATAACTTTTCGCCACCGCGCCCGCCGTCAAGTCCCGCTGCGTATTAAAAACCGTCGCGTCCTTATTAGCGTTCTCGTTCACCACCGTTTTATCCCGATCCAGCAACTTCTGCACACTCGTCGTTAAGTCCGTCATGTTCGCCCGCTGCGAATCCCGGTCATGCCGATACTCAATATAAGCCCGCGCCACATCTGGATATGTAGATTTCATCAGCTGATTCTCGACCACATGCTGAATCTCATCAATCGTCACCGCCATATCATTTGGTAAGTTTTTCACAATGTCAACTAAAACTGCTTCCAAATACGCCGCATCATCCACGCCACAACTCACCATTGAAGCCTGCACCGCATTCCGAATCTTAATCAGGTCAAACCCGACCTTCCGACCATCCCTTTTAATAACTAATTGTTCCGTTTCCTTCTCCACGTACATTATCTCCGCTTCCCTTCGAACACTATATATTGTATCTGCATTTCTATTATGGCACAATATAAGCTTTATTTCTAACGGAAACCGAAGCAAATCAGAAAATAGGCTATTCGAACGAACTTTCAAAAAAAGCTTGCCAAGGGAGAATGTGATTAAATTAACAATTGTGTTCCGCCAGATAATAATGACTACATAGTGAAGAGGCTAATGGCTTATTTCCGTGAAAAAAAGGAGCGCTCAAAAAAACACGCTACCTTCTAAAATGATTAATCAATTTGGTATAGTCAGCTGTCTCTGTCCCGGCCCTCCGCTGTCTACTGGGCCTACAGATACTTTTGCAAATTTCTCCACACCATCTACTTTATAGCTTAAACTAATACTTGTTGCTTTTTCTATACTTGAATCGACCACCAATTTTTTCTTATAAGTGCTATCTTCCTTTAAATCTAACTGAAAGCCAGTGCCTATTTGCCTCATTCTTACTTCTTGTAAACCATCTTTTCCACGCAATGTAAATGTTGGATCTAATGATTTCCCATTAATGTCAAGCGCTTCATTCATACTAAACCCTAATTTATCAAACTTGGACAACCCCATTATCGCATTCCCTTTTGGCGTATCTACTACTTTTGAAATATCAGATGAAAATATGACATTCCTTGAACTTCCTTGGCTTAATTTGACTTCTTTATTAAGCGAATAAATAGTCGATAACGTGCAATTATTCAACTCAAAACCGCCTCCGCCTGATTCGTCACGATAAGGCAAATACGTGATAGAACCAATCGCAACTCCTGTTTTACAAATTGTCTTCAGTGCTAAATTGGAGATTTGTTCGTTCGTTTGTCCTGATATCGTTGTCCCAGTTGCATTTCGTAAATCAGCCTCTACAATGATTGCATTTTCCGCAAATGCTGCGGAACAACCCGACATAGTGACGCCTCTACAATCCTTATAATGGAAAGCGTTTCCTGCTTCTGGCTGTGGGTCACTCGCATTTTCTTTTATAGCCGAAAATGCTTTACAACCGATCAGATTGATTTCTTGGTAACGATTGATGTAATATAACGCTCTATCTGCCTCTTGTCCCCACCGAAGAGCTACACAGTTTTCCATCAAAAGTGTTTGCCCTAAAACTTTGATATTACTACTTGTCTGAGTAAAATTAAAGGCACTATGATTCTTATTGACACCTCTTATTTCAACATTTCTAAAGCTCAACTGATCGTAGCCTCTTATTACGGTGATACCATGAACAGTAGCATTCTGGCAACTTATCGTTAAACCATTTTCGATACCTACTGATTTAGCGCTATCAAAATCATGCCCTGGCTCAAATCTAATTACTTCACTACCTGTAAATTCCGTCTCCACACTAAGCATTGATCTGTATGGGCTTGCAGAACGAATATATATTCCAGGATAATCAATTGTTATCGTTTCGTTAATTTTATATGTGCCTAGAGGTATAAAAAGAATGCCTCCTTTTAAATGAATAAGTTGGTCTAAAGCCTCACGAATAGCCTCCGAATTTTCTGCCCCGCTATTTGTTGTTGCTGCACCGTAATCTGCTATATTTATAATACTCGATATACTCATTTCATCATCCCTTCCATTTTTAATTTATTTTAAAATGTAAACGCCTCCTCGCATCTACACAGTAAATATATCATAAATAAACCTATATTTGGTGACTATTCTGTGAATTTCAATAAAAATAAACCTTGTTTAAATCCATTATGGTGGATTTAAACAAGGTTTATTTTCTTAATCTGAATAATTATATTTTCGCCTTAAAGCAAACGCATCTAATTTACGATTTTCTATCTCATGTCGATAATATAAAACTACTGAGCCTTTTTTTATCTTATTAATTTTACCTCTAGAAACTAGTGAAAAAAAACATTGCCTAGATACACCTAAATATTCAATGGCTTCCTTTGTTGAGAGAAAGTACTCGTCTAATATCTCTAATAAATTTTTATTTTCCATATGAACCTAGCCTTTCCTTATTATTAAATACCTTTATATATGCTTTCCCATTTTTTGTTATAGGAGCCTATAGAGAATTTAGTTTGAATCATTGTGTATGCTTTTTGGCTTTGTTCTTTTCTTGCTACATCATTATCTAATAAATAAGCTAGTTCTCTACTCAATTCTTCCACATCACCAGGGCTTACTAATCCACTGTTTGCTCTATGTTGAATCACTTGCGGAATACCTCCAACTGGCGTACTAATATTGGGGATTCCGTTTGCCATTGTTTCTAGTATAGCCATTGGAAGACCTTCGTGATAAGATGGTAAAACATGGATTATCGCATCATCCATTACTGCTTTTTTCTGTTCGGCTTCAATCCATCCACCTATCTTAACGTTGCTCAGAGCTTTCGTTTCAATTATTTGTGTTACTTGTTCCAAATCTCCGTCACCATAGAGAACAAACTCATAGGTTGCATATTTTTCACCTAAAAGCTCTACTGCTTTCAATAAGTCGTACGTGCCTTTACGCTCACCAAGTCGGCCAAACATAACAACTGTTTTTCCATCATTAGTATATGGATTAGACGTGGGAACCTCTACCGCATTCTCAACAATTGTTATTTTCACTTTGCATATTTGCTTATAAAACTTAGCCCATTCCTCGCTAAGCACAATAAGCTCATCCACATGATTTAATTGCTTTTTTATCCATTGCTGTTGTTTCGGTGTTCTGTCGTCATAGAATAGATCGAATTGGGAGCCATGCATGTGCAAAATTACCTTGCGACGAAACATTTTTGCGGTTCTCATGAATAGAACTTTTCGATAGAAGCTTCCTTTCTGAGCAATATGGATGTGCGCAATATCGATTTTTTTTGCTAGGAGAAGCATACAGAACTGAAATAGTGCCTTCATTAGAACTAACATGCGAAATATTGAGTTGCCCTCTCTCCAGCTAGCAATGTAATGTATTTTCACTGTATCTTTTGAAAAAGTTTTTTCAAAATTAGCGATTACTGTAGCAATCCCACCCTTTGATGTCGTTCCTGGACCAATCATAGCAACTTTTTTCATAGTACCGCTTCCTCTCCTCTGTTTTCTTGATATTCATTTTTTAATGCCACCATATAGATAACTGCTAATACGATAGTTACCATGGTGCCTGATACCATCACTGTATCCATAGGACTCGTGATGAAGGCATAAATAAGCGGGAGCATAATCAAAAACTTTGTCTGATAATCATTTATTTGTACTTCCTTATATAACAGCCATACTATATACCCAAAAAGGAAAATGATGAACGCAGCTCCCATAAATCCTAGCTCACCGAATACCATCGCCCAGAATGAATCTGCTATAAAGCTAGGATATTCTTGTGATAAACCCCATACTTTAGAGATATTATAGGTTTCGTATAGCGGGGAATAGTTTAGTCGCGAGGCATGTGAGCCAAACATGCCTAGCCCTGCACCTAATGGAGCGTGTTCACTGGCAATTTGAAGCCCTGTGTTTAGCAAAACGCCTCTTGCTTCGTCTTCTGAACCGAAGAACTGAGAGACAACTCGATCTCGACCGAACCAAGCCAAGACACCCGCTACTAGGAAATAGATATATATTGGGATACGACGAATGTGTGGGAGTATTAGCAACAGTAACATCATGCATAAATAGAAACCTATCGATGTTGTTCTTCCTGCCAAAATTACTAGTGCAAAGTTAGCAAAAATGAGAAGATATGGGACTTTATCTTTTTCTGACCAACTGATAAAACTATGAATAATGGTTATAATAATGACGGCTGCAGCAAACTGAGCTGGATGGCCGAAACCAAAAGATACTGTTTCAAATCCAAATCGAATGTCGAATGTACTTAGGAAGTGTAACTTTAGATTGGCTATGCCTAAGATTAAACAGATAGTTGTAAACGTAACTGAAATTATTTTGAAATATTGCGTCGTTTTTTGCAATTTCAGATTCCTAAATAAATATAATCCGCTCCAGAATGTAATCGCGTATTTGATTAAGGAAAACATAGAGTATATTTGTAAAGAAAGCGTATTACTTGGTTGGTGGAACATGTTTGGTAGAAAACTATAGATGATGAATATTATAGTTAGAACGAATAATCCGATATCTCTCGGACGGAGCGTGTACTGCCCTTTACGTTCCATGTACACCAATTTCATGATGGCGCAGAGAGCAAATACCACAGTTACAACTTTATCAATATATCCGAATTGAGGTAATATTTCTTTTAATGGACCTGCGAATAAAGCCATTAAGAGAGTTATAAAAAATGCTGTGATATTTGCCACGCTCCTTTAATAGATTATTTTATACTAGGCTAATTGACGTTTCACTATACTTTTGACGCGGCGGATAATGGCTTGGCACTCGGCTTTCTTGTAGAAAATCGCGAAGTAAGTGATGTTTAACAGAATGAACAGTGTTCCTGCGCCGAGAATGAGTGTGAGCCATGTGCCTTGGTAGATCCAGTTCATAACAGGAATCGAGGCGGCAAATGCGATAGCGGTGATAACTGCGTAACCGAGATACATTTTGAAGTAGCTGCCGACTTTCTTTTTGAAGCCGAAACGGTAAACGAGGTATGGGTCAATGATCGTTGTCGTTACGAGTCTTGAAATGATGGTTGCAACGATGACGCCGGTTAGGCCGAAATGGATGGCGAAGATGATGGACAGGATGATGTTTAGGACGGCCATCGCGATTGGAACGTAACGACCTTGGCGGAAAAGTCCCATCGTGGTTCGGTACGTGTAACCTGGAAATTGCATGCCGTTGACGTAGAAGCTTCCGACGATGGCTAGCACCGTACCAGTTCCTAGTATGAAGCTTTCACCGATCCATAATGTGATGAATGGGTTGATAACGTTGAATAGGATGATGGAAAGCAAGAAGTAGATCCACGCGACAATGAAAAATAGTTGCTTGAAAACTTGTTCTTTCTTCGCGTCATCGTTTGCGTTATTGAGATGTCCGATACTGCCTGTAATCGAGTTCAGTGCGCGAGATAGGACGGTTACGACTGCGGCGATGATGAGTAGGTAGTTGGAGTAGATACCGACGACGCTAAGTCCGAGAAAAGCGGCGATGATGATGCTGTCCGTTCCATTCATGATGATGGAGCCGAATTTATACATCGCGAGTGCTTTAACGTTTTGAAAAATGGTTTTGACTTCTGCTTTTTCGAGTTTTTCTGTCGTTTTTCCTTTGAGGTAGGCGTATTTCTTGTTGGCGTAGATGGCTAGGAAAACGTTGAGGCCAAATGTGCCGACGACTTGGATGACGATGAAGCCGATGTAGTCGCGTGTGATATATAGGTACGTGAGTTGCACGACTGACTGGATGAGGAAGAAAATTTGTTGGCTCACGTTGATGACATATTCTTTTTGATCCGCGGAGAAAATTGCTTTTTTGTAGGAAAACAGGTAGGAAATCGCGGTGTTTAGTAGGAATAGGAAGTAGATAATGTAGATGTTTTCTGGGATGTTCGGCGGATTTTTAATGAATAGGTTTAGAAAGGGCATGATCAGTAATCCGACGATGAAAACGGTGAGCCCGATGATGCGATAAGCTTTGGCGTAAAGTGCCATGATGGCTTTGATTCGGGCTTTATTTTTGTCTACCATACTTTTATAAAGACTAAAAATGATGGCGTTTCCGATGCCAAGTTCTGCGAAGGAGAGGACCATCAGGATGTTGGTGAACAAGGCGTCGAGTCCAAGGTATTCTTTGCCTAAGAAGTAGATGAATACGGTTCGGTTGATGAAACTTAAAATTAAGAAAATGACTTGTGTCCCGCTGCCAATCAGGAGGTTTTTAGCAACGAATGCTGTTTTTGTTTTTGCCAATCGGGTCACACTTCCTTTCTTTTATTTGTTACCTTAAGTTTATCAGGAAAACCCTCCAAAACAGGGATTTTCCAGATGTTTGATAGGTTTTGTCAAATGTTCGGAAACTTAGACAACGAGTCTGGGCTCTTGTTGGATTGTTTCGACGAGTTTTGTGGAGGATACGCCTGCTGTGTAGTCAAAGTACACGATATCAACGTTGCGACGCTTGAATTCTGCTTCTAGTTTGTTGAATGTTGGGCTGCCTTTCCAATCGCTACCGTGGAACATCACGTCGATATTATGGTTGTCGATCATGTTCAGCTTGCTTTCATGGCTCGTTTGGGGAACAACTAGATCAACGTACTGCAAGGCTTCAACAATCGCTTTACGATCAGCGAATGGGATGACTGGCGTTTTGTGTTTGTATGCTTGAACAAACTCGTCTGTACTCACACCAACGATTAGGATGTCGCATTGTGCTTTGGCGTTTTTCAGGATGTTTAAATGTCCGACATGGAATAGATCAAATACGCCTGTAGTAAGGCCTACGCTATATTTTTTCATAAATTAATCTCCTCTTTCAATTGGATTCGTTTCGGTTTGTGGGTGATGCGTTTTTCGACAGGTGGCAGATCCATGTAGTTTTTTCCGTAGATGCGTTCTAACAGTTGTGTGGTGTTGCCTGGAATTTGGAATGTGTATCCTTCGAACTCGGTTGTCGCGGTCGGGTCGTACATTGTTTTTGGCATCGTTTGTTTTTTGTAACCGTATTGGCTGCCGTAGTTGACGTAGTATGATGAATTATCGTCGGTGTTGCTTTGCATGAAACTTGTCAGTATTCGGAAAATGGCGCTTGTCGGGACTGGTTTTAAAATGGCTAATACGACCTTTTTCCATGGTACAACGGTGTGTAACGTTGTTTTTTCATTCACTTTCAAAAATAGCAAGCTTTTGAGCTCTTTTAAAATCCGTCCTTTTGTGTGAAAAAAGAAACCAGAATTCTTTTTGGCGTTGTCGAGTGGAAAAATATCGATGAAAATGCCTTTATGCTTGATGTTTGGCGATGCACTTTCTTCCTCGAATACCGTACCGTTTTTCTTAATTTTGATGATTGGGAGATAATATTCTGAATCGGTCGTTCCGTAGTGTAAAAACAAGGATTCGGGTAGTTCGGTTTTCGCGATTTTCTGGAACGTTTCGAAGTCCTTGCGTGGCATCGCGATGTCGATATCGTCGTCCCATGGGATAAAGCCGTCATGTCTGATTGCGCCGAGCAGCGTGCCGCCGATAAGGTAGTAAGTCAGGTTGTGCTTCTCGCAAAGCATCGCCACATCCAATAAAATGCTCAATTCGATTTTTTTCAGTTGTTCGAACATTTCTGTTGTTAAATGGTCTCCATTATTTACCTTAGTTGGCATAATAGTATCCTTCCATTTTCATTTTTTGGTTGTTGAAAATACTGCCAATCACGTGAGCGCTTCCGCTTCGTAGTTTTTCTAATGCTTTTTTGCTGTTTTCTCTTGAAGAATGGTCGCTACGAACGAGTAGAATCGAGCCATCAACGAAGGAACAGAGAAGTTGCGCATCCACAACGAGTTGAATTGGCGGTGTGTCAAAGATGATTTGGTCAAATAGTTCGTAAAGCTCGGCGTATACTTGCTTCATTTTCTCAGAACCTAGTAGCTCCGATGGGTTTGGGGGAACAATGCCTGCTGGTAACACGTATAAGTCCTCTACATCTGTCTCGCAAATCGCTTCGCTGACCGTAATTTTATTCGTCAAAATCCCTGTTAAACCGTGTGATGCGGCTCCTGGGAAGATTTTTTTCACGGTTGGTTTACGTAAATCGGCATCGATGAGTAGTGTTTTCTTGCCTTGTTGGGCGAATACGACGGCTAAGTTAGCACAGATGATGGATTTTCCTGAATCGGGCTCAGAGGATGTGATTAAGATGGATTTCATGACTTTATCAACGCTTGAGAACTCAATGTTTGTACGGATAGATCGGAATAACTCAGAGTGTGGTGACTTCGGGCTTAATTTGGCTACTAATTTTTGCGGCTCTGTGCTTTTCTGGCGTCTGTGGCGAGTTTCTGCTTTTGATTTCTTTTTTGATTTTTTCATTTATTTCCACCCTTCCTCGTGATTTTCTGGAATCTTAGCGATATTTCCAAGTAACGGAATGCCTAGTTCTTCGATGACATCTGTTTCGTCTTTGAATTTCGTGTTGAAGATAACGCGGATAACCATGATGACAAAACCGATCATAAGTCCGCCGACTGCGCCACCACCGATAAGTAGGATTGGGCTCGGGCTAACTGGTTTTGGATTTTCTGCAACGGTTGCTTTGGCTAGGATATCGATGTTGTTGACGTTCATCACGTCTGGTGTAATTTTTGCGAAGGATTCGGCGACTGCGTTGGCAATCAGTGCTGCTTGGGCTTGATCTTCGTCTTGTACGCTGACGTTGATGACTTGGGAATTGTGCTGACTACCGACTGTGATTTTCCCCATGAGCTTGCCTGCTGTGTAGTCTCCACCTAGTTTGTTTGCCACATCATCGAGGATTCGAGGGCTTGTGAGTAGGGCTGTGTAGGTATTAACGAGCTGGATGTTGGCTTGTACTTCGGATGTTTGGATGTTATTGACACCTGCATCTTGCACGGTTTGTGTAACTAGAATTTGCGTTTTCGCCTCGTACATTGGGGTGATGAGAAATGTGAGGGCGACACCTGCGACGAGGATTCCGACAACGGCTGTACTTATTAAAAGCAACAAGTGTCGCTTAATGATCTGAAAAATAGCTTTGATACTAATAGTTTCTTTCATTTTGTCTCCTTCCTTGATAACGAGTGGCTTTCCATGACTTTACTTTTTCATTTTTGATATGGTTTAAGAATTGTAAGTTGCCTAGGAAGTAACGGCGGAACATGCGACGTGGTTCTTGAATAAAGCGGTAAAACCATTCTAATCCAGCTTTTTGCATCCACTGTGGGGCGCGGGTCGTTTTGCCTGCGATAACGTCGAAGCTACCGCCTACGCCCATCACGAATGGTACGTCGAGTCTTTGTAGATGCTCGCTTGCCCAGTATTCTTTTTGTGGGCTGGAAAAGGCTAGGAATAGTACGTCTGCTTTACTTTCACGGATTGTGTCGGCGATGTCTGCTGATTCTTCGGGTTGGAAATAGCCATTTCGGAATCCTGCGAAGGACATATTTGGATATTTTTGTTTGTAGTGTGATTCGATTTTTTCGATAACTTCTTGGGTCGCTCCGAGAAAATACGGGCGGTATCCTTTTTCATTACTAATTTCGAGTAATTTTTCAAATAGGTCAATACCGGTCACACGTTCTGGAATCTCTTGTCCAAGTAGCTTTCCTGCTAAAACAATCGAGGAGCCGTCCGCGTTGATGAGAGGAGATGCGTTGACAATATCTCTTAGTTTGGCGTCTTCGTACATTAAATTAATTTTGTTTGCGTTAATGACAACGTGCTGTGTGGGGATTCTTGTTTTGATTATTGTTTCTATTCGTATTAAAGTTTCTGATAAGGTTAAGCAATCTAAGTTACTGCCAAGCAACTGGGTTCTCATTTGCGTTCATCCTTTCTTGTTCTTTCTTGTACTACAAGTGTAACAGGAAATGTGTTGACATTTGGTATATTCCAGATAATTGATACTTTTTGTCAATAGTTCGGACGGATGGGTTACATTCCGCTTCCTTTACCGGTAAATTCCTTGAAGGTTAGGAGTAAAATCTTGATATTGAGGCGGATGGATCTTTTTTGGATGTATTTCAAGTCTAATTCCACCATTTCGTGAAAGCTTACGTTATTCCGACCGCTAACTTGCCATAACCCTGTGCATCCTGGCGTGACAAGCATACGTTTCTTTTCATGGTTCGTGTAGTTTTCATATTCTGTCGTTAGCGGTGGGCGTGGTCCGACGAAGGACATGTCGCCTTTTAAGATGTTCATAAACTGTGGAAATTCATCGAGGCTCGTTTTGCGAATCCATTTACCGACTTTCGTGATTCTTGGGTCATCTTTCATTTTGAACATGTGACCTTCCATTTCGTTCTGCGCTTGGAGTTTTGCAAGTTGCGCTTCTGCATCGACATACATCGAACGGAATTTATACATATAAAAAGTTTTTCCGTCCTTACCTACACGTTTCTGTTTAAAAAATACGGGGGCTTTCCAATTTTCGAGTTTGATACTTGCAGAAATAATCAGGAGCACTGGCGCTGAAATGATGAGCGCTAAGATTGCGGCGATGAAGTCCAATAGGCGCCACACCTTGTCGTGTATTGGTTTTTCATGTGATGTACGAGGTTTTTCTGAAAATTGAGGTAGGGTCTGTGCTATTTTAAAATCTACTTTCTCCACCTTCGTTCACGTCCTTCGTTTTAGATTGATATTGCTTGTTTTTTTGTGTGCAAATTGCCGTAATTCAAGTAAGTGACATCATCACTGACCGTCTGAACCATGTTTTTCGTATCGAATAGAATTGGCGTGCGCATTTGGTCTGTATAACTCGCTGGAATCTCACGGAACTCGCTGTGATCGCTTAGAACAAGAAGCAATGAACTATCTTCACAAGCTTCTTCACCTGTTAAAATTTCAGATGCAACGTGAGGATCAAAAGCTTTCACGTCAAATCCTGATTTGATTAACATATCTTTGATTTCCATAGCTGGACTTTCGCGTGTGTCGTCGATGTTTCCTTTATAAGTGAGGCCAAAAATCGTTACGCGGTTGCCGTCTTGTTCTGCCATCAATGACTTCACTTGTGATACGACATGAGCTGGCATGCTGTTGTTTACTGCACGCGCTGTTTGCATGAGCGGTGATTGTTCTGGTGCTGCGGCGATAACGAAATATGGATCTACCGCTAAACAGTGTCCGCCAACACCTGGTCCTGGCTGATGTAAGTTTACGCGTGGATGCTTATTTGCCATTTCAATCACGCGCAAAGCATCAATTTCGAGGTGATTACTGATTTTTGCAAGTTCGTTTGCGAGTGCGATATTGACGTCGCGGTACGTGTTTTCCATTAGTTTACTTAGTTCTGCTTCGCCAGCCTCAGCCTTGATAATTTCGCCTTCTACAAAAGCACCATATACTGCCGCGGCTTTCTCGGTACATTTTGCTGTGATGCCTCCGATGATTCGCGGATTGTGAACGAGTTCGTGCATGATGTTTCCCGGCAAAACGCGTTCGGGACAGTGTGCTAGATAAATATCTTCGCCGACTGTAAAGCCTGCGTTTTCAATCATTGGTTGAACAACATCTGCCATGGTTCGCGGGGCAATCGTAGACTCGACGATGATGGTATCGTTTTTCTTCAAGTGGGGCATGATGCTTGCCAGCGCTGACTCAATGTAGGCTGTATCACATGATTTATATAGATCATCTTTGTTTGGGGTCGGAACAGCGATAATGTACGCATCTGCGCTGACTGGTACTGTGCTCGCGTGAAAATTACCAAGAGCAAGTGCTTGTTTCAAATCTTCTTCCAAACCTGGTTCTTCTATATGAAGATGACCCATGTTCAGGTTTTCTGTCATGATTGGAGATAAATCCACACCTGTCACTGTGTTGCCGTACTTTGCAAAAAGAATCGCTGTTGGTAATCCGATGTATCCAAGACCTACTACTGTAATTTTCATTGATAAAATTCCGCCTTTCGTATTTTTGCTCTTCCGTGACTTTTACCGTTCATTATTTAGAGGGAATTGTGATTGCCCATTCAATTTTGTCTATTGCCATTTCTGTAAATGGTTCATATAATACGGTGAATTCTTTTTGGCCGGCGGGGATTTCATAATAACCCGAGCCTTTTAGTGTTTTACCTGATTGGATAACATCTCCAAAGTTATTGGCATTTAGTCCGTAAACTTGATGTTTTTTCCCATCTTTCGTCTTGATTACGAAATCGCCTGCACCAGCTCCTGATTCTTCTTTGCCAGTGTTTTTAATGGAGAAATCGATTTTTGCCATTTCTTTTTTATTGTCGTTGCTGTCTTTCATTTCTATATTAGTAAGCGTGATTTCTAGATCGTTTGCCGTTCTTGTTTTACCAACGTCATCACTTGTTGTTGCCGTTGTTTTGCTAGTTTCATCGCTCGTTGGTGTTGCGGTTCCTCCGCATCCAGCTAAAATCATGACTAGTGTCAAAGTAAGGGCGAATAGGGGTAAAAGGATTTTTTTCTTTTTCATTTAATGGTTCTTCCTTTCTTGTTTTGGAATTAATTGTTCTTTATCTACTACTAGTTTATCATCGACTAGCCTCAAATCAGCTGTTTTATAAATAAATGATTTTTTTTATCAATTATGTGAAAAGCGCTGTGATTTCCCTCTATTTCTAATCTTATCAGCTATTCTTAGATCTGTTTTCCACCCGATTGGAATTCGAACTGCTGTTTGTTACTATTTTTCGAACTTTTGCATAAAAAAAGCGAGAAACGTTGTATATCGCTACACTGTTTCTCGCTTGAAATTGGGTTTATTTTTGAATGGTTACTGTTTTTGTATCAAGTAATTTACCAGATTTATCGAAGACTTGCATGGTTACTGGATGTTCTGTTGATTTGGTTTTGTCGATGGCGTAGAATTTGAACGTGCCGACGATGTTTTTATAACCTATTAAAGGTATACTCTAATATGGCACTACAGCTAAAGCTATTTGCTCAGTCATACTCATGGGCAAGTCAAAAACCAACCCCATTAGCAGCGGTTGGTTTTTGATGTTTTATTTTGCTACACTTTGTGCCACGATAGTTTGTGTGTCGAGTACTTTTCCAGCTTTATCGAAGGCTTGGATGGCGATGACATCGTCTGCTGCTTTGATTTTGTCTAGTGCGTAGAATTTGAATGTGCCATCTGCGTTGAATGTGCCACCTTTGTAAGCTGTACCATTAACAGTGACTGTCACGGATTTCACGTCGCCTGTGTACGTGCCTGTGATGTTTTTGTCACCGATTGTGTACGTATCCAGTGTGATGTCGCCAGCTGTGACAACGACTGGTGCTTTGATTTTAACTGTTTTTGTATCGAGTAATTTCCCAGCGCTATCGAAGGCTTGGATGCTTACTTTGTCTGTCGCGGCTTTGATTTTGTCTTGGCTGTAGAATTTGAACTCGCCATTGGCTACTGTTCCGCCTTTGTAGACGGTACCGTTGATTGTCACAGCGACGGATTTTACGTCATCTGTGTACGTACCTGTGATGTTTTTGTCGCCAGGGATGGTCATCTCGTTTGGTGTGATTTTACCTTCTGT
>NZ_JNFB01000009.1 GCF_000766145.1 Paenilisteria newyorkensis | reverse complement strand
CAAACGGAGACTTCAAGCTGTATGCCCAAGGTTTTGGTTTAAAAGTTGGCGACACATTTGAAGTACGCGGTGTCGATACCAAAGGAAATAAAGGGCCAATCGCGACAGGAACCGTTCTCAGCTCTTCCTCATCAGTTGCCTATGGTCTAACGGCTAACGACGCGGGTCTAAGCGCAACAACCATTACTGGAACCGCTGGATCTGGTTTGACAACTGTCCGTCTATCTATTGATGGTACCATCGTCAAAGTCGGTCAAATTAAAGCAGGTGGCACCTACAGTATTTCCACAAACAATCTGATTAAACCAGGTTCAAAAGTAGAAGTAGTAGGATACGCCGATAAAACAGAAATGGCTCGTAAAACAGTGAACATCGTTAATGATGAAAAACCAGTTCTAGATGCGCTAACAATGGATGACGATACATTGAAAGGTTCTGTAACAGCAGGATCAGCAACAGGCTTCCGTGTAAGCATCAATGGTGTAGCCGTTAAGACAGGAGCAATCGCAGCGGATGGGACATTCCAATCAAGCATTGGGAAACAAGCCGCAGGGACAGTTATTAAAATTGAAATTCGAGATACGACAGGTTACAACACATTACGCGTAGCAAGCACAACGGTAACAGGGTCAGCCGTAGTGAAACTGACAGCACCAGTCCTAGAAAAAATGGACGGTAACTACATCGTAGGAACAGCACCAAAAGGAACGGAATTAATTACAATTTACGAAAATGGTGCAGCCGTTAGAACACAAAGCATTAGAACGATGACAGTGAACCCAGACGGTAGTTTCACATTCAAAGCCTATGTAGCAGCAAGTGCAACAAGCATTCAAGTCCAAGCGAAAAACAGCGACAAACGCATGACAAGTGACTTGTCCGCAGTATTCACCAAATAAGGAAAAGCAAGTACAGGGCGACTATATCCGTTGTCCTGTACTTGCTTTTTTGCCATTCTCTCGCAATTGTCACTATACGATGACAAAACAAAATACAAGAAAAAAGCCAACCATGGTTAAATAGAGTTAAGGAGCCGAACAAAACAGGTATCCAACAACTAATAAAGGAGAATCATTTTTATGAAAAATAAAAAGAAGTTCACAATAGCAGGAATGGTCGCCATTTTAGTACTAACGGTTGGTTTAGCGATTAATGCGACTTTATTACAACCAAAAACAGATATTGGTACCACACAAGATATAAATGGTCTATTCATCAAGGTGGCCGATGTTCAGCTGGTCAATAACGCCAAAAAAGTGCGAGTCCACTTTGAGGTTAAAAATAATACGAAACAAACAACAGGAATCGGTGCTGGAAACTTCCACATCACGGTGAACAAGAAAGATTACCAGATGACAGGCGGTAACAACTTCGGTCAAGAAATCGCAAAAGGCGAGACTATCACAGGGGATGGCTACTATGAATTTCCGAAAGAACAAGACAAAGTATTACTGACCTACACCTCACCAGAAGGAGAAACGCTGACTTGGGATTTAGGAAAAGTCGATGAAAAATAAGCCATTAAACGAAAAAAAAGTATTTGTTTACAGCTCAGTGCACGTCTGGAACGATACACGAATTTACTACAAAGAAATCGATACACTACTAAAAGCCGGTTATCAGGTGGAGCAAATGGCGGTGGAGACGACGCAACAACCCGAATTTCGCCAGAATTTAACGCAAAGGTTATTCCAAAAAGGTAGCCGGTTCAAGCGATTCACAAGATGGTTGAGCATTTACAAGGCTATTCGTCAATCGGACGCGAAGTATTATCATTTTCATGACCCTGAATTATTATTACTTTTGCCAATATTGCGAAAAAAGAAAGGAGTTTTCCTTTACGACATGCATGAAAATTTTCCGAAAGCCTTGGAAACGAAGGCATGGATTCCAGCGGCTTTGCGCACACCACTTGCCAAAATCGTTAAGCGAATGGAGCAAAGATGTCTGAAGCTGTGTGATAATGTCATATTCGCTGAGACGTCCTATAAAAAAGATTATTCATATGTCACGCAACGATACGACGATATACTGAATTATCCCACATACCAAGAAGCATTATCGTCACCGGAAAGTGTGGAGCAGACGCTAATCTATATCGGCGGAATTGAAGAAAATCGTGGGTTATGGATTATGCTAGAGGCGCTGAAAAACTTGAAGCAGTCAGGATATGAGGATTTGAAATTAAAATTAATAGGTCCCATTTTTGAAGCAGATAACGAAAAAATCGATGTTTTTGTCTCAAAGAATGGTCTAATGAGCAATGTCGAGCGACTAGGCAGAATCCCAAATGACGAAATTGGTGCCCATATGGCTAATGCTACGGCTGGACTTTGCCTATTAAAGCCTATACCGAATTATATGGAATCGATGGCGACGAAGATGTTTGAATATATGTCAGCCGAGTTGCCAATGATCGTGTCGGATTTCCCGATGTGGTCGGAATTAATGGAAGAAACACAAAGCGGCTATAGCGTCAATCCACTGGATAATTTAGAAGTAGTGAACGCGATTGAACGGTTGCTGAAAAGTAAGAAGTTACAACAAGAAATGGGCGCAAATGGACGTTATCACTACGAGAAAACCTACAATTGGACGGCAGAAGGGAAAAAATTACTTGCCCTTTACGAAGTGGCAACAAGCGAGGTGCTAAATGAAAGTACTGTATATCAGCCAACATTTTGAGTCAGAGAATGGCTTAACAAGGCCATATGAATTAGCGAAGAAGTTAGCAGAAGATGGTGTTGAGGTGACCATGTTAACCGGAAAGAACATGGCGGAAAAAGAATTAGACGGTATCCAGATTGCTTCGACAAAAACGAATTATGATCATACTTTTGCCTTTCATAAGCGTGTGCTGGCTTTCCTCCTGTTTGTCATTAAAAGCATCTATCTTGGGTTGAAAGAAAAGAATGTGGATGTTATTTATGCAAGTTCTGCGCCAATCACAGTGGGAATTACAGCACTCATCGTAGCAAAAATCAAGCGCGTGCCTTTTATATTTGAAGTTCGGGATGTATGGCCAGATGCACCGATTGAAATGGGAATTATCCGCAACAAGGCTGTTATCAAAATGGTTCGCGGTTTGGAGAAATTGATTTATCGTCACGCCTCTCATATTGTAGCTCTTTCTGATGGGATTAAGCGTAACATTGTTCGAAAAGGTATGGAGAAAAGCAAAGTTAGTGTCATAACGAATCTCGCGCATTGTGCTAAAGCAACTCAGTATGCCTCTGAATGTGAACGAAATCACATTGAAATGCAATACCCGGAACTAATTGGTAAGACAATCGCGCTATACCCAGGAACATTTGGCGCGGCGAATGATCTTTCTTTCCTACTCGATGTCGCGACACAGCATCCAGACCCTAATATTCATTACATCTTGATTGGACGCGGCAAAGAGAAGGCGATGATGGTAGAGACGATTCGGAATCGCGGGTTAACAAACATTTGGTTACTCGATAATATGCCAAAAGCAGAGGTTTTTAGCTGGATGTCAGCGAGTGACGTCGGGATTGTGAATTTAGCAAATGTTCCAATTCTAGCTGCTGAAAATAGTTCCAACAAATTTTTTGACTTCCTATCGCTGAGCAAGCCAATCGTTTTGAATTTCAAAGGTTGGCAAGATGATTTATTACGGGAAAACAAAGCAGGTGCAGGATTTGATTACGATGATAAGGCCGGATACTATGATTTTCTAAAAAGGCTACACAATCATAAAACGGAAAAATTAGAAATGGGAGAGCGAGCACGAGTGCTTGCGGAAACTCATTTTGATGCACGCGTTTTGAAAGAAAAGTTTGTAGAATTAGTTAAAAGTTATGAAGTGAATGAAGGATATGAATTAAATTAGGAGGAATAAAGATGAAAATAGCAACGATTGGACTTGGATATATTGGTTTACCAACGGCAGTTATGTTCGCGAAACACGGGCAAGAAGTGATTGGTTTTGATACGAATAAAGAGGTTATCGCCCGTTTACAATCTGGCTTTATTCACATTGAAGAGCCGGGATTACAGGAAGCTTTTCAAGGCGTTTTAGCCAGCGGATTATTACGCCCAGTGAGCCAATTAGAGCCAGCCGATACGTTCATCATCGCCGTTCCGACGCCGCATACGGAGGATCATTCGTGTGATACGAGATACATTCGCCAAGCGGTGAAAGACGTGATTCCGCTGCTTATAACAGGAAATACCATCATTTTAGAGTCTACGGTAGCACCGAAAACAACGACGGGCGTGATTCAGCCGATGTTAGAAGAAGCGGGCTTTACGATAGGTGTGGATGTGCATTTAGTCCATTGTCCAGAGCGCGTGCTACCAGGTCAAATTATGGCGGAATTAGTGCGTAATAACCGGATTATCGGTGGGGTAACACCGGCCTGTGCCAGCGCCGGTGAGGCTGTTTACCAAACATTTGTAGAAGGCGAGATGTTATTGACGGATGCTTCCACGGCCGAACTTTCAAAATTGATGGAAAACACGTTTCGCGACACGAATATTGCCCTTGCGAATGAATTGGTGAAACTATCAACGGAGCTTGGAATTAATGCGCTGAAGGTTATTGAAATGGCGAATAAGCATCCTCGTGTGAATATTCATACACCGGGGCCAGGCGTGGGTGGACATTGTCTCGCAGTTGATCCGTACTTTATCACGACCGCTGCGCCAGAACAGACACCGCTTATCCAAACAGCCAGAAAAATCAACAGTAGTATGCCAGAATATATCGCGGAAAGTGTGGAGACAATCACGAATAAAGCGGCGAAAAAAGTAGTCATTCTCGGCGCAGCTTATAAAGGCAATGTTGATGATATTCGCGAAAGTCCAGCGCTAAAGATAGCCGAGCATTTGCAACAACGCGGTATAGAGGTTCATGTATATGACCCACATGTAGCGTATTACAACATGAATCCAGAAACTGCTTTTGCAAACGCTGATATGGCGATTATCGCGACGGAACATGATGAATTCAAGCACTTGCCAATGTCGTTATTAACTAGTATGGCTACCATGCAAATTTTTGATACAAAAAATATTTTTGAAGGCGTTCATGAGGAATTGACGTATATCACGCTTGGAACATTGCACCGTTACACGAATTGCCAGCAGTTTCAGTCATAAAAAAGCTTAAGGAGACGATAAAACAATGGACAAAACAATTGATTTAAGTGGTATTATCACGATTTTGAAACGTTTTTGGTGGGTTGTCGCCATCCTTGGCATTATGGGAATGGCAACAGCGTTCGTGTATACGAATCATTTTGTTGAGAAGCAGTATGAAGCAACAAGTCAAGTGCTTGTGAAGCCTGAAAAAAATGAAGATAATCGTAATTTTGACGTACAGCTGAACAAGCAGTTAATTAGCACGTATCAAGTGATTGTGACAAGTGGTAGCGTGCTAAATCAAGTGCGCGATGAGCTTAACTTAGCTGATTCAAACAAAGAACTAGCTAGTCGAATTACGGTGACGAATGAAGGATCCTCGCAAGTTTTGGTGATTGGCGTGCAGGATACGGACCCGGAGCAAGCGGTTCTCGTCGTCAATACGCTATCTGAAATTTTGCAAGAAGAGGCGAAAACGATGATGGATGAGAAGAATGTCCGTGTGTTGTCACCAGCGGAATTGGAAAATAGTCAAGTTCCAGTGAGCCCTAATTTGAAAATTACCATTTTGTTAGGTTTTATAGCAGGTGTAACGCTTGCCATTGCGATATTTGTAATTATCGAATTGACAAATACAAAACTTAGAACGCGTGAAGATGTGGAAGCTTTGGTGGACATTCAAGTGTTGGGAAGCATTGAGAGGAGGAAATTATGATGAGAAAAGCAAAAAACAAAGAGGATAAGAAATTAACCGTTTTTACGCAGCGAAATACACAAATTGCGGAACAATTTCGAATGATTCGCACAGGTTTACAGTTTCTCGCAGAAAAGCGTAGCGCCAAGCATTTTATGGTGACTTCATCGGCTTCTGGTGAAGGGAAGTCGGTCGTTATTGCGAATTTAGCAGCATTTTTTGCTCAGCAAGATAAGAGGGTTCTCATTATTGATGGAGATTTACGACGTCCAACACAACATGATATTTTCCAAGTGGAGAATTATTACGGGTTTGCGGATATTTTGAAAGAAGAAACAAACGTGAAAAAAGCGATTCAGAAAACGGCAGTGGAGAATCTGGATGTATTGGTATCAGGGATGTTACCGTACAATCCGGCGGAGTTACTTGCAAGTTTTGACTTTGACGCCTTTTTTGCGGAATTGGATGCAGCATATGATTTCATTTTTATTGACGCGCCACCTGCGATTGTTGCAGATACACCGATTATTGCGAGCAAGGTGGATGGGGTAATCGTGGTCGTTGGTTTACGCACTGTCAAGCGGAGTAAGCTTGAGCAGACGATTAGAGAAGTGAAAACAGCAGGCGCGAACGTAGTCGGAATCATTTGTAACAAAGCTAAGCCGACTAAGAAAACAGCTTATTACTACAAATAAGAAGGAGAAGGTGAGTGGCGATGAATAAAGCGACGAATTTCAAGAAATTTGCATGGCGGTTACTAAAAGGTAATATCTTAGCGCAATGTCTCGTATTTTTTGCCGCACCTTTCTTGTCACGTATGTATGGTCCAGATATTTTTGGAACATACACAGTTTATCTTAGCATCATTAGTATTTTCAGCAACAGTATGGCCTTGTCCTTAGAACGGGCGATTCCGCTAGCCAAAACGAAGCGTGTAGCGACTTTACTCGTAAAAATGTGTCTAAGCATAGCGCTCCTCCTATCTGCCTTGATGTTCCTCCTATACCTTCTCACAGGAATCTCCGCGTTCTCTTTGCTGAATGTGCATGCATCTCCGCATGTCGTTCTATTACTTTTCTTAGGTATTTTCTTGGGGAGCGCGATTCAAACCTTCACATTTTGGCAGATGCGCGAACAACGATTCACAACGATTTCTCATGCAAAATTAACACAAAGTGCTGTGACATCTGGCTTGCAACTTACTACGCCGAGCTTCGGACTGATTATTGGTGATGTATTTGGCCGATTTGGAAGTGCAACTATTCAAGGCATCAGCTTTTGGAAAACACGTGTCAAAGTGGGTTTCACTAAACGCAATATCGGCTTTTTAGTTCGCAAATATTATCGCTATCCATTGTTTTCATCAGGATCATTATTCATCAACGCTTTGACATTACAAGCCCCGCTATTATTAATTACCTACTATTTTGGAAACGAAGTCGCTGGATTTTTCGGGATGGGCCAACGCGTAATTGGGATGCCAATCGTACTATTAACAAGTGTACTCGGCCAAGTTTTTTATAGCGTTGCGGCAAAAGGAATGCACACAGAATCGGCACGCGTTTTCGACTTATTTAAAAATGTCGTCCGAAAAGCAGTACTGTATGGCTTACCGATTTTCGCTATTTTCGCTTTTTTTGCACCAAGTATTTTCGCGTTAATTTTTGGAGAAGAATGGCGTGTGTCCGGTGAATATGCCCAGCGTTTATTGCCAGTTTTCTATCTGCAATTGGTCACCGTACCGGTTTCGCAAACATTGTATTTACTCGGGTGTCAAAAAACGCAATTTCTATGGGATGCCTCACGTTTTATCAGTATCGTGGTGTTATTCTTCCTCGCGCATCTGCAGCAATGGGATATCCTCACAGTCCTTACCGGTTACGCGCTTGTTGGCAGTATTTTTTATGGGGTATTTCTATTTTTATCCTACCGCGCACTACGAAATTTCGCATTTGTCACACATGGATGACAAAGTAAAATACGCTAAAACTGCCAGCCATGGTTAAATAGAAGTAAGGAAAGAGAACATGAGAGGAGTACAATCAGTGAAGCTGAAAGTAGAAAAGTTAGTTCTTGTTATCGGCGTATTATTTTACATCGCCTGCCTCTATATTGGCTATATTTACCTCATATCTCCGAGTTACAGCTACTATTCATTGATTAACCTCCAACCATCGGGATCAGTAAAGGCGATATCTATCATCTTGGCGCTCATCCCAATCATTTGGTCAGAGTCAACCGTGACCCGCCCATCCCAAGTCGTTTATTGGTTACTCTACATCTTAGTTTACATCCCCACGATGGTGATGCCCGACTTTGTACGAGAAAATCCATTAGACGGCTTCTTCTTTTATAAACTAGTCTTACTCGGCTGTTTGGCGCTCCTCGGAAGTGTCGGCAAGTGGAAACAATTAAAAATTTACCCTCTACGCATCAAACAAGCCTTTGTCCGCACGATTCTTTATATTAGTTGGTTCGGTTTATTCGGGCTCATTTTTCTCAAATTTGGATTTCATTTCCGGATGGTAAATTTTTATGATGTATACGACATTCGCGCAGATTACCACGAAGAAGGGAAAGGCTCTATCGCCGCTTACGCCATGAACTGGCAATCGAAAATTTTCAACCCACTACTAATGGGAATCGGCGTGATTAGTAAAAAAACAATGTTTATCGTCATTGGGATTTTAAGCCAGCTGATTATTTTCTCCACAACGGGCCAAAAAAGTATCGCCTTTTCTACCTTATTCATCTTAGGAATTCTCTGGTGTGTCGGTAAAAAAGGCAAGAACTTCGGAGTTCGATTCTTATACAGTATCTGTCTGCTAGTGTTTGCGTGTCTCGTACTTGATTTTCTAACAGGTGGCATTCAGTTTACCGAAATTATGACGCGACGACTCATGATGGTGCCAGGTGTTCTCTCTAGTTTCTACTATGATTTCTTTACAGCGAATCCCTACACGCATCTTGGTTATAGTATCTTCAGCAGTTTCGTTGACTATCCTTACGATGCGAATCCACCATTCTTAATCGGTGAAGCGTATTTTAATAATTTAGAAGCTTCTGCAAATGCGAACCTTTGGGCGGATGCCTTCTCCGCATTTGGTCTCTGGGGAGTCGCGATTTATACAGGAATTTTAGCCCTGATTCTATGGATTTATGACAGCATCGCCAAGCATAATCACTTTTTACTGAGCGTTGTGCTCCTCGCTATGCCAATTTGGAGCTTGATTGATTCCTCTCTTATCACGACATTCCTCACGCACGGGCTACTCCTCGCGATTATTATCAACTATCTACTCACCGCTAAAAAAACGAATGAAGGAGCAAAAATAAATGAATCTACAACATAAATTACAAATCGAAACCCGCACAGCAACAATCACCATTATGGGTCTAGGCTATGTCGGACTTCCACTCGCAGTATCGTTTGCTAAAGCAGGATTCACCGTGACGGGATACGATCCGAGCGAGAAAAAAGTAGCCACAATCAACGCTGGTACATCAGATATTAGCGACATCCCGTCAGAAATCGTAAACGAACTTGTCACTGCACAAAAGTTAACTGCGACAACGGATGCAACAACAATAAAGCAAGCAGATATCATCATTATTTGTGTCCCAACACCACTAACCGCTTCCTTTGAACCAGATATGCGTTTTATCGAGTCGGCGATGGCAGCTATTTCAGCGAATCTCAAAGAAGGCGCGCTTATCGTCTTAGAGAGCACAACGTATCCAGGGACGACCCGCGAAGTTATTAGCCAAGGCCTCGAAAAACAAGGATTGCGTCTAGATACAGACTTTTTCGCAGCGTACTCCCCAGAACGCGTGGATCCTGGCAACAAACGATTTACTGTTCAAAACACGCCAAAAGTAGTCGGCGGTATTACAGAAGCATCTAAAGATTACGCGGTCAACGTCTACGATCAGATTATCAATCAAGTGGTTCCCGTCAGCACGACCGAGATTGCCGAAATGAGCAAGCTTCTTGAAAATACATTCCGCAGCGTCAACATCGCTTTTATCAACGAGATGGCGATGCTAGCAGAGAAGCTGGATATCAATATTTGGGAAACGATTGATGCGGCTGCGACAAAGCCATTCGGTTTCATGAAATTTACGCCGGGGCCTGGAATCGGTGGTCACTGTATTCCGCTTGACCCGATGTACCTCTCATGGAAAGCGAAATCGTCTAACTTTTTCAGTAGGTTTATTGAGCTATCACAAGACGTCAATAAAAGCATGCCGGAACACGTTGTCGGAAAAGCGATGATGGCGCTGAATAAAGTCGGTAAGTCTTTAACGGCAAGCAAAATTTTATTGGTCGGCATGGCTTACAAGGAAAACATTTCAGACTTACGAGAATCGCCAGCGCTTGATATTCACGAGTTATTGACGAAACAGCGAGCGAGCGTCGATTTTCTAGATACGTGCGCAACTTCTTTTATCGATCATGAAAAAGAGACGCAGCAAAGTATTCCGCTTGATTACGAGCGTGTCGCAGAATATGATTTAGTCGTTTTACTCACATGTCATGAAGATATGGACGTGACGAAAATCGCGACGAATGCGACGGCGATTTTGGATACGAAGAACTTTTTAGGAAGAACGTTTGCGGACAAAACAACAGCGCTTGGTTTTGATGCTAATTTATAAAATTTGAGTCCACGGTGAAATATCTGATGGCGGAAAGTGGAGGTAAGGAAGAATGGAGATTTTGAGGAGAGTTGGTCTTTGGTCGATCGTGGATACGGGCATGATTTGGTTGGCCGCAGCGCTTGCATTTTACGGTGCGGCGAACGGGAATCCGGTAGTTGCAGCTATCGTATTGACTGTGGCTTATCATGTTTTCGCTGTAGGATTTCAATTGCAGGGCAGAACGTGGACGCATACGAGCGTGAAAGATTTAGTAGCTATCGCAAAAGTTGTGAGCTTGGCGTTCGCGGTAAGTATGTCTGTCGTCGTTGCTATGACGGGATTCGTTCACCTTGAAATTCGATTCTTCCTCTTTCTTTTCATCGCCCAGTTGTTGTTGATTGGCGGCACGCGATTGATGGTTCGATTGCGCCGTGATCGGTCGCAACACAAGGCACAGAGCCAATCGGTACGCACGCTTATTATCGGTGCTGGTGAGGCGGGGACCCAATTAGTGCAACAGCTGCAAAAGGATAGAAAATCAGATGTGTTGCCAGTCGGATTTATTGATGATGACAGGAAGAAGCAGCGGACGAGATTGCTAGACGTGCCAGTACTTGGTGGAATAGGAAATTTGGAGGCACTTGTTGCTAAGACACAAGCCGAACAACTGATTATCGCGATGCCATCGATGCCTAGCGTGACGCTTCAAGCGATTACAAAGCAAGCTGTGGCTACACAATTAGTCGTGAAAACGATGCCGAAAATGGCGGATATTTTGTCTGGCAAGCTGAGCGTGAGTCAGGTACAGGAAGTGGATGTTGAGGATTTACTCGGACGCGAAACAGTGCAGCTAGACTTGGCAAAAATTGCGGACAATTTGACGGGTAAAACGGTGTTAGTAACTGGTGCTGGTGGTTCGATTGGTTCGGAGATTTGTCGCCAAATCATGGACTTTGAACCGGAAAAGATTTTGCTCTTAGGACACGGCGAGCATTCGATTTATCAAATTCATCGTGAGCTAGAGCAGCTAGAGTCGAGCGTGGAATTGCTACCATTGATTGTGGATATTCAAGACATCAAGCGTTTACGTGATGTGATGCAAACGTATGAGCCAGACGTGATTTACCATGCTGCGGCGCATAAACATGTGCCACTAATGGAGGCGAACCCGCTAGAGGCTGTGAAGAACAATGTGTATGGGACGCGAAACGTGGCGCAAGTGGCGCATGAAATTGGTGCAGAAAGTATGGTTATGGTTTCCTCGGATAAAGCCGTGAACCCGCCGAACGTGATGGGATCAACGAAGCGTATTGCCGAAATGATTATCCAGTCGTTCCATGAGAAAAGTAACACCAAGTTTGTCGCGGTTCGTTTTGGAAATGTCCTAGGCAGCAGTGGTAGTGTGGTTCCGCTTTTTAAAGAGCAAATCAAGAAAGGCCAGCCGATAACGATTACCGATAAGCGCATGACGCGTTATTTCATGACTATTCCGGAAGCGGCGAAACTTGTACTCCAAGCAGGAAGTCTTGCGCGAGGTGGCGAAATTTTCGTGCTGGATATGGGTGAACCCGTGAAGATTGTCGACCTAGCGAAAAACTTGATCCGTCTAAGCGGCCTAACAGAAAAGGAAATCCCGATTATCGAAACGGGGATTCGTCCGGGCGAGAAACTGTACGAAGAGCTTCTAACTACTGACGAACTCGTTGCTGAGCAGATTTTTCCGAAGATTTTTGTTGGAAAAGTGACGCCAGTGGAGGAAACCACGTTACTCGATTATTTACAAACGATTTTACAGTTGAACGACCGAGAAGCAGCCGAAAAAACAATTCGGTTAGCCAATGCTAGCCACATTCGAGGAGATGAGCAGATTGTATAATAGATTTTTGAAACGTTTGGTGGATATCGTTCTTGCGGTGATCGCGATTATTTTGTTAGCGCCTGTATTTGTACTTGTAGCCATCAGCATCAAATTAGACTCGAAAGGCCCGATTTTATTCCAACAACAGCGTGTCGGTGCGGATAAAACAATATTTACTATCTTCAAATTCCGGACGATGTACGTCGATACGCCGAAAAATATGCCAACGCATTTACTCGCTTCGCCGGACGCTTACATCACAAAAGTAGGGCAGTTTTTGCGGAAGACGAGCTTGGATGAACTACCACAGCTGTTCAATATTTTGGCAGGAAGCATGAGTGTTATTGGTCCGCGCCCAGCGTTATATAACCAAACGGATTTGATTGAAAAGCGCGAAGAAGCGGGCGCGAGCGAGTTAAAACCAGGATTGTCAGGTCTTGCCCAAGTGATGGGACGCGACACGTTATCGATTGAAGAAAAAGCCGAATTAGACGGATTGTACGGTCGAAAATTGTCTTTTGCCACCGATGTAAAACTGATTTTTAGCACGATACGTAAAGTCGTGAAACGCGATGGCATACAAGAAGGAGCGAGTTAATGCGCATTTTAGTAACGGGACAGAAAGGCTATGTAGGTACGCAATTTGAGAGTTGGATGGCACAGCATTACCCAGAAGTGGGCGTGGAACTTTTATCCGTTCGGACGCAAAACTTGGCGGCTATTGATTTTAGCCAGTATGATGCGGTTCTGCACGCTGCGGCTTTAGTTCATCGCAAAGAAACATCAGAAAGCGCTGGAGAGTATCACCGAATCAACACGGAACTCACGGAGAATTTAGCGCTTCGAGCAAAATCGGCAGGCGTGAAGCATTTCGTGTTTTTGAGTACCGTGGCGGTTTACGGGGAAGAGGGTGGCTTTGAGGAACCAGAAAAAGTGATACCGATTCAGCAAGTACCGCGCCCAACGAGTCTATATGGAAAGTCAAAATACGAAGCAGAAAAGCGATTGAAACAACTAGAAAACCCAGATTTCCAAGTCGCGATTGTTCGCCCGCCGATGATTTATGGCCCGGACTGTCCCGGTAATTATGCTCGCCTTGCGCAACTTGCTCGGAAAACGCCTATTTTTCCAGCGATTAGCGGGAATCGAAGCATGATTTTCATCGATAATTTGTCCGCTTTTTTGAATGAAGTGATGCGTGAAAAGGCTAGCGGAATCTATGTGCCTCAAAATAGCGAGACGGTGAACACGACGCAGCTTGTGACACTTATTGCCGAGGCAAATGGGAAGAAAATGCGGACATCAAAGCTCGCGGGAAACCTATCACGGAAAGCACTACAAAACATCCCGATTTTCAAAAAAACATTTGGAACGCTCGTTTTTGAGATGGAGAGCACGATAAAATATGAAGCAGTTAGTTTGTCTGATTCGATTTGGAAAACGGAAAACCGCTAAAGTTAGACCTGAAAATCTAGCTTCAGCGGTTCTTTTCGTATTATAAATGCTTCTGATGAAATTCCAAATGTTCATCGATAAAACTCGCGATGAAATAATAGCTGTGATCAAAGCCGTTTTGCATGCGCAGCGTCAACGGATAACCTTTTTCATCCGCAATCTCGGCTAACTTTTCAGGCTGTAATTGCCCATCATAGAACCCATCATCAGTTCCCTGATCAATCAAAATCGGGACCTGTTTGCCATCATGTTTTGCCAACAATTTCGAAGCATCCGATTCCGCCCAATTTTCCTGATTCTCGCCTAAATATGCGCTAAATGCCTTGATACCCCATGGAACCTCCATCGGATTAACAATCGGCGCAAAAGCTGAAATCGAACGGAAGCGTCCCGGATTACGCAAACCAATCACGAGCGCGCCATGTCCACCCATCGAGTGCCCCATAATCGACTCCGCCCCAGTCAAACCGAACGCCTCGCGCACAATCCCCGTAAGCTCCGTCACGATATAATCATACATCCGGAAATTCCGCGCCCACGGTTCCTGCGTCGCGTTCAAATAAAACCCAGCACCCTGACCCAAATCCCAGTCCGCATCATCCGCGACATCATCCCCGCGAGGACTCGTATCCGGCATCAACAGCGCCAAACCAAGCTCCGCGGCCTTTTTCTGCGCGCCCGCCTTATGCGTAAAATTATCATCGGTACACGTCAAGCCCGAAAGCCACCAAACGAGCGGCGGCGCCTCAAATTTCTCCTTATTCGGCAAAAATAAGCTAAACGTCATGTCACAACCGAGAACCGTCGAATAATGCCGATACTTCCTCTGAACACCGTCAAAACTCCGATGCTCCTCCAGCAATTCTAGTTTTTCAGTCATAGGAAAGCACCGTCCGAATCGATTCACCGTTGTGCAACAAGTCAAACGCCTCATTAATGCTCGCGAACGGCAACGTATGCGTAATAAACGGATCAAGCTGAATCTCGCCCTTCATCGCTTGCTCCACCATTCCCGGCAACTCACTGCGCCCTTTCACGCCACCAAAAGCGGAACCACGCCACACGCGACCCGTCACAAGTTGGAATGGACGCGTACTAATCTCTTTTCCAGCAGCCGCAACGCCGATAATCACGCTCTCGCCCCAACCTTTATGGCAACATTCGAGCGCCGAACGCATCACGTCAGTATTCCCGATACACTCGAAACTAAAGTCCACGCCACCGTTTGTCATCTCGACAATCACTTCTTGAATCGGTCGCGCGTGATCTTTCGGATTCACAAAGTCCGTCGCGCCCATCTCTTTTGCCAGCGTAAATTTATCTGGGTTCATATCGATCGCGATAATCCGACCAGCTTTGGCTTGCACCGCGCCTTGAATTACGGCCAGGCCAATCGCGCCAAGTCCAAAAACAGCCACCGTATCGCCAGCTTGAACCTTCGCCGTATTGTGAACCGCGCCAATCCCAGTCGTTACGCCACAACCTAGCAAACACGCTTTTTCAAGAGGTGCCTCCGGGTTAATTTTTGCAAGCGAAATCTCTGGAATGACCGTGTATTCGCTGAACGTACTTGTGCCCATATAGTGATAAATTGGCTCGCCGTTGTAAGAAAAACGCGTTGTCCCGTCAGGCATCAGACCCTTCCCTTGCGTCTCGCGAACCGCCTGACAAAGATTCGTTTTTCCAGACGTGCAATATTCACACTCACCACATTCGGCTGTGTAAAGCGGAATCACATGATCGCCAACCGCAACACTCGTCACCCCTTCTCCAATCTCGATGACAATACCACCACCTTCATGCCCTAAGACGGCTGGGAAAACGCCTTCAGGATCATCACCGGAAAGTGTATAAGCGTCGGTATGACAAACCGCCGTATCCGTAATTTTAACCAAGACTTCTCCTTTTTTCGGAGCCTCTACGTCAATTTCAACGATTTCCAGAGGTTTTCCAGGCGCAAAGGCCACTGCTGCACGTGATTTCATATATATAACTTCCTTTCGACATTGCTATTTTTAGCATACAGATTAAGTATACTACAAGGCGTGGCGGGATAACAAAGATGTGGTTCGCTAGGATGTTGTTAAAACAATCACAAAAATGTCAAATTTAAATGAAATCTAGTAAGTATTATTATAGTTTCGGGATTTTGAATAATGAAATAAATGGTAGCATAGTAAATAAGAAGCAATTTTGCTTCGAAGTAATAAATTTGAAACAAAATTTTAGGGGAAAGAGGGGACAAGAATGAAGAGTCGTAAAATTAGAACGATCTTTATGTCTATTTTGTTGCTTGCGGTAGTTATTGTCGCGACTACAATAGGACAAAAAGTGGAAGCAGCAACCATGTCGAAAAAACTATACACGCTGGAGAATCCGACGTGGCTGAGAAACCAGCAGTTTAGTAAGGGCCTAGATCACGACAAACAAGGGTTAGGCATGGTACTACCGAAAAATGGTACGATCGAGATTCGACAAGTCAACACGAATTTCAAAGGGAACGTCACATTGGAACTATTAAATGATGATAGGTTAGAGGAGAGTGCCACAACGATTGGCAGTTCATGGGTGACGGTAACAGCCACCGCGGATTCGGTGCCATTTGTTCGGACAACATACACGTCAGATCCGAATCCACCAAACGTCGAATACAAAGTAAGCGATACAACTCCATTATTACCAACATTTAATCAAGGCGATAACGAGGCTGATTTTTTCAAAAAATGGGACGAAACGAACGCTAGTTTTGCATTAATCAGCAATAAGTACATCCAAATCTTAGTGCCAAAAGGAGACAAGCCGTACCTCAAAAAAATGAGAGACTTCACTTCCATCGATGCGTTACTAGCCTATTATGACAGCGTATTCGAAACTTACAACGAGCTCGCAGGCTTATCTTTCACGCCACAAAAAGCGACAGATAAAAATATCGCGAATCGTTATTTTGCAAAAGCAGATAAAAACGGCTACGGCTTGGGATCTTACGGGCAGTATCACACCTCAGACACAAGCGCATCAGTCATTAATTTTTGGCTAACAAAAGGTTGGGGCGGGCTCCATGAAATTGGGCATGGCTACCAAGGTACGTTCATGCAGGATGAAACCTTTACGACAGGGGAGGTTTGGAATAATATTTACGCCAACACCATGCAAAAAAAGGCGAATGGGGCAGATTACTATAACGGTTGGCTCTATAGTGGCAATATTGCAGCGGTAGAAGAAACTTTTAACAAACAAGTCTACGTGAACAAGACACCGGCAAATGATTGGAATGTACACGATAAACTGTATCTTCTGACGCTCATTAAAGACAAGGCAGGGGACAAAGCTTTCCAACATTTCAACCAGTCACATCGTACGGCGATAAATGCGAAAACACTAGAGGAGAAGCCACGATTCCTAGATTTACTGAATAAATATTTTGGCGAATCGAGTCATTATAACTTTGCAGCCTACCTAGAATTAGTGCAAGGTTCGATGTCTCTAAACGGAAAAACAGAAGCGCTTTACTCTGGAAACAAAGCTGTTTATCCATTAGCATCACTCTTTTCCGGTGAAAATTTGGCAAAAGCGAGAAAAGACATTGCTTTGGACACCAAATGGGGCTTAGTAAGTAACACCCAACTGGAAAAGTACAACGTCGCAACCACGATGAATATCCAATTTGCCATCGATGATTTTACAGAAATAAAAGGGAAGGTATTGAAAGTCAAGGACGGCGCGGACGTTGTGCGGGAAGTGAAGATTACAACGCCAACCGTGACGCTTAAAAATATGCCAATCGGAATCTACTCTTTAGACATCCCGACTGGAATCACGCGCTCATACGAACCATCAACGAATTATTTGGCCGTATCAGACACTAGCAATAGCACGACTATCACAATGAACGAGCTACAAACATCAGACATCGCAACACAACAACTGGTTTTCAAAGGCCTAAGCGATAACGTTTTTGCTACAGCATCTGTGGACCCTGAAAAAGGAAATATGGAGTTTGCAGTGACGAAAGCAGATCCACATTATTATTTTGTAGGCGAATATGCCGCTATTGAAGTAATCAATGAACTAGGACAGTCTGTTTTCAAGAGGAGTATAAACGGTGCTAAGACCGAAACTGGGAAAACTGAAATCGCGATTAAACCAGGCTACACAATCAAAGTGATGCACCTAGAGCCTCATCGTTTTGGTATTATCGGAGCACCGTCTAAGCTCACAAACACCTCGCAAAATCAAGTATTCAAAGTAACGAAATACGGTCTAACAAGCGATGTGACAGGCGTTACAGCACAAGACGCACTAGCAAATTACAAAACGAAATTAGCCACCTTCGCAGCAACAATCAACGACAACGCCATATATAAAAATGAAGACAATATTATCCTAAAAAGCATGTTGAAAAAAGGTATCGCCTACCTACCGGATACAGACAGCGATAAAGCAATCTACCAAAAGAAATACGCAGACCTACTCACACCTAAAAATGAGAACATATCAAATCTATTGAGCGGTGAGCAGTTCCAATTTCAATTGAAGGGTTATAGCGACAGGGAATTTGCCAATATGCGTATCAATCTAGACACAAATAAAGCAACAATTACCCAAAATGCTGGTGAACCTCATTGGTATTTCCTAGACGCATATGCTTCCATCAAAATCAACAAAGCAAATGGCAAAGAAATTTTCAAGAAAGATTTCGTGGGGCGCGGTTCAGTTCCAGCGACGCAAAACAACGTAACCATCGCGGTCGGTGATTTTATAACGGTAACGCACCAAGAATTCGATATACGCCTTTTCTTGAAGAATGAAGAAACGGGAGAAAATTACAGCACGTATAAAACAGCAACATATCTTGTGACGGCGGACGGACTTAAAAAAGTAGACACATCGGAAATCCCGACACCAACGAAAGATCCAAATGAACTAGACGGTCAAAAGTTCCAAGTCGATTTCAAAGGATACAGTGACCGACTTTTCGCAACGATGGAGTTAGATTTACAAAAAGAACAAGCAACCATCACGCAACATGCTGGGCAAGTACATTGGGTCTTCCCAGACGCGTATGCCTCCATCAAGATTTACAATACGCGCGGCAAACAAACATATGCGAAAGATTTTATCGGGCAGGATGTTGCACCAAGTTCTCTAGATAATGTCAGTATCAGTGAAGGATATTATGTCACAGTTACGCATAAAGAACCTATGTTGAGATTGGCACTCACAAATCCCGATACAAAAGAAGCCTTTACAGTTAGCGTGAAGGCGACATATAAAGTAACGCCATACGGATTACTAAAAGTAGATGAAAACAGTATTCCAGCGCAAAGTGTAGCCGATCTTGTAGGGAAAAACTTCGCGTATAAATTTCTAGGTTATGCCGATGTAAACTTCGCTAATTTAGCGGTAAATCTTGATACGATGGAACTAACATTCTCGCAAAATAGCGGACAAGCCCATATCTATGTTGACAAAACAAAGCCGTACGCGACGGTAGAAGTAAGAGACGATGATGGTCGTGTGGTTTATAAATATGACGTGTTCGGCAGTGAGAATGTGACGGCGTTCAAGAAAAACATCAAGCTAGAAGCAGGATATTACTTGATTATTACGCATTTAGAAGCCAATGTGAACCGCTTGAAACTGAGCGTAGGTAATGCAGATCAAGGAACTCTGCCAAGTCAGAACGTGTATGAAATTGTGGATAATGGATTAGCTAAGAAGACATTGTCCGATATACCGAAAACGAATTGAGGTTTTAGTAGGATAGGAACGGCGGGGAGTGATGAGACTTCCTGCCGTTTTCAATTCACAAAATCGTAACATATGAAGTTATAAGACTAACAGACCTTGAAGAAAAGTACTGGCTAATAAAGTATAATAAATAAAGAAGGAATGGAGGTTAAAGAGTTGAAAACAATAACTTGGCGAACAAAGGTAGGTTTTCGTTTTACAATCAGCGGACTGCTTTTATTAGCGCTGTTTCTAGTAGTAGGAACATTTTTTAATAGTAGTTCAGATACATTTGTGTTATTGTTCCGAATGGGTGCAGGAATTTGCATTGTGCTATTTTTGATCGGCTATATTAGTAGTTTTTTAAGTATTATTTCGAAACAAGAGAAGCGTTCGACGGGATTGATTGTGCTTTTTGTGATCGCGTCGCTGATTGTTTTCTGGATAGGCAGTGTGCTGTATCTAGGATCAACTGGTCTCTATGATTAAATGTGAAGCGGGATTCGAGGGCTAAACCTTGACTCCGCTTTTTTTAATATAGTCATTGTTTTGTCACAAAATCGTGTGTTAATTTATAGATATATTGCAGATGAAATAGGGGGATTAAGATATGCTAAAAGTAAGTCCAGCACTAAGTTAGGCTAGAAAAAGCTATTTTAGAAAAGAGGGAATGATCAGATGAAGAATAAATGGGGAATGTTTTTAGCAACCCTTTTTCTGACGGCAGTGGTGACTATTTTTACTATTGATAGTTCCAAAGCAGATGCGGCAACGCCAATGGTGAAACAACTTGACAAATTAGAGAATCCAACATGGCTTAGAAATCAGGGTTTGACGAAAGGTATTGATCATGATCGTCAAGACTTAGGTGTGTTACTTCCAGGGAACGCAACTATTGAGATTCGACAAATAAATCCGAAATTCAAGGAACAGCTAAAATTGGAGTTACTGAATGATGATAATCGTACAGAAAAATCGTATTCTATTGGTAGTTCATGGACATTAGTCACGGCGACTAGTGATTCTGTTCCCTTCATAAAGACAACTTTTACGTCAGAGGCACCAGTAGTAGAGTATAGAGTAAGTGCTACAGCCATTGATTTACCAGTATTCAAACAAGGAGATCAAGAAGCCGATTTCTTTGAAAAGTGGGATAAATCACAGGCAGCATTTGGCTTAATTCGTAATGAGTATATCCAAATTTTGGTTCCGGTAAGAGATAAATCCTACCTGAAAAAAATGAATGATTTTCCGTCAATAAATGCCTTATTCAACTATTATGACGCATTATTTGAAACGTATAATGAGTTAGAAGGGTTATCTTTTACGCCCAAAAAAGCAACAGATAAAAATATTGCGAATCGTTATTTTGTAAAAGCTGATAAAAACGGTGTAGGTGCTGCCTATTACGGTGTTGACTATACCGCTGAAACTGGCGCTTCTGTTGTTTCTTTCTGGTTAAGACCGTATTGGGGCGGTCTCCACGAAATTGGGCATGGGTATCAAGGTGATTTTATGTCAGATAGTAGTTTTAACACTAGTGAAGTATGGAATAATATCTATGCGGATACCATGCAAAAAAAAGCTATTGGGGAGCACATACTCTAGTGGCTGGCTTTATGAAAATAATACAGCAAGGCTAGAAAATACGTTTGAGAAGAATGTTTATACAACAAAAATAAATGCAAATAATTGGGATGGACGAAGTAAGTTATACCTGTTAACACTTATGAAAGATAAGGCGGGTGATCAAGCTTTTACACATTTTAACCAATCATATCGCGCTGCAGTTGCTTCAAATACGTTGAATAAAGGCTTGCTATTACTTGATTTAGTGAGTAAGTATTTAGGAGAAGCAAGTCACTATGATTTCACCGCTTTCTTGGAGCTTGTTCAAGGATCTATGTCTAACAATCAAAAATTGGAGAATGTGTACTCTGGAAATAAAGCTGTGTACCCGCTTGCTGCACTTTTTTCTGGAAGTAATTTGACAACAGCAAGAAAAGATATCAAGCTGGATTCAAAATGGGGTTTAGTGAGTAACGAACAACTTGAAAAATATAAAGTGAAGAATACAATCAATATTCGCTTTGATATCAATGACTTTGCACAACTCAAAGGAAAAGTTTTGCGCATTAAAGATGGAGCAGATGTGATTCGGAAAATCAAAATCACGTCACCAATTATGACGATTAAAGATATGCCGATAGGGATTTATTCGCTAGATATGCCAACAGGAGTTAGTCGATTCTATGAACCAGCATCGAATTATTTAGCTGTATCGGATGATGTAAGCGACATGACTATTAGAATGGAAGAGCTACAGACATCGACTGTTGCCGTTGAAAAAATGATTTTTCAGGGATTGGGTAATGTTGTTTTTGCAACAGCTACGGTGGATCCTGAAAATAATAGCTTCGAATTAGATGTAACAAAAGACGCTCCACATTCTTATTTTGCGGATGAGTATGCCTCGATAGAAGTGCTGGACAATCAAGGGAAATCTGTATTTAAAAAAGGGATGAATGGTGAATACACAGCGATAGGGAAATGGCAAGTGCCACTCAAACTAGGCTACACGATTAGAATAACGCATAGAGAACCGAACCGTTTTAACATTAATGGAGCACCGGCTAAACTAGTTAATCTCGGTTCTACTCAAATTTTTAAAGTAACGAAATATGGGCTTATGAGTGATATAACTGGAGTAACTGCAAACGATGCGTTAGATAATTATAAGGTGAAGCTGATGGGGCTTGCCGCGACGATTAATAGTAACAGTATTTTTAAAAAGGAGAAGTACGTTAATCTAAAAACAAAGCTTAGAAAGGGCATTGATTACTTGCCAGAGGTCGATAAAATTTATTTCGAAAACATGTATAAAGATTTACTCTTTGTTAGTGATGAAGAAGATGAAAGCTCGGAATACATGTTTTTTGGGGATAAATTCCGATTCGATTTAAGAGGGTTTGCTGATTGGGAATTTGCTGATTTAAATATCAATCTAGCTACAAAGCAAGCAACTTTTGCACAGAAAACAGGTCAGCCCAATGGGGACTTTGCTGGGACATATGCCTCGGTTAGCGTCTATGATAAGCAAGGTCAACTAGTTCATGAAAGAAAGTTTAATGGGCGTGGGTATGTTCCTGGTTATGTGAAGAACATGAAAATCGAGGAAGGGTACTATATAACGATTATGCATGAAGAATATGAGGGCAGGTTGCTATTCACAAATCTAGAAACTCAAAAAATGATGAAAACGAGTAAGCAGGTGACCTATAAGGTGATGGTTGACGGTTTATTAGAACTACCGATGAAAAAGAGCTTATAATTGCTAATTGAACTATATGTTAAGTGAAAATGAAGGTGAAGAGTGGCAATGCTCTTCATCTTGTTTTGTATGTCAAGAATGAATGCTACATAATGAAACCGAAAACTGGCCCATGTGTTCACAAATTGTAGGATGGAGGGCTAAACCTTGACTCCGCTTTTTTTATCGTTATAATTGGGGACAAATGAGGAAAAATTGAGGGTGACGTGGATGGAAAATTTGGTTTATGTAATGGGCGTCGATATTGGGACGACGAGCACGAAAGCGGTGATTTTTGATGCGAGTGGGGAGCTGGTGGCGCGGGAATCGCGAGGCTATCCGTTGCTGACGAATGATTTGGGAATGGCGGAGCAGGAGCCGCGTGTGATTCTGGATGCGGTTGTGGACGCGATTCGGGCTGTGGTAGAGACGGCGGGCGTGGACGCGCAAGCTTTGCGGGCGATTTCTTTTAGCGCGGCGATGCATAGTTTGATTGCGGTGGACGCGGACGGCGAACCGCTCACGAATTGCATTACGTGGGCGGATCAGCGCAGTGGCGAGGCTTTGGAACGCCGAAAGCGCGATTTTTACTTGCATCAAGTGTATGAGAAAACGGGGACGCCGATTCATCCGATGAGCCCTTTCGCGAAACTCTGCTGGTTGCACGATGATTTTCCGGATGTCGTGGCGAAAACGGCTCAGTATATCGGGATAAAAAGTTATGTTTGGCACGCGCTGTTCGGCGAATACGTGATTGACGAGGCGTCGGCTTCTGCGTCAGGACTCTACAACATGTTGACGCATGACTGGGAACCGCTCGCGCTCGACATTACGCAAATCACAGCATCACAATTGCCAAAAGTGGTCGCAGAATCGCATTCCTTTCAAGGCATCCAGCCAGCGTGGAAAGAAGCGCTCAGCGTCATCGCAGAAGACACACTTTTCATCATAGGAAGCAGTGACGGCGCGCTTGCCAATGTCGGCATCGGCTCCGTCGGCGAACACGATGTCACGCTCACCGTCGGAACAAGCGGCGCAGTTCGCAAACTTACAAAAACATACCACGTCGATGATTGGCAACGAACCTTTTGCTACGGCGTCGCGAACGGCTACTTCGTACAAGGCGGCGCAGTAAACAATGGTGGTGCCGTCCTCGCCTGGGGACTAGAACAATTCGGCACAGACGCCCAGCGCGTAGCAAACGATTTCACCGGATTCATCAATAGCACCAACCAAACACCGCCCGGCGCAAACGGTCTCCTTTTCCAGCCGTATTTACTAGGCGAACGCGCACCCTATTGGACCGACCAAATCCGCGGCAGCTTCGTCGGACTCACCATTAACCATCAACGCGCCCACTTCATCCGCGCCATTTTAGAAGGCATCGCATTTAATTTAGCACACGTTTACGAAGTGATGAGCGACCCGCACGACAAAATTCACGTCACCGGCGGCCTCTCCCAACATCCGGTTTGGTGCCAACTCGTCGCCGATGTTTTCGACCGCGAAGTCATCGTCCCCCACACAATCGAAGGCTCGAGCCTAGGCGCCGCAATCATCGCGCTACATTCCTTAGAAATTTTACCAACCCTTGAGCTCCCGAAAAAACTGCCACCAACACATGTCTACCAACCGAATCCCAAGAATGTCGCGATTTACAATGAACTCAAACCAATTTTTCAACAAATCACGACACAACTAATGGGAAGTTACGAGCGCCTAATTGACTGGCAAAAACGTCAAGTAAATGGTAAGATAGAAACAAATAACAGATAAAGCGCGCATCGGTGGCAAAAAAAACGTGGGGTGATTCGAATGAACCGCAAATTAGTATGGACGCTAATCGTTTTAGTGGGAATTTGTCTTTTAGGGACATTGATTGCAGTATTAGCAAACTTATTTTATTTCAGCGCATAAAAAAACTGGCCGCGGCCAGTTTTTTTGATTCCTAATTTTATTTTACGGATACCGATTTCCATGATATAATCAAGGTAGTTGATGATAAACAGAGTGATACCAATAGCGAAACCCCTATCTCGTGGAGGAGACAGGGGTTTCTTTTTGGGCTAGATAATACCGTCTACTGTTTTTTATTTTCCTTAGCTCGAGCCTCTAGCCAACGATTGAAGATTGCAAGGACACAACCAACAATGATAGGAGCAAGGATTGTTATGATGATAAACATAATGACACCCCCCCTCCCCAGAAGTAATACTCGTCTCTGGAGGTAGACGGCATATTAAGCATAGCACAAATCGATCCCTGTTTTTCCTACGTTGAACACAAATTAAAAATCCCGGAAAAACAAAATTGTGTGCACCCAATCGAAGTTAAATTTTGAGAATACGAGCAATCATGGTAATATAAGTCATGTATTGGTTTATCAAAAATAATACTTAAATAAAGAGGGGAAACACGTCGATGAAAAATAAAATAGCGTTATTTCTAATGGCAGTCTTGGTTGTCCTATCACCAGTTTCAGCGGGAGTTACAGGCGTTTCGAGCATCCAAGCAGAAGCGGCAGTTAAAAACCCAGTCAAAGTATCACTAAGCACAACGACACCAAAACAACGCACCAATGTTACGCTGAATGTAGCAGGTGTACCTAAAAATACAGCGTACACAGGAACTATCTTCTACAAATCTAAAAAAACATACATCTCTGGAAAAGTTGGCACACCTAAGAAATTCAACATTAGCACAGCAACAAAAGGCTACAAAGTAAAAATCGAAATCGTCGTGAAATACAACAAACAAACATACAAATCATACGCATACTTCACTCCGAAATGATTGGATCGATAAACCAATATGGCAAAGCATCACTTGTTGCATTCATCTAGCATGAAGCCACAGGAGGTGCTTTTTGCATAGATAAAAACAGCATAGAAAAATGTTAGAATAGATTATTGATGCAAATAAAATGAAAAGGAATTGGATAGTGTGGGGGTTATCAACTCAAATGTAGGTTCAGTTATAGATATGATATTTTTCTTTGGTTGCTTTTTGTATGTAGCATTCACGACTGGATACCCATTCCCGATGCTAATGTCGTTGATGACAACAGCTGTATTTGCGCTCTTGACTCTGATTTAATACTATCGTTACCAGAAGCTGAGACAAAAGTTCCTCAGAAGTAAAAAATACGTATCAAAAATCTGATATTAGATTTTTGATACGTATTTTTCGATGTAAGCACGCGTGTAGTAACAGCTTTCTCATATTTTTAACTGTGAAGAGAGACGTAATAGAAGCTTTTTTGTTTACTCAGATAAACTAGCGCGTACGTATAAAGATCCTGCTATCATTTACTGGACGCATTCTTTTGGAAAATAACTTTCACGGATTTTAGAAGCTTATTTAGCAAATGATCAGATACTGTTTCTACATAATTATATTTGCGAGCATTATAATCAATGGTGACCAGCTGATCTAGCAATACTTTTCCTGTTGTCTCCGTATCAATTAAGGGTACATAAAGAGGATATGATCGTGGGGTATTACTTATGGGAGCAAAGATGGCGATATTTGCATGTTCGCTTACTAGGCGATGACTAAGACAAATGTAGGGGCGATAACCTTGCTGTTCATGCCCTTGCTTAGGGTTTAGGTTGATCTTGATGATATCGCCTTGCCTCACCATTTTTCGTCACCGATTGGTTCAAAGTCTTGTAGTTCAGATTGAAAAGGCTCACCTTGGTAATTGGCGAATAAATCTTCGATAGTCAAATCAGCAACTGTTTTGGTAAGGATTATTTTATTGTCAACAACTTCAACAGAAAGGTCATCATTCTCGTGAATATTTAGCGCGTTTAAAATATTATTTGGAAGGCGAACAGCTTTACTGTTTCCCCACTTTTTAATACTAACTGTGGTCATAGCAATTACCTCCTTCATTGATAATCTCATTATAACACAGAGTATATACATTGTATATACTCTGTCTACGGAAGTTTTTTTGTTCCAAAGCCTTTAAATTGAAACATAGGTCATTTCAACAAACTCAGCAACACAACCCCAACCATAATCAACCCAATCCCCGAAAGTATAAACGTCCACTCGAGTGGGCTCTTTTTTTGCTTGAAAATCAGAATTCCGCCAATCGTCGCCACAATCACACACGCTTGTGAAATCGAGAAACTCGTTGCTACGCCAAGCACAGCGGTTGCGAGGAACATGCCAAGGTTCGCGATCGACCACGATAGTCCCGTCAGCAAGTTGAATGTCACATTTTTGCGGGAAATGGCAGATTTTTTCGCTAAATTAATGCCAATGGCGCATGTCAGCATCCCGACGGCTTGTGGTAAGATGATAGCGAAACCAGTCACGTGAAATAGCTGGTTTGTCACGACGTAAAGCGTTAAAAAGAAGGAAGATAGAATAACGATAGCGTAGACATGAATGGAAACCGACTCCTTGATTTGATTCCCCTGTTTTTGAAAACCGGTCATGACCACTCCAACCAAAATGACAAGCACTGCAAAAATACCAATTACAACCGCGCTCGCCGTCTGCCATTCCTGAAAAATGAGGACGGCAAATAGTGTAGCGCCAACGAGTTGTGTCCCATTGGAAATCGGCATCGCCTTGGCGACACTAGACGTGGCGATTCCTTTAAATTGCAGTAGTTGGCCAAAACTCCAAAAAATACCCGACACGAAACTGACGATAAATGAACTAATCGTGATTTCGGGCGATACAATCCAAAATAGAATACATGCGAACAGAAGCGCGCTAATCGACGTCCCGAGTAATTGTTCCTCCGGGGTGCTTTTTCGTAAGTTCGCAATGATGGGCATAAAACCCCAACCAAGAACCGGTAATAAGGCAACGAAATAAATCAACATAATAAGCTTCCTCTCATCTTTAATAATGCCACTTAAACTTATCACGCGCACGATGACTCGGCAATATCCCAAAATTACGGTATTCAATGCGGTAATTTTCGTAGTTTTCGGTAAGGAAGCTTTGTAATAGAATAAGGTCAGGGAAAGGAAATATGAAATGAAAGCGGTAACTAAAATGATTGCAAATCGCGAAAAGAATATCATTCAGTTTTTAATGAAAGCAGGCCAGACACGTGTGGGAGACATTGCGGATCACTTAAGTCTCTCCGAAAAAACAGTATCCAATTCCTTGAAAGAAATCGATCAGTTCCTAAAAGAATTCGGCATGACGGTCGTTCGTAAACCGAAAGTCGGCGTCTATATTGACGGGAATAGCGAGGACTTGGCGCAAGTCACCCGTTTCCTAGGCAACCAAGTGAGCCTCGTTCCTTCCACAAAAGAAGAGCGCGTGATTTACATTTTCAGTACGTTACTAAAAGCAAGCGATTACGTGACGATTCAGGAGCTTTCCGAAGCGCTCTACATCAGCCGCGGAACGATTGAAAAAGACATGATCGAAGTGACGAAAATACTTGCAAAAGAAGGCGTGACGCTCTATAAAAAGCCGAGTAAGGGTATGAAACTCCGCATCAACGAACAAGAAAAGCGCGCCTTGACGTCGAAGTTTATCCACAATTTTTGGGGCAACAACTGGTATTTGAAACAAGAAGGCGAGAAGGTGCTCCAAGCTTTCGATACGATTCAAGCGGATGTGACCGGAATTTTTCCAGAAGAGGGTTTAAAAGAGATTATCTCGATTGTGCGCGAGTTCAGTGAGACGTATGATTTCGCGTTTACCGACTATGCTTTCCAATCGATTGTGATTCACCTAGCCATTGCGGTAGAACGGATTCGCAAAAAAGAGTACGTTGGAAATCAGGTGAACAGTCTGATGAAAGATGCGCTGGATTCCCAACAACAAAACACGGAAACGCTTGTCGAGATGCTTGAAACGCGACTGGATATCACGATTCCTGATTTTGAAATTGGCTATATTCAGATTCACCTCGCAGCGGCTTACAATCAACGAAATAACAGGTTTCTCAGCAACCAAGTGCAAGATGATGTATCGGAATTTGTGACGGCATGTTTGGCGGAAACGGAATATGATCAAGAGTTGCTAGAAGGCTTGGCGACACACGTGAAGTCGGCGATTAATCGATTGAAGCTCGGCATGAATTTTAAAAATCCGTACCTCAGTAAAATTAAGCAAAACTTCCCGCGAGCGTTTGAGGAAGCGCTGTATTTGAAAACGGAGGTGGAGGCGAAATACGAGGTGCAAGTGAATGAAGATGAAACGGCTTATATCGCGCTTCATTTCGAGGCGTATCACGAGCGAATGCGTTCCTTCCCTGATCTAATTCGGGTGGTGCTTGTGTGCAGTACTGGCCTGGGTTCATCGAGATTGCTTGCCGCCAGAATTAAGAAATATTTCCCGATGATTCAGATTGAAAAAATCCTATCCGTGCAAGCGATGATGGAGTCGGACGTTGATGTGGATCTCGTTATTAGCACGATTTATCTCGAACTGGAAACGGTGCCAAGTATTGTCGTGAGCCCGATGATGAACAAGGAGGACTTGCAACAAGTGGAGCGGCATATGGACAAGGTGAAGCGCCGAAAGAAGAATGTGAGTCAGCCGTTTTTAGATTTAATCCAGCCCGAACATATTTTAGCGGGGTTGGAGGTTACGACGATGGAAGCGGCGATTACCGAGATTGGCGAGATGCTGATTGCGCGTGATATCGCGAAGCCGGGCATTGTGAAGAGCGCCCTTTTGCGGGAGGAATTGTCGTTCACATCGTTTGATGACATGGCGACGCCGCACGCGGATCCAGCGCTGATTAAGAAGTCGGCGATCGTCATTGCGACACTCAAGAAACCAGTGAAATGGGGACTGGTGGACGTTGATAAAATATTTTTCATCGCGCTGACCGAGAATAATGGTTTAAATTTAGACGCGGTATACGAGCAATTTTACAATTATATTGATAATAAAAAGTGGCTGGAAAAGCTGATGACGCTTGAGACGGCTGAGGAAATATATGAGCATTTAATAAAGGATGGGATGTAATGGAAGTAAAGGATATCTTGACAAAAGAACTCGTCGTTTTTGATTTAGAAGCGACAACGAAGGAAGCGGCGATTCGGGAAATGGCGGTGATTCTGGATTCGAAGGACATTTTGGCGGACAAAGAGGTCTACATCCAAGCTGTTTTGGATCGGGAAACGCATGCGACGACAGGGATTGGGAATAATATCGCGATTCCGCACGGTAAAAGTGGTAGCGTGAAACATTCGGCGATTGCTTTTGCCCGCACGAAGCACCTGATTGAGTGGGAATCGCTTGATGACGAGCCGGTAAACATGATTTTCCTACTTGCCATCAGCGACTCCGACAAAACCGACGCCCATTTAAAAATTCTAGCTGAAATCGCGACCAAGCTCATGGATGACGATATCGTCGCAGGCTTGAAAGAAACGCGAGACAAAGAGGAAGTTATCCGTATTTTAAACGAAGGAGTGGTAGAAGTATGAAACGAAAAATAATCGCAGTAACCGCATGTGCAACGGGAGTGGCCCACACATATATGGCAGCGCAAGCACTGAAAAAAGGCGCGAAAAAGATGGGCGACTTGATTAAGGTGGAAACCCAAGGCGCGACTGGAATCGAGAATGAATTGACGGAAAAAGACGTGAACATTGGTGAAGTTGTGATTTTTGCAGTGGATACGAAAGTGCGAAATAGTGAGCGCTTTGCTGGGAAAACGATTCTTGAGGTTCCTGTCAGCGCGCCGATTAAAGATGCCGAAAAGGTGATTAACGAAGCACTGAAACTAATCGATGAGAAATAGGGGGAAACGAATATGTTTAGAAAAATTGGGAGCGAGCTTAAAAAACATGTTTTAACAGGTATTTCATATATGATTCCACTCGTTATTGCGGGTGCGGTGATCATGGCGATTGCGCGTGTTGGTGGTTCTTTTTACGGGATTACGAATATTTGGGACGCGAAATATGCGGATAGTGCGAACGGTATTATTTCGCTACTGCATAGTTTAGATGGCTTCGGTGGCTTGGCGCTCGGCATGATGTTCCCTGTCATTGCAGCGTTTATCGCCTATTCGATTTCGGATAAACTGGGAATTGCACCAGGACTTGTCGGCGGTTTGCTGGCTCGCGATATTGGTGCTGGGTTCCTCGGCGCGCTTGCGGCAGGTTTGATCGCAGGTTACGCATGTCTTTTGATTAAAAAATATGTCAAATTACCAAAATCGGCAGCATCGATTGTGCCCGTCTTTTTAGTGCCAGTATTCGGAACATTGATTACTGTACTCATTATAAATTATGTTGTCGGAATTCCGTTTGCTGACTTGAATAAAGCGCTTGAATCTTGGTTGAACGGCATGTCAGGAACGAACCAAATTTTGATGGCGGCAATTATTGGGGCGATGGTTGGATTTGACTTAGGTGGACCGGTAAATAAGGCCGCAGTTACGACCGCGATGGCCCTGTTGACGAGTGGCATTTACGCTCCGAACACAGCCGCGCAAGTCGCGATCATCATTCCACCACTAGGCTTAGGACTTGCAACATTGATCGCAAAACGAAAATACAACACCGAAATGCGTGAAGCTGGGAAATCCTCGCTGATTATGGGACTCGTTGGTATCAGCGAAGGCGCGATTCCGTTCGCCGTAGAATCTCCGCTAAAAGTCATTCCGGCAACTGTGCTTGGTTCGGCAATTGGAGGCGCGCTCGCAGTAGGACTTGGCGCGATTAACCAAGCACCAATCAGCGGTTTTTATGGCTGGTTCACCGTGCAAAATTGGTGGTTTTACATTTTAGCCATCGCAGTTGGAACGCTTGTCGTAGCAGGGATGTCGGTCGCTTTGCGGAAAGATAGCGCAGGTCAGGAAGAATCGTATACCGTCGAAGAAGATGATTTTGATGAAGCAGAATGGGAAGCTTAAAAAACGGAGGTAATTATGGTTAAAGCACACATTGTGAATCACACGCATTGGGATCGGGAATGGTATTTCACGTCCGCCGATGCGTTAGTGTTAAGCGAACAACTTTTTACAGAGGTTATCGAGGAACTACAGGCGCATCCAGAGGCAAATTTCGTGTTGGACGGACAATTATCGATTTTGGACGATTATGTCGCGTTATATCCTGAAAAAATGGACGACATAAAAAAATTGATCGCGGATAAACAGTTATTTATTGGACCGTGGTTCACACAAACAGACGCGTTTTTCGCGCACGGCGAATCGATTTTGAGGAACGCGATGATTGGAATTTTTGATAGTAAAAAGTACGGCGATTACATGGAAATTGGGTATTTGCCGGATACATTTGGCTTTAACGCGCAGATGCCGACGCTACTTAGTCAGGCTGGATTTGATAATATCATTTTTTGGCGCGGGATTCATCTCGGCGAACACGTTCAGTCCACCTATTTTAAATGGAGCGGATTGGGCGATGCGGCGCAGATTTACGCGATTAATATGCCGCAAGGATATGGAACTGGGATGTTGCTCGAGCCGACGACGGCGTATGTGGATGGGCGTCTCGATCCGGCGATTGATTTTATCGCGAAATACAGCGCCACGCAAGAAGTTCTGATTCCATCGGGAAATGACCAGCTGAACATCATTACAAATTTTGCGGAGAAACTGGCGGAGATAAACAAGATGGGGCGCCATTCCTACGAGTTGAGCACGTATCAAGATTTCATCGCGTACGCCAAAACGTTGCCAGATTTGGAGGAATATCGTGGCGAATTCAGAAGCCCGGTTTTGGCTCGCGTGCACAAAACAATCGGTTCCAGTCGCATGAACATCAAGTTGAAAAGCGCCGAATTGGAGCAAAAATTACTGACACGCATCGAACCGCTACTCGTCATCGCGAAAGCATCGGGAATCCCAATCAGTGAACGCTTGCTGATGCACACGTGGAAAAAACTACTCGAAGGTCAGGCGCACGATAGCTTGGCGGGATGCGTTTCCGATCCGGTTGCGGAAGATATCATGCATCGAATGAAGGAAGCCGACGAATTGTGCGACAGTATCGAAAACACGATTGTGAAAAAAATCGCCGACGACCTACAGCTTGAGGCCAATGAAATCCTCGTTTTCAATACGGAACTCGCGGCTTTTGATGGATACAAGGAAATTCAAGTTGTCACGAAAAACAAGCAAATCCATTTCCCGGACTATCCAGATGCGACAATCATCAAGGAACGCTATATCGAACCACGGGAAAATGTGTTGGAAGAAACGCCAGCTGGGAACCGCTTTATCGAGGAACCGGGGTATTATGTGTTGCAAGTCAGAGTGAGAATCCAGTTGCCGGGACTTGGATACCGCGTGATTGCTTTTGAATCGTGTGATGTGGAATTGGAAAGTACTGTTGCTGCGGATGAAACGGTGATTCAGAACGAGTCTTATACAATTTGTTTTGAAAATGGACAAATCCGGTTAGAAACAACGAAAGGCGCTAGAAAAACTGCTTTTATCGAGCTAGAGGATACCGCGAATGCTGGCGATACGTATGATTATTCACCGCTGGATGGCGATGTGACGCGTTATTTCCAATTTGAAAAAGCCACGACGGAGAAATCGAGTCAGGTGGAACGGCTCATTTTGACGGGGACTAATAGGTTTCCGCTTGATTTGGAAGACCGTTTGACGAACGCGAAACAAGGTGAAATTTTTGCGAAGATGGTGTTGGAACTTCGAAATAGGAGTGAATTAGTGACATGTGATCTCGAAGTGGATAATCAGATTAGGAGTCACCGCCTGCGTTTGAAAGTAAACACTGACGTGGAAACAACATCGAACATCGCCTCGCTCCCGTTCGGATTTATCGAAAGAAAGCCAGGCGTGCCAGCAAATTGGCAAGAAATATACAGCGAGATGCCAATCGATGTGGAGCCGTTCGAGCAAAGCGTCACGCTGACAAATGACACGGAGAGCTGCACTGTTTTCACGTGCGGAATCAAGGAATACCAACAGTTCGGGAGCAACATCGCGTTAACGCTACTCGCGACGACCGACCAATTAGGCAAGCCAGATTTAGCGTACCGACCAGGCCGCGCGTCCGGAGATACGACGAAAAAAGGCCACGTACTCATACCAACAGAAGGCGCACAGCTCATTGGGACGCACCACTTCTTCCTCGCCATCCACCTTGGCGACTCCTTCGACGAACGCGAAACCGCATCACGAAGCCGAGAATGGAGCCAAGCAAACGTATCCTATCAACGCCAGCCGTACAACCATTTCCTACACCGCTTAGATAATAAAATCCAGAAAACGGAACGGAATCGCGGTTTGCAACGGACACTAGAACTAATCAACTTACCAAAAGAATACCTCGTATCGGCGTGTTATCCATCATACTATGACGCGACAAAATACATGATTCGACTCGAAAATCCAACGAATACCCCGCAAAAACTAGATTTGTCACGTATTGCGGAGAATGGTAGACTAGAAATCGTTAACGCGCTGGAAGAAGTCATCCAGAATTCTGACGCCATTATTTCAGCATACGATGCGGTGACGCTACGACTCGACATGTAGATACGAGAAAACCCAATTTTGCCTCCAAGCGAAATTGGGTTTTTACATACTTATACGGTTACACTTATTTTTTAGGGGAATACAAATAAAAAAGCGACAAAAGGAGCTAAACGACTATGTATAAGAAAAATTTTATCGAGGATTTCACCAATTTCGATTACGTCATGAAACTATTAAAAAGCAATCCCCAATTCAACAATAAATGCCATCAAGTCGCGCTACGACAAGGCCAGTCCATTCAAACCAAGTCCATCGGTAACTTTGCATATCTCGTTCAAGAAGGATATACCGAACTCACCAAAGAATTTAAAGGAGAACAAGTTTTCCTAGTTTTAGCCAAGCGCGGCGAATTTCCAATTTTGATAGGGCGCACAGACTGGCAAACGGACAGCTTCCACATCATCGCGCTAACTGATTGCATACTTTGGGAAATCGAATTTGACTATTTAAAACAAATCCTACTCGACGAAGACCCGCGCAATTTCATTCTATTAAACTATGTAATGAAAGTCGGAATCAACTCCTATTTTCAACTTTCCATGAGTAAGCTATCCTCTCAAGAACGCGTCTACTACATGCTTCGCTTCATCGGAGACAAACTCGGCGTTAAAAATAGAGACAACGAAATCGAGATGCCCCCGTTCCTAACCTATGAAAAGCTAGGAGAATTCGCCTCCGTATCGCTATCCCATGTATCCAACCTAATGAAGGAGCTGCAACAAAAAAATATTATAGTCATCCGAAAACGAAATTGGGTTTTGAAAGACCCGGAAGCGATCCCAATCCCAGTCGAGTTCCAATTTAACTTATGGGTTTAAGTGAGAAACGAATGCTAACAGATTATTTTCTGTACACAGCATTCGTTTTTTCTTCGCCATAAACCTCTGAAATCATAATTCACAGTCACTCAAGTCTCGAAACATAACTCAAGTGTGACACTCGCCTCATTTACTATTGTTAAAAAATAGACACAAACTCACCAATTCACCCACAAAACAGCCAAAACAAGTATGCATTAATAACCAACACTCCCCAAAATATGAACCCATAAAATAGCGAAATGTGACGACAAAATCTCTTGGTATATAATAAATTTACAAATTCGAAAGCAACAAAATAGTCACAGAAGTTTCATTAATTTCATTCAAAATCAGAAACTGTGATAATATTTCGTATTTCAAAGTAGTATAAAATAATATTTGTAAGAAAAACAAGAAGAGCAGAAAGGAGCTGTAGAATGCAGTCAATTATCGATTTGTACGACAAGAAAGAAATAGCTGAACTTTACAATGAACAAAGCCTGCTCAATCAGTTACTGCAAAATCCAGATATTCAAAAAAAGAAAATCCTAATAAAAAATAAAAAAATCATGATTTCCGAAGAAAAGAAAAATAAAGTCTATTTTATTTTAGACGGTATGATCCAAGCCAATGATAAAGAGAAAATTCTATATTTTAGAGGCAAAAATCATTTTATCGGTTTAGAAACAATGCTATTTAATGGGAAAACACCTCTAACAATGTACAGCCTTGGCGATGGCGAAGTAATGGAATTTGAAAAATTAGAAATTATCCAATATATTATGAGTCAACAAGAAGGTTGGTTTTATCTTTACATGATTAATCAAGACCTTATCGAACTACTAATGCGCAATTACAAAGCCTTTTTACTCAGACCCTACCAGCGATGTAAACTGGTATTACTCGATTTGGCGCATGAGTATGATGACAAAAAACAAGATTACCTTGTTCTACCCAAACAGTTCACATTTTTACATTTAGCCGAATATTTGGGTATCAGTGTCGTAACCATCCGACGAATTTTCGAAAAACTTATGGATGAGCAATTCATTATCAAAACAGTAAACGAAAAGCATATATGTATTCAGGCACCAGCTTCCCAGATTCAAAATGAATGAATTTGAATCTTAAAATTCGAAATAAAACACAAAGGATGTGATGCCCTTGAGATCCAATACAAGTTGAGATCAAATGAAATGAAGGAGGAAGCACCAAGCGGCTGCAAGAAATGAAGTAAATAAGTTAAGCCACAAGAAATAAATCCGATAAACGAAGGAGAAATTTAATTGAAAAACAATAAAACACTGAAAAAATTCGCCACAGGTTTCGTAGCATTTAACGTTATCGCATCATCATTATTAACAACATTACCAATAGTAAGTTCTGCTATGGAGCTACCAGAGGAAAGTGTATCAAGTAGTATATACAATGCTGGCACATTAAATAATGCTCAATTTGATACTTTGCAGGGCTGGACTGCTTATGCGACAAATGGTTCGGGGATTCAAGAATATCGAGTGTTTTCTGCTGGAGATGTTGTATCCAACATTGGATCTACTAGCGTGTTAGCAAATGGTTTGGGGTTAACGATTACTACAGACCAAAATCAAAAAATTCAAGAGGTATTTCAAGTTGTAAACACTACACCTGGTCACACATATACGTTGAAAGTAACTCTAAAAGGAACTGCCCCTAAGCAACTTAATCCACAGCAATATTCTGCACAAGCGGCAGGTCCTGTCATATATAATGGAAGCTCTCCTGGCAGTGCTTCAAACATTATTTCTGCTTCAACATATTCCATGGAGATGGGCTCAGGAATCATTACGTATACATTCATAGCATCTAGTGATAAAACTACGATATCACTAAAAGGCGGCGCTCCTGCTCAGGCATCGACTAGAGATGCAATATATAGTGGTTTAAGTTTAGTTGATAGTGTTCCTTTTAATCCATCGCAAGCTTTTGCAAGCACGAGTATTAACAAAGTATCTGATATGGATTCAATAGTTAATGGGAGTGGAGAACCTGGGGCAACAATAACTATAAAAAAAGGTAGTATAATTCTGGGGACAGGAATTATTGATAATACAGGAAACTATTCTGTAGAGATTCCTCCGCAACTTGCAGGGACAACACTTTTAGGAACAGCGATTAAAAATGGTGTAGGATCTGATGCGAGCACTGTTGTTATAGAGAGCAGAATACCTAGTGCTCCGACAATTCAGCCAGTTTCAGACTTAACTACTCTGGTCAAAGGATCTGGTGTTGCTGGAGATAAAATTACATTGACAAATGGCGCTGATACTTGGATAGGAACTGTAGATGCAACTGGAAACTACGCTATCAGCATTCCTAGACAATTGGCTGGGACTAAATTAGAAGCGACAGCAACTAATCCTGCAAATGGTAAAGTAAGTCCGAAAGCAAGCGTAACCGTTGCAGACACAACTTTGTCTAAACCAACCATTTCTCCAGTAACAGCGGGTAATACAACAGTAACAGTAACAGGTCAAGCGGGTGCAACAATCAACTTCACAGACGCAAGCGGCACAGTATCTAAAGTTGCAGATGCAAACGGAAAAGCAACATTCAATATCCCAGCTGCAAAAATCAACGACGAATACAAAGCAACCCAAACAGGTGCAAACGGAAAAGCCAGTGCAGCGGACACATACAAAGTCAAAGATTCCTCTACACCAGCAGCCCCAACTGTGAACCCAATCAAAGACACAGACACAAAAGCAACAGGTAAAGGCGAACCAAACTCCGATGTAGAAGTCAAAATCGGCGACAAAACTTACAATGGGACAACAGACGGAAACGGTGATTTCTCCATTGAAATTCCAAAACAAAACGGCGGAACAAAAGTCGATGTCATCATCATTAATCCGAACAACGGAAATGAAAGCACACCAAAAGAAATCACTGTAACAGATACAACGCTAGCAAAACCAACAATCAGCCCAGTTGCGATTGGTGATAACAAAGTAACCGTAACAGGTACAGCTGGTGCATCTATTACACTAACAACTCCAGACGGCGATACTATCACAAAAACAGCTGACGCAACAGGAAAAGCAATTTTTACAGTAGACCCAGCTAAAATAAATAATGAGTTTAAAGCAACACAAACAGGTGCTAACGGCAAAGCAAGTCCAGCAGCGACATACACTGTTAAAGATTCCTCTACACCAGCAGCCCCAACTGTGAACCCAATCAAAGACACAGACACAAAAGCAACAGGTAAAGGCGAACCTAATTCTGATGTCGGAGTGAAAATTGGTGACAACACCTACACTGGTAAAACCGATGCTAATGGGGACTTCTCTATTGAAATACCAAAACAAAATGGTGGCACAGAAGTAGAAGTCACACAAACCAACCCAAATAACGGCAATGTAAGCCCAGCGAAAGATGTAATCGTTACAGATACAACATTAGAAGTGCCGGCCATTACTCCAGTAAAAGCTGGCGATTCTAAAGTAGTGGTAACAGGTGACCCAGGCGCTACCATCACATTAACAACACCAGATGGCGACAAAACATCAAAAGTGGCCGATGCAACTGGTAAAGCAACCTTTACAGTAGATCCTGCAAAAGCTGGTGACACATACATCGCTACGCAAACAGGAGCGAACGGTAAAGCAAGTGCTCCTGCGACAGCGAATGCAACAGCCGTTACAACAGCAGGAACAATTACAGCTACAGACTTCATTTTAGGAACAGATAAAAGTATTACTGGTACATTTACTGGTGATGTGAAATCTTTCCGTGTAACAATCGGCACGAAAGTATATACAGGTGGTACGATTAATGCCGCAACTGGAACGTATTCTTTCTATGCACTAGACAAAGCGACAGCAGTAGGACAGTTTAAAGTAGAAGGTCTCGATGCAAGCGGTAAAGTACTAGATACAAAAACAGCCAACATCAAAACAAGCAATACACCAAACCCACCAGGAACAGGTACGATTACAGCAGCTACATTCACAATCCACAAAGATAAGAGCGTGACAGGTACGTTCACAGGCGATGTGAAAACATTAAGCCTAACGTATGATGGCAAAGAATATAAAGGCGGTACAGTGAACGCCGATGGTACGTATTCTTTCTACGCATTAAGTGTCATTACAGATAAAACAAAAGCAGCAAACATCAATGGGTTTGACCAATATGGCAACAAAATCGCGACATCTGCTATTACTTTATTGGATGCAAACGACAGCCAAATAGGTACAGGTACAGTAACAGCGAACGATTTCAACCTAGGCTTAGACAAAAACATTACGGGAACATTCACAGGTGATGTGAAGTCACTGAAAGTAACGGTTGGCGATACAGTCTACAGCGGCGGAACATTAAACGCAGATGGCACTTACTCGTTCTATGGTTGGGACAAAATCATAAATACAACAGCGGCAGTGAAAGTAGACGGCTATGATAAAAATGGTAACAAAATTGCCACAACATCTGTCACTGTGAAAAAACCATCTACTACAGGAACCATCACACCAGCAACATACAACTTACCAGCAGATAAAACACTCACAGCGACGTACACCGGCGATGTAAAAACTGTCAAAGTAGTGATTAACGGAACAACATATACAGGTGGTACCGTAGCAAACGGGACAGTCAGCTTCTATATCTCTAAAGATGACGTTGTAAAAATCTATGCGTACGATGCTTACGGAACAGAATTAAGCAACAAAACCGTAACAATCAACAGCACAACATCGATAACAAGCGGAACCATTACACCAGCAGAATATACAGTAGGAACAACTAATTTAACAGCTGATTATACAGGTGATGTGAAATCCGTCAAAGTAAATATCAATGGTACAGATTACACTGGTGGAACATTCACAGATGGCAAACTAACTTTCTACATTGGTGGTAAAATCAAATCTTCTACAGACGCAGTAACCGTTACAGCGTTTGACGCAGCAGGTAAACAACTAGACCAAGAGACAGTGACAGTGAAAGCTGCAGCGACATCAACAACAAGTGGCACCATTACGCCAGCGGTCTATTTAGCACCAGGAACGACGTATTTAACAGCGGACTACACAGGTGATGTGAAATCCGTCAAAGTAAATATCAATGGTACAGATTACACAGGTGGAACATTCACAGATGGCAAGCTGAATTTCTATATTGGCGATAAAATCAAGTCTTCCGCAGATGTTGTGACCGTTACAGCATTCGACGCAGTAGGCAAACAGTTAGCTAAGAAAACACTCACTATAAACGATCGTACAGCAGAAAGCGGAACAATTACACCAGCAGCATTCTCCCTTAAAACGAGCATATTGAGCGGAACATATACAGGAACAGCGAAATCACTTCGCATCACTGTAAATGGTACAGCTCTAGCAGCCGGTGGGACAGTAGCAAGCGGTAACTTTAGCTACTATGTTGGCTTGAAAAACAAGATTACGTCGAAAGATGACGTTGTAAAAGTTGCATTACTAGATGCATACGGTCTAGTAATGGATGAAAAAACAGTTACGATTAATGACTAATTTAATGACTAATTTTTAATCGAAAAGGCCCGCCCTTTCGTGGGCCTTTTCCTTTGATTTTAAAATTGGAAAGGATGTAAGAAGCAATGAAAAAAGTAACCCTTATTTTTACTTCTTTAATGATAGCTTTCTCCTTGGTTGGATGCGCGGCAAATAGCAACGATCAGAAAGAGGAAACAGCTATTAAAAATGAAATTGGAAAAACAGTAGATACATCGAATAATTTACAGATTAAAGTAACAAAGGTCGCAACAGGATTTGGTGAATCTTCCGATAAAAAGGATATGCTTCAAGTAACATTTTCCGTAAAAAACACAGATAAAGTAACAAGCGGTGCCGGAGCTGCAGATTTTAAAGTCAAGGCAGATAATGATAAAACATATGACGTGTACGGGCTAGAGGCTAAGAACTTCGGAACAGAGATTAAAGCAGGACAAACAATAACGGGCACAGGCTACTACGAAATACCAGCGAAAACAAAAACAGTAACGGTGTATTACGCACCACTTGGTAAGAAAAAAGCACAATGGCAATTAAAAGTTCCCGCTAAATAAAAATACTCACGTAAGGAAAGGTGATTTTTAAAGATGAAAGTCAACGTTATTGGTTTAGGATATATAGGTCTTCCCACTTCTATTATTTTTGCTAGTCATGGAATGGAAGTACTTGGTGTCGATTTAAACGAGGATGTCGTTCGTCAATTAAATAATGGTCTGATTCATATCGAAGAAAACGGTCTCCAAACGCTTTTTCATGACGTTGTTCAGAGTGGTCATTTTGAGGCGGCAACGAAACCGGTAGCAGCAGATGCCTTCATTATCGCAGTTCCAACGCCAAACCGTGAAGATGAATTTAAAAGTTGTGACAATCGATATGTGATTTCAGCAGTGCATGCGATTCTTCCATTTTTGCGTAAAGGAAATGTGGTGGTCGTGGAATCGACTATTGCTCCCCGTACGATGGAAGATGTGGTACAGCCGATGATTGAAGCGGCAGGTTTTGTAATTGGTGAGGATATTTACTTGTCACATTGCCCAGAACGCGTTTTGCCAGGGAATATTATTCATGAAATGATCTACAACCCGCGCATTATCGGCGGTATGACAGAGGCTTGTACAAAAGAAACGATGAAGTTATATAAGAAATTCGTACAAGGCGAGCTGATTCAAGCAAAAGCTGGTGAGGCCGAACTTAGTAAATTGATGGAAAATACTTTCCGTGATGTCAATATCGCACTAGCTAACGAACTTGCAAAAATTTCCGAAAAACTGGATATCGATGCATTAAAAGTGATTGAAATGGCTAACTTACATCCACGTGTTAATCTTCATTCTCCAGGCCCAGGCGTTGGCGGACATTGCCTAGCTGTTGATCCTTATTTTGTAGTAGCAGCTGCACCTGAAGTTTCTCCACTTATTCAAACAGCGCGAGCGATTAATGTATCCATGCCGAAGTTTGTAGAAGCGAAAGTAGATCAGATTATGATGGACGCGCCAACAAACAAAGTGACTGTTCTAGGACTAACGTATAAAGGAAACATTGATGATATCAGAGAAAGTCCAGCGATGGAGATTATGGAAGCACTACGGTTGAAATATGAAGTTGGTATTTTTGATCCACATGTTGCAAGCTATTCTGATTCTATCGAAGAAGCGACAGCAAATAGCTCCCTATTACTAGTATTAACAGATCACAAGGAATTCAAGGAATTAGATTTAAATTTCACGCAGAATATGGCACAACAAGTGATTTTAGACACGAAAAATGTAGTGAAATCTTATTCACCAAATACCGAATATTTGAATCTAGGTAACTTATCGAAAATAAAACAAGCGAAGGATGAATCCTATGTATATTGATACGGAAAAAGAAATCACTTCTTTTCCATATACACTGCGAAAAAATACAATGAACGACATGCTAATACGAGCTGTTGATATCATTGCTGCTTTGTTTGCTCTCCTTATATCTTCCCCCGTAATGATTGTTGTCGCTATACTCATCAAGTTAGAAGATGGAGCCGGCCCGATTATTTTCAAGCAAACAAGGGTTGGGCACGGCGGTAAATTATTCGACATGTACAAATTCAGAAGCATGTACACCGATGCGGAAATGCGTTTAGACGAGTTGATGGCACAAAATGAAGTCGAAGGAAACATGTTTAAAATGAAGAATGATCCGCGAATCACGAAAGTAGGCAAAATTATTCGTAAACTGAGCTTAGATGAATTTCCTCAATTTATCAACGTTTTAAAAGGCGATATGAGTATGGTTGGTCCTCGTCCACCACTGGAACGCGAATATGAAAATTACTCTGATCGTGATAAAAAACGACTTTTAGTGAAGCCAGGTTGTACAGGATTATGGCAAGTAAGTGGTCGAAATGAATTAAGTTTTGATCAGATGATTAATCTAGACTTAGAATACATTGAGAAACGAAATATCTTTTTCAATCTCAAAATTATGCTTTTGACATTTAAGGAAATTACTGTTTTTGGAAAGGGTATGTGAGATTTGCGCATTCAATTGTTAGGTAGTTACGTCGATAGTTTAACAATGCAAGAAACGGTTGCCAAAGTGGATACGATTATTCAAGAGAAGGTACCCGTGCAACACGTGGTCATCAACGCGAACAAGATTAACCTCATGCAAAAAGATGAGAAATTACGTGACATCGTGAATAGCTCGCCGTTGATTAATGCGGATGGCGCGTCGATTCTACTCGCTGCGAAAATGTTGGGTAAACAATTGCCAGAGCGTGTCACAGGTATTGATTTAATGGATGAAGTGCTCCAATTAGCAAATCGAAAAGCATATCGTGTTTTCTTTTTCGGTGCGACAGAAGAAGTAGTACGCAAAGTGGTAATGCGTTCAAGCAAAAAGTATCCCAATGTTCGCATTGTAGGACATGAGAATGGTTATTTTGAAGCTAGTCAGTCAGACGAAATTGCAGATGATATCCGAGCAAGTCAGGCAGACATCGTTTTCGTAGCTTTCTCTAGTCCGATGAAAGAATATTGGATTCATGAACAGTTAGAAAGAATGGGCGCGCCGTTTGTGATGGGCGTCGGTGGGAGCTTTGATGTGATTGCTGGTAAGACGAAACGAGCGCCACGATGGATGCAAAAGAGCGGTTTAGAGTGGTTTTATCGTTTTATCCAAGAGCCTATTCGGATGTTCGAACGGTACATCGGTGGAAATCTTGTATTTCTAGGGCATATTTTGAAAGCTAAGAAGAAAGCAGGAATATAACATGCGTATTTTGATGATTGGTCCGGATTCAGAAGCTAAAGGCGGAATCGCTACGGTGATTAAGAATTTTAAAACGTATTTTCAAGCGGAACAACAAGAGATTCAATACCTCACGACATGGAAGGAAGGTTCGTTTTTCACACGGATGAAGGCGACGATTCAATCCATTCTCCAAATTAAAAAAACAATACGGCGAGATAAGATCGATGTCGTACACGTGCATATGGCGCAACAAGGTAGTTTTTTCAGGAAATCACTTCTTATCTGGCGCGCTAGAAAAGAGTGCCGGATCGTCCTTCATATGCATGCCTCTCAATTTGATATCTTCTATAACAACAGCAAACCCCTCTTACAAAAATATATTCGTTGGATTTTGAGTCAGCCGGATAAAGTAGTCGTCCTCAGTGACGAGTGGGCAGACTTTTATAATAAATTGACTGCAGTTCCCGTAACGGTCATCGAAAACGCGGTACCGATGCCACTGGAAAATACGTACGATAGTGACTCAAAGCATATCATTATGTTTGGTCGTATTGGTAAACGTAAAGGAAGTTATGATGTCCTTGCGGTGGCGAAGAAAATGCAAGACGCCTATCCTGATGTACAGATTTACTTATACGGGGATGGCGAAACAGAAGAAGTAAGGCAAGAAATAGTTGCCAAACAGTTAGATAATGTGATTTTAGGTGGCTGGATTGACTCCGCGGCTAAAGAACAAATTTTGCGAGATGCCGTTTTGCACATTTTACCTTCGTATCATGAAGGGCTACCAATGGCGATTCTTGAGACAATGGCACACGGAATTCCAAACTTGAGCACGTATGTTGGTGGGATTCCACAAGCGATTCAAGATGGTGTCAATGGAACGTTGATTGAGGCTGGAGATACAGCGCAACTTGAAGTAAGAATGATTCAATTTTTAAGTGATAGAGAGATGAGAATGCGCTATTCACAGGCTGCATTTGTGACAATTCAAGAACGTTTTGCGATGAAGCCGTATCAGCAAAAATGGGAAGAAACGTATCAGAATATGATGCAGTAATGCGGGCGTATCAACGTGTATATTATTTAGTAAGGAGAGAAAAGATGGATACCTTATTCAGTATGAAAGATGTCATAGCTATATTGAAAAAAAGCATATTATGGATTGCGTCGTTTGCAGTTGGAGGGCTAGCTGTTGCAGCGCTTACTGTCTATTTATTAATCACACCGATGTTTGCGACGAGCACACAGATTCTAGTATCTCAAACGAGTGAAGATGAAAATGCTGTGTCTCAAAATGCAGAGGTACAAGCCAATTTACAATTAGTCAATACGTATCGTGTATTGATAACTAGTCCACGTGTGTTAAAAGAAGTAGAAAAACAGACGGGCGGGATATATTCTGTACCGGAATTAACTGAGAAATTTGCAGTCACAACAGAACAGGATTCGCAGGTAATGAACATTACGGTGACGGATTCGAACCCAGAAGTCGCGGCAAAAATTGCGAACGAGACGGCTACTGCTTTTAAAAAAATAACTCCGAAAGTAATGAAAGTAGATAATATTAATATTTTATCAGAAGCTGATGGATCAAAAGGTGCCGACGCTGTTAGTCCAAAACCGTGGCTTATGATGTTGATTGGATTTATCGGTGGAGGTTTACTTGGTGTTTGTATCGCTTTTATGCGGAATTTATTACACAGTACATTCAAAGAGGAAGAGGATTTAGAAGACCTAGGTGTTCCATTATTAGGATCGATTGGTAAGTTACCGACGTATAATTCAAATGATTGTAAGGAGAAAGGTGAATCCCATGAGAAGTAAACAATTTCGAGATAAATCATCAGGTAAGAACAAACTGGTAGCCAAATACGAGCCACAATCGGCCTATGCAGAATCATTTCGTTATATTCGAGCAAATATTGATTTTGCAGGCATTGATGAAGAGTATAAGTCGATTATGATTACATCACCAGATCCTGATTCTGGGAAATCATTAATCTCAGCGAATTTAGCGATTTCTTACGCGGCATTGAATATGAAAACATTACTGATTGACCTTGATTTACGCAAACCAACAGCGCATAAAATTTTTCCGGAGTGTTATTCTTCTTACGGTCTTACAGGGCATTTAAAAGATATAGTAACGTTAGAAGAAGCGATTGTATCATCTGATGTACCTAATTTATCTATCTTACCAGTTGGTATTTCTCCAGCAGACCCAGCGGCGATTCTGAACTCCGCAAAAATGCAACAAGTATACCAAACTTTATACGCGCAGTATGACCGAATTATTATTGATTCACCGCCAGTGATGGCTGTTGCTGACGCACAAACGATTGCTTCTTGGGTAGATGGCACGATCATGATTGTTCGTAATAACTACACGAAACAGGACAATGCTAAAAAAACATTACAGAAATTAAACATAGCGGGCAGCACGATCATCGGAACGATTTTTAATAATACGAACATGAAAATGAATGATTACTATTATGGCAATAATTAAAAGGGGGCTTTTAAAACTAACAGTGAGGAAGGCATGGCATTTATGAATCGATACAAGAAATTAGGATGGAATACATTTATTATCGCACTTGGCAGTATGGGAAGTAAGTTCATGATCTTTTTATTAGTGCCATTTTATACTTTTTATTTATCCCCAGCTGAATATGGGAAAGCGGATATTTTGATGATGACAGTCTCTATATTGATTCCCATTGTTACATTGAGCATTGCAGATGGCGTATTTCGCTACACGATGGAGAAAGTCAGCAAAAAGCAGGTTTTTAGTTCCGCGTGTGCGATCCTCCTCTTAGCTGGCGTTATACTACTAGCGTTAACTCCAATCCTTCAAGCAATTCCAATGGTTCAGGATTATTACTGGATATTCTTTATGCTATTACTCGTACAATTATGGAATACACTTTTTCAACAACAAGTTCGAGCAAATGGAAAACTCATTCTTTATTCTGTGTCTGGTTTACTCATGTCTGGTATTTTACTAATTGCTAATATTATCTTTTTGAAATATTTTCATATGGGTGTGGCGGGTTACTTGTATGCCAATCTACTTGCATTTACATTCAATACGGTATGTCTGTTCTTCGGTGCCAAATTGTATAAGCTTTTCTCGTTTCGAGCTATTAATAAGCCTTTACTGAAAAAAATGTTGTTCTATTCTTTACCACTGATTCCTAATGCGATTCTTTGGTGGATTATGCAAGTCTCAGATCGCTACATCTTAACGTTTTTCTTAGGTGTTGCTGCCAATGGTCTTTACACCGTAGCCGCTAAAATTCCAAGTTTATTGTCGATGATTAGTTCGATATTCTTTCAAGCATGGAGTATTTCGGCGATTGGTGACAAGGTGAAGCAAAATGATGCGTTTTTCGCAAGAGTTTTCACACTATTTTCTTGTTTATTCTTTGTAGCGACAGAAAGTATTATGATGATTGTTCAGCCGTTTTCACGTGTTTTATTCTCGTCAGCATATCAGGATGTATGGTCGTATGTGCCGTTCTTACTAATTGCTGTGCTACTATCCAGTTTTTCTAGTTTTCTAGAAGTCTCGTATATGGTTGAGAAAAAGACGAAGCAATTACTTTTCACCTCACTAAAAGGTGGCGTAGTGAATGTTGCTTTGGCACTTGTTTTGATTCCGTTTATTGGGATTCTAGGAGCATCAATTGCTACCTTATTAGGCTTTTTAGTTACATGGTTGTTGCGGATGAAACAAACGAAATTTTTTGGTCAATTAGAGTATAAAAAGACGTTTTGGATGAGTATGGGACTACTTTTGGCACAGAGTATATACATGTCAGTGGTAGCGAGTCCGAATTGGTGGATTCAAGGAATGTTTGCGTTAGGGTTATTTATTAGTCAAGGTGCGGTTGTGAAGCAATTATTTGCAACTATTCGTCTTAAAAAATCGGTTGGGGGAGAAAGGAAAGCATGGTGAATCATTCATGGTATTTATGATACTTTTTCTAGTAGCTTTATGTTCCAACTTATTGGAGACAATCAACCCTATATTCGGGTATGTAGATGAAATAATTGTATTCTTGTTTATGGGTGCAGCCTTCATTAAAACGTTTTTCCTTGAGAAACAACAAAGGAAAATGCTAGATGGTTGGAGTATTTTAGCTTTTATTTTGTGCAGTTGTTTTCTCCTTATTGCTATGATACCTAACTTGTTTGATACAGCGCATAGCACGATTTGGATGCAGTTATACACTTTTTTTGGAATGGTAAAATTCCTGATTCTCTTTTACTGCGGGCATATACTATTACAAGGTACTCATCTGCTGTCAACGATTCCGTGGATGAAGAAAGTGGCTTGGTTGTTACAGGGTTATGTATGGCGGCCTATGCTTTAAACCTAGTTACTCCAATCATGGTAGCTTTTGATACGCGGTTTGGTATGGCGACCTATTCTTATGGCTTTGGCCACCCAGCTCCGTTTAGTATGGTTGTTATTTTATTCACGGTCATGATGGTTTTCTTCGCTTTTTTACAGAAAACACGTGTGCCATATATGTATGTACTACTCAATTTTTTGTTGATTATGACGGCTGGAAGAAGCACCGCAATCGGCATTTATCTCTGTTTTTTCTTACTGCTATTGATTTTACCGCATATGAAACGACTTCCTGTATCTATTGTTCTTTTATTGGGCGGATTTCTCGTATGGTTTAGTTGGGATCGAATTGCCGACCAATTTGGTGCTGCAAATACAGAAGCACGAGGTGTATTATTACGAACATCGGTTGAGATTGCAAAGAATCATGCACCATTTGGAGCGGGATTAGGCATGTTTGGTTCGAATGCCTCGCGTCTAGATTATTCACCACTCTACAATGAATACCATTTGACACACGTTTGGGGCTTATCCCAATTTAATCCAACGTTTATCACAGATTCTTATTGGGCAATGATTATTGGAGAAACGGGTTTTTTGGGAGCGATTGTATTAGTATGTCTATTTATTGTCACGTTAATCGCTATTATTCGCTCTACAAAAGGAAACTTCAAACTCAAAATACTTGTTGTTTTTCCATTCGTTTATGCTCTTTGCACAAGTCCTGTCGATACGTTATTGGCATCGGGAAGCATTGTGAGCGTGATGTTAATGGTATTGTATATGATCACTTTGACGAAGGAAATAAAAGAATAAGCTGGAAGGAGAAAAGTATGTACCAAACAGATGAAATCGTTCAACTAAAAAAGAATGAAACAATCACAAATATAGGAGATTATATTATCAGTAAAGGTTATGTGGCTTGCAAAGCGGGGAAACAACTCATTTATTTCGCTAAACAAGGCGATATAATTCTAGTCAAAACACATGTCAGTAAGCATTCCCTTCAATTTGAGGCAAAATCAGATGTCACGTTGATTCGAATGCCAGTGGAACGCACACTCGAGTTGTTAAACCGACGAAACGAATGGAATGAAAAATTAATTGCAGGATTATCAACACGCATCCAATTCTATAATTTACCAACAAAAGAACGACTGTATACCCTATTATTTCAGATGGGAAAAGAAATCGGTATCTCATCCGGAGCGGATTGTTTTATCCCATCAGTAGTCACACAAAAAGAGATGGCTATCTATATGAATTGTACGAGAGAATACCTCCTAAGCCAAAAGCGCCTGTTACAGGAAGAAGGTGTTCTTTCGAAGGGAGAACATTGGATATTGCTTCGATGGGATCAATGGCTAGAACGTTAAGTAATTGAATGACTATTTATTTGCAAAACAATCCAGAAGTTTTATCTTTAGCGGGTAAATCCGCGTTTTACTGGCGCCCCCTATTTTAAATTCAAAGCAATCCAAATGAAGCTAAAACAAACGGCCTAGATTTAACACCTAATCCATTGCGCTTAGTAGGAGATACAGAAGATAGAACACTAGATACCACAACAACTTTTCTATGGAGATTCCCACCAACATCTAGCGAATGGATAGCGCTTGATGACCAATTACGGCAGATTCGAAAAGATAAGATGGATCATATCCTAAAAAAAGACTCCTAGTTTTATTCACGAAACCCATGTTTCCACTTGCCTTTTCCATGAAAGAAAGGTATATTTATAAGTGAGCCGTTTTTAAAAATGGCAGCTAATTTGTCATGCTAGATGGGGACGTAGCGGAGCCCTGTAACCCACAATCCGCTCTAGTGGGGTTGAATTCCTTATCGAGGCTTTGTACCTGTTTGGTCAGCCCTTTGTAAGTGGTGTTGACGTTTGGGTCTTGCGCAATGGGAACCTGTGAACCATGTCAGGTCCGGAAGGAAGCAGCATTAATCAGTGCTTTCCATGTGCCGTGAGGTCGCCTGGGCTGAGCTAACTGCAAAGGTAACGCAGATGGATACATCGCCAGAATAAGGTGCATGGCATTATAATTTAAAACGATACAAGCCTTCTTTCTTCATTTAGAGGAGGCTTTTTTGTTGGAGTTGTTCAAACGAAGTGAGTTACAACTCCAATATGCATGAGAGCGAAGCGAGCAGGTAATCCCCCAGTGCCTGTTCGAACACCTCCAAATAACGAATAGTAACCGCCCCCAACACCCAACCTATCTAATTCCCCCAACATACGCTATACTAGATAAAAGAGGTGAATGAAATGCCAGTAGAAAATCAAGGTGTGAATTTACTAGAACTGCGGAAAGCTCCAAAGTTGAACCCCGAGATACAAGGGGAAATAGAGGATTACGTGACGTGGGAACGCGAAGATAAACTATACTTCGGCCGAATCGAAAAAATGCTGATCAACTCAGCGATCGTAGCGATTGACGAAGATTTGCAAAAAGAGCACAATGCACCAGTGCGTACGGTGGTTAATTTTAAGAAATATCGAGTAGTCGAGTTAGAGAAATAAATAACGAAAAAGAAGCACCGACCCCTGATGGTTTGGCGCTTCTTTCGTTATTCTGATAGGAATCTTCTTGTTCAAAAGCAGTCACAAAAGTCTGCACATCATGGAAGTAAAAGGCGTTTTCATAGTTTTTATTTTGAATTGCGAAGTGGTATAGGCCATCCAAGTTATGCGGAATATCTGAATTAGCGTCCCACACAATAGATTGCTCTATCTCTAAAAAAGTATAGCGCTCACCGGCAAAAGAAAAACTATTCACGTTGATTCCATTTTTTTTGATAGCAACGTCGTCCAATACCATAACACGAGCAGCAGGAACAGGTTTGACACGTGCTGCCATGTTCTCTGGTAATAGGAATGTATAATAATAGGGATCAGTAACGGTTTCCAATGTATCATACGTCGTGCTTTTGATGCCTAGTATCAATGTTAAATGCCCGATATTTCCGGTCATCTTCTTTGTGAATTTTGCTAGAGTCATGTCATTAACATCAATCTTCCTCTGCATATTGTCGATGGTTACAGCTTTTTCTACGGCAGGAGCTTTACTAGGAGCGCTATCGTCATTCGAACAGGATACATTGAAAATAAGGCTACCAAGCAATAGGACAAAAATTGGATATTTTAAAACGGACATCGTTATTTAACCACTTTTTTATTCACAACAGGACTCACATTATTCGCGGCATCAAATTGCTTAATAGAAAGACCAGTTCCGACTTTCTGCTTCGGTATTTTGACGCTGTATTTGCCTTTCGCATCGACTTTTGCTGAGCCGAGTAATTTCGTCTGGAAGTAAACGCATACTGTCGCGCCTTTTTCACCTGTGCCAGTAACGGTTGTTGCAGTGCTCTTAATCGTGTTGACTGTTGGTGCTTTTGGCGGAGTCACGTCTTTTACTGTGATGACTGTAGCCTTACTCACACGTTTCGCGATATCTGTGACTTGGACACTTAACTTAGTGTTTGCGGGTTGTTTGGCGATTCGTAGGTTGAATGCGCCAGTTGTCGTTGCATTTCCAGTCGCAACCACTTGATTTTTGCTGTTTTTCACGACAACTTTGGCGGATTCTACCGTCTGTCCTTTGATTTGCGTGTCTTTATCTGTGAATGTCGTTACTTTCGGAGCTGCTGGTGCAACGCCTTTTGCGACAATGATGCGTGCTTTTGTTTCGTTGGTACCGTTTTTGAAAGTCAGCGTTAGCTTGTTGCCAGCTTTTTGCAATGGAATCCAGACTTTATATTGGCCATTCGCCGCGGCTTTCCCTTCACCGATTTTCTTCGTGCCTTGGAAAACTTTCACTTCGGTGTTTGCCGGGACTTTTCCTGTGGCATAGTTAGTGTTGTCATAAAGTGTTACTGGTTTCGCCTTAATCACGTTTTTCGATAGGGCATGCCAAACGTTGATTTTACCGTATCCAGATTCGATATCGAAAAATGCTGGTAATGGTAGCGCTGGGATTACTTCGCCGTATTCGTCATACATAACCTCGTCTTCTTCGGCATATTTATTCTCTTCACCTGAAAACGCAAGCGGATTCGTTGTTGTACGCAAAATTTGGCGTATTTCAGCAGGTTTCAAGGCTTTATTTTGACCTTTTAGAAGACTGACAAGGGCTGCAACGTGAGGTGTGGCCATACTTGTACCGTCCATGTAAGCGATATTTCCATCAGGAATCGTGCTGGCAATTTTACTTCCTGGTGCTACGACATCTAGCTCGCGTCCGTAGTTGGAATAATCAGCTACAATGCCAAATGGATTCGTTGCGCCGACTGCAATCGTGTATTTAGAATAAGCAGGATAGGAAATCTCCTCCATACCGTCATTACCGCTCGCTGCCACCACTGTGATTCCTTTTGCATCTGCATTTTTCAGTACATATTCAATCGTGCGGCTATACGATCCACCAAGGCTCAGATTGATGACATCTACTTTTTGATCAATCGCATATTGAATCCCGCGAGCAATCGCATCCGTATCGCCATCACCATCGGCATTCAGGACTTTTACTGGCAGAATGGTTGCGTTTTTTGCCATACCTTTCATGCCTAAATTATTGTCGGCGTTCGCTGCGATAACTCCTGCAACATGCGTACCATGATTGTTATCGTCCATCGCGGAACCTTCACCATTTGGATCAACAAAATTCTTAGCATTATTGTTATCAACTCTGCCTTGAAGCTCTTTCAAACGGCTATTAACACCAGTATCTACGACGGCAACTTTAACTGCCGCTAATTTCTGACTCGCCGTTGCTTTCCAAAAATCATCTTGCTGAATATCGACATTGGTGGCATCTTTCAAGACAGAATTTTTGTTAATCGCCCATTGGTAAGCATCGTACGTACCATTTGTTTTCGTATAAGTCGTGACTTCTTCCACATATTCTACATCAGGAAGGCTATCAATCGCTTGTTTGCGCGTATTTGCCTCACTTTTGCTGAAACTTTTCAGAGAATTATCAGACGTCGGTTGGTACACAGTGTAGAAATCGTCCATCGCTGTAGACGCTGAATCATCAAGTTCTGTCGTCTCCATACTGTAAGCACTCGCTTTTTTCACAAGGCTTTTGGCGGAAGCATTCGGTTTCAGCTTAACGATAAACTTACTTGTACCTGATTTCGCAAACGTTGTCGAGATATCCAAGCTACCAAAAATACTGCTCAAACTGCTACCAGACATGTTTTGGCTATCAATCTTATTTTCTAATGCCGTGATTTGATTGGCAAGAGAAGTAGGAACTGCGTCTTTGATGAGGCTTGAAATCGTATTGAACGCTTTCGCTTCTTCTTTTGAAATCGTATACTCACGTTTTTCTGCAGCGGCTTTAATAACTGGGCGTAAAACTTTTAAATTATTGTAGACAGTTGTTCGTGCACTGCTATTTAGCAAGAATTCTTTCACTAAAAATGGAGAAGCTTTGTAGTAGAGTTTAGAAATGTCTTTACCAGCATCAGAACTTGCCAGCAAAACATCGCGAATCGACCGTGCATCTTTTAGAATATCTGCCGCACCATCTTTGCCAGTTAGGGCTGTTTCCACAGCACAATTCGCGTCTTGTTCAGCAGGATAATTCGGTGGTAAGAACACTTCTTCATATTTAAGCGAATACGGCGCAACCACTGTCGAAGGATCCTCTTCTGGTATGTAGGAAACTTTCAACCAGTATTCGCCATTCCATGCATCTGGGAAGTTAACGCTTACCGTGTTTTTTTCGCCAGTACCCACGCGATAATTAAAGAATGTTTCGTCATCTAAGGCTTGATCCTTACTTGGATATATCGCCATCGATAGTATTTGTTTACTAGTTAACGTTACCTTAAAATGTGTGTGACCAGAATCTTTGGTTGCAGGTGCAACAATTTTGTACCATGCTTCACTTTCTTTAGCCGGGAATGTATCATTGTGAACCTCTTGCGCCTTCAGTAATGTGGGTGAAGGAATAGATGTCTCTGTTACCGCTTTCACTTGAGACAGTGGTAAGCAGACAAGTAGGAACACAGTGAGCATAATGAGTAGTTTTTTAAGCATTTTATAACCCCTTTTCATATGATGTCGTTCTAGGTTATTGTATCTAAATAAGCGGGCAAATACAAGATTTATTTGGTATGACTTTGAGGCGTAGTGATACGCAGTAATTCTTTAGTTGGATAGACTAGAAATACCTTGAAGTGTATTTTTATCATTAATAATTAAACTTTTTGTAAGCTTAAATAAACAGTCAATTTGGGTATGATTGATTATTTAACACAAAATGTGGTGGTTAATCATTGATAATATCTTCAAATAAAGATATTATATATATATAAATATCAGAAAACTAAAAATATAAAAATGGAGGAATAAAAATGCAACAGAGAAAAGGGTACTTTTTTAAGGATATACAAAAAATGAGTATATTGGCTTTAGTAACCATCTTAGCTTTTGGTATTGCAGTGCCTGTGCAAGCAACAGGGAATATGAAAGCCACATATATAGCGTTTGATGGTAAGCAGTATGAATATTATTCTAAAACGATTAGTAAGCAACCAACGTGGCAACATACTGCATATAATAAAGCATCATCCACAACGCAAACGGTAAAATACAATGTATCACGGGAGAAGTATGTGAAAGGTAGTGTATCTACTGCGGCAGAGTTCGGCTTAATGAAGACGGGTGTTAAAGTTTCCGCTGAGGTCGGTGTAGGGAAAACGGTAAAAGAGAGTACTACAGTTACTTTTGCTATCCCGCCAAAGAAAAATGCTAATCTAGCATATGGTTCACAGAAAGTTTCAACAGCAGGATACATTGTTACCTATTCTAGAGGAAACGTCCAGTCTAAAAAAGCAATCAACGGTAATTGGACATATTCAGCATACTCATCCATGACGGAGTTTTAACAATGAAATACAGAAAAATACTAGTCACAATACTAATCCTCACTCTCACCATCATCACAGGATGCTCTGAAACCAGCGAAGAACAGCGATCAAAACCACCAGAAAAAGCAATAACTATCGATGACATGCAAGACAAGATAGACATCGATAATATCATCCTAACGAAGTTTACAAAAACAATGACAGCTACCAAGGGGGATTTTAGCGTTATCCTAGCAATGAAGGACACCGTTTACGATGAATTCCAAACCATCACAACCCCTTACTACTACACTATTCTATTACCAATCTCTATTGAAAACATGGTCGTGGAAGGTGTGAAATCGATACCTGCTCAGAAGTTGAAAAAGCTAACAACAGACGAAGCCGCTAAAGCAGGCATCAAGGTAAACAGCCAAGCATTTGCGGGCGAGCCTTACACATTCTTTTCCATAGAACAGAGCGTGGAATGGAATCCGCATTCCAATGCCAGTCCCAATCTAGAAGGCAAATACGATTTCGCCATTCAGAACGAGGATTTTGTGAATGCCTTCTATTTCTCTGATATTCAGCTTTTTGTAAACGGTTTTAATGAAAAAGGAACCTACTAATAAAGAGAAAAGCGTCCTAATTTGGGCGCTTTTTTGATACGTTCTTGTGTTATAATGAATCATAGCGTTAATCACGAATTTACCACACGAGGAGTCGAAACGATGAAATTCACAAAAAAATCATGGGGAATCGCAATTCTGGTAGTCATTTGCATCATCGCCATCCCAGCCGTTATTTTCACGACCAACAAAGCGAAGGCAAGCACGGCAATCAATGAAAAAATCGTGGCATATGGCATTCCAACCGACGACATTATTGATATAAGCGAGCTTAGCTACGATTTCAAAAGTGGTGGGTACGGCCGAATTATAACAACGAAAAAAGACATGGCGAAGTGGAAAGCATACTTGGAAAACCCGAAGCACGAGGAAGATAATTACTACATCACATACGACAAGAACGACAAACAAGTCCGCCAAAAGAAAAATACGAATGATCCGCAGAGTACGGACTGGTATTATATTTTTCACTACGATCGCGGGGAAGTAACCGTAAATGTCAGCGTTTTTGGGAACTGGCTTGATCCTGAGGACAGCAATATGAAGGATTTCCTTGCACTACCAGCCTATTCAAAAAAAATCAAATAAGAACCTAGCGTCAAGATTCAGCGCTAGGTTTTTGCGTTATTCGGTGTCTTTTGGTTCGGGATTCTCATCATCAGCCTTCTTTTTCGTCGGCAAAATAATTTCTTTGTCACCGGGAAGTACGATGGTGTAATCGTTCTTCTTCACCAGTTTGCCGTTGTCGAAGTCTGGGAAATCTGCTTTTTGTGCCATGCTATGACCTCCATTTCTCTCCCATTATACTACAAATCTCATTTTCTTTCCTTATATGCTTGTAAAAGGAGCGCGTAAATGGGATAATTTTAAAGAAGAAGTTGCCACGGAATAAAGTGAAGAAGGAGCGTTAAACCATTGAAAATTACGAAAAAACTCGCGATCTCGCAAAAAGAGTGTTTTGATACGATTATGAATTCGGTTGTCCATGATGTCAAGGCGGCAACAGGAAAGAAACCGCTTGTGCAGAAGTTGGAAGGTCTGAAATTCAAGCGCAAAATGGCGAACGGTTCGGAGGCAATCATGATTATTACGAAATGCACGCCACCTTCCGTATACGAATTCCAGACAAAAACGCACGTGAATACGCATACGACTAGCTACACGATTGAGGCTATCACTGAGCATACGTGTGAAGTGATTTACGACGAAACGGTGGAAGCAAAAACATCGATGGCGCGCTGGAACAATATCCTTGTTGGCGGAATGCTAGGATTCACGCGTAAGAAACGAATTACCCGGATGCTAGACGGAATCGAAGCCTTAGTAATCCAGCAACACAAAGATTTAGTCTCGAAAATTGAAGGCTAACTCGAACTTATCAAACAGGTTTTTATAAGCTATAATGGAAATACAGAATACGCAGAATGCAGACAAGCAAAATTGGAATGAAGAGAAGCTGGGAGATGGACTACAGACTCACTTTGTTCCTCTGCATATTGGTACTGTAACTCATTTTATTCGAACAGTACCAACAAAGATGAGTACTTGTCGCTTCGCTGAAAGGAGTAAGAATGGCATATCAAGCACTATACCGTGTTTTCCGACCGCAAAGTTTTCAAGATGTAGTCGGGCAAGAACATGTAACGCGAACACTCAAAAATGCTATCGTCCAAAATAAGACGTCTCATGCGTACTTGTTTTCTGGTCCACGTGGAACGGGTAAAACGAGTGCGGCGAAAATTTTTGCGAAAGCGATTAACTGTCCGAATAGTGTGGACGGCGAGCCTTGCAATGATTGTGAAATTTGTACGGGTACGACGGATGGCTCGATTCCTGATGTTCTGGAGATTGATGCGGCGTCCAATAACGGTGTCGAGGAAATTCGTGATATCCGGGAAAAAGTGAAGTATGCACCAACCATCGCGAAGTATAAAGTGTACATTATCGATGAGGTACACATGCTTTCGACTGGCGCTTTCAATGCGCTTTTAAAAACGCTCGAGGAACCGCCGAAACATGTCATCTTTATTTTGGCGACGACGGAACCGCATAAGTTACCGCTGACCATTATTTCGCGGGTGCAGCGTTTCGATTTCAAACGAATTACGACGCAAGACATTATTGGGCGCTTGGCGTTCATTTTAGAAGAGGAAAAAATTGCGTATGATGCGAAGGCGCTTGACATTGTGGCCCGCGCGGCAGAAGGCGGGATGCGTGACGCGCTAAGTTTGCTCGATCAAGTTATTTCGTACGGCACGCAAGAAGTTACGGTTTCTGACGCACTCGAAATCACCGGTTCCGTAGCGCAAGGCATGCTCACCGAACTCGTGCAAGCAGTAATCAACTCCGACGCAAAAATGGCATTGGAAAAGCTGTCCGGACTACTTGCAGAAGGAAAAGACCCAGTTCGTCTAGTGGAAGACCTGCTCGTCTTTTTCCGCGATGTGTTGCTATTCCAAAAGGCACCGGATTTAACGGATGCCATGGAGCGCGCGCTGATCGATGAAGCGTTCCAAACATTGGCGACGTCTGCCGATGCGAACAAAATATACAAATACGTGACGATTTTAAACGATGCTGGACAACAAATGCGATTTTCCAATCATCCGGGAATCTACATCGAAGTCGCGCTCGTGCAGTTGATACAAGTTGGCGGAGGAGCTCCAGTTGCTGTTGCCACACCGAATGCAGCGGTCGCACCGAGTCAAGATATCGCCGAACTCGTGAACAAAGTCGACCGTTTAGAGCAAGAATTAAACGACCTAAAACGTCAAATCGCGAATGGTGCAACGGCTGGAAACGGAGCGAACGCCCAATCGGCTGCACCGCGCAAGAAGCAAGCCATCTCAGGGAACAAGCAATTCAAAGCACCAGTAGGCCGGATCAATTCCGTACTAAGCGCTGCGAAAAAGCAAGATTTGCAGTTAATTCGCAGCTGTTGGAGCGACCTGATTTCGATGCTAATGGCCTCACAAGCCGCACTTTTAAATGAAGCAGAGCCTGTAGCTGCCTCTAGCGACACTTTTGTGTTAAAATTTAAGCATGAGATTCATTGTCAAATGGCGATGGATAATCCCAATTTTGTAGAAACAGTAACGAACGGCATTTCGCGGCTGACGAAGAATAACTACAGCTTCATCGGTATTCCCGAAGATCAATGGGGCGAAATCCGCGAAAACTTCCTGAAAAATGCGGACAACACCGAATCCGAAGACGGCGGCGAAAAACCGTCAGAACCGGCGGAAGATCCAATTATCAGTGAAGCTGCGAAACTAGTTGGAGAAGGCTTACTTGAAATTAAAGAATAAAAAACTAAGATAAGAAAGAGGAGATTTAACAATGCGTGGAATGGGAAATATGCAAGGTATGATGAAACAAATGCAAAAAATGCAAAAAGAAATGGCAAAAGCACAAGCAGAACTAGAAGAAAGAAGCTTCACAGGAACAGCAGGCGGCGGCATGGTAACCGTTGAAATGACCGGAAAACGCCTAGTAACAGACGTCATCGTAAAAGAAGAAGTAGTAGACCCAGAAGACATCGAAATGCTACAAGACCTAATCTTAGCAGCAACAAACGATGCACTAAAACAAGTAGAAGACACAACAGCAGCCACAATGGGCAAATTCACGCAGGGTATGAACCTACCAGGAATGTAATTTAAATAGTCCCTATACAATGTAAATCGGCGACAAGCGCTCGCATTCAGCAGATTCGGCGGACTTCCGGTTCTCACGTACACCAGTACGCTCCGCTTCCGGCTTCCACCGAATCTGCTGAATACAAGCGCTTTCGCTCGATTTGTTGGTAGCAGAATTTAGACGCCTACCCAATAAATTGAAAGAAAGGCAAGGAGGAAACCCCAGATGCATTATCCGGAGCCGATAACTAAACTGATGGACAGCTTTATGAAATTGCCAGGGATCGGACCGAAAACGGCTGCGCGGCTGGCTTTTTTTACGTTGGACATGAAAGAAGAAGATGTGCTTGATTTTGCGAAGGCGCTTGTGGACGCGAAACGTAATTTGAGTTTTTGCTCCGTTTGTGGACATATTACGGACAAGGACCCGTGTTATATTTGTGCGGATATGTCGCGTGATCGCAGTATTATTTGTGTCGTTCAGGAAGCGAAAGACGTGATTGCGATGGAAAAAATGCGTGATTTCCACGGTTTGTATCATGTGCTTCACGGTACGATTTCGCCGATGGATGGGATTGGTCCAGAAGATATTAATATTCCTGATTTGCTGAAACGCCTGCAGGATGATACGATTCAAGAAGTAGTTTTGGCGACGAATCCGAATGTGGAGGGCGAAGCGACGGCGATGTATATTTCAAGATTGCTGAAACCGTCGGGCATTAAAGTGACGCGAATTGCGCACGGTCTCCCAGTTGGCGGCGATTTAGAGTACGCTGACGAAGTGACGCTATCCAAAGCATTAGAAGGACGACGCGAAATTTAAAAACGAGGTGAGCGAAATGGAAACAAGAAGCGACAAAAATGCGAAATCTCCACGTAAAAAGAAGCAAAAGATTGGAAAAATGCATAAATCATATGACGCGTATTTAGTAGAATTGATTGAGGTTACCCAAGAAAAATGGAATCAACATCGAGACATTGCGCGTAAAAGTTTTGGTTATAATTCGGAAACGGAATATGAATTAAAGAAAGCAGAAGCCAAATATTTTTATCTTTTTCGTGAAGCTAGACATCGTAACTTAAGAAACTCGCCGAAATAAAATAGGACTAGAGATCATGGTTGTGGTCTCTAGTTTTCTAGTTAATGGAGTGTGAACATGAAGAAAAAACGGGGTATGATGATTGGAGCAATAGTACTTGTCGTGGTGCTTTTGTTTATGAGTTTTCGAACGACGCTGTTTGATCCGCTAGGTTTCCGCGTGAAGCAAGCTTTGAATATTTCTAGTTCTGCGAGTTCGGATGATGAGCCAATTGTGTTTATTCATGGCTTTGACGGCTCTAATTGGACGTTTTTCACAACGACGGTTCGCTATAGCGCGACTAATTTTGCGACGCGCTCGTTGACATTGCTCGTTCGTGAAAATGGAGATATCGAGGCTTCGGGCGTCTACGATAAAGGCATGAAGCGGCCGATGATTCGTGTGAATTTTGAAAATCCGCGATCAATTATACCGAATAATGCTACGTGGTTTTCCAAGGCAATGGACACGCTAAAAACCGATTATGGCATTGAAAAAGTGGATATTGTCGCGCATTCCTACGGCGGTTTGACGTTCGTTAACTTCCTGCAAAAGTACAATTATCAGTCGGACAGCTATCCAAAAGTGGACAAATTCACCGCGATTGGGACACCATTCAACGGTTCCGCAGTATCTAGCGATGGGGAAACACCGTATGATCTAACCGCTACTGGACCGAAAAAAGAATCGGCTTACTTTCAAGAAATGATGAAGCGCAAAGCTAAGATTCCAGCTAATTTGCAAGTGCTGAATATCGTTGGGGACTTGGATGATGGCAGCCGGAGCGATGGACCAGTTGCCGTGGATAGTGCGAAAAGTGCGGCTTTCCTATTTAGTAAAAACGATTACCGAGAAGTGCTGTTCACCGGCCGATTTGCACAGCATAGTTGGCTTCATGCCAATATCGGTGTCGACCGGGAAATTAAAGCTTTCCTAGAAAATAATAATTAAATAAAGCCGTTCAGACTATAATAATAGTTAATTTGAATAAAAAAGTATTTTCTGACAAAATTTTGACGGAATCGAAAACATGAGGTAAAATAGAGTAGGCTTTATAAATAAGTCTTTTTGTGTGCAACTTATTTGTAGAGTCTCATCCCAAGTAGGCAGGGCTGTAAGTGCTAGTTACAGTCCTGCCTATTTTTACATACTAAGATTGAGTGGTTGGCCATATGGTAAATTCATTGATATTGACATCGTCAGGTTGTTCTATTGCAAAAGCAACGACGCTTGCAACTCGATCTGGCGTAATACCAAATTTTTTATATTCTTGTGTCATGGTTGTTAAAGTCCGTGTATCTGATATAGTCTCTAATAATTCGGTATTGATTGCGGCTGGATATAGCGTTGCTGTACGAATATTTGTGCCTTCCTGAGCAGATTCCATTCGCAAAACTTCCATCAAATTACGAACTGCCCATTTTGTTGCTCCATAGACAGCGCCACCTGGATAGCTTTTTAGACCGGCAACAGATGAAGTCGTGATAATGTGTCCGGATTTTTGTGAAATGAAGGTTGGAAGTACTGCTGCGATACCGTTTAGCACACCGTTGATATTCACTTCAACTAACTGCCTCCATTCCGTTACTTGCATTGCTGAAAGAGGTGAATTTGGCATAATTCCTGCATTTAAGAAGATAGCATCTATTTTACCGAAATGTTTTTTCGCAAGTTGAACGAGTCTTTCATTATCTTCTTGTTTTACAACATCGGTCACCAGATACATCGCTTCACCACCAGCGTTTACTATGGATTCGACAATCTTCTGTAGCTTATCCTCTCGACGCGCGCCCAACACCACTTTGGCACCTTTTTTAGCTAACAAGCGTGCTGTTGCTTCCCCAATACCGCTAGAAGCTCCTGTAATTACTACAACTTTCCCTATGATACTCATAAAACTCCTCCTTGCGTCTATTTGTAAAATCAGTGAATCTTTTTTGTGATTTTTGCAGGTGCTCCAACGACAATGACATTATCTGGGACGTCTTTGGTAACGATAGATCCTGCTGCAATAATGGAATTCTCACCAATTGTGACCCCTGGCAATACAGTGGCCGCTGCTCCAATCCAAGCATTTTTTTTTATATGAATAGGCTTCGTAGAGAGTCCTCTGCGATTTGAGGGTTCTATTAAATGATTTACTGTAATAAGATTTACTCGAGGCCCAATTAAAACATAATCATCTAAAGTAATTCCACCTAAGTCAACAAACATCGCATTCCGATTAATGAAAACGTGTTTTCCGAGCGTTATATGCTTTCCAAAATCTGTATGAAAAGGCAACATTACATTGACTGTATTGTCTATATTTTCCCCTATAATTGCTGATAAAATCTGATTTGTCTCTTGTTTGGAGTGGAATTTAGTGTTTAAGTCAACTAATCTCTCGTCATTTTCTGCTTGTAAGCGGTGAATCTCGTCAAAAACTGGATCTGATATTTTGATTTCTTTACCATTGATTTGCTCTCTTAGTGTAACCGCCAAATTTATCCCTCCTAGATACTTGTTATTCTTAGTTTAGGATAGTATTATATATATGTCTAATACTTATAAAATATAACCAAGTATAATTAATTATTATAGGAGGAATTATGGAATTTCGAGTACTGAAATATTTTTTAGCAGTAGCCAGAGAAAAAAACATCAGCAAAGCAGCTGTGAGCCTACATCTTTCTCAACCAACTTTGTCCAAGCAGTTAAAGGAATTGGAAGAAGAATTAGGAGTGACGCTTTTTGAGCGAGGAAACCGTGAAATTCGACTAACGGAAGAAGGTCTATTTTTGCTAGACAAGGGAAATGAGATATTGAGCTTAGTAGAGAAGACGACAATGAATTTAAGGAAAGACAAATTGGTCACTGGAGAAATCTATATCGGGGGTGGAGAGACAAGAGCCATGTCACTAATCGCTAAATGGACTAAAAGAATATTAAATAACTCCCCAGAGATAAAAATTTATTTATACAGTGGAAATGCAGATGATATAATGGCGAAATTAGATAGTGGTTTACTGGATTTTGGCATAGTTGTAAATCCAACAAATAAGCAAAAATATAAATCTATTAGTCTGCCACAAAAAGATAAATGGGGGCTGTTAGTCAGAAGTGATCATTTATTAGCGCAAAATGAGGCTATTACACCAAATGATTTAAGAGTTGTGCCATTGCTAATATCTCAACAAAGTTTGGTAAGTGATCAGATTTCTGAATGGTTTGGAAATAATCTAGACCAACTGCATATTGTGGGTAGCTATAATTTGTTATACAATGCTTCACTAATGGTTGAGGAGGGAGTGGGATGTGCTCTATGCATTGATGGTATAATCAATCCAGCAAATTCGAAGCTAGTTTTTGTTCCCCTTAAGCCAGAATTGAGCGCCTCATTAAGTGTTATTTGGAAAAAGAATCAGACGATGTCCATTGCAGCGACTAAGTTTTTAGAACAATTAGAAACGGAGTAGTTAAGATTTTGTATTACTAAAAACTTGCTTTATTGAGAGAGTGAGAGTATACTTTATAAATCGTAATGATTACTATTTAAAAGGAAGGAGGAAAGAAAATGGCTAAGAAATCAAAAATTGCAAAAGCCGCAAAGCAGCGTCAATTAATCGCACAATATGCAGTGTTAAGGCATGAATTGAAAGCGAGTGGCGACATGGAAGCATTGAGGAAACTGCCGAAAGATTCCAATCCGATTCGCTATAAAAATCGTGATTTAGTGGATGGTAGACCACGAGCATATATGCGCAAATTCGCGATGTCTCGCATTACCTTTCGTGAACTCGCGCATAAAGGACAAATTCCTGGCGTGAAAAAAGCCAGTTGGTGAACGAAAAGAGCCTCGCGTGATTATTACGCGAGGCATTTTTTCATTTCACAATAATCGTCTCTAAGTTTTTATTAATCACATCGATATTTTCGTCCATTTGAAGCTGGGCAGCAGTGACATAAGCGCCTTCTAAAATCGGAACATCGAACAAGAGAATGTCTTTATCCGAGATCTCCATAATCGTTTCGATGTTCATTTTTGCGCTGCCAAGATCATAGAAAGCGTAGAGATAATCGGCTTCATTGGTCTCAAAAGCTGTACTTACTTTCTCAAAACTCGTGCCGATTTCGCCGTCATCCGTTCCGCCAGCGTGTGTAATCGCAACGTCACGCGCGACTTCCTGAATGATTTGATGAATGCCATACGCGACATCTGGGGAATGGGAGATAATCACAATACCGTATTTTTTTGTCATCTATTTCAGCTCCTCTTGTGCGAGTAAGGCCTGGAAAAGTAGGGCAGAAGAGTAGGCGCCTGGGTCGAGATGGCCGATGGAACGATCGCCGAGATAAGCGGCACGGCCTTTCGTAGCTTTTAAATCTTTCGTTTTTTGGAGGGCGGCCTCGATGACATCGCCAGTCAATTCGTCTTGGCGCAAGGCGTGGATAACCGGTTCCCACACATCGATCATCGTTTTTTCGCCAGCATGCGACTTGCCGCGGTGTTCGATTCCGGCGAGCCCAGCTTCTAGTGCTTCAATGAATTCGGCCTCGGTCAACGTTTCAGATTCCGTCGCCTTACTCATCGCGAGAAAAGCACTGCCGTATAGCGGGCCAGACGCGCCACCAACCTTGCTAAGTATCGTCATGCCAGCCGTTTTGAACGCATCTTTCACGCTCGTTGGCTCTTTCTCCGCCAGCGTTTTTTGCAGTTCTGTGAGGCCACGCGCCATGTTAATCCCGTGGTCACCATCGCCAATCGCTTGGTCCAAATCGCTAAGCAACTGCTTGTTTTGAATGACACGATCGCTAAAATCCGTCAGCCATCCAATCGCCCATTTTACATTATAAGTCATCGCAATCCCTCCTATTTCCACGCACTAGTCACGACAGGGTAGTTCACCAAATCGAGCCATTTTTCATCCGTTAATTTCAAAATTGTCAAGGAGACGCCGTTCATATCAAGCGATGTCATAAAGTCACCAACGAGCGTTTTTGCAACAGGAATCCCGTGTGCCTCGATGATTTTATGCACATCGTTGGCGAAAATATACTGCTCCATGAGTGGCGTCGCGCCCATGCCGTTTACGAGAACAACGATTTTGTCATCTGCGCCGAGAATCAGTTCCGCGTTAATCCGAGCAAAAAGCAAATTCGCGAGCTCATGCGACGTCATCACTTTTTCGCGACTAGATCCGGGCTCACCATGAATCCCAACGCCGACTTCAATCTCGTCTTCTGGAAGCTCGAAACCACGATGTCCCACCTCAGGCACCGTCCCCGCTGACAAGGCTGCGCCAATCGATTTGACGGAAGCCACGACTTTTTCACCGAGGGCTTGGAGTTCTTCGAGTGAAGCACCAGCCTCCGCGGCCGCGCCCACAATTTTATGGACAAATACCGTCCCTGCAACGCCGCGCCGACCAGTCGTAAACGAGCTATCTTCCACCGCGATATCATCATTGACAAGGACAGACGCCACGCTAATCCCTTCTGCCTCAGCGAGTTCCGCCGCCATTTCAAAATTCATCACGTCACCCGTATAATTTTTCACGATGAGAAGCACGCCTTTTCCTTGATCCGCGACTTTGATTCCTTCCAAAATTTGATCCGGCGTAGGCGATGTGAAAACGTCTCCACAAACCGCCGCGCTAAGCATCCCTTTACCAACATAACCAGCATGCGCAGGCTCGTGACCAGAACCGCCACCGCTGACCAGCCCAACTTTTAAAGGACGTTTGTCGTTACGAGCAATGACACGCGTTCCTTCCACACGATACACGAGATCACCATGCGTTTTGACGAGGCCTTCCACCATCTGTTCCACGGCTTGATCCACTTCATTTAGAATCTTTTTCATGTTTATTGTCTCCTCCTAGCTTTTAGTTCCTACTATGTAAATTTCCCTGATGGTAGGAGATTAAACGTTTATGATACAATAGATGAGATAAGATTGGAGGGTTTTAGATGCAAAACAAGATGCCGATTGTGGAGGCTTTAAAAAATCACGAGGGGGCAACATCCCTACACGTACCAGGACATAAAAATGGGCTATTATTTCCCGGGAAATATCGCGAAGTTTTGCATCATGATCTCACAGAACTTTCAGGACTAGACGATTTGCATCACCCAGAAGGTGCGATACTTGAGGCGCAGCAACTGCTTGCCGAATGCTACAATACAGATCGCAGTTACATGCTGGTGAACGGCTCAACCGTCGGGAATTTGGCGATGATTCTGGGGACTTGCAAGCGTGGAGATACGGTCATAGTGTCGCGTGATTGCCATAAATCAGTGATGCATGCATTAGATTTGGCGGGTGTCCACGCGATTTATTTGGCGACGCGAAAAGAACCGCAGACAGGGACGGCGAACGGTGTCGAAGCCTCACTATTACGCGAAGCCTTACAGATGGAGCCGATTCGCGCCGTCATATTCACCTATCCAAGCTACTACGGTTTCGGCTTTGACCTAGCATCTTGCATCACGACCTGCCGAGAATTTGGCGCACTCGTACTTGTCGATGAGGCGCACGGTGCTCATTTTCAGGCAGATGCGTCGATTTTTCCAGTCTCAGCCATCGAGCTCGGCGCTGATGTTGTCGTCCAGTCTGCGCATAAAACCCTACCAGCGCTGACGATGGGATCCTATTTACATATACCAAAATGGTGCGACGAATTAGTCGAGATTCCACGCTATCTGCAGATGTTGCAATCAAGCAGCCCGTCCTATTTAATCATGGCATCTCTAGATTACGCGCGGCATTACGTGGCAACTTACAACAAACAAGACACGGAAGCATTCCAAAAAATGCGCGAAGATTGGCTAATTTGGCTGCACCAAAATAAGCTCACCGTCACCATGCCCGACGACCCACTAAAACTTATCGTTCGCAAAGACGGGTTATCAGGTTTCGACCTTCAAGCAATATTCGAGCAAGCAGGCTACTATCCAGAACTCGCGGATACTACTAATGTTTTACTTACACTGCCCTTAATTAAAGACAGTATGGAATTCCCACCACCAATAACGTGGCTAAAGTGGGAAGGTGTTGAATTTGGAATGTCAAACCCGCAAAATCCAATTACAATCCCAACAACTATTCGAATCCAGGCTTCCGATACATCTCGCCCAACCTATTTTGAAAAATTGGAGCATACAATCGGCAAAACAGCAGCAGAAATGGTTATCCCATACCCACCTGGAATCCCACTCGTTTTAATCGGCGAGACTATAACAGCGGCGCATATTGATTTGCTGATAAACCTAAAACAGTATCATTACCAAGGTGGCGAAAAACTCCACGAAGATAGACTTAAAATTTTTATATAGACAAAGGAGTTCTCATTTGATTAAGTTACATAATCAAAGAGAACTTTTTTTGAAGTTCACAAAATGTTCACATGAAACCCCTCCAAAACCCAAAACCAAGCCCTTCACGCAACCTCTTTTATCCCTTATAGTGAATTCAAGGATCCTATTTCCAGAGTGAAATAGCCTAAAGAATTCAAAGAAAAGAGGAAACAATAACATGAATAAAGTCGCAGTCCCGGTCATCATTTTTTGCCTTGGGATGAGCTCATTAGTACCGTCCAACCAAGCCTTAGCAATCGAAAATACGAGTACCACTATTGGAACTACAGCAGTTACTAGTGGCAAACTTATCGATAGCCCTTACTCCATCAAAGTACCAACACAAAAAGATCCACTACTCTACATTCCAAATCAATATTCTTTTTTTCCGAGATTTACATCGGATACAAAGATATCCTACGTAGTTAGTGGTACAGCAAGAACACTACCAGCAAGCGATGTTGTTTTTCAACCGAACACAATCACGCCAGGAGCAGAAGACACTTATTTGGAAGCCTCAAAAGTTGGTATTTACAACTCGAGATGGGTCGATCTTCGTCTTATCCCATTGGAACTAACATCACCAATCACAGTAGGTCATGCAGCGAGCACTTTCCTAAGATTCACGAATACAGGCACAACCTCAGATCCTATCGTAAAAATTCAATACCTAGACCACGAAACGAAACAGCCTGTTGATGTATCTGGTTTTTTCACTTATACGGATATTGATAACGCAGAGAGCCTGAAAATTTTTAAAGAAAGCAATATGCAAAATATTTACGTTATGGAAAAAAGTACTTTGTTATACAGCGATGACGGAACATCTACTTCTATAACGTCTGGTGGTGTTGCAAGCGATGAATTTGTCAAAGAAAGTTGGGGTTCCTTTATATATGGACCAACTGACCATCTTATTATGGCACCGCGAGCAGCTGGAACGTCTGTCATTGGTTACATCGGTAAATCTCTCGTACCCATCGATTTTCCAAAACCGCAGTTCATAGCAGATGAAGCTACATCAAATGTGGAAGATAATCAAGTAGAATACACGACAATCCAAGAAGTACCATATCGCGACACAGATGATATTGAGAGTAAGCTAGTTATGAAAACATCACTCGAAGACATTCTGGACATTCAAGATGTTAAAATCACAGATATCTCAGGCAAGGACGCATCATCGTTATTCACCATGGCTATCGATAAAAACACGAATACGGTGACAGCAACAGCTACTTCGACGGCGCTGAAAAACGCAAATCTATACTCTAATAGCTACATGTTAAAAGTAACCGCTAATCTAAAAGCAGGCGCCGACTACGATTCCTATTTAAAAAATAAACACTTAGAAATCCCAGCAGTATCAGCAACCGAGTTAGCAGCAAAAACACTAACAAGCGATAGTGCGATTGCCAAAATTCGAATTTTCGATGCACCCGTTTTAACCGCAAGTAACCTTCACGCAACAGCGGGTTCTATATCGGCAGACATCGATTGGATGAGCACTGTGTCCGCGATAGATGAAGTCGATGGTGATGTTTCAGACAAGGTTACCGTCGACTACAGCGCAGTAAATTTCAAAAAAGAAGGCGACTATCCGGTCACATACACAATCACAAACAGTAAAAACAAAACCGCAACGAAAACCGTTACAATGACTATCACAGCTGACGATCCAGTCATCGAGGCAACAGACCTTGATATCATCGCAGGCACAGACGAAAACGCAGTCTCATGGTACACAGGCGCTAGCGCAACAGACAAGGTAGATGGCGATTTAAGTAGCCAACTTGTCGCGGATTATAGCCAAGTTAATTTTAACAAAGAAGGCAACTATCCGGTTATTTACAGCGTCAAAAATAGTAATAATAAAGCCTTGACGAAAACCGTGACAGCGCGCGTAACAGCGAATCTGCCAGTCATCACAGCACAAGACATCAACATCATCGCAGGAACCGCAGCGACAGACGTTCCGTGGTACCAAAACACATCCGCGACAGACAAAGTAGACGGAGATATCAGCGCGAATTTGACAGTTGATTACAGCAAGGTGAACTTCAAAAAAGAAGGTCAATACCCAGTCACCTATACAGTGGAAAACAGCAATAACAAGACAACAACGAAAACAATTCAAGTAACCGTAAGCGCTGATTTACCAGTACTTCAAGCCACAGGCCTACAACTCCTAGCTGGAACAAAAGCAGAAGACGTAGCGTGGTATCAAGACGTGACGGCAACGGACAAAGCGGACGGCGATCTAAGCACCGAAGTAACCGCCGATTACAGCGCCGTTAATTTCAAAAAAGAGGGCACATACCCAGTCGTGTACACCGTGACCAACAGCAATAACAAAACAACGGCAGTCACAGTTACCGTCACAATCACCGCAGATGCTCCGGCCTTGGGCGCCGCCAATCTAGACACATTAGCAGGCACAAAATCAAGCGATATCCTATGGTTCCAAGGCGTTTTTGCAACCGATAAAGCAGACGGCGATATTAGCAAAGACGTAAAAGTGGATTACAGCCAAGTCAATTTTAACAAAGAAGGCAGTTATCCAGTCGTGTACAGCGTAACAAACAGCAACAACAAAACAACAAGCAAAACAGTCAACATGAACGTTACCGCTGAGAATCCAGTCCTCCAAGCAACAAATCTAGCGACAATCGCCGGAACGAACCCCAATGAAATCTCGTGGTTCCAAAATGTTTCCGCAACCGATCGCGCGGATGGTGATATTAGCACGGACATCAAGGTAGATTACAGCGCAGTAAATTTCAAAAAAGAAGGCAGCTACCCAGTCGTTTACACAATCACAAACAGCAATAACAAAACGACAACAAAAACAATCAACATCACGGTTACCGCTGAAAAACCCGCTCTGCAAGCTAGCAACATAGACATTCTCGCAGGAACAAAAGCCGCAGACATCCCGTGGTTCCAAAGTGTAACAGCTCTCGATCGCGCAGACGGCGATATCAGCAAAGACGTAACGGTCGACTTTTCAAAAGTTCAATTTAAAAAAGAGGGTAATTACCCAGTTATTTACACCGTTACGAACAGCAATGAAAAAACCTCGACTAGCACTGTAAACCTGCAAGTCACAGCTAAAGAGCCCGTTTTAACAGCAACGGATCTCGACATTATCGCAGGAACTGATGCGCAAGATATCGCGTGGTATCAAGGCGTTTCCGCAGAAGATTTGGCAGACGGAGACATTAGCACCGATATTACCGTGAATTACGACGAAGTGAATTTCAAAAAAGAAGGCAATTATCCAGCGGCGTACAGCGTGACCAACAGCAATGGCAAAACAACAACCACGACAATCAACGTGCACGTAACCGCTGAGAATCCAGTCCTTCACGCCAGCGACCTAGCAATCATCGCCGGCACAAAAGAACAAGACATTACCTGGTTCCATAACGTTACCGCTGAAGACAAAGCAGACGGAAACATCAACGACCAAATCCAAATCGACTACAGTAGCGTGGATTTGAACAAAGAAGGCAATTACCCAGTCACATACACGGTCACAAACAGCAACAATAAAATAACAACGCAAACCGTGAACATCCAAGTAACCGCCGAAAATCCAGTCATCGAAGCGAGTAACATCAGTGTTTTAGCAGGGTCAACGAGTGAAGAATACCCATGGTTCCAAAATGTTACAGCAACTGATAAAGTAGACGGTGATATTTCGCAACACGTATCCGTCGATTACAGCCAAGTAGATTTCAACAAAGAAGGCAACTATCCAGTCAGTTATACTGTGACAAACAGCAACGACAAAGAAACAACCATCACAATCAACCTACAAGTCACTGCTGAAAATCCAGTCATCACGGCCGTAAACAAATCTATTTTAGCTGGTACAAAATCAGAAGAAATCAGCTGGTTCGATGACGTTTTTGCAACCGATAAAGTAGATGGCGATTTGAGTTCAGATGTGACGGTTGATTATGCGAACGTAGACTTCAACAAAGAAGGCACCTATCCAGTCCACTACACCGTGACCAATAGCAACGGCAAAACAACTGTAGAAACCGTCCAAATCGAAGTCACAGCCGAAATGGCAATTTTAAAAGCATCGAATCTAACCGTGATGCAAGGTGCGAGCGAAGATAGCGTTGCATGGCTAGAAAACGTAACCGCAGAAGATACCGTTGACGGTGATATCATCGATCAAGTCACCTACGACGCTAGCCAAGCAGACCTAACAAAAGCAGGCAATTACCCAGTCGTCTACAGCGTAACAAATAGCAATAACAAAACAACAAACACGACGGTAAACCTACAAGTCATCGCACCACAATTAGCACCAGCAAAGCCAACACAAACACAACCCGAAGTAAAGCAACCAGAACCAAAACAACCAATCATCAAAAAAGTACTACCAAAAACAGGCGACACATCTGCGCTTCTGTATGTACTTCTTGGTTCAGCTTTCATTCTATTCGGCACATTACTACAAAGACGACGCAAACAAGACTAGGCGCTAAATAAATAGAGGTAAGGAATCAGCAATTTCGATTTCTTACCTCTATTTTCATATAAATATAAGCGTTTTGCGCCAGTTCATGGTATGCTTAGAACTAATAAAACGAATAAGGATGGTAACAAAAAATGAACGGTATTTTTATCACGTTAGAAGGTCCAGATGGATCAGGAAAAACAACGGTCGGCGCGCGTTTAGCAGAGCGTTTAGAAGCAGCAGGAATCCAATTTATCAAAACGCGAGAACCCGGAGGTAGCAAGATTTCCGATGTCGTACGGGAAATTTTCCTGAACGATCTCGACAGCAGAATGGACGCCAAAACCGAAGCTTTGTTGATTGCCGGTGCGAGACGCCAACACGTCGTGGAACTTATCCGCCCAGCCCTCGCTGAAGGAAAATTAGTCCTGTGCGACCGCTTCATCGATAGTTCGCTTGCCTATCAAGGCGTTGGACGCGATATTGGGATCGACGAAGTTTTGAAAATCAATCAATTCGCCGTGGAGACGACCATGCCAGATGTGACATATTATTTAGACGTTCCTGCAGACGTTGGGTTGGCGCGAATCGCTGCAAACAAAGGCCGTGAAGTCAACCGCCTCGACATGGAAGATGTGACATTCCACAACAAAGTACAAACAGGCTATGAAACCGTGCGCGACATGTTCCCAGAACGGATTGAGATCATTGATGCCACAAGAACCATCGACGAAATCGTCACAGATATTTTTGAGAGAATCCGAGCAAGACTAGGCTAACATCACTTGTTACATAGCGAGATGAGCTCCGCCCGCCACGAGGTTTTATTAGTAAAGCTTTCGCCAAATTTCTGATATAATAAAGAAAAACATTGTAAGGGGATGGAAAATGATGAAACTTATTTTTGCGATTGTTCAAGATCAGGACAGCAACCGCCTATCCGACGCGTTAACGGATGCCAATTTCCGTGCCACTAAATTAGCATCAACAGGTGGCTTTCTAAAAGCAGGAAACACGACTTTTATTATTGGTGTGGAAGACAAGCAAGTCGATACCGCGCTTGAAATTATTAAAAATAACTGTAAAGCTCGCGAACAAATCATGAGCCCGGCAGCATCACTCGGCGTAACGGTAGACACCTATGTACCATACCCGATTGAAGTCCAAGTTGGTGGCGCGACAGTGTTTGTAATGCCAGTTGATCAGTTTCAGCAGTTTTAAGCTTAAAAAGCCCTAGATATGAGCCGTTAAAAGGTTCCTATCTAGGGCTTTTTTCTATGTCTCAAGTAGATTGCATCGCCAAAATCAGATGATAAATATTATCCCAATCTTTTGTTGTAGGATGCCGAGACGTGTTGTATGTTTGGCAATCGAAATCTTCCGATGTTTCTTTATAATTCTTCACAATTAAATCCACACCAAGACTGTTAGCAAATTCATTCGTAATATGTTTATTATAGCTAAATGTCACCTCTGTATTCCCACCCATAAAATTCTCCACAAACATGTGTAAGTAGTTCAAGTAAGCCGTTTTCCCATCAAATGAGAACAAGATATGCGGCATACTATTAACATCTTTATTCTTAGCATACAAAGTAAACATAGTTAAATTTACACACACATCTTCGGCATACTTAATTTTTTTGAAATCAGTTATTTCACTAGCAGAGATCGCATCCATCCATTTTTTAAACATCGGATAATGCATCGTCTTCACAAACTGATTCACCTCAAAAAAATTCTTTTGAAATAGAGGCGTCAGCTGCGTTAACAATAAGATATTCCTAATATAAAAAATAAAAATATAAAGCGTCGCATCACTTGGCCTTGGAAGATTTTCTTTGGTAAAAAAATCATTTACAAAAAGATTTAAATCTTGTGTTAAAAATGGATATAAACGCTCTTCAATTGGTCCTGCAACACCTTCTCTATACATATAATTATCTAAAATTAACATATCTAAAAAAATAATTTCATCAACTGGGATAGCCGATGTAGATGCAGCAGTCAATATTTCGTGAGCAAGTTTATCGATATATACATAGGTTAAGGAATGTTTTTGCTTTACTTTGACTTCATCAGGAATTTTAATATAATGCCCTTGCTCTATGCGCTTGTTTACAATCATAGTCCAGTAAAGAATGCTTCGATGTTGAAGAGATACACTAATATCCGTATTTTGTATAAAAAAATCATAATTAGCTTGGAAAATATCAAACAACTCTTGTCCGGGGCGATACTTTGGCGAAATATCGTTCGTACTATAGAAGAAATAGAAGTAAAAATAACGAATGTCTACTTCCTCACCTTCAATTTTAACTGGAGTAAGAGAAAGTTTCAGATTAAAGTCTTTTAGAATATTTTTAAGACTAGATAGGTATCGATATAAAGCAGATGAAGACAAAAATAAATCATCAGCCCACTCATCTATTGTTAGATAAATTTCTTCATATATACTTTGAACAATAACGAATAGTGGCGACTGTTCAGATATATCGAGTAGAAGATCATCAATTAATGCTGTATTCTCGATCTCGTAACCAACCGCTTTATGCTGAACAACAAATTCTTTATCGATATTTCCTATTTCAGCTATATCTCGTTCTAGTGTACGAACAGACACATCAAATTCTGTGGCTATTTCTTCCAATGAGATAGGGTACGGTGCTTCCAGGATTCTTTCAAGCAAATGGATTTGACGGCGTATTTTCTTATCGGCGATAATGCTCAGGCTGAAATTATTCATCAATAGCTCACTCCAATTATCATATTGTGGTGTCGGAAAAATCGACAAAATAAAATAGCGATCCAATAAATATTTCTATATAATTTAAGTATACCTAAAAGGATAGGTGGCGAACAAATAAAAAGTAAGATATTTAATAAAAGTCGAAGAAAAGTCATAATATGTACCTATAGGTGTTCAAATAGAGAATTATGAGCTTGTTAAAAGATGCGATAATAAACTTAGGAGGTTAAGCACTGAGTTTTGAAGGACTTATATCCACAGTGTTTTTATATTTGGTCGAAGATACCGTCAAAGTAAAATAGCGAACCATAAAATAAATATGTAATATATAAGTATAGCCAAATGGAAAAAGTGAAGCATTTAATGAAATTCGGAAAAAAGTCATAATATACACGCATAGATGTTCAAATAGAGAATTATGAGCTTGTTAAAAGATGCGATAATGATTCAGGGAGGTGAAGCACTTGAGTTTGAAGGATCTGTATTCACAGGATACCATAAAACGAGAATTTAATTCTAAGCGATTATATTCTCTATTAACAAATGATGATTTTTTTGAAATAAAGCAACAGACGCTGATGTTTAGTAAAAATGACAAAATACAGTTGCGTGATTATGGGAAATACTATGTATATTATATTTTGGAAGGGATAACTTGCATCAGCATAGAAGAACAAATTATTGACTTTAGAGGAACTGGTGAATTTGTGGGATTAGTGGATAGTACTTCTACCTATGGGAATGAATTTTATTTAAAGCCATTGATGGATGTAACGATTCAACGCTTCGAAAAAAGTGAAGTAATGGCTAAAATTATGAGTATACAAGATGGTTATTTGTACCATTATAACTGCATGCTAGACTGCTATGATAACTATACAAATAGAATTATGCTAAATGAAGAGACAGACGAGCGGCGTACGCTAACAACATTGACATACATTGGAGAAAATTTTGGTGTAAACAACGAAAATGTGCTTGTTATCCCTAGGGTTTTTACTAGAAAATTAATGGCTACGTATCTAGGTATTAGTAGAACTAAGCTGAGTGATATATTAGCAAAACTGAGGCGTGCAGGAGTAATATCAGTTGATAGAAGCAGGCAAATATTCGTCTATCAGCAATGAATTTATTGTTAACAGACGGATAATTAAAATCGGAATATTTTGTTTAATATACAATTTGAGGGGGCGATGAAAATGTAGTCTCAACTAGAACTTACTAATAAGCCAAGGATTTAAAAAATAGGAGGAAATAATAAAAATGAAAAATGTATTAAGAAAACCAATTGCAATAGCATTAACGACACTTGTATTAACAGGACAAACAGGAATTTCATCTATTGCCACATTCGCAGCGGAGGAAGCTAATACTAATGGAACTCAAGAAATTCAGGGGCGTGCAGGAGTAACGGTCAACGTTGGAACTGCAACAGAGCTTAGGAATGCAATGCTGAATGCTGATGTTACCGATATTTATATAACAGCGGATATTACGTTACCTGTAGCAAGTATTCAAGGGAAAGGTAGTAAATATATTTATGGACAAGGTCACACAGTAGATTTTGCAAATGGAAATATTTATGGGGATTATAACAGTGTCAATACAGCACAAGACTTAACAATCCGCAACGCAGGAACGTATGGTGGCTTCTTTGGTGGAACAGGCTACAGCGAAAACACATATAAAGATGTTCATTTCACAGGTGCCACACAAATCATGTTCAATGCAGGATATGCCAAATTAACGTTGGAAGGCGATATTACTGTAGATAGCACTGTATCTGAGGCGATTTATGCTTCTAATGTAACGGTTAAATCAGGAGCAGATGTTAAAATTTCTAGTACCAAATCTGCTATTTATATCGAGCAGAATAAGATTGGTAATCCTGCGTCAGCCTTTACAACAGAGGCAGGTTCAAACTTACTAGTTCAAAGTAAGACAGGACATGCATTCTTTAGTACAAGATACGCCGTTGCAGCAGTCACACTTGGAGGTGTAGCAAACTTTATCTCAGATGCAGCATATGCTTACTATGATGAAGCTGCTTACTACAGTCAAGCAACGAGTAAAGCATTAGATTTACTTCCAGAAAGCGAGACTTTAATCTTAGCTAAACCAGGTAATAGCAATACGGCATTTTATGGTGACTTAAACATTCGTGATAATGCAGATATAACAATTCAAGCACACTCAATAACACAAGCGGCGGCTATTTTTTCCAATAAAGGATTAGTTGCAGCACCAGGCGCTAATTTCCGAATTGTCTCTGCTTCTGGAAATGCTATAGGCGGAAAAGTTGCAAGTAAAGTTGTATTGCAACCAACAATTGGATTATCAACTTGGAATTTAACAACACAATCTGGTTCAAAGCCAACAAACGAATACCAATTCTCTAAAGCAGAGTTTTCACTAGCGGGTTTTGCACCAGCAGCGATTAGTGTAACGAATTTAACTTCTGACAGTGCAGCGTTTAATAATAGCTTTAACCCTAATACAGTAAGAGAAATTGCTTATGGCTCATATTCTACTCTAGCTGATAAGGAAAAAGAACTTCTAGCCGCAGCAGAAGCAAGCGTGAAAGATCTATTCAACAATGGTGATGTAGAAGGAACAATCAAAGATACAACAGATCAAGCAACAATCGACAAGGCCCAAGAATCGATTAACAAAGTAACAGACCCAGCGAAAAAAGCAGACTTACAAAAAAATCTAGATGAAGCACAAAAACAACTAAATGATCGCAATAATGCAGCAGCAGAAAAAGTACGCCAAGAAGCAGCAGAAGCAAACGTGAAAGATCTATTCAACGATGGTAACGTAGACGGAACAATCAAAGACACAACAAACCAAGAAGCGATCGACAAAGCACAAGAAGCAGTCAACAAAGTAACAGACCCAACGAAAAAAGCAGAACTACAAAAAGACCTAGATGAAGCGAAAAAACAACTAGAAGCTAAAAACGAAGCGTCAGCGGCAGAAAAAGCACGCCAAGAAGCAGCAGAAGCAAGTGTGAAAGATCTATTCAACAATGGTAACGTAGACGGAACAATCAAAGACACAACAAACCAAGAAGCAATCGACAAAGCACAAGAAGCAATCAACAAAGTAACAGACCCAATGAAAAAAGCAGAACTACAAAAAGATCTAGATGAAGCGAAAAAACAACTAGAAGCGAAAAATGCTGTTATAGTACGACCTACAGTAAATTCTGTTACCAATAAAGACACAGCAGTTACTGGTAATGGTACGCCAGGATATACAGTAGTAGTTAAAATTGGAACAGAAACGTATACAGGTGTAGTTGGCACAGATGGCAAATACTCTGTCAACATTCCAGCACAAAAAGCAGATACAACCATCATAGTTGAACAAAAGAACGCTGGAAAAACGGGACCATCTGTTACCGTGAAAGTAGGAAACTACATTCCTGCAACAGCCCCGATTGTAGATGGAGTAGCACCATTCCAACAAGCGATTACAGGTAAAGCGCCAGCGGGTACAGTATCTGTACGTCTAATAGTAAATGGTGTACCACAACGTTTAGTAGCACCAGATGCTGATGGTAACTTCTCATTCTATAGTCGATTTGTTACTGATGGTAACGTATCGAATTTACGCCTGAAACAAGGTGATATTGTAACAGTCGATTACGGGATTAGAACACCAGCTAATTTAGCTACATCTGTAACTGTTAGTCAAGCCGCTAAACCAATTATTGACACAATCAAAGCAGAGTCCGATTATGTCACTGGCTTAGTACCAACAGGAACGCAAGTATTACGCTTATCCATCAATGGCGTACCACAACGTACTGTAACACCACAAGCAAATATTGATACAGTTACAGCTGGTGGTATCGGTTCTAATGGTAGATTCAAAATTTACAGCCGTTTCTTCACAGATGAAAAAGGCCAATCTCGTAAATTGAAAGCTGGCGATACAGTCACAGTCGATCTTGGGGCGCAAATTCCAGGAGACACCGGAACAACAGTAACAGTTGTCGCTAAATAATTAGATTTTTGAACTCTTAACTGGCAGACGCCAGTTAAGGGTTTCCCTTTCATAAATACTGACATGGAGGTTACAAACAGAATGAGAAAAGCAACGATTATTGCCATTTTTACCGTTATAACTTTCACACTGAGTGCTTGCATAAATACGGTAACCGACTCAAAAGATAACACACCGAAGTCTGAAAAAACAGTTGGAAAACGAAGTATGACACAAAAAGTGGATGGCGTCACAATTGCAATCATAGAAACCGCCAAACTGGAGAAAGCAAAGAAAACAGATGATACCATTATTAAAATACACTTTAAAGGAAAAAATAACAGCGCTGACCCACAACCTTTAGATTCTATGTTACTAACCATCAAAAATAGCGATGGAAAGGTACTTGAAATGTATCCATCAACAAGTTTAGGCAAAACATTGGCACCAGGTGAAGAAGCAGAAGGCGATGCATTCTTTGTCCTAAAAGGCGTCGCACCACTAACGGTTATTTACCAAAACCCCGATACAAAATCAAAAGCAACATGGGCGATAAAAAAGATTAAGGATGCGAGTTAAATGGAAAGAACTCTGGATATCCATCATATCGGCCACTTCTTAAGGAAATATTGGTACATCGTTGCCGTTACTTGCTTGGCAGGTATGATAGCGATGACCCTTTATACCTCTTACTTTATTACACCGACGTACCAAGTGTCTACAGATGTTCTCGTAAATCAACAAAAAGAAGAACAAGTGACAGCCTCCGATGTACAATCAAATCAGCAGTTTGTTAATACGTATTCTGTTGTCCTAACCAGCAATCGTATTTTGGATCAAGTGAAATATAACTTAGAATTACCACAATCAGTCAAGCAACTAAAACAACAAATTACCGTTGAAAATGTAAACAATTCACAAGTCATTACGATTAAAGTAACCGATGATGATCCCGAAGAGGCAGCACTCATCGCTAATGAAGTGACGACTGTATTTCAAAAAGATATTAAGAATATCGTAGATCAACAAAACGTGACCATCCTATCAGATGCGAAAGCCGAGGACAACAAGACACCGGTCGCTCCAAACAAAAAGTCAGCCCTAGCAATAGGTGCATTCGCAGGTTTAGTGATGGGAATCTTATTATCCTTCTTACTCCAACTTCTCAATACAACCATCAAATCTGAAAAGGACATCGAAGCAATAACAGATATTCCAATTATGGGTTCGATTCAAAATGAACGGAAGAAGAAGGTGAAGCAACGTGCAAAAAGAGCGCTCAAAGCTACTGATTAAGCATCAAAGAGGTTCCAAAATCGCCGAACAATTTCGGATGATTCGAACGAACATTGAATTCATTAGTAAAAAAAGGTCATTAAAAACAATCATGGTGACATCTACAAAACCCCAAGAAGGCAAGTCCACCATCATTGCGAATCTAGCAGATGTCATGGGTCGACAAGATTTAAAAGTATTGATTATTGATGCAGATTTACGATTACCATCCCAACACTATATTTTAGGTGCGGACAATTCGGTAGGGTTAACCGACGTGTTAGAAGAAAGGGTCTCCCTCGAAGCTGTTATTCAAAACACGAGACTAGTAAATGTTGATATCATTCCGGCAGGTCAAAGTCCACATAACCCATCTGAACTCCTTTCTAAACCAGCGTTAGCAAAAGTATTCGAGACTGTCAAAAAACAGTATGACTATATTTTAGTAGACGCACCACCAGTCATCGTTGCCGATACAACGATTGTAGCACAAGAAATCGATGGCATCATTATGATTGCCGAAGAGAATAAAACACCAAAACAAAAATTTCATAAAGCATTAACTATATTAAAAAGTACACATACACCAATTTTAGGAATCATTTTGAATAAAACAAAGCAAGATAGGAGTAACAAGTATTACTATTATAATAAATAAGTTGGAAAAGGAGACTTTTTACTTGAAGAAACAAACGAGCGTACCACAGAGTGATGTTTTTGCCGAGGCACTTTTACAACGCAGGATAAGAACTACATTTTCCGAAGATATTCATACACAAATACATCTGAAAAAAGTGCTTATCACAGGTGCTGGTGGGTCCATTGGATCAGAAATTTGTCGGCAAGTTTATGCGTTACATCCAGCTGAAATAATTTTAGTTGGTCATGGTGAAAACAGCATTTACATGATTCAACATGAGCTGATGAACCTGACTAATCAAGCAATCAAAATTACAGCTGAAATCCAAGAAATTCAAGACAAAAAAGGAATTCGTCGATTGATGGAAAAAATCCAACCAGATTTCGTATTCCATGCAGCGGCGCACAAACACGTTCCGCTTATGCAAAACAATCCACATTCCGCAGTTGCAAACAATATTATCGGTACTAAAAATGTTGCCGAAGTTGCCGGTGAAGTTGGCGTCGAAACCTTCGTCCTTGTTTCTACGGATAAAGCTGTTGAACCACAAAATGTCATGGGGGCAAGCAAGCGGATTGCAGAAATGATTGTCGCCCATTTAAACCATAAATATGAAACTAATTATACGACTGTCCGATTCGGTAATGTACTTGCAAGTCGTGGCAGTGTTGTCCCGCTGTTCTTGAAACAAATTGACCAAGGTGGGCCGCTCACATTAACCGATTCTGAGATGACACGTTACTTCATGACGATTGAAGAGGCAGCAAGTCTGGTTGTAAAAGCAGGAACGATGACAACCGGTGGCGATATTTTTGTTCTCAACATGGGAGATGCCGTTAAAATCAAAGATATTGCCAAGCGACTAATCACGATGTCTGGAAAACAAAATATAGCGATTCAATATACAGGAATTCGCGACGGTGAAAAGCTTCATGAAGGCTTGCTTGAAGTCGATGAACGCATTCAGATGGAAGAAACGGAAGAAATGTTTATCGGTAAAGCCATTGTAGCCCCAGAATGCCAGATTGATTATCTACTCATAAATTATGAAATGCTGTCAAAAGAAGCATTGACAGTAGAACTTTTAAAAATAACCAATCGAAATGAAGTTCAGATTCCAATGGAGGTCTAATTATGTATTATGAAACAATGCAAGAAAAAATAAATACGAAAAATGGTACGGTCGGGGTCATTGGACTTGGTTACGTCGGGTTACCCTTGGCAATTGAATTTGCTGAAGCGGGATATAATGTCATCGGTTTTGATATCCATGCGGGCAAGGTAAATCAGCTTATGCAAGGCGATTCCTATATTATCGACATCACAAATCAAAAACTGGCAACTGTTGTTCAAAGCGCTCATTTTACGCCAACGACTGATTTTTCAAAGTTAAGTGAGGTGGACGCGGTTTGTATCTGTGTTCCAACACCGCTTACGAAGTCGCAAGAACCGGACATGTCCTACATTATTGCAGCAGTTACTGAAATTAAACGATATATGAAACCAGGTATGCTGATTACGCTGGAAAGCACGACGTATCCAGGTACGACAGAGGAACTTATCCAAGCAGAAATTGAAGCACTGGGCTATCGCGTTGGGGAAGACTTTTTCCTTTGCTTCTCACCAGAACGCGTCGATCCAGGGAATAAAACATTCCAAACGAAAAACACGCCGAA
>NZ_JNFB01000008.1 GCF_000766145.1 Paenilisteria newyorkensis | reverse complement strand
ACGGAAGTTAAGCTTTTCAGCGCCGATGGTAGTAGGGGGCTTCCCCCTGTGAGAGTAGGTCGTCGCCGGGCAATGTATAAGAAGTACTCACTTTTTGTTGAGTGCTTTTTTATTTGTCTCTAATAATTATTTTTTAATGATGAGAAGATTTAATTGAGATTTAGTATTGATACTTATGTGATTTTAAGATAGGATTAGGTTTGAGATATTGTAATTAGTGAAAAATATAAGTAAGAGCTGTGCATAAGGGGGAATTAATGTGGGAGATGCTGTTGGAATGGTGCTCACAATTTTTATTATTAATATTTTGTATGTGTCGTTGAATACGGTGAGGTTGTTGATGACGATGAAAGGGTATCGTTATCGTGCGGCTATCGTGAGTGTATTCGAGATTGTGGTCTATATTGTTGCTCTTGGAATGGTTATGAGTAACTTGAATGATATTGCTAACATTGCGGCGTATGCGCTTGGTTTTGGTGTTGGTATTGTTGTGGGCATGAAGATTGAGGAGCGGCTTGCTTTGGGGTATATTACGGTTAATGTGATTACGAAGGACTATAACTTGGATTTGGCTAATCAGATTAGGAACGCTGGTTATGGGGTTACTAGCTGGATCGCTAGTGGGCGTGATGGAGAACGGATGATGTTGGAAATCTTGACGCCTCGTAAAAATGAGAATAAGTTGTATCAGCGCATTATTGCGATTGATGATAAGGCTTTTATTGTATCGTCGGAACCTAAGCAGATTTATGGTGGCTTTTGGGTTAAGCAGGTTCGTGGTGGGGTTAAGAAAAAGTGACTTTCTATGGAGAGTTTCTTTTTTTTGTTAAAAACAGGACTAAACACGAACATTAAAATATACTTTCTTTTTATTGTTCGATTTTATGGTTGACTTTGCTGACAGGTATTGTTAGAATGAAGAGGTCAAATAGTGTTGGATAAAATAAGAATGTTGAGGAGTTGAACATTGAATGTGTGCACAAGTTGGTGTCATTATGGGAAGTACTTCTGATTGGGAGACGATGAGGAAGGCATGTGAGGTATTGGAAGAACTAGAAATAGCTTATGAGAAGAAGGTTGTTTCTGCACACCGCACACCGGATTTGATGTTTACATATGCGGAAAATGCGAGAAGTCGCGGGATTAAGGTTATTATTGCTGGGGCTGGAGGGGCCGCTCATTTGCCAGGTATGGTTGCTGCGAAGACGACTTTACCTGTTATTGGTGTTCCTATGAAGTCAAAAGCGTTAAATGGACTGGATTCTTTATTATCGATTGTGCAGATGCCTGGAGGGGTTCCAGTCGCTACTGTCGCAATAGGTGAGGCGGGTGCGGTAAATGCTGGATTGCTCGCTGCGCAAATTTTATCGGTCGAAAATGAGGTAATTGCTAGCCGTTTGGAAAATAGACGTGATACACTAGAGGAAAATGTTCTAGAAAGTAGTGATTCTCTTGAGTAAAACGTATTTATTACCAAACAGCACGATTGGAATTATCGGAGGTGGGCAGTTAGGCAGAATGATGGCTTTGGCTTCGAAGGCGATGGGATTCCGAGTAATTGTACTTGATCCGACTGTGGATGCTCCGTGTGGGCAAGTGGCGGATGAGCAGATTGTTGCGAATTATACGGATCTTGCGGCTTTGAAAGAATTGGCTGAAAAAAGTGATGTTGTGACATATGAATTTGAAAATGTGGATAATGACGCGATTCGTTCGATTGAGGACATTGTTCGTGTTCCGCAGGGTTCGGAGTTATTGTCGATTACGCAGGATCGTATTTTAGAAAAAGCGTATTTGGAGTCGATTAATATTAATTTGGCGCCTTATGCGGTGATTGTGGATAAGGATGATATTGTTCAGCATATTAGTAGTTTGGGCTATCCGGCGGTGCTTAAAACGACGCAGGGTGGTTATGATGGTAAAGGGCAGTATGTGATTCAGAATGAGGATGACATTGATAAGGCGCTTGGATTATTGCGTTTTGGGACGTGTGTGCTGGAGGCTTGGATTCCGTATGAGCGTGAGGTTTCTGTGATTGTGGCGCGTAATGCGGCTGGGCAGGTGGAGACTTTTCCTGTGGCTGAGAATGATCATAAGAATAATATATTGCATACGACAATTGTGCCGGCGACGCTTGACGCGGAGTCAGTTCATGAGGCGGAGGCTATTGCGGTCAAACTGGCGGAGTATCTTCATTTGGAAGGTGTTTTGGCGGTGGAGATGTTTGTGACGAGTTCTGGAGCGATTTACGTGAATGAGTTGGCGCCTAGACCGCATAACTCGGGACATTTTTCGATTGAGGCTTGTAATATTTCGCAGTTTACGCAGCATATTCGAGCGATTGCTGGTTTGCCGCTGCTTGAGGTGGAGTTGTTGCGCCCGGCGATGATGGTGAATATTTTGGGGCAACATGTGGATGGTGTGAATGATGTATTGGATGCGCATCCGGAATGGTTTGTTCATTATTATGGGAAACAAGAGGCGAAGATTGATCGCAAAATGGGGCATATAACGGTGCTCAGTGATAATCCGCTTGTGGAGATAGAGAAATTACGTGCAATGCAAATTTGGAGTTAATTGGGGGATTTGAGGAACGATGATTGAACGTTATACGAGAGAAGAAATGGGTAATATTTGGACGGAGCAAAATCGTTTTCAGGCGTGGTTGGAAGTTGAGATTTTAGCTTGTGAGGCTTGGGCGGAGCTTGGTGAGATTCCGAAAGAGGATGTAGCGAAGATTCGTGAAAATGCGACGTTTGATGTGGCGCGGATTCAGGAGATTGAGCTTGAGACGCGTCATGATGTGGTGGCGTTTACGAGAAGTGTGTCGGAATCGCTTGGTGATGAGCGTAAGTGGGTGCATTATGGTTTGACGTCGACGGATGTTGTGGATACGGCTAATTCGTATATTTTGAAACAGGCGAATGAGATTTTGCGTGCGGATTTGGAACGCTTTATCGAGATTTTGGCGAACAAGGCGAAGGAGTATAAGGATACGGTTTGTATGGGGCGTACGCATGGTGTGCACGCGGAACCGACGACGTTTGGCTTGAAATTGGCGCTTTGGCATGAGGAAATGAAACGGAATTTGGAGCGGTTTAATCGTGCTGCGGATGGCGTGGAATTCGGGAAGATTTCTGGGGCTGTTGGGACGTATGCGAACATTGATCCTTTTGTGGAGGAGTATGTTTGTGAGAAGCTGGGTACGACGCCGGCTCCGATTTCGACGCAGACGTTGCAACGGGATCGTCATGCGGATTATATGGCGACGCTTGCTTTGATTGCGACTTCTGTGGAAAAATTTGCTGTGGAGGTTCGCGCGCTTCAAAAGAGTGAGGTTCGTGAAGTGGAAGAGTTTTTTGCGAAGGGGCAAAAGGGGTCTTCTGCGATGCCGCATAAGCGTAATCCAATTGGTTCGGAGAATGTGACGGGCTTAGCACGTGTGATTCGTGGGCATATGGTGACGGCGTATGAGAACGTGCCGCTGTGGCATGAGCGTGATATTTCGCATTCTTCTGCGGAACGGATTATTTTACCGGATGCGACGATTTTGCTTGATTATATTTTGAATCGTTTTGGTAATATCGTGAAGAATTTGACGGTGTTCCCGGAGAACATGAAGCGGAATATGGATCGGACGCTTGGTCTGATTTATTCGCAGCGTGTGTTGTTGACGTTGATTGATAAGGGGATGGCTCGTGAGGAAGCGTATGATACGGTGCAACCTAAAGCGATGGAAGCTTGGGAAACGCAAGTACCGTTTAAGACGCTGGTTGAGGCGGAACCTAAGATTACGGATTTACTTTCTCAGGATGAGATTGATGGCTGTTTTGATTATAATTATCATTTGAAACAAGTGGATATGATTTTTAAACGTTTGGGACTTTAAGGATGGCATCATGAAAAACTATGGAGGGTTATGGTGTCTTCATGGTTTTTCATGCTTGATTCGGGTCAAAATTCTGATTTTAAAGGAGACTTTTCATAGTGGCGAATTTATTGTATGAGGGTAAGGCGAAACGGTTGTTTAGTACGGATCAGGATGGCGTGTTGCGCGTGGCGTATAAGGATGATGCAACGGCGCTGAACGGGGAGCGTAAGGAGAGTTTTGCGAGCAAGGGTCGTTTGAACAATGAGATTACGTCGCGGATTTTTACATATTTGCGTGATGCGGGGATAAAGAGTCATTTTGTGGAGCAGTTGTCGGATACGGAGCAGTTGGTGCGCTCGGTTGCGATTATTCCGCTGGAGGTTGTCGTGCGAAATGTGATTGCGGGCAGTCTTGCAAAACGTCTTGGTGTGCCTGAGGGAACGCCGACAAAACAGCCGATTGTGGAGTTTTATTATAAGGATGATGCGCTTAATGATCCGTTTATTAATGACGCGCATGTGCTTTATTTGGAGGCGGCGACGGAGGATGAGATTGTGATTTTGAAGCAGGCCGCGCTTGATGTGAATGTGGCGTTATGTGAATTATTTGCAAAAATGAATATTACGCTGATTGATTTCAAATTGGAATTTGGGCGTGATGAGAATGGGGAAGTTTTGCTTGCGGATGAGATTTCGCCGGATACGTGCCGATTATGGGATCGGGATACGAATGCCAAGCTGGATAAGGATGTCTTTCGTCGGAATATTGGGAATTTAACTGCGGTTTATGAGGAAGTTTTGAAAAGATTAAAGGAGGTTGTTTGAATGTATAATGTGAAGGTGTTTGTGACGTTGAAGAAAAGTGTGTTGGATCCTCAGGGGACTGCTGTGATGGGGTCGCTGAAGAGTTTGAATTATGGCGAGGTTGAGGATGTACGGATTGGGAAATACATGGAGCTTCAAGTGGCAAAATCGGATCGTGACATTCATGCGGTCTTGGATGAAATGTGTGATAAGTTGCTGACAAACCCAGTGATGGAAGATTATCGTTATGAAATCGAGGAGGCATAAGCATGAAATTTGCGGTCATTCAATTTCCAGGTTCGAATTGTGATTTAGATATGTTGCATGCGATAGAAGATGCGCTCGGTGAAGAGGCGGAATATGTGTGGCATGCCGAAACGAGTTTAGGCGGTTTTGATGCGGTGCTTCTTCCAGGTGGATTCTCGTATGGGGATTACTTGCGGACGGGTGCGATTGCAAAATTTGCGAACATTATGCCGGAAGTGGTGCGGTTTGCGGAGACTGGTAAGCCGGTGCTTGGTGTTTGTAATGGTTTTCAGATTTTGGCGGAGAGTGGGCTTCTTCCTGGGGCTTTGATTCGAAATAATAATCTTCATTTTGTTTGTAAAACGGTGAGTTTGCGTGTGGAGAATGCGGAGACGATGTTTACGTCGGAATACGCGGCTGGGGAAGAGATTCGGATTCCTGTGGCGCATGGTGAGGGGAATTATTATTGTGATGATGCGACGCTTGCGGAATTGCGGGCGAATGGACAAATTGTGTTCACGTATGCGTCGGAAAACCCTAATGGAAGTATTGCGAATATTGCTGGGATTACGAATAAGGCTGGGAATGTACTAGGTATGATGCCACATCCGGAGCGTGCTGTGGAGGACGTTGTTGGCGGAACGGCTGGACTTGGCGTTTTTAAATCGATGTTGAAGGCTTGGAAGGAGGAACAAGTACATGCTTAATGTGAATCAGGAACCGTCAGCGGCGCAAATTGAGGAACAGAAAATTTATGAGACGATGGGGCTCAGTGAGAGTGAGTATGGTCTTGTTTGTGATATTTTGAAGAGAAAACCGAATTATACGGAGACGGGTTTGTTTTCGGTAATGTGGTCGGAACATTGTAGTTATAAAAATTCCAAACCGGTGTTGCGCAAGTTCCCGACGGAGGGTCCGCAAGTGTTGCAAGGTCCTGGTGAGGGTGCTGGGATTGTGGATATTGGTGATGGACTTGGCGTTGCTTTTAAAGTGGAGAGTCATAATCATCCGTCTTACGTGGAGCCGTATCAAGGCGCTGCGACTGGTGTTGGTGGGATTATTCGCGATGTGTTCTCGATGGGCGCGCGTCCGATTGCGATGTTGAATTCGCTTCGTTTTGGCGAGATTGATAACCCGCATACGAAATATTTGGTGAATGAGGTCGTGGCTGGGATTGCTGGTTACGGGAATTCAATTGGGATTCCGACGGTTGGCGGCGAGGTGCAGTTTGATCCGTGTTATGCGAAGAATCCGCTGGTTAACGCGATGTGTGTTGGCTTGATTGCAAAAGAGGATATTCAAAAAGGCCAGGCGGTCGGTGTCGGTAATCCGGTGATGTACGTTGGCGCGAAAACTGGGCGCGACGGGATTCATGGGGCTACTTTTGCCTCGGTGGAATTCAGTGAAGAGGGCGAGCAGCAGCGTTCGGCGGTTCAGGTAGGCGATCCGTTTATGGAGAAATTGTTGCTGGAGGCGTGCTTGGACTTGATTCGTGATCATTCGGATATCTTGATTGGGATTCAGGATATGGGAGCGGCAGGCTTGGTGAGCTCGAGTTCGGAGATGGCATCGAAGGCTGGATCGGGCTTGGAGCTCATTATGGATGACGTGCCACAACGGGAAACGCATATGTCGGCGTATGAAATGTTGCTTTCGGAGTCGCAGGAACGGATGCTTTTATGTGTGAAAAAAGGACATGAGGCGGAAATTAAGGCGTTGTTTGAGCGTTATGGCTTGGAGGCTGTGACGATTGGAACGGTGACGGATGATAAGATGTATAAAATTGTGCATCATGGGGAAGTTGTGGCGAATGTGCCGGTTGACGCGCTTGCTGAGGATGCACCTGTGTATCACAAGCCTTCATCGGAACCGCAGCGTTATCGTGATTTCCAAGCGGAAGAAGCTTTTGCGCCGGTTGTGACGGATGTTGTGGCGACTTGGAAAGCGTTACTTGGACAGCCAACGATTGCGAGTAAGCGTCACATTTATGAGCAGTTTGATTATCAAGTTCGGACGAATACGGCGGTTGCGCCTGGTTCGGATGCTGCTGTTTTACGGGTTCGTGGCACGAATAAGGCGATTGCGATGACGACGGATTGTAATTCACGTTACTTGTATTTGGATCCTGAAAAAGGTGGCCAGATTGCAGTTGCGGAAGCGGCACGGAATATTGTTTGTTCGGGCGCGAAACCGCTGGCGATTACGGATGGTCTTAATTTTGGGAATCCGGAGAAACCAGAGATTTTCTGGGAGATTGAGAAGGCGGCGGACGGGATTAGTGCGGCTTGTCTAGAGCTTGATACGCCAGTCATTTCGGGGAATGTTTCGATGTATAATGAGACGGATGGTGAAGGTATTTATCCGACGCCGGTGATTGGAATGGTTGGTTTAGTCGAGGATGTGGCGCATATTACGACGCAAGGTTTTAAAGCGGCCGGCGATGTGGTTTATTTGATTGGTGAAACGAAACCGGAATTTAGCGGTTCTGAATTGCAAAAATTGGAGCAAGGCAAAATTAGTGGACGCGCGCCTGAGCTTGATTTGCAGGTAGAGAAGCGTTACCAACAGTTCTTGTTGACGGCGATTCGTGAAGGTCTTGTTGCTTCGGCGCATGATTTGGCGGAAGGCGGCTTGGCGATAGCGCTTGCTGAGGCAGGTTTTGCGAACGATTTGGGCGCGGCGATTAAGGTACCTTTTGCGGAGGAATGGCTGTTTAGTGAATCGCAATCGCGTTTCTTGGTATCGGTGAAAGCGGATGATGCTGCGAAATTCGAGCAGTTGTTTGAAACGGAAAAAGTGGTGCGTTTAGGCGAGGTCACAGAGGTGCCGCAATTGGTGGTGCAAACGGAAAAATCAGCAATTACAGCCGAACTTAGTGAGTTAAAACAAGTTTGGGAAGGGGCTATTCCATGTCTACTGAAATAAGAGGATTGAACGAGGAATGTGGTATTTTCGGGATTTGGAATCATCCGAGTGCGGCGCAGATTACGTATTATGGTTTGCATAGTTTACAGCATCGTGGGCAAGAGGGCGCTGGGATTGTGTCGACGGATGGTGTGACGCTAAAAGGGCATCGTAACTTAGGCCTGCTTGCGGATGTGTTTAAGCACGGGGAACTGGATGAACTTGTTGGGAAGTCGGCGATCGGGCATGTGCGTTATGCGACGGCTGGTGGCAAGAGTTTGAGCAATGTCCAACCATTTTTATTCCACTTTCAAAATTCGAGTCTGGCGCTTGCTCATAATGGGAATTTGATTAATGCGCAGACGCTTCGCCATGAGTTGGAAGAGGAAGGCGCGATTTTCCAGACGAGTTCGGATACGGAGGTTTTGGCGCATTTGTTGAAGCGTAGCCAAACGGGATCGTTCGTGGAGGATTTGAAGGTGGCGCTGAACAAGGTGCAGGGCGGTTTTGCGTACATGCTTTTGACGGAGAATGAGTTGATTGCAGCGCTTGATCCGAATGGTTTTAGGCCGCTTTCGATTGGAAAAATTGGTGATTCGTATGTGATTGCTTCGGAGACGTGTGCGTTTGATACGGTTGGCGCGAAGTTTGTGCGTGACGTGGAGCCGGGTGAGCTGATTATTATTGATGATGATGGCTTGCATATTGAGAAGTTTACGGAAAACGTGAAGCATTCGATTTGTAGTATGGAGTATATTTACTTTGCGCGTCCTGACTCGAATATTGCGGGAATTAATGTCCATTCGGCGCGAAAACGGATGGGGAAACGGTTGGCGCAGGAGGCTTTTGTTGAAGCGGATGTGGTGACGGGGGTTCCTGATTCGAGTATTTCGGCGGCGATTGGTTATGCGGAGGAAACGGGCATTCCGTATGAGCTGGGCTTGATTAAGAATCGTTATGTGGCGCGGACGTTTATTGCGCCTTCGCAGGAATTGCGGGAACAGGGCGTGAAAATGAAATTGTCGGCGGTACGTGGTGTCGTTGAGGGCAAACGGGTGGTCATGATTGATGATTCGATTGTTCGCGGGACGACGAGTCGCCGGATTGTGCAACTTTTGCGTGATGCTGGCGCGGCCGAGGTCCATGTTCGAATTGCGTCCCCTCCGCTTGCTTTTCCGTGTTTTTATGGGATTGATATTCAGACGCGGGGTGAGTTGATTGCGGCGAATTATTCGGTGGATGAGATTTGCCGGATTATCGGTGCGGATTCGCTAACGTATTTGTCGGAGGATGGACTCGTGGAAGCGGTTGGTAAGCCGTATCCGGATGAGCCTTATGGCGGACTTTGTATGGCGTATTTTAACGGGGATTACCCGACGGAATTATTTGATTATGAAAAAGAATATTTGGCGAGTTTAGAAGCCGAGTCACGTTGAGAGGGGAATTTTGCAAATGGCAGAGAATGCGTATAGTAAGGCTGGCGTTGATGTAGAGGCGGGTTATGAGGTTGTGGAGCGGATTCAAAAGCATGTGGCTCGCACGAAGCGTAACGGTGTGATGGGCGCGATTGGTTCGTTTGGCGGGATGTTTGATCTTAGCGGGCTTGGCTTGCGTGAACCTGTGCTTGTTTCGGGGACGGATGGCGTTGGTACGAAGTTGCTGCTTGCGATTGAGGCGGATAAGCACGATACGATCGGTGTGGACTGTGTCGCGATGTGTGTGAATGATATCTTGGCGCAGGGCGCGGAACCGCTGTTCTTCTTGGATTATATTGCGACGGGGAAAACGATTCCGGGCAAGATGGAGCAGATTGTCAAGGGTGTTGCGGATGGCTGCGAGCTGGCTGGGTGCGCGCTTGTTGGCGGTGAGACGGCGGAGATGCCGGACATGTATGGTGCGGATGATTATGACTTGGCTGGCTTTACGGTTGGTGCGGTCGAGAAGGCGGACGTGATTACGGGCGAGCGGGTTGCGGCCGGCGATGTCTTGATTGGTCTTCCTTCGAGTGGCATTCATAGTAATGGATACTCGTTGGTACGCAAAATTTTCTTTAAGGAGCATGACTTTGCGCTGGATGCGGTTTTGTCGGAGCTTGGGGGCAAGACGCTTGCGGATGAGTTGCTGACGCCGACGCGGATTTATGTGAAGCCTGTTTTGGAAGTGATTAAAAATGTAACGGTGCACGGGATTTCGCACGTGACGGGTGGCGGTTTTATCGAGAATTTGCCACGGGTATTGCCGGAGGATTTGGCGGTGTCGATTACGCGTGATGCTTGGCCTGTTTTGCCGATTTTTGATGTGCTGCAAAGCTATGGTAAGATTGATGCGGACGAGATGTATGGCATTTTTAATATGGGAATTGGCATGGTGCTTGTCGTTGCGGCGGAAGATGCGGAACAGACGCTTGCCATTTTAGCAGAGCAAGGTGAAAAAGCGTATACGATCGGAAAAGTGACGCCGAAAGAAGATGGCGCGCAAGTCGTGTTTACAGGAGGCAACTAAGATGAAAATAGCGATTTTTGCGTCGGGATCGGGTAGTAATTTTCAGGCGCTTGTGGACGATGCGGCGATTAAGGAATCGGTGGCGTTGCTTGTTTGTGATAAACCAGGCGCGTTTGTGTTGGAACGGGCAGAGGCAGCTGGAATTCCAGTGTTTGTCTTTGCTCCGAAGGCTTTCGCGGATAAAGCGGCTTTTGAGCGGGAAATCGTGGTTAAATTGCAGGAATCAGGGGTAGAATTTCTCGTTTTGGCGGGATATATGCGTTTGATTGGACCAACATTACTGGAAGCGTATGAAAACAAGATTGTTAATTTGCATCCGTCGTTACTCCCGACTTTTCCTGGCAAAGATGCGATTGGTCAGGCAGTCGCTGCGGGCGTGGCCGAAACGGGTGTCACGGCGCATTTTGTCGATGCAGGAATGGACACGGGACCGATTATCGCGCAGCAGTCGGTTGCCATTTTGCCAGAGGATACGATCGATTCGCTCACGACGAGAATACATAAAGTAGAGCATGCATTTTATCCAGAAGTTGTCAAAAAAATAATAGGGGGACAATCATGAAAAGAGCGTTAATTAGTGTGTCAGATAAAACGGGTGTCGTGGAGTTCGCGAAATCGCTTGTGGAGCTTGGGTTTGAGGTTATTTCAACGGGTGGAACGAAGAAGGCGCTCGAGGATAGCGCGGTTCCAGTGATTGGGATTGAGGAAGTGACTGATTTTCCGGAGATGTTGGATGGTCGTGTGAAGACGCTGCATCCGGCGATTCATGGTGGGTTGCTTGCTCGTCGTGATGATGCGGCGCACATGGCGGCAATTGAAGCGCATGATATTGCTAAAATTGATCTCGTTTGTGTGAACCTTTATCCGTTCCAAGAAACGATTGCGAAACCTGGCGTGAAGCTTGGTGAGGCGATTGAAAATATCGATATCGGCGGTCCTTCGATGTTGCGCTCAGCTGCGAAAAATTATGCGGCGGTGACGGTCGTTGTTGATAGCGCGGATTATGCGCCTGTTTTAGCGGAATTGGGCGATCATGGCGCGGTCACTTTTGAAACGAATCAGCGTTTAGCGGCGAAGGTTTTCCGACATACGGCGGCTTACGATGCCTTGATTGCGGGCTATTTAACGGAGATTGTTGGCGAGGAATTCCCTGAAAAATTAACATTGACGTATAACAAAAAACAAGATCTGCGTTACGGTGAGAATCCACATCAGCAGGCGGCTTTTTATACAGAACCGCTTGGCACGCAAAATTCGATTAGTGAGGCGAAACAACTGCACGGTAAGGAGTTATCGTATAATAATATTCGTGATACGGACGCGGCGCTTCGGATTGCGTCTGAATTTACAGAACCTGTCGCGGTCGCTGTGAAACATATGAATCCGTGTGGTGTCGGTGTTGGTGCTACGCCAGAAGAAGCGTATTTGAAAGCCTATGAAGCAGATGAGACTTCGATTTTTGGTGGCATTGTGGCGATTAATCGGGAGGTCGATGCAGCGACGGCAAAACATATGAGTCAGATTTTCCTAGAGATTATTATTGCGCCTAGTTTTTCGGAGGAAGCGTTCGCGATTTTATCCGAGAAGAAGAATATTCGCTTGTTGACGGTTCCTTTTGCGGGACCAGTGAATGCGGTTGAAAAAACGTCGGTGATTGGCGGTCTATTGTTGCAAGATGGCGATGCGGTGGCAGAAGATGTGGCGACATATGAAGTCGTGACGGATGCGCAACCATCAGAAAGTGAGTGGAAAGCGCTCGTCGCCCAGTGGAAAATTGTGAAGCACGTGAAGTCGAACGCGATTGTTGTCGGGAATGCTGCACAAACATTAGGGATTGGTGCAGGACAGATGAATCGGATTGGTTCGGCACTAATTGCCTTGAATCAAGCAGGAGACAAGGCGGAGGGCGCGGTTCTGGCTTCAGATGCCTTTTTCCCGATGGACGATACGGTGGAGGCTGCGGCTAAGGCTGGCATCAAAGCGATTATCCAACCAGGTGGTTCGATCAAGGATAAAGATTCGATTGCGATGGCGAATAAGTATGGTATTGCAATGGTTCTCACTCATGTCCGCCATTTCAAACATTAAAGGAGCGTGGTTAGTGCGATGAAAATTTTAGTTGTCGGAAGCGGTGGTCGTGAGCATGCGATCAGTAAGAAATTGCTGGAGAGTAACGACGTGGAAACGGTATTTTGCGCGCCTGGAAATGATGGAATGCTAGGCGATGGTATCAAAACATATGCTATTTCGGAGACAGATGCGGCGGCTTTGATTGCCTTTGCGAAGGAGAAGATGATCGATTGGGTCATTGTCGGTCCAGAAGTGCCGCTACTAAACGGTTTGGTCGATGATTTTGAACAAGCGGGAATAAAAGCATTCGGACCGTCGAAAAAGGCGGCTTTGATTGAGGGAAGTAAAGATTTTGCAAAACAGTTCATGAAAAAATATGCGATTCCTACGGCTGATTCGGAGTCGTTTACGGATTATGAGAAAGCCTATCTTTACTTGCAGGAAAAAGGCGTGCCGATTGTGATTAAAGCGGATGGTTTGGCGGCTGGAAAAGGTGTCGTGGTCGCTTTTGATATGGAAGAGGCCGTACTTGCTTTGAAGGATATGATGTTGGATAGTAAGTTTGGAGAAGCGTCGGCGAAAGTGGTGATTGAGGACTTTTTAGCAGGCGAGGAATTCTCGTTGATGGCTTTCGTACGCGGTGAAAAAGTGTATCCAATGGCGATAGCGCAAGATCATAAACGGGCATACGAGGGCGATAAAGGGCCAAACACGGGTGGAATGGGCGCGTATTCGCCTGTACCACACATATCGCAGACCGTGGTTGATGAAGCGATTCAGAAAATTTTATTTCCAGCGGCAAAAGGGATGGTTGCAGAGGACCGTTCGTTTTCTGGCATTTTGTACGCAGGCTTGATTGTGACCGAAGATGGCCCAAAAGTGATTGAATTTAACGCGCGATTCGGAGATCCAGAGACGCAGGTGGTGTTGCCGCGATTGAAATCAGATTTTGCGAAGGTGATTGATGCGTTGTTGCATGACCGAGAGCCGTTGTTGGAATGGGAAACAGAAGGCGTCACACTTGGCGTTGTTTTGGCGAGTGCGGGGTATCCCGAGGACTACGCGAAAGGCAATGTGATTACTGGACTTGATGACATAGAGGCTGAGGTTTTCCATGCGGGAACGAAGCGCGCAGAAGATGGCGATGTTTTCGTATCCAATGGTGGCCGCGTGTTGCTCGTATCGGCGACGGCGGAATCGATGACAGAGGCCCAAACGCAGCTGTATAAAGAAATGAAAAAGCTTGATAACCCAGATTTCTTTTATCGGATGGATATTGGAACGAAGGCTGTGAAATAAGAAAAACGTGCAGTATACCTCAAAATTTTTTGAGATGTACCGCACGTTTTTTGATTGGGTTAAAAGGCACCGCCGCCTGAACCGCCGCCGCCTCCACCGCTGGAGCCGCCGCTGAATCCACCGCCGCCACCGCTGCCAGATGATGCGCTGCTTGCTAAGGCGCCGCTGAACGAGCTTTCGAAGGAACTCTGGAAGCTTTCGGCAAAGGCTGTGTCCATGTTTGCGTGATTCGCACTGCCAAGCATGGCGCCACCATAATAGTAGTAAAGCAAACCGGAATGCTGCTGCACTTGTTCTGGTGAGAAGTGAATCGATGCTGCTTTTAGGACTTCTTTCGTCAGACCGAGTGAAATGGAGTAGGAGAGGTAATGATCCCAAATCGCGATAGATCCAACGTCTGCGATATCCATATTTCCAACGTCTTTAATATAGCGCTTAAAAGCATGCCATTTCGCAAATTCTTCCGTACCTTCTTGGTTTTTTACAGGAAACTGAGTAATCCAGAAAACAATCAGAATCACGAAAGCGAGAATGCTAACAATACAAGCAAATAGGGAGAAAATACTCGCAAAAATGCTAAAAATAATAATCCCGATACCGATCAAAATACTAGCCGTCAGAGCAGCAACCAACAGTTTTGTTGCTTTAGAGCTGGCTTCTTTGTCAAAGTAATCGTATTTTTTCGCTTCGGTACCCACGCTGTTTTTCCAATTTGTAAAAGCGGTTCGGAAAGTCGTCGTATTCTTCTTCGCGTAGGCGTTGATTTCTTTTAGTGTGACTTTTTCGCCATCGCCAATTTTATCGATGAGCCATGTGATAAGTCGGGTTTCATGTGATAACAGCTCGATTGGAGAGGGAACTGGCAATTTTGTGATTGTATAGGTTGCCTTTTTCTTGTTGCCGGATGGGTGTGGAAGTTCTTCAATCGTGAGCTGTCTTTTGCGGACTAAATCCATGATGGTTGCAACGATATCATTGGCTCCGGTCTGCGCGAAAATGAGTTTATTCATAACGGCAGGCGACATATCGAGCGGGATATCATGGAAATACTTATCTTTAAAAAGGGCAACTTTGGATTTCGTATATTTGATATATGTGATACTAATCGTAATGAGAACGAGGAATAAAATAAGCAAACTGCCACCATAAAAAACGGTTTTTGCGAGCGTTCGCTTAAAATTGGCTTGATCGGCGAGTTTGGCTTCTTGTGCTTGAATGGCCGCTTTTTTATCGACGGCTTGGATATTTTGATTGAACGGTACGATATTCTTCGGAAAAATAACGTGCGCTTCAACAAATTGCCCAGCTTTGACGTTATCAGCGGTTAGTTTCACGGTTTTATTATCTTGCAGCAAAACCGTTCCGTCCAGCGGTCCATGTGCCCAGGCTTGAAGTTCGCCATTTTGCGTTGCTTTTGGAAGCATAATAGTGATAGCGACATGATCTAGCGTTTCTTGCCAATTCTTGCCGACCAGTTTGCGATTGAATTCAGCGGTGTCATTGTAGTTGATAATCGCGTTTTTTAGTGTATACGTGTAGGTGAAATCTTTTTTTGCCGTATCGGTTGGGGAGTAAACGCGAATTTTCAACGTATCGCCAACATAATTCGCTTTAAACGTACCGTTTTGTTCGGAGTTACTGCTAACAAATGGTTGACCGTCGACAGCTACTTGCAGGTCTGTAATCTGTGGAAGTCCGGATGTATCGATATCCATCGTGGCCCCATTAAATGCGCCATCGAAATCGTAGCGAACATTTTCGGTAATCCGTGCCGTACCGTTTTGTTGAATCTGGACATAGTTTTCATATTTTGGTATGGTAAAAGAACGATCCGCCGAGACTGGGAGATGAAATGTTACCATAATTACGAATAAGAGTGAGAAAAATAAGATAATTTTTGCTTTCATGTTGAGACCTCCCTTTTATAGGAATAGTATAGCATGTTCGTCCGTTTTTTTGAACCTTCTTGTTGTGTTATTCACACTAGTACGTTAAAATGGTAAAGAAGAGTCTGAGTAAAATGGAGGTATACGCATGCAAATAGAAAAACTGCGTGGTGAAGGTCTAGATACGTTTTTTAAAGGGATCTTAGCGCTGGAGAATTTAGAAGAATGTTATGCTTTCTTTGATGATGTATGCACAGTAAACGAAATTCAATCGATGTCGCAACGGTTCCAAGTGGCTAGAATGTTACACGATGGCAAGACATATAATGTTATTGAAGCAGAAACCGGCGCCAGCACAGCAACGATTTCGCGCGTCAAACGTTCACTAAACTACGGAAATGATATGTATGAAGTAGTATTTGATAGGATGAAGGATAGATAGGTTGCAAAATGATGTTTTAACATAAACTATTTCTGTTCCTCCAAACCTCAGCTGGGCGACAAATGCTTAGATTCTAGGCAAAGGCTAGCATCGGAGCGGAGCGGAGCGTACGATTTGTACGAGAGCACTGAAGCGCAGGCTTTAACGACGAAGCTGAGCGTTTGTCGCCCGGCTGAGAGACAAATAATCTCTTAGGATATAGATATGAGTACAAAAAGCGCTCCGTTGTTGGAACGCTTTTTGTTTTAGGAAGGTATGATGCCAGTCGCGTAGAGGAATACCAGTATAATCGCGAGTGGTGCTACGTATTTTAGCAATAATAGCCAGACAAAGAATAGTTTTTTACCAAATCGGCTGCTTGCTGTAAATTCGTCCCATAATAGTTGGCGGGGTAAGCGGCATCCGACGAAAATCGCTGTGAATAGGGCGCCCAGTGGTAGAATGATGTTGGATGCTAAATAATCGGAGGCCGCGAATATCGTCAAGCCAAAAATGGTGACGTGGCTCCAAATGCCAAAGCTTAGCGCTGCTGGAATAGTGAGCAAGAAGATAATGCCGCCCATGATCCAAGTTCCTAATTTTCGTCCTCCTAGTCGCTTCATAAACGGCGCTGTTGCTGTTTCAAGTAAGGAAAAGCTTGATGATAGGGCTGCGAAAAAGAACAGAATCAAGAAAACGATGAAGAAAAAGGTCCCAAACGGTAGTTGGTTAAAGATGGAGGGGAGTATCACGAACAGGATACCAGGCCCCATATTCGGCACCACGCCAAACGAAAATACCGCGGGAAAAATCGCGAGACAGACGAAAAGCGATATGATAACACTTAAAATGGCAACAACTGCCGAAGAACCGGGAATGCTCGTTTTGCGATTCAGGTAAGAACCGTAAGTCACCATGAGCGAAATTCCGACACTCAGCGAAAAGAAGGCCTGACCTAATATAACAATGATAGTCTTGCTATCAATTTTTGAGAAGTCGGGGCTTAGGAAGTAGTGAAGGCCAGCTAGTGCGTTTGGCAGCGTTAAGGACCGAATAATTAGAATAATAAAAAGAATGAATAACGCGGGAAGAATAATTTTACTTACGCGCTCGATGCCGGCACGAATGCCTTGTGTTACAACGAGTACATTTAATAGAAGGAAAATACCCGTTCCTGCGATAGCGATGGCTGTATTGGCTGTTACTAAATCGAATTGAAGAGCCAGTTGCGCTTGATTCCCATGACTGACGGAGCCGCTAATTGCTTTGACAATGTAACCAAGTATCCAACCGCCAACTACAGCGTAAAAAGCAAGCACTAAGATGGAACCGAAAACGCCCATTTTTCCGAGCCAGCTCCAGTACGTACCGGGGGCAAGGACTTTATAGGAATGGATAGCATCGCTTTGTGAGCTGCGACCCACGATAAATTCCCCAATCAAAATAGGTAGAACTACTAAAAAAGTAAGTGCTGTAAACAAAAGAAAGAATGCGCCACCGCCAGCATTGGAAGCGATATAAGGTAATTTCCAAATAGCGCCGATTCCGATGGCGGAACCAGCAGAAGCTAAAACAAATCCCCATTTCGAACTCCATTGTTCTCTATTTCTATTCATCGCCGACTTCCTCTCATATCAAAAAAGACTGAAACATAACTCGAAATAAGGAGCAAACGCCTACCCTGTTTTGACGGGGAGGATGAAAACATTAGAACAGCATTGCCAATTTATCTGAGCTATGGACCAGACTCTTATCATTATAGAATCTCATTTTATAGATTTATCATAGCACAGAATTTTTCTGATTGCATCCCTCTTTTTGGGAAAAGTTAAAGATTTTCATAAAAGCGTCTAGGAAGTGGTGCGGGAGTTACTCAAAAATGGTATACTTATAGGTGGCGCGTGACGCGACAAACGCTCATCTTCGTCGTTAAAACCTGTGCTCCGATACTCTCGTACGGTCGTACGCTCCGTTTCGGTGCTCGGCTTTGCCTAGAATCTGAACATTTGTCGCGCCACGCTAGTTCGTAGGGATTTTATGGGTGGAGTTGGTTCATGTGAGGCATTTATTTAAGTTGGATCCTGCGAAGTGTTTGCCGGATGGGGCTGTGGATCGGTTGGTTCGGTCTGGTACGGATGGTTTTATTATCGGGGGATCGGATGGATTGCAGTTGGATGCGGTACAGGGATTGTTTCAGGATTTTGCGAGTCGGGGGTTGCCGGTTTTTATGGAGGTTAGTGACGAGGCGATGATCATGCCTGGTGCTAGCCACTATTTGATTCCGATGGTGCTGAATACGACGGACGTGAAGTGGCTGCTCGGTGCGCATCATGGGATTGTCAAGCAGTATGGTGACTTTATTCCGTGGCCGCATGTTTTGGTGGAAGGGTATTGTATTTTAAATCCGGATGCAAAAGCGGCGCAACTGGCGAAGGCGAATACGGAATTGACGGAAAGTGATGTCGCGGCGTATGCGAGTATCGCGGAAAATATGCTACGATTGCCGGTTTTTTATGTCGAGTATAGTGGTGTTTTTGGGGATAGTCGGATGCTTCAAGCGGCGCGGGATGAGCTTGTGAACACGAAACTTTGGTACGGCGGTGGCATCAGAACGGTCGCCCAGGCGCGTGAAATGAGTGCAATCGCGGATGTGATTATTGTTGGTAATATTTTGTATGAAGATTTTGAGCAGGCGTTGGAAACGGTGAGTGCGGTTCGATAATATCACTTGCTTTCGGTTGCTTAAAAAGTTAAAATAAGAACAAATGTTTGTATTGGCGGTGTGAGGATAAAATGCAATTAAATGCGGAAGATTTAGTAAAAGGATTGAATCCACAACAGAAGAAGGCGGTCCAAGCTACAGAGGGACCTCTTTTGATCATGGCTGGGGCAGGAAGTGGGAAGACGCGTGTTTTGACGCATCGTATCGCTTACTTGATGAAAGAGCGTGGCGTGAATCCCTATAATATTTTGGCGATTACGTTTACGAATAAGGCGGCGCGTGAGATGAAAGCGCGTGTTGGTAATTTGCTTGGGCCAGAAGCGGAATCGATTTGGATTTCGACGTTTCACTCGATGTGCGTGCGGATTTTGCGCCGAGATATTGAGCGGATTGGATTTAACCGCAATTTTACGATTTTGGATGGCGGGGACCAGCTTTCGGTTATTAAGGGCATTTTAAAAGATAAGAACGTGGATGCGAAGAAGTTTGAACCGCGTGGGATTTTGGCGGCGATCAGTAATGCGAAGAACGAGCTGATGAACGCGGAGGAGTACAAGAAGGAAGCATTTGGCTTTTTTGATCAGATGGTTGCGGATGTGTACGTGGAATATGAGAAGAAGTTGAAAAAGAACCAGTCGCTTGATTTTGATGATTTGATCATGGTGACGATTCAGTTGTTTGAGCGAGTGCCGGACGTGTTGGAGTTTTATCAGCGGAAATTTCAGTATATTCATGTGGATGAGTATCAAGATACGAACCATGCGCAATATATTTTAGTGAAATTGCTGGCGGCGCGATTCCGTAATCTTTGTGTGGTTGGGGATTCGGATCAGTCGATTTATGGCTGGCGTGGTGCGGATATTACGAACATCATGTCGTTTGAGAAGGATTATCCGAATGCGCAGACGATCCTGTTGGAGGAGAATTACCGGTCGACAAAGCGGATTTTGGAAGCTGCGAACCGCGTGATTGAGAACAATAGTAATCGGAAACCGAAGAACTTGTGGACGAATAACGATGAAGGTAAGAAAATTTTCTATCACAAGGCGTTAACGGAGAAGGAAGAAGCTTCGTACGTTGTTGGGAAAATTCAAGAGGTGGTCAAGGAGACGAATCGTCCGCTATCGGATTTCGCGATTCTTTATCGGACGAATGCGCAGTCGCGTGTGATGGAGGAATTCTTCATGAAGTCGAATATGGCGTACCAGATGGTTGGCGGCACGAAGTTCTATGATCGTAAGGAGATCAAGGATGTGTTGGCTTACTTGCGCCTGATTTCGAACAACGATGATGACATTAGTTTAGCGCGGATTATTAATGTGCCAAAACGTGGTGTCGGAGCGGGTTCGATGGATAAAGTCGCGAATACTGCGGCGGCGTATGATTTGACGGTTTTTGAAGTGCTGGATCGGATCGAGATGGTCGGGTTATCGGCGAAGATTTCGAAACAATTGGTGGAATTCCATGATTTGATTAAAGGCTTCACGCAAATGCAGGATTATTTGTCGGTGACGGAGCTGGTGGAGCAGGTTCTTGAGAAATCGGGATATCGCGCGATGCTTGAAAACGAGCGGACGATTGAGGCGCAGACGCGTTTGGAGAATATTGATGAGTTCTTGTCGGTAACGCAAAACTTTGAAAAGGAAAGCGATGATAAGACGCTGATTAGCTTTTTGACGGATTTGGCGCTTGTTGCGGATGTGGATAAGTTGGATGAAGAGGACAAGTCTCGTGGCGCGGTGACGCTCATGACGCTACACTCGGCGAAAGGTTTGGAGTTCCCGGTTGTCTTTTTAGTGGGACTTGAGGAAGGGATTTTCCCGCATAGCCGAGCGCTTTTTGAGGAAGATGAGATGGAAGAGGAACGCAGGCTGGCGTATGTTGGTATCACGCGCGCGGAAGAGGAACTGTATATGACGAGTGCCTATTCGCGGATGTTATACGGACGTTCGACAGCGAACAAGGAATCGCGTTTTATTGATGAAATTCCCAATGATTTGATTGAAATGGCGCATGAGAATAGTTTGACGGAAGTGCCGTTTGCCAAGTCATCTATGCATAGCAAATCGGTGGTTGGTTATAGTTCGTCTGGCGCGGAGAAAGAGGCGTGGACGGTTGGCGACAAGGCGAGTCATAAGAAATGGGGCGTCGGAACGGTTGTCAGCGTGAAAGGAACGGGAAGTAACATGGAGCTTGATATTGCTTTCCCGAGTCCAACTGGAGTAAAACGATTGCTGGCGGAATTTGCGCCTGTTGAAAAAGTATAAGTAGGTGAAGCGAAATGGCTGAAAGAGAACGTTATGAAGAATTAATAAAGGAACTGGAGCGGCTGAGTTATGAATACTATGTCGCGGATAACCCAACGTCCCCGGATTCCCTCTATGATCAACTTTTGCATGAATTGATTGCTTTGGAGGAGGAAAATCCGGATTGGGTGACGCCAGAATCGCCGTCGCAGCGTGTTGGTGGGGAAGTCCTTGCTGGTTTTCAGAAGGTGGCGCATGAAACGCCGATGCTCAGTCTGGGCAATGCGTTCAACCAAGAGGATTTGCAAGACTTTGACCGCCGCGTACGTGAGAAAGTGGGCGAGGACGTAGCTTACATGTGCGAGCTCAAAATTGATGGTTTAGCGGTTTCTTTGCAATATGAAGCAGGGAAGTATAAGCGCGGGGCAACACGTGGCGATGGAACGGTTGGCGAGGATATCACGTCGAATTTAAGAACGATTCGATCGATTCCGATGACGCTACAAGAGCCTTTCACGATTGAAGTTCGCGGCGAAGCGTTCATGCCAAAGCAGTCATTTCAAAAACTGAATGAAAAACGAGAAGAAAATGGCCTAGAGGTCTTTGCTAATCCGCGTAATGCGGCGGCTGGGTCTCTGCGCCAATTAGATACGAAAATTGCGGCATCACGAAACTTAGATATTTTCTTATATGCGGTGGCGGATTTCGGTGATATGGGTGTCGCGACACATAGCGAAGGCTTGGCGCGGTTAGAGAAATTAGGTTTAAAGGTGAATAAAGAACGCCGGTTGTGCCAGTCTTTAGAAGAAATTTTTGCGTATATAGAGGAATGGACGGCAGCTCGTTCAGGACTTGCGTATGATATCGATGGGATTGTTATCAAGGTGGACAGCTTGGAACAGCAACGGACGCTTGGCTTCACCGCGAAGTCGCCGCGTTGGTCAATTGCTTATAAATTCCCAGCCGAAGAAGTCGCCACGAAACTGCTAGATATCGAACTTGGCATCGGGCGTACCGGCGTTGTGACACCGACCGCGATTTTAGAACCGGTTCGTGTAGCTGGGACAACGGTTGGTCGGGCTTCACTTCATAACGAGGACTTAATTCGTGAGCGCGATATCCGGATTGGTGACACCGTTTTGATCAAAAAAGCGGGCGACATCATTCCAGAGGTGATTCGCGTGGTGGAGGAAGATCGGACGGAAGAACAAGTCCCGTATCACATGCCGACGCATTGTCCGACGTGTGAGAGTGAGCTGGTTCGTTTGGAAGGCGAAGTTGCCTTGCGCTGTATTAATCCAAAGTGCCCCGCTCAGCTAAAGGAAGGCCTGATTCACTTTGTTTCGCGTAATGCGATGAACATTGACGGTTTAGGTGAAAAAGTAGTCGTTCAGCTTTTTGAACAGAAATTAATTACAGATGTAGCAGATTTGTTTTTCCTTTCGGGCGAAAAACTGGTAGAATTAGAGAGAATGGGCGAGAAGTCTGTTCAGAACTTACTAGCTTCTATTGATAAAAGCCGCGAGAATTCATTGGAGAAGCTGCTGTTTGGCCTTGGTATACGTCATGTTGGCGCGAAGGCAGCGAAGGTTTTAGCGCAGTATTTTGAAACGATGGACGCGTTACGTGTAGCTGAGAAAGAAGCTTTGATTGAGGTGCCTGATATTGGTGAGAAGATGGCGGACTCGATTGTTGCTTATTTTGAGAACGAAGAAGTGCACGATTTGTTAGCGAAGTTGGAGAAAGCCGAAGTGAACATGATGTATACAGGTCCAAAACTGGAATTGATGCCAGAAGAAGCGCTTGTTTTTGCGAATCAGAAAGTTGTTTTAACAGGGAAATTAGAACATCTGAAACGTGAGGAAGCGAAGGCGTTGATTGAGAGTTTGGGCGGAAATGTTACGGGGAGCGTAAGTAAGAACACGGATGTTGTTGTGGCAGGAAGTGATGCGGGCTCCAAACTGGCGAAAGCTGAAGAATTAGGGATAGCCATATGGAGTGAGCAAAAATTAATGGAATATTTACCAGATGAAGGTGGTCAAAACAAATGAAAAAATTACTAGTCGTTTCCCTTAGCACCGCTCTTTTACTTGCAGGATGTGCCCCGAGCCTCAATTCGGATGAACAGGTTGTACAGAAAAAAGACACAAAGCAAGCGGAAACAGGTATCATGACAAAAAATCAGATTTCCGCGGATTATTATAAAACAGTGTTGCCGTATAAGCCCAGTAAATCGCGTGGATTAGTTGTTTCAAATATTAACTCCCGCTACGATATTAATGAATTAGAATCAGGTTTGATGAGGGTTTCACAACAGAGCTATTCACCAGATGATTACCTTTTTCAAGAGGGGCAATATTTGACGTCAGAGACTTTGACGAAATGGTTGGATCGTTCAAGTGACAAGAATAAAGACGGTCTGAACCCGAAAGATAATGGTAAAGATGGCGAGCAGCGCGCTCCGATTTATTTGGCGCATATTTTAGAACAAGATTATTTGAAGAAAACGGATAAGAATACAGTTGGACTTGGCGGTATTTCGATTGCTTTGGCGATGAATTCTGTGGATTATTATCAGAAGGAGAAATACGGCGCGACATTCGAGCAGAACATTTCGGATAGCACGTTGCTGACGCAAGGTAAGGAAATGGCGGCGACGGTGTTGAACCGCATCAGAGCGACCAAAGGATTGGATTCTGTACCCGTCACAATTGCGATTTATAAGCAAGGGAAGCGTGACGGTGTTGTTCCGGGTAATTTTATTGCCTCGACAACTGCGGATGGCGCGAGTCTCGGCAAATGGAAAACAATCGATGAGAAGAGTTATGTCTTACCGTCTGCGGATGCGAAATCGGATCACAAGACGGATAACACCTCATTTGAAGATTTTAAAGCCGATATCGAGAAATATTACCCGAACTACACAGGTGTCGTTGGACGTGCTCGTTATGAGGACGGCGAGATGGCGGACCTCAATATTGATATCCCGCTACAATTTTACGGAGAAGCCGAAATTATCGGATTTACGCAGTATGTGACCGATTTACTCGGAAAACATCTCTCGACAAATGCGGCAATTCAGGTTAATATTACTACAACTGATGGTACTGCGGCGCTCATCACACGCAAGGCAAATGATGATACACCAACAGCACACATCTTTGACTAAATAAAATGGCGGATACTCTAGATAAATCGGCGACAAGCGCTCGGATTTCACAAGTTTGATGGACTTCCGGTTCTCGTGTATAAATCGTACACTCCGCTTTGTTGGGACTGTTCAGCATGTAATGAGTTGCAGTCCCAATATAAGCGTGAACAAAGTGAGCGGTTATTCGTTCCAAACTTGCGGTATCCAAACGCTTTCGCTCGATTTGTTTAAAGCAAGATGTAGAGCCTACACTATAAAAGGTGGGCTCAGTTACCTATCAAATTAGCTGGGAGAATCCAACTATTTAAAGGAGGAAAAATTTTGACAACTATTTCAAAAGAAACAGTAGAGCGAGTGGCGAACTTGGCGCGTTTAGAAGTGAGTGACCAAGAGGCGGAAAACTTTGCGAAACAATTAGGGAACATCATTCACATGGTGGAGAAATTAGATGAGCTAGATACGGCGAATGTAGAGCCGACATCGCATGCGATTGAAGTATCGAATGTATTACGCGAAGATGCATCGATTGCAGGCTTACCGCGCGAAGAAGTGCTGAAGAATGCGCCTGATAAACAAGATGGCATGTTTAAAGTACCGACAATTATGGAAGACTAATTCAGACAAATCAGGAGGGAATTAATTTGGGATTATTTGAGCATTCGGTAAAAGATTTACATGAAAAGCTTGTGAAAAAAGAAATCGCGCCATACGATCTTGTGAAAGAATCATTTGACCGCATTGATGCTGTTGAGGATAAAGTGAAATCGTTCATTACGTTAAATCGTGATAAAGCGCTAGATGTTGCGGAAGAACTTGGGGATGCTGGGATTGATCCGAATAATATGCTAGCTGGTCTTCCAATCGGGATTAAAGATAATATCGTGACGAAAAATTTACGTACGACTGCTGCAAGTAAAATTTTGGAGAACTTTGATCCAATTTATGATGCAACGGTTATGCAAAAATTAAAAGCCGCGCAAACAATCAATATCGGAAAAGTAAACTTGGATGAGTTTGCGATGGGTTCGTCAACGGAGAATTCTTATTTCCAAACAACGACGAATCCGTGGAATTTAAACAAAGTACCTGGTGGCTCTTCGGGTGGTAGTGCTGCGAGTGTTGCCGCTGGTGAAGTTTTATTTTCATTGGGATCAGATACTGGTGGTTCGATTCGTCAACCTGCTGCATTCTGTGGTGTTGTTGGGATGAAACCTACATATGGCCGCGTTTCCCGTTATGGTTTAATCGCCTTTGCTTCTTCGCTTGATCAAATTGGACCAATTACGCGTACGGTGGAAGATAATGCGTACTTGTTAGAAGCAATTTCTGGTGTGGATCCGTATGACTCAACGTCGATCGATCAACCAGTGGAGAACTTCGCTGCTCATTTGACAGGGGATATTAAAGGCCTGCGTATCGGTGTACCAAAAGAGTATATCGGTGAAGGCGTGGAACCAGGCGTGAAAGAAGCGGTTCTAAAAGCATTGAAAACATTAGAAGACTTGGGCGCGACTTGGGATGAAGTGTCATTACCTCATTCCGAATATGGCGTTGCGAGTTATTATATTCTAGCATCTAGTGAAGCATCTTCTAACCTTGCTCGTTTTGATGGCGTCCGTTACGGTTACCGTTCACCAAACGCGCACACATTAGAAGAATTGTACAAAAAATCACGCGCAGAAGGTTTTGGCGATGAGGTAAAACGCCGCATCATGCTTGGAACTTTTGCCCTAAGCTCAGGTTATTACGATGCTTACTACAAAAAAGGACAACAAGCACGTACGTTGATCAAGCAAGATTTCGCGAATGTGTTTAAGGATTACGATGTTATTATCGGCCCAAGTGCGCCAACTGTCGCGTTTGATATCGGTGGCTTGATTCATGATCCAATCACGATGTACCTGAATGACTTGTTGACGATTCCGATTAACTTGGCTGGACTTCCGGCGATTTCGGTTCCTTGTGGCCTTTCAGAAGGTATGCCAGTCGGTTTGCAAGTGATTGGTAACTACTTCGATGAAAAAACGATTTACCGTGTCGCACATGCGTTTGAACAAGCTACAGAATTCCATAAAGAAAAACCAAGTTTATAGGGGAGGGCGAGACATATGAATTTTGAAACAGTAATCGGACTTGAGGTCCATGTAGAATTGAAAACAGAATCCAAAATCTTTTCGCCGGCACCTGCTCATTTTGGCGCTGAACCGAATACCAATACCCATGTGGTCGACCTTGGAATGCCAGGCGTCTTGCCAGTTTTGAATAAAAAAGCAGTAGAATACGGCATGAAAGCAGCGATGGCAATTAACTGTGAAATCGCAGAACATACGAAATTCGACCGCAAAAACTATTTCTATCCGGATAATCCGAAAGCCTACCAAATTTCGCAATTCGATAAACCAATCGGCGAACATGGCTGGATTGACGTGGAAGTAAACGGCGAGAAGAAGCGTATCGGTGTCACACGCCTTCATTTAGAAGAGGATGCAGGTAAAAATACGCATACATCGCATGGCTACTCACTTGTGGATCTTAACCGTCAAGGTACGCCGCTTGTTGAAATCGTGTCTGAGCCAGATATGCGTACGGCTGACGAGGCTTATGCTTACCTTGAAAAAATCAAATCCATCATCCAATACACAGGCGTTTCTGATGTGAAAATGGAAGAAGGATCGATGCGTTGTGATGCAAATATCTCGATTCGTCCAGTTGGTCAAGAAGAATTCGGCGTGAAAACCGAGCTTAAAAACTTGAACTCCTTCAACAACGTGCGTAAAGGTATCGAATATGAAATCAAGCGCCAAGCAGAAGTTTTGATGGCTGGTGGCATTATTGAACAAGAAACGCGCCGTTTTGAGGAAGCAACTGGTAAAACGACGTTGATGCGTATTAAAGAAGGTTCGGACGATTATCGTTATTTCCCAGAGCCAGATTTGGTAGATTTATATATTGATGACGCTTGGAAAGAACGCATTCGTGCTGAAATTCCGGAGCTTCCAGATAAACGCCAAGCGCGCTACGTTGCGGATTTAGGCCTCCCAGCATACGATGCGATGGTACTGACGCTAACAAAAGAGATGTCCGATTTCTTTGAAGCAACAATCGCAAAAGGTGCCGATGCAAAACAAGCATCTAACTGGTTAATGGGCGAAGTTTCGGCTTATTTAAACGCCGAGCAACAAGAACTTGCCGATACGAAATTAACACCTGAAAACCTAGCTGGCATGATTGGACTTATCGAAAAAGGCACGATTTCTTCCAAAATTGCGAAGAAAGTTTTCCGTGAGTTAATCACGAACGGTGGGGACGCAGAGGAAGTCGTGAAAGCGAAAGGTCTTATTCAAATTTCCGACGCTGGCGAACTAAGAGGCATCATTTCTGGCATCCTTGACCAAAACGAGCAATCCGTGACCGATTTCAAAAACGGAAAAGATCGCGCGGTTGGTTTCCTAGTTGGACAAGTTATGAAAGCAACAAAAGGTCAAGCAAATCCAACAATGGTAAACGAAATTTTAGTCGATGAGATGAACAAACGTTAAATAATATACAGAGTTACTGGGGGGCATCGACACGCTCCTAGTAACTTTTTTTGCGTTTGGCTTATCTTCAAAATGGGTTTTTGAGTAGTAATTTGGTATAATGGTAAGTATTCGGGGCTGAGACAAATGAGCAGAACGGGATTGGCGTTTGTATTCAGATTTGAGAGGACGGAGAATATACTATGCAAAAACGAGCGCGGGTGATTTACAACCCGACATCAGGGCGAGAAATTATTAAGAAAAACTTGGCTGATGTGCTAATGATATTGGAAAATGCAGGATATATAACGAGCTCCCATGCGACGACACCAGCGGAAAATGACGCAAAAAATGAGGCGCGAAAGGCTGTTGAGGATCGCTATGACTTAGTCGTTGCAGCGGGCGGCGATGGCACGATTAATGAGGTTATTAATGGTATCGCAGAGCAGGATTACCGGCCGAAAGTAGGGATTATTCCGACTGGCACGACAAATGATTTTGCGCGGGCATTGAAGATTCCGCGGGACGTGATTAAGGCGACGGAGATCATTGCAAAGGGCGCTAGCGTCGCGATGGATATTGGAAAAGCTAACGACACGTATTTTATCAATATTGGCGGTGGTGGACGGATTACCGAGCTGACGTATGATGTTCCGAGTCGTTTAAAGACGATGATTGGCCAGCTGGCGTACTATCTGAAAGGCATTGAAATGTTGCCATCACTCAAGCCAACACCAGTGAAGGTCGAGTACGATGATGGTATTTTTGAAGGCGAAGCGATGTTTTTCTTGCTTGGACTTACGAATTCGATTGGCGGCTTTGAGAAAATTGCGCCGGACGCTAAACTAGATGATGGCAAATTTTCACTGATCATCGTGAAAAAAGTGAACTTGGCGGAGTTTATTCGCTTGGTGACACTGGCTTTACGAGGAGATCATATCAAAGAGCCAAACGTGATTTATGTGAAGTCGGAGAAGGTTATTGTGCATTCAGAGGAACAGATGTTGATCAATTTGGACGGGGAACTCGGCGGCGAAACACCGATGACCTTCCAAAACTTGAAGCAACACATTTCCTTCTTTGCAAACGTGGCGGATATTCCAGCATCGGACCTAAATAATAAACAAATGGAAATGATTGACTAGTAAACAAACAGACAGGCCGAATGACTCTGAGACATGAGATTCATTCGGTTTTTTTGTAACATATTCTGAGATAACTGTAATCTTTGTAAAGAACTTGTATTAATCCGTAAAATGCGATATAATAGAGAAAGCTGTTACGATACAGTTAGAAACAAGGAAGAAGGTGTTTGCGACTTGAAAAGCAGTCGTGTAAGCCGTTTTATTATTGGTTTGTTGGCATGCATAGCCATCGGGGGTGCAGCCTTTCTTATATTTTGGAATGTGCAGGCGGAAGAAGTGATGCCTGAGGTTGATCAAGCGAAATTAATGGATAGTAATAGAACGTGGATTAAGACGAACACAAGCATTGCGATTGGGCCGAATCTGGTCGTTCCTATCAAAGGGGACAGTACGGTAACGAGCATCGCAAGCAATGGCGATTTAATCCTCGATACAACGAATAAAGCCGTTTTAACAAAAATGGCAAAAGTGGATGCGAAATATCAAGCAATGGATCGTTTCCGAGTTAGAATTTTTGCGAACAAGGTATCAACGGTGATGAACCCAGCAACATTCCAATATACGAATGACAAAGTGGATGGTTTTTTGACGAGCTATTCGATTTTGAATGGAACCTTGGATAAAACGGCGGGTAAAAGCTTTGGACTGACGGCAAAAGCGGGGACAACGATGCAAGTGAATGAGAAACTAGAAACAATTTATTCTAGTGGACTTGCTGAGAAAGTTGCGCCAATTTTGGGTATCAATCCGAAGATATCGAGTCAGTATTTAGAAGATGAATTTAATGTGACGACAGGTGAAACGGTGACTGCCTATCCTAGACAGTTGGAATATCAGTTTAGCGCCGAAAAGACATCGCTTGCTTTCTTTAAAGGGGATAGTGATGAGGAGATTACGCAACCAGTTGGATTGGAATATGTGATTAAGGAAAAATGAAGAGCAGAAGAATCCTAATTATTGATTTTGAGTAGGATGTGAATTTTGCTTTACACAAATCGAGCGAAAGCGTTTGTATTCAGGTAGTTTAGTGGAAGCCGGAGAGCTACGTGTACGAGTGTACATGAGAACCGGAAGTCCGCCAAACTGCCTGAATGCGAGCGTTTGTCGCCTATTTTTTTTGCGTATGTTCTATTCTCCTTTTTTTTGGTATAATGTGAAGAGTCTAGATATGATGAGGGAGGGCAAATATGGGTGCTCCAGTGAGTAAGAATGAGTGTATTGATGTTGTTTTTGAGGATTTAACGCATGATGGTAATGCTGTCGCGAAGATAAATGGTTATCCGATTTTTGTGCCGCAGGGTTTGCCGGAAGAAACGGCGCGGATTAAGGTGATTAAGACGAATAAGAACTACGGATTTGGCAAAATTATCGAGTTGACGAAGGAAAGTGTGGATCGGGTGACGCCGCCTTGTGTTGTTTATTCGCAGTGTGGTGGTTGTCAGTTGCAGCATCTGAGTTATGACGGGCAATTACGCGTGAAGCAAAAACAAGTGGCGCAGGTGATGAAGCGGATTGGGAAGCAGGACGTAGAGGTATTGCCGACGCTTGGTATGGCGGAGCCTTGGCGTTACCGGAATAAGGCGCAAGTTCCAGTTGGGTTTGTGAACGGGAAATTGGTCGCGGGATTTTATCAGCAGCGCTCGCATCAGATTATTGATATGGATACGTGTTTGATTCAGCATGAGGAAAATGATGCAGCGATTCAGATTGCGCGTGGTGTTTTTGCGAAGTACCATATTGAACCGTATGATGAAACGACGCGAAAAGGTGTGTTGCGCCATTTGATGACGCGTTTTGCGACGACGACGGGTGAATTGATGCTTGTGATGGTGACAACGAAGCCGAATTTTCCAAATAAGGAGCAGATTGTGGCGGAGTTGCAGACGGCCATTCCTGGTTTGACATCGCTTGTTCAGAATGTGAATGCGGCGAATACAAATGTGATTTTTGGGGATCGTACGGATGTTTTGTGGGGTCGTGAGTACATTATGGACACGATTCACGGGATTTCTTTTGCGATTTCGGCGCGGTCGTTTTATCAGGTGAATCCGGAGCAGACGGAAGTTCTGTATGCGGAGGCGCTGCGTTTGGCGGAGTTGACGGGCGAGGAGACGGTGATTGACGCGTATTGCGGAATTGGCTCGATATCGCTGTGCTTGGCGAAAGAGGCGAAACGGGTATACGGCGTAGAAATTGTGCTACAAGCGATTGAGGATGCGCGCGCGAATGCCAAGTTGAACAAGATGGATAATGTCACCTTCGAGGTTGGGAAGGCGGAAGAGGTGATTCCGGCTTGGTTTAAAGATGGTATCGTGGCAGATGTGCTGGTTGTCGATCCACCTCGCAAGGGCTGTGACGAGGCGCTACTTGAGACAATTTTGAAAATGAAACCGAAACGGGTTGTTTATGTATCGTGCAATCCATCGACGTTAGCGCGGGATATGTTGGTGTTGACGGACGGTGGTTACGAGGCGAAAGTCGTTCAGCCTGTAGACATGTTCCCACATACGACACATGTGGAGTGTGTAACGGTACTAACGCTTAAATCGTAACGCTTTTCAAGGTTATAAGAGGATGGAAAAACACCATTTTCCACCCTCATGCCACCGCCTGTTGGAGGTCGGTGGCATTATTTTATCTTATTTTCAAAAATATCTACGGTGTCATCTGCCATTTTTGGCGTAACATGAGAGTAGGTATCTACCGTTGTAGAGTGCCTAGAATGCCCTAAACGAACTTGAACACCTTTAGTGTTAGCTCCGCTTTCTATAAGCATCGTAGCGTGTGTGTGACGCAGAGAATGGAAATTAAACTTAATACCAAGATCATAGTTCACAACGCGACTCAAATACTTCATTGTATTTTGAGTTACGAGTGTTCCGTTTTCCATCGTACATACAAAATTATTTTGAGTATAATACTCGCGGTATTTCTTTTTATTTTTTTCTTGCTGCTCTTTGTGTGTAGTTAGAATATCAATTAGAGTCTTGCCTATTTTGATGGTCCGAATAGAGCCTTTAGTCTTTGGCGTTCCAAACTTCGGCACACTTCCATGTAAAACCAATATTTTTTCTACGTGTATTTCTCCCTTTTCTAAATCAACACAATCCCATGTCAAACCGCAAACCTCGGCAATGCGCATACCAGTATGAAATCCTATTTGCAAAGGGATGTAGTAGGTTGTCGTAGCTGGAAAGCGTTCAATTATTTTGTTGAAATCCTTTAAGGAAATAACTTTTAAATCATCCGATTTTCGCACAATCTCATTTTTATTGTTAGGCTTTTTAGGTAGTGTCACATACTGCATTGGATTTTCTTTAATGTACTTATATGGATGAACAGCCATTTTAAAACCTTTAGACAGCACTCCATAAAAACCGCTGATTGTATTTTTTGTAAAGCCAGCGAGTAATTTCTTGTTTAAAAAGCTTTGTAAGACATCCGGCTGTATAGATTTAAGTTTATAGTGCCCGAATTTCGGTTTTATATGCTTGTCAATTATGTTTTTGTAGGCAACTTGAGAGTTATATTTTAAATCAATCATTACATAGTTCTCGTACCAGTAATCAAAATAATCTGCTACGCTAATTTCTGATTGATCCACGAAGGAACCACCGTTTTCAAACTCATCTAAAGCCTTTCTCAAGTTAGAGAGGGCTTCTTTCTTTGTAGTGCCACCTTTTCGCTCAATCTTTTTCCGCTTACCATCCACACGGCCCGCCTCAAAATAATAGTACCAGGCATCTCCACGCTTTCTTACGCCACCTTGCATATCAACAAATCCCTTCATCTTCATTCATTAAAATAATTGTCTTAGTGTCGTCAGGCTCAAGTATTATCATATTAACAATATAAGACAATACACATTGTTTTCTTTCATTCGTCAACGCTGCGGAACAAGTTAGTATTCTAGTATGATTATCTATGCATGTAAGTATTGCATCGATTTCTTTATTAAGATTGAAATCGATAATCTGCATATTCAAGTTGCGAGATATTTCTATAATATCTGCTGAGCCAAACTCGCGAATCAAATCAACTAACTGTTTCATAATTTCCCACCGTTCCCGTTTATTTCTGTTTCTGATTGTTTAAAAAAGTGTATTTACGTGAATATCACCCCCAAAAAAAGCGTACGTATGTTCTATTTTAGGTACAAAGAAAAGCCCGGTTTGGGCGATTCTCCTTTATTTATTTAAGTTTATTTTAACTTTTTCAGTTCCCCATATTCCTGTTTGCGCTTCTAAACTCAAATCCGTAGCATTTGCTGTATCTTCAGTTACATCAAATACTACCTTGCCACTCAGTTCGACATCAGGATTAAGTTCTGACATGAAAAAAGAATCGGTTATTGTGCCGCTTTCATCTTGATTAGCAGAAAGAGAGGCACCGCTATCAGCTTCATATTTCTTATCGCCACGAAGTAGTGTGAAGAAAGAACTGTCTATAGTCACTTTTTCATTGCCATTATTCTTAACTTTCAAATTAATAATAAGAAAAGTATCTTTAGCTTCCGTTGGCAAAATAGACGGACCAACTTGCTTTGTCGTTTCTTTTGACTCTACAATATATTCCATATCTCCAACTTTAACAACATCACCAATTTTATATTCTTTCTCTTCGGTTTCTTTTTTTACATCTTGTTTAGCGGGTGTTTTTTTAGCAGTAGTGGCAGTGGTATTTTTTTCACTTGTTTTATCACTTTTAGCTTCATCTTCATTCCCCATATTCGCAGCTACCATCACGATGATAACGACAAGAACCCAAAACCACCATTTCTTAAAAATAGATTTTTTCTTTTTCCCAGTTTCCATTCCTTCTACCCCTTTTGTGTTTTATTATATGAACGCATAGCGTTTATACCTATCATCTTTGTTGCATTGTTATTTTCTATTCACACCATCGACAAAGGAGAGAATTTTATTCTTTTCTAAGTCGTTTAAACCGTTGTTAAAACGTAGCAGCATAACATCAACGTCAGTTTTGTTAGCGCGTCCGAACAGTTCTTCTATTGAAACGTTTAACGCATCTGCTACTTTTTCTATTTCAAAATGACGTAAAGCACGAGCGCCATTTTCTATTTTGCTCATTGTGCTGTCATCAACACCGATCATATCAGCTAATTCTTTTTGCGAAATTTCTTGACGCTTTCGAAACAATACAATGCGTTCGTGAATGTCCATGATTACCACCGTCCCTTTTGAAAGTACTAACATGAATCATTCTAATATAAAGAATCATAACTTCAAAATAGAAAGTAAGTAAAATTCTAAAAAAGAGAGCGTGGGGGATATTTAATTCTAAAACAGAGAATATTAAGTTACCTAGAATTTTTCACTTAGTATTTCTATTTATTAGTTTAGCAGTTCTAACAGCATTTTCAAAAGCTCCTCTTAAGCTTTCCTTAGCGTCCTCTGAAAGTTCTTCACCTTCAAGAATATAATTGCCGTTTTTTATGTCGGACATGAGTCTTTCAACTTCTTTTTGTATGTCTGTTTCTTCTTGTTCGGAAAATAAATCTGTAATCTTAGCATTGTACAAATCATCTATTGTAATGTTAAAGAAATCGGCAATCAATTTTATTGATGAAAGACGAGGCTCCTCCTTGCCATTTTCCCATTTAGACAATTTTCCTTTATTAAAATTGATAACTCCAGGGAATTTTTCGTTAAGAGCATCAGCTAGTTCTTCTAGTGTCATATTACTTTGCAGACGCCTTGCTTTTATACCTTCTCCAATACTCATTTGAACAACCTCCTGATTATATAATTATACATTTAAAGTTGTGTAATCGCAACATATATACGTCATTACGAAACATAAATTTAATAAAAACACACTAAAGTTGTTGACTTCGAAACTTTTTTAGGTTATTATGAATTTACATTAGTTGTTGTTTTCGAAACTAAAGAAAGGAGGAGGAGCGATGTTAGTTAAAAATGAATATGATGTACCATATTTCAAATTGAAAGGATTAATCGTTTCTAGCGGGCTTAAACAGTCAGAGGTAGCCGAAATGATAGATATGGATAGATCATTATTCAATTTGAAAGTGAATAGAAAAAAAGGAAGAGACTTCTATTTTGAAGAAGCTATAAAGATTGCAGAAGTATTAAATGTTAAAGTAGACGATTTTTTTTAAGAATCAGTTTCGAATTCGACAACTTATTAAGGAGGAAACAAAATGAACAATCTAAAAGTAATCGGTAAACAAAATCTAGGGCGTTTTACTTTCACCGGCATTGAAGGTGGATTTGGAGAAGGCAAGCGAGCGATGACGGTAAAGGATATTGCAATGATTCATAGCACAGATGTTAGAACCATTAACCAATCCATAAACAGGAACATTGAACGATTTAAAAATGATGTGGATATTATCGATTTAAAATCCGTTATCACACTGAGTGACCCAGAAAAAGTGGGCTATACACAAAATGCTTGGAACAGGAGTAAAAACGTTTATCTTCTATCTGAACGTGGCTATTCCAAACTACTAAAAATATTAGAAGATGAAACCGCTTGGGAAATCTACGATCAGTTAGTAGATAATTATTTCGATATGCGCGAACAGATACGAAATCCGCAAACAAATGAAAATCAAAAGATGGCATTCTACATCCCGCAAACACTAGCGGAAGCATTGCGGTTAGCGGCAGACCTAGAAGAAGATAACCAAAAATTGGAAATAGAGAATCAAACGCAAGCGAAACAAATTGCAGAATATGAGCCGAAAGCTACTTATTATGATGAAATACTAAAATCAAAAGGCTTGATGGCTGTAACGCAGATTGCAGCAGATTATGATTTAACCGCTCAGAAGCTAAACCTCATCTTAAAAGAAGAAGGCGTGCAACATAAAGTTGGAGGGCAATGGATTTTGTACAAGGATCACATGAACAATGGTTATACGGAATCTAAAACAATACCAATCACGCATAGCGATGGCAGACCAGGAACAATACTTCATACAAAATGGACGCAAAAAGGAAGATTTTTTATCCATGAAATACTGGTGCGACGTAACATTGAAGCCGCGGTTGATAAAGTGATAATGGAGGCGCAAAAATGACTGATACTGATTTGTTAAAAGAATTAGATAGTTTAAGTGATTTAATTCATGATGTTTTAGCAGGTAAACCACCCTATAAAGTTGTGGAAACATCGGGCGGAAAGAACGGAACTATAGTGTCTATAGAACGTAATATAAGTCGCGAAGAATACTTGCACCATAATTTGGAGGCATTGACAGGTGATTTATTAAGAATCCAAGAAAATATAATGGGATGTTAGCGAAAATTCTAAATGAATCACAAATATCGGAGGTTTTTAAAATGTATTTAGTCAAACAGACCAATGATTTTGAAATTGAAATTGAAGAACTTGTAGTAAGTGCTTTAGAAATTGGTGATTTAAAAGAAATTCTAAATACAACATTAAAACTATATATCAACAAAAAGAGAATTGATTCAGCGCTGTATTTAGAATTGACAACCAGTTCTTATGAAAAAATATTGAATTTCGCTTATAACGAGTTGGAACTAGTTGGAAAAGGAATACTCTTTATACCGGTGATAATGGCACTTTCGTTTCAATCGTTAAAACAAAGTGGAGAAACGCCATTCAACGAAGTGGAACTAGAAAATATGATCGATATCTTATCTGGAGGAGCGAAATAAAAATGGAACTGAAATATCTTTTGTTATACGGATTCGTTTATTTAATCTTTATAGTATGCTTGGCACAAGAAATATTCTTTGGACAGAAGTATATATTTAAAGAACATTATTTCAAGTTTGCTTGGTACGTTTTTTACGCAACTCTGGTATACGTAAGTTTAATATTTCTTCCAATTTAGATTGAGCAATATCTATACATTCAGAAAAAAGAACATGCTCTTTCTTGATTCCAAGCTGAGAGAAATCCAAAGTTTTTAAAGCATCATTTAATTGGTCTATTGTTGTTTGTTCAGGGTTAGAAAATCCAAAACTCTTTTTCATTTCATATCTGAATTTTTGGAATTTCTGACGCTCTCCTTTTGATAGGAACAAGAAGCAATTTAAACAAACAACATCGAATTTTATGATTTTTTCTTTTGTTATCTTATGCCCAATATCTGTGTTAATCATGATTTCTCCGCTTAATAAAACGAATTCTTGGAAACACTCTAGCATTATTTTGTAGTTAACTTCGGTTGCTTCGTGAAGCAAATCAAGTTTCTTTAGTCTCAATTCCATTTTTCGGCTGAAATAAGTAGTTAGTAAGGGGGAAAGTATTCCTGCAAAAGCTAATGCAAAAGAAAGAACATTAAACAGATCAATTTCCATACAATCACCTCGCTTTCTACCCAAATCATACCAAACAGGCGAGGCGAACATAAAGAGAACATGAAAACTGAATAATATACAAGGAGGAAATACATGATTGAATATAACGAATATCAATTTAATTATTCGGAATCAATGGACGGCGAACTTGTACGCGGATTAGCTCAAGTTATACGCAATGCGCTTGCAGAGCAACAACTAACAGTAGAACAAGCTGAATGCGTTTTACAGGTAGCCAAAGAAATGATTAACAGTAACGCTATTGTTACAAAGGTTTAAAATAACACTGACCGCCCGCCTACCACAACGGACGATCTATATAAAAGGGCTTGAAACAATCATAACAAAAAGGTGTGTTATGCGCCTATAAATTAAATAACAGAACGGAGAAAATAATGACAAACGCAATCAAAGAGTCAGCATACGCGGCGAAAGCTGTAAAGACTTTAACAGGAGAATATCAGCAAAAGGAAATAGCGCTAGACAATCATATAACACAAGCGCTAGTAAGCCAGCAAGCGAACGGCAAACGGAAAGTATCGAAGCAAGTGGCTAAATCATACATGGATAATTACAACAATGCCGAAGTGAGCTTTAGACTTTTGCGAGAATTTTCAGGCGGGTTATTGCCTTGCATACTAGAAAAAGTAGATAAACATCAAATGTCGTTGCTTCATCACTTCTCAAGAGAAGCTACAGAGGCGGTAGAGAGTGTTAAACAGTCATTAGATACGTTTGCTTCGCCTACCGCTAAAATCAGCACGGAGCAACGGCAAACCGTTGTAAATGTAATGCGAGAAATGTTAGACGCATCAGCGATTATCAACACAACATTAGCGATAATGAGCGAGGGTTACAATATCGATTTAAAAAGCCAAGTGTTGGAACGTGAAAAGTTTTGGGAGAAATCTGGCTGGATTTAATAAATAGAGAGGTGAGAATAATGCCTAAATTATTCAAAATGAACGAAGTTGCAAAAGAGCTTAAAACTAGTCGTGAATACGCATATAAATTAGTGAATAAAGGATTATTACCATCGTTGAAATTGCCACGTTTAAAAGTGCGAGAAGAAGCGTTAACGGAGTTTAAAGCAAAATACGAAGGTTACGATTTATCTGATATAGAAGCAATCAAAGAGATAGAATTAGACAGCATTGGAGTTGATGAAGATGCTTAACGGGATACTAGGCTTTATCGGAGGTTTCGCACTAGCAATGATGTATTTTAACCTTTTCTTAAGTGACAAAGCTAAGAGAAAGGCGGATGGATATGCGTATGACGAAGTGGAAAATGAGGACGTTTAGGCGCAAACGCAAGACAGGTGACAGCACCATTATTCTGAATTATGTAACTGGAACGGTTAAATTCAACGAGATATCAAGCGAAGTTCCGCTTATGGCAACCGGTTATCACACATTTCAAAAATACGTAGAGTACCTAGAATCGCAAGAATACGAGGAGGTAGAGCAATGTTTTCAGCACTAGTAAACTTTTTCTTTTGCGGACATGAGGACGAGAATGGGGACATTAAACTGGCGAAAGATACGAAAATATGGTTGCTAGTGATTGCGGCCATCGTGCTATCCGCCTTCGTTCTGATGGTAGGTGTAACGGTGATAAATAAATTGTGAGGTGAAACAGATGTACGCAGGATCAGTTGAGAATTTAATGGCAAATGAAGAGTACTGGGAGTTACGCAACCGCAACAGCCAAGCGTGGCATGACGAGTATATGGAAGATTTGAGAGGACGTGAAGAGAATGGACGAATTGAGAGTGAAACGGACGGACAAAGTGCATCGTAAAATAGCGGATATTTTAATAGAAAGATACGACGTTTCAGAAGATAAAGTAGCTATACAGCCATTTAAACGACACGATAAGCCATTTGAGGAGGTTATAAACATGGGTGAAATAACAGATATGCATTTAGATGGTACTTTGTGCGAGAGTTGCGGAGCAATGTTCGATGACATTTTAGAAGGGCAAGAACCACCTGGGCACACGAGAATTTGCTGGCATTGTGCTAAAGATAAACTATGTTGTCCAAGATGCAGGAATGAGGAAATAAAGTCGGACCATGCGTTTTGCACGATATGCGGATTAAAGTTTAACAACCATGGTTTTCTACGAGCAATAAAAAAAGCTCACTTTACAGAGTGAGCGAAACACATACAGGGAGTGCATGTATAAGAATAGATAACTTTATTATACATACTCCCGCATAAAAAAGCAATGGAGGCGATAGCAATGTGGTTCGAAGTGGAACATCACGGATTTAAGACGACGATTCACGAATACGAGGAAATCAGCACGGTTTACAACTGGCTTAAGCGACATCAGGAAGCGTTAGAAGGTTCATCGGTGTACAACGAAATGATCGATATATATTTTCAGCTTGATAAAAAATTCCAAGAAATGAGTGTGTCTAAATGAATGAATTAACGAATCAATTTAATAATCAAGGTAATAACGCGGCTACGGTAGTGGCAGCTAGTAGAGAAATGGAAGAGGTAAAAGGTCAGATATTTATGGCGCAGAACATGCCTCGCAATGTGTTCCAGTCAGAACAACGCATTATGGATGCTTGCAAACGGCTAACATTAGCAGAAACGGCTGTTTACTCTTATCCCCGTGGCGGTCAAAAAGTAGTTGGCCCATCGATTCGGTTAGCGGAGGTTTTGGCGCAAAACTGGGGAAATATCAGCTTTGGTGTGAAAGAGTTGGAACGTCGCGATGGTGAATCCACAGCGGTTGCATATGCCTGGGATATGGAAACGAATACGAGAACTCAAAAAGAATTTACGGTTCCGCACGTTAGATCAACTAAAAAAGGCATTCAAAAACTCACAGACGAGCGAGACATATACGAATTAGTTGCGAATATGGGGGCTAGAAGATTGCGTTCATGCCTGTTAGGTATTATACCAGGCGATATTGTAGATAAGGCAGTGGCGCAGTGTAATGAAACTGTACGAAGCGGTGGGGGCGATATCCCGCTGAAAGATAGGATTGGCAAGATGTTAGCTATGTTCAAAGAGAGCTATGGCGTCACACAAGAACAGATTGAAAATCGATTCGGTTATGGGACATCAACATTTACGGAATTCGATATGGTTCAAGCACGGAATATTTTTAACAGCATCAAAGACGGCCTAGCGAAAGTAGAGGATTATTTTGATAAATCAACCAAGAAAGATGCGCCTAGCAAGCTCAAAGAGGAGTTAGCGGCTAAGGAAGATGTTAAGGCAGATGTAGAAGAAGGTGCGGTAAATGAGCCAGAGAAAACTAACGAAGGATAACTATTACTCACCAGAAATGAACAAGGAATATATGTCGGTCTCACAATTCAAGTCTTTTATGAGTTGTGAGGCGCGGACATTAGCAGAAATCAACGGTTCGTGGACGCAGGAGGCGAAACAAGCGTTTTTAGTTGGCAATTACGTTCATAGTGCCTTTGAGTCAGAAGAGGTTCACAGCGAGTTTGTAGAAGCCAATAACGTCGTGATATTTAAAAAGAACGGTTCGAAATACTCGGATTTTGAAACAGCGGATCGGATGATTGAAACGGTTAAAAACGACCAGCTTTCCATGTTTGCGATGGATGGCGAGAAAGAGGTCATTATTGAAGCGGATTTATACGGCGCTAAATGGAAAGCCAAGATTGATGTGTTGAATAAAGACTATTCCAGATTCACGGACCTTAAGACGACGGCCGAGCTTTATAAACGGTTCTGGAGCGATAAATATAATGGTTGGGTTTCATTTATTCAGGCTTACGATTATGTGCTACAAATGGCTATCTACAAGCAGATGATAGAGAAACAATTCGGCGGTAACTTTTCCCCCTATATCGTTGCTGTCACGAAGCAGACGCCGTGCGATAAAGCGGTCATCGACTTTGACCCAACGAGGTTCGATTTTGAGTATTTGTATGTTGCGGAAGAGATGCCGCGAATCCTGAAATTAAAGGCTGGAGAGGTCGCCCCAACAAGGTGTAATAAGTGCGATTATTGCCGATTTTCAAAAGTATTGAATGATACAATAGAAGTTGGAGAACTACTAAAATAGGAGGCTGAAAAATGGCAGATGTAAATACAATTGTAGCTAGTGGGAATTTGACCGCTGATCCAGAATTAAGATATACGCAAAACGGGTTGGCTGTAGCTAATGCAACAATAGCATGTAACGGCATTCCAAGGGATGGAGTAACGCCAGTCATATTTTTAAAGATTGTCGCGTGGAAAGGTACCGCAGAATCTTTAGCGAACTTCGCAAGAAAAGGGCAAAACATTACGGTTACAGGTTCTCTAGTTGATGCAAGTTATACCGGGCAGGATGGCAACAAGGTGAATAAGGTAGAAGTGAATGTAATGTTTTTGAAACTGCCGCCTAAGAACTCACAGGAAGCCCCGCAACAGCAATCAAACGTGAATCAAAGCAATCATCAACCTAACCCGCAAAACAGCCGTCAGCAAGGCAATAGCGATCCATTCAGCACGGGAACGCCGATAGATATTAGTGACGATGACTTACCATTTTAACCGATTTTAAAAAGTAAGAGGTGTAACAAATGAAGGGCGCATTCCAGATGAGTCGAGAAGTATTTGAAAGTGATATATGGACAGACGTAGCAAAATTTCGATTATTCTTCTACATCGTCGGGAATGCTGTCTTTTCAGAAAAAGGAGTGCAAAAAGGCAGCGTTCACGTCGGGCGCGGACAATATTTGAGATCGTATCGAAATTTGAGAGAAGACTTAACATATTACGATAAAAACGCAGAGAAAAAATATGGATTAGCGACAATAACGCGCAAAGTTGACGAGTTAGTCAGCGAAGGAAGGCTCGAAATAAAACAGACGGAACACGGAACACTATTCACGGTGTGTAACTACACACTGTATCAGGATTTGAACAATTACAAGGGCGAAGGTCGGAACAGCAACGGAACAGCATCGGAACAGCATCGGAACAATAAGAAGAATGTTAATAATGCTAAGAATGATTTAAACAACATCATCAACAGCGAATCAGCACAGCAATTTTTCCAAGTCGAATTCCAAAGACCAATTCCAAGTCCGACAGAAGCAGATGCGATTGCTTACATGGTTCGCGATATGGGGGAGAACGGTCAAGACTTGGTAATTGCGGCTATGAAATTAGCTGTCATGAAAAATCAAAAACGATTGAGCTTTGTGGAAGGCGTATTGCGAAACTGGCGGAACGCAGGTGTTACGACGATAGAGCAGGCTAGAGCGCATGAACAAAACTTTAGGGATCAGCAACAAGGCAAACAACAATACGGACAGCGCAGAAATAACAACGGACGAAAAGAAGTATTGCCAGACTGGATAGACAAACCAGAGGTGCTACCACCGCAACAGGCAGAGCCGAAACAGAAGGAAACGCCAGAGGAAACGGCGCGGAAAGTAGCGGAAATGAAGCAGAAATTGAAGGAGGCGCGGGCATGAGTCAAACGATTAGCGAAACCACGATGGAAATCAATGAACTTGTAAAGCCAATGTTGAAAGGGCGAAAGATACCGCTAGGAGAATTGCAAGGATTGCTGAAAAAAATTGTAGACGAGATCAAGGATAAAACTAAGGTCAGCACTAAATGGGTGCGGGAAGAACAGTCGTTTTATAACGGCGAAGTCACTTTGCGAGCAAAAGGACGCGACATTTGCACTTACTGCATCAAATACGACCTAGAACAAAATCTATTCATCGCCACAGAAGTTTTATAGCGTAAATATCGACGGAGGCGGTCGAATTTCGAACGAAAACATATTTTATGAGTATTTACATGTCGGGAGAAAATAATCGCTTAAAAGGGCTTATAGGAGGTTTTTAAATGAAGTACGAACTTGGAGATAGAGTGAAGATTAAAAAACACTGGAAAAGAGAACCATTGCCTTATAACTTGGATGAAATGCTAGAAGAACAACATGATGAAATCGCAGGTTGTGGAATAAAATTCGATAAATACTTGAAAACTCAGTGCAATGAAGAAGGGTTTATATGCGGTGCTAGAAGTCTTAAAACATCTACCACGTTATCTTACGAATACCACGATGCAATTGATGTAGGTGTGGGAATGATTCCTGAAAAAGAAGGTGTCGAACAACTGGATTCCGAGCATGTAAATATTTATCTAGTAGCAACTAGAATGAATTGTCTCCGAAAAGTTAGTAAAGAGGATTTAGAATTCATTTCAGAGTGGGGAAAATAAAATTAACGAATAGTCAGAATAAGTTATAAATGGAATTAAAATAATTTAGCCGAAATTGGAGGAAATAGCAATGAAAACAATAACTATAAGAAGCGCAACAGTTTACTTGCCAACCCATGATTGCCAAACAAAAACATTCGCAGTCGGTCAGAATACGTATGACATTAGCGATTCGAAAAAACGCATTGCGTATAGAGTAAAGGCTATTTACGTTTATGAAGAAAGTAATTGTATCAGAATCGTAGCCGAAAACGGCATGTATATTGAATTTACAAACGTTCCATATTCTTTAAAAGGTGATTGTTAGGAGGAAATAGCAATGAAAACAAAATTTGATGATTTATATCATAGCATTGGTGAAGAGTTTGATGATATGGAAAGTGAACTAAGTTGGCTTGGAAGAGTAGTGAGCGCGGATGTTGAAATATTTGATGGGGATGAAATATCTGATAACGAGTCAACAAGTAGATTTGTTTATTTAGAGGACTATGAAGCATTGAAAGATAGTGTTAACGATGTTCTAGAGTATTTTGATATGCGAGGTGATGAATTATGAAAACAAGCGAGTTTAAGAAGGCTGTAGAGTCGTTAGGGTTGGTTACTGACGATGCATATAATGGATTTTGGATATGTGAGAATGAAACTAGGGATACAGTGGCGTTCACATCTGATAGAAGAATGTACAACATAAAAATATCAGAGACTGCCCATAAGTCGATTGGCTTCGGGGATTTGAAAGAGTTATTCGAACTACTAACAGCATACGCATCAACACCGCTAGACGAACGCGAACCGGAACGTAAGTGGTATTTGCGCGATCCCGTGATTAGTGATGAATCGTTTAATTACTTGAAAATTAATAGAAAAACTGGAACCCGAACATATGGTGAGAAATACGATTATGGCGACAATTGGCAAACATCTTACACCCGCGCAGAAATCGAAGCCTTTACGTTTCCGACGGAGCATTTGATTGAGGATGAGGTGAGCGAGTGATGGAATACGCTTTATACAAAGGCGACACACTGCTACAAATCGGCACAGTAGACGAATTAGCTGCGTTCAAGAACGTAAAGCGAGAAACGATATTATTCTACACTTCACGAGCTTACAGGCGACGGACGAGCGAGAAGAACGGGCTTAGGGTTATTAAAATTGATTAAGAAAGAGGTGGAAATCTGATGCCAATATTTAAGTTGAAATGGACGGAAAAAGTACTGATGACCGTCGAAATACAAGCCGAGTCAACCGAGGAAGCAGAAGCGAAATTTTACGCTGGTGACCGTGGAGAGCCTGATTGGCTGGACTCGAACATGTTGGACGACGATTTGGAAATTAAAGAATTGAAGGAGGAAGAATAATGCCTGAAAAAATGGAAAAAAGGGAGTATGAAGAGTATAAAAAACGTATAAGAGCCGCATATAACGCGATTGTAACACTGATTGATGTTGATGCAGGCGATAAAGATTACGGAGATAAACAGCTCGATTACATGGAAATGCATGACGAACTTTCAAATGCGTTAGACGGGCTATCAAATGCATCACTAAATCTAGCTGTTTTGAAGGAGGAACAAGCATGACACAAAAATTCCAAGTTGGTGATCGCGTGCAGGTGATTGCTGAAAGCAGGTTGTTAACAAAAAAGATTCTTGAAATAGATAAAGACGGCGAAATGTATCGCATAGGTACGAGCAGTGATAACCGTTGGATTCATATCTATGACCTAGCCCCAGCACCAGCGTTAGTTGTGGTGCCACAGTGGTTTGATACAATTTATAGGGATACGAAGCGCGTTTATCTTGAAGGGAAATATGACGCTTGCAACGTGGATATGATTCGTATGATATGTGCAGCCGAGTTTGGTTCTTCACATAACCAATTAATAGCTTTCACGGACAAACTTTCTACTGCGGCAACTGAATACGTTATAAAGCATAAACTAGACCTTATACGCGCAGTACTTGACGGCTACACAGTCGAAAAGGGGCCATTATATGAAATTGTAATTGTTGATGATGGTACGGACAGGCAACTATTTTTCGATTTGGGCGATGGCGATATCATTGTTCAATATGAAAGTAATAATGATGGATACTATAAGCAGTATTTTACAAAAGCTGAAATTTCAGCGATTGAAACGAGATACAATAAAAAATATAGCGATTTTGCCGTGCCGGTTGAGGAGGGCGAAGGATGATTGTAACTGTACTTGCTGTTGAAGGCGACCAAAAAACAATACGATTAAAGAACAGATTAGAGGCAGAAAAATATTTAAAGAGTGCAGGATTCGAATTAGATTACCCTGACGAAAATAATGGCGTAACTATGTATGACGAGGGAATGAATCGGCAAGGAATTGCATTCATAATAAGCGAAAGAAATGTGAAGTGGGTGGACGTAGAATGAACGAGCAAAAAGCGCCAATAAGTGAGTGTCCACATTGTCATTCAGACGAGGGTTATTACATTAAAAATCGATTTTCAGGTAGCGGGGAATGGCATCATAATTTTAACGGTCAGGAAAAAGATAATTCCTATTTTCACGATACATTGTTTACAAAGGAAAGTAAATACACGTACTGCATCAACTGTGACAAACGACTGTTCAAAGTTGAAGAAATTGGAGGGTGAAGCGCTTGAGGACTGAAACAATCACTACTCATGTAGAGTGCGATACTTGCAGAAGGAGCGAGGAAAACGGATTCCCAATAGCAAAGATGACTGTGGCAGTTTTAAATATCGGACATCTTGACGAGTACGGTAATTTCCATCGAAAATATGGCGGAAACATTGGGGTTAAACGCTTAGATTTATGCTCAACATGCGCAACTAAGGCGCTTGATAGAGTCGTAAAATCAAAATCACAAATGTTCACGGCAAATGTGTATTACTCATTTCAAGATATAGGAGAGGGTGAGGCGTGATGACAAATATTGATGAATTATATGAAGAAGCCGTGCAATTAGTAAGGAAGCATGGAGAAGTATCACAACATTTAATTCGAGTAAAATTCCGACTAGGCGAGAACAGTAGTCAAAAACTGTTAGATAAATTAGAAAGTGGCGAGGTAATTAAAAAAACGGGCGACGGAACTTGGGACGTAGTGAACGTTTTTAAAATCGAAGAACAAACGCAGCAAGTCGCAGTAAGAGACGGTGACGGGCATATCATCACAATTATTCCGCGATGGTCAGAGTATTCCGCGTTTATCTCATTTTTCACTAAAGCGTATGAAGGCGATCATTGGTCGATGATGAATACAGAAATCAATGAGCGTGTAAATAGCGGTGAGTGGGCGCTATTAGGAGAGGGTGAGGCGTGATGGAGTGCAAGTATTGCAAGAGTAATAAAGGCTATTTCGAAAAAGTGAAATTAGAGGAGCCTATTCGACATTACTATCACTTTGACGGGGAGGACATGACCGAAGACGAGGCGGAATATGTAGAACCTGATAACATCGTTCTTAAGCCAGCAAGCAAATTTATTTACTGTGCAGAATGTGAGCGGAAAATAGGCGAGATAAAGGATGCGCCACATAGAGGAGAGGAGCGCGAACATGAAACTAGTTGTGAATAGGTGTTATGGAGGGTATGGGCTATCTTCAAAAGCAATATTAAGAGTACTAGAGTTAAAAGGAGAAACAGTATTTGCGTATGTGCAAATGGATAAAAATCTTGAGCGTGAGGCAGAAAATTTAAAAGCCATAGACAAAGATTATAAAGAAGGTTTTTGGGATAATATTTACTATTTTAGAGAACCGCTTGATTTATGTGAAAATGGTGACATTAGTTTTGATGAACTACGATATAAGAATGAAATTGACGTAGATTTCGATAGAGAAGATAAAGACCTGGTTCAAATCGTTGAAGAGTTAGACGCAGAAGCTAGCACTAACTTGTCAGAGTTAGAAGTACTTGAAATACCTGATAATCACGAGTATTACATTGATGATTACGATGGAGTTGAACGAATTGTTTCAGGGCTGGAATTACATGTGGATGGCAAAAGAATTGTAGGAGGTGCCGAATGAGACCGATTGAGTTTAGAGCATATGACAAAACGAAAAAAAGATGGCTTAACGTTGACGATTTTGTGGTACGCAACGATGGCGCTGTGTTACTTGTAACGCACACCGAAGATGATTGTATCGTATTAAACAAAGCTGATGAAGAAATAGAACTGACGGAGTACACAGGACTACGTGACAAAAACGGCAACAAGATTTTTGAAGGGGATATCGGCTGGGACGATCATACCGAGTGTTGGGGCGTTGTTGTGTTCGACGAAGGGAAATTCTTATATCAGTGGGAAACGGTGTCAGATGATTTGTGGGAAGTCACGGATGATATTGGGATTAGAGGTAATATCCATAATAGTCCGGAATTGCTGGAAGGGTGTGCGGAGGAATGACGGATTTAGAAGTGATGAAGAATTTCTATACCGACGACTACAATTTCGAATCAGAGCATCGACCTAAAATAGCAAGTAAGGAGCGGTCAGCAAAAAATACGATAGATTTTTACTTATATACAATTGATTTGCACTTGATTATTGCGTTCACAAACTGGGCGCTTGAACAGGAGGTGGCGGAATGAATTTCGACAAAAAGCTAGAAAAGGCGATATTGGAAGATTTGGAAGCACGCAAAGCACGAGCGAGGTTTTACGATACGCCAGAGGAACATGCAAGCGTTGCGGAGTTAGAGAAAGAATTGACATTTTTCAAGGCTGGTTTTGTTAAACGTGTGCCGGCGGAGTGGATTGCACGATATTGCGAGGAGGATGCGGAATGAACGGATTGGAAAAGCTGGAACAAATCGATGAAAAACGAGAACTCAATTTTGTAGAGTTGACATCTTATCTTGAACAATACAACAATCTAGGCTATTGGTGTTTGGTAGATGTGGAACATGACGCTGAAAAAAGTTATGGGAGCGTTCGGGACTATTACAGCTACACCTTAAAGGTACTTAAAGAGAAAGAATAAAGGAGGCACAAGACGATGACGCAGAATGAGAAGGATAGGGAATTTTTAGATGAAGTATTTTATCAAATGCGAGACGGCGGAACGCAAATTATTAATGAAATAGGCACGGCTCAACTCGCAAAGCTATTTGACCTTGCACACAGACTCCTCACAGAGCGGGAGAACGCGGAGGTTGTTTACTATGATACCGATCCAGAGTTGCCAGCAAACATTGAATTCTGGTCGGAAGGTAGAATGCAAGGGTATGGGATGAGGCCGACATCTGATTTCAAAAAAGGCGTATGGATTTCTGATGGGGAGGCGGAGTAGGTGAAAAACGAATCGGATCGCAACTTTATGATTCAAGCGTTGAGTAAATCGGAAAATAAGCCAGTTACATTTTATGAGGACATGGGGGATGAAGAAATTGAGACAAAGTATGAAGCGATCGTCATCAACGAAGCGACCAGCTACGCGAAGTAAATACGGTAATAAGAAAACTACTGTAGACGGATTTACATTCGATAGCAAGGCGGAAGCGACGTATTACGGTCACCTGAAACTACTTAAGAAGGCGGGCGAGGTTGAGAGTTTTAAACTCCAACCTCGGTACCTGCTGCAAGAAGGATTCAGGAAAAACGGCAAGACTCATCAAAAAATAGAGTACGTCGCCGATTTCGAAGTTCTATACGCAGATGGACACACCGAAATTATCGACATCAAAGGCGTGAAAACCGAGGCGTTTAAGCTCAAACAAAAGCTTTTTGAACGGAAGTATATGGATTCGATAATTTGCCTTAAACACGAGGGCAGAGGGTTTGTGGAGGTGTGAATATATATAAAGACAATAAAAAGACAATCTCAATAATTGTAATGTTACTTCTTTTAATAGTCATAGCGTTTATATCAGCAATATCGTATAAAGCAAAGAAAGACGGCGGAAACTATGTATCAGTCTTAGATGTAGAAAAAGCAACTATACAAAGAGACGATAGGAATACTGTATATGTTTACAGGGAAAAGTTACTCGAAGTACACCCTACGGATTCTCAACCTGTTGTTACTTATAGGTACTACCGAGAAATTAAATACAAGGGAACGGACAGTATAAGCGTTGGAGAATATGACGAGTTTATTTCTGGTGGTATTCAAGACAAAGGAATACTTAAAACCACTATTAACTACTTCGGCGCTGGTCTTTTACAAAGACACCACGTTATAGATACGGAAACTGTAGATGGAGACGTCAGTCCAAACGAAGTTAATTATGAATAGGAGGAAAAAGAATGAAGAAAATAGAAGAAAAAATCGTGAATGTATTTGTTTTAATTCTGGTAACAATAGCTTTTATCGGAATAGCTGGTTTACTTGTAAAAGGCGTACTTTGGGCTTGGGGGTGGTGAATGTGGTAAAAAGATATCGAACAAATAATTTTTTAATGCAATACGTGATATATGACGGTGAAAGTTACCCAGCCGCTACGGTTGTAAGTCTTAAAAAGTCGATTATAGGAAAGTGCGACATTGAATATGTGCAAGAAACAATTAAAGAATTATACGCCGCAAAAACAAACACTAAACCCAACGAAGTAAGTGCAACAATAGTTAGCATTGCATCATTACGAGTAGGAGGAAAATAAAAAAACGAGGCTCGCGCCCCGCTAATTAATCCGCAAATTAATTATACCATAGGGGGCGCTTTTATTGAGTTTATTTGACCTACCACAAGCGAGCGATATTGATTATATCGGTACCGTTCGCGCTTTGAAAAAGTTTTTCGAGGATTACAAAATTCTTCGTTTGAAAGCAGGCGCGCTTATACTACCATCCGTGACAACAACGTACACTATTGCGCCTCCTTCGTTTTCAAACCAGTTCAACAGCAAGGTAGAAGATGCTGTTATACACAACATAGATAACATTCAAACCGCGCAAGATGCAGTAAAAAAATACGATGTGATTATAAACCAACTGGATCATATTCAGCGCAAAATCATCATCGAGTGCTTCATACATGATTCGCGGGATATCGATGTCATGATTGACATACCTTATGAAGAAGCGCAGTACAAACGCGAAAAGCGTAAGGGTGTCATACAGTTAGCCACGACACTCGGAATTGAAGTGCTAAAACAAAAATGATACTTTCTTGATACTTTTAGAGCGAAAAAGCGTTGTATAATTGTAGTATGAGAGAAGTGGGATAAACCAAAAATCGATAACTTCTTTTCCCGCTTCTCTCTTTTTTATCAAAGCGATCAATTCCAGAATCCGTCTGACGGGCTGGAATAATACATAGTCATCAAACGTGAAGGCTCTTATTAAATTAGTTTCCAGCGCTATGTATAGTATAGTGTATCCTCGCCTACGGGTAGAACGAATGGAAAGAGGAGAACAAAAAACAAGTCGTTGACGAACGGCACCGCAGAAGTTACCTGGTTTTATAACTGCGGATTTACATAACTGTCCTACGCTTACTGGACATTAAACACGCCGAGCAGGCACTACAACGCGTAGTGCTTTTTATTTTGGGTGAGGAGTTGATAATATGAAACAGTTTATTGTCATTTGTCATGATTCGAAAGATGTTAAAGATGAGATGGAGAGCTTTATTAAAGGCAAGGGAACGGTTATTACCAGCTACTTCGATCAATCAACCGTATTACTTGGTAATGAACGGTATTCTTTTTTGCGGGCCAATAGCGTCCTAAGTGGTTATCCAGTGAATGGATGGAAAATATCGCAGAAAGCAAGATTTTTCTTAGACAACCTTTCCAAACAAAGAATTGCAGAAGAGCTTAGAGCTAAGTTTGCCAGAGCGGTAGCGGCGAAATGAATCAATTCCTACACGATATGGTCCATATGACAGAAGGCGAGAAGCTTATACATTATTGGTGGTTATGGCTAGTTATTGGTTGTTTATGCGCGGTAGTAATCTATATAAGGAGTGGGAAGAATGGAAAATAACCAAGAATTCGAGGATAAAGTTCGTAAAGCGTTCGAGGAAATAGTTAAGTTTATCAAGAAAATTGCTGTAGCAATCGATGATTTTATCAAAAGCGCTAAAAAGTTTATTAATCGTGTATTGTCCAATCATCCTGAAACTAAAAAATACATGCAAATAGCAAACAACACGAACAACTCGCGGATTAAACGCAAAAATATCAAGAAATTGCGTTTATTTTTTAATGATAGGCGCAGTGCTTTTAAAAATGTGAATGGAGTTGGGAAGTATGTTTAAAAATAAGTTAGATAGAGTCACCGAGGAAGAAATACAACTGAAATTTGAACTTAATGGTCTTGGAGATGATTATGTCGGGCCTGTATATTTAAACGGACATCGCTACATCCGCGAAGATTTGATTGAGGATAAAACGGAAGAATCGCCTATGGCATATGACGGAAGCTACGTCCAAGTTATGCAAAACGAAGATACTACAACAATCATAACTAAAGATTTCACGCTTATTCGAGGAAAAGAAGGCCATATGTGGATTGTTGATAAAGAAGGCATTAGATTTTCTAAAAATGGCAGTTTAATAAATACCGAGTGTGCTGTTGACGAAAACGGAAGGCTGTTAAAATAATCAAAAACCTATTCTAATAAAGGGAGGCGTGGTGATATGTAGTGGGACTGACAGAGAAACAACAGCGTTTTGCAGATGAGTATATACGATGCGGTAACGCTGCGGAAGCGGCGCGTCTCGCTGGATATAGCAAAAAAACAGCTAGACAGATAGGGACAGAAAACCTTGCAAAACCTGACATTGAGGCGTATATAGAGGAAACGCTAGCTAAAATAGAATCAGAAAGAATTATGAATGCAACGGAAGCGTTAGAACTACTTACAAAAATAGCCAGAGGAGAGATTAAAGAAAAGGTTATCATTTCTTTTGCTGATAGTTACGAAATAGTGGAAAAAGAGCCAGATATAAATCATCGAAAAGATGCAGCTAAGGAGATACTTAAGCGCTACCCTTCGAGTTTGGCTATTCAAAGAAGATTAATAACGGCTCAAGCTGAAAAAATGGAAGCAGAGGCATCTATCCTTAAAAATAGAGCCAATAAAATCACGCAAAATCAAACAGCACGTATCCGCATTGACGATCTAATCGACTTAGGGACTGGTTTAGGAGTGGAAGAAGAAAAGGACCCGGAAAGCGAGGGTGATCCAGATGATGTTGTCTGAAAAGCAGAAAGAGAACGTATATGCAAACATCAAGGGCATCCGCTTAGAACTGAATGAAGGCACTATTCGTTCAGGTAAAACGATGTCAGACGCTTTAAAGATGGCTATCATCTACGCAGCTAGTCCAGACCCTCTACATCTAGTGTTAGCGTACAATCAGGAACAGGCTTACCGTATGTTTATGGATTGCGAGGGATTTGGTTTAGAACACATTTTCGCCGATTTCGGAGAGATACGACACGATGAACACGGGGACCACCTGTGGTTGAACCTGCCTACGGGAGAGAAACGCATCTATTACAAAGGTGGCGGTAAGGTTAATGCTGTTGGTTCGATAACGGGTATGTCATTCGGTACGGTCACATTCCTAGAGTTTAACCTGCTTAACAAAGCCGTGATTGAAGAAGCGTTTAGGCGTACAAAGGCATCTAAGTGTCGTTTTCACCTGGTAGAACAGAATCCGCCAGCGCCTAATCATCCTAACTTAGAAGCGCTAGAACCGTTTGTAAAGACTGGAACATATCGATTTAGACACTGGCGACCTCAAGATAACCCGATTTTAACAGGTTCGCGGTTGAAAGAATGGGAAGATGAATGTAAGACATCCGACTACCTCTATAAGCGTGATTGGTTAGGCGAAAGAGTTATGCCAGAGGGCGTAATATACAATAATTTCGACCCAGATAAGCACGAAAAGAGCGTCCTGCAAGGAAAAGTTGTAGAGGCGTTTTTTAGCGCGGATGGAGGGCAGTCAGACGCTACGACGTGCAGTTTTAATGTTGTAACTCAATTTCAAAGCGATAGCGGTAAGTATAGCTATCGCCTCTACCGCATGGCTAACTACTATCACAGCGGTAAGGAAACAGGCAGCATTAAAGCGATGTCCACATATGCAAAAGAAATCGTTAAATTCAAGGATTGGTGTTTCTCGAAATGGGGATACCATCATGATTACTTCTTTGTTGATCCGGCCTGTAAATCATTGCGAGAAGAATTGCATTTACTTGGTGTCGATACCGATAAAGCCGACAACAACAGTCGCGACACCATCGATGCAAACGGCCTGAAAATAGAAGTCGGCATTGAACGAGCTAAAAGTTGCATAGACAAAGGGCTTTTTTACCTCTACGAAGATAACAAACCTTATGATCACTATCATTTCATCAAAGAGGTTGGTCTATACGCGCGTAATGAACACGGAAAACCTGCGGACAAAGACAATCACGCGATGGATGAATTCAGATATAGCATAAATCATTTTTTCAAGGAATATATCAAGAGTTTCTAACCTACGTTTCTCCTGTTAGGCAGTCGAGGGTCAAAGGGGACGGTAAAAATGGCATTTGATAATGAGATTATGAACAATGGCGGATTTGGAGGCGGAGGCTTAGGTGGCTTAGGCGGAGGAGGTCTTTTAGGAGGTCTGTTGCTAGGAGCTTTGTTCGGCGGAAATGTACTTGGCAATAAGAATGCAGACGTTGCAACAAAAGATTTTGTACTAGATCAAGCGACTAATACATCTATTCAAAACCTAGCATCTAATCAAACTAACGGCTTCCAAGAAGTTACAGAAGCGATTACATCCGGTAATTACGCTACTAATTCAACATTAACACAAGGTTTCAACAGTATTGCTATGCAAGCAAATCAAAATACGCAGGCTATACTTGATTCAATCAAAGATGGTCAAATCAGTAACTTACAAACACAACTAGCTGAAGCTAACAGCAAAGCAACTGCCGCTGAATCTGCTGGATATATCACGAATCAAATCAACAACACGAATGCACAGTATCGTGAACAAGATACGCTAAGCGCTATCTTAGGAGCTGTTAAATGTGATAACGGATATGGTCGGGGTTATGGCGGTTATTGCGGTCCTCAATCTTATCCGCAACCTTATCCAGTTCCTTATCCTGTTGATTTCCACCACGGGCATCATGGACACCACGGTCATCAAGGGCAACAAAATGGTAGCAACGACTAATTAAAGCTTCAAGTTGTAATGATTAAAAAATAATACTCTCGACTGCCTAACAAGGGGAACGTAGGAGGTAAAGCAGATGATTAAAAAGCTAATCAATAAAATCAAAGGGGTGTTGTACAGAATGAGAATTATCAAAGGGATTGAATTGCAACAAAAAGTCGACATCCCTATAGATCAATCGTTTTACGATAATATCGCGAAGTGGCGGTGCTGGTATCAAGGTTTTTACAGTGAATATCATACGATTTGGTACTTTGTTCAAGGCGTCAAGAAACAGCGTAATATGATGACGATGGGCATGGGAAAACAGGTATCGCAAGAAATGGCTAACATGATATGCAATGAAAAAATGGAAGTTAGCTTTGATAATGAGGCGGTAGGAAACTTTGTTTCTCCTATTCTGGAAGCGAACGGATTCATCAAGAACACGCAGGATAATGCCGAGTTTATGATGGCGCTTGGCGGAATGGCTGCCGAAATTTATAAGAGCGATGGTGACATTAAAGTATCGTATGTTCCAGCAGAAAGTTTCATTCCTCTATCGTGGGATGTTAACAAAGAGATAGATCAGGCTATTATTGTTGTTGAGCAGAAAAAGGTCAAGGATTTCAATTATACGCTAATCAGATGGCACGAGAAACAAGACACTGGGTATGTCGTCAGAAACGAATTGTACAAGGCATCTATTAATGATACCTCGCTGGGAACACCTGTTGATTTAGCATTTCTTTATCCTGATTTAGAGGAAATAGTTGAGTTCCCAAAGGCGACACGACCGTTTTTCGCGTATTGCAAGCCGGCAGTAGCTAATAATGTTGATACAAATGTGCCGCTCGGGATTTCTATATTCGCAAATGCTATAGACACTTTGAAATCGATTGACAGGGTTTTCGACTCTTTAGAAAGAGAATTCAGAATAGGCGGCAAGAGGGCGATTGTTCCAGACGCGTGGATTAAAGGTAAAACAGATGTTGCGACTGGAACTGTAACAAAATATTTCGATACGGATGATGAAATATTTCAGGGGATGCGACAAGATGAAAATAATCAAAAATACTACGATGTGTCGCCGGAGCTACGTGTTAGTGAGCATATATCAGCATTAGATGCATATTTGAAAACACTATCTACGCAAACTGGTTTCTCTGCTGCAACGTTCGGTTTTGATGTAACTGGACTGAAAACAGCGACAGAGGTTGTTAGTGAGAACAGTAAGACGTTTAGGAGCAAGCAATCGCATGAGAATAATATCGAGGTTTTCGTTGCTAATGTCGTAGAGAGTATATTACTTATCGCGGATCACTTTGGAATAAATGGATATCCAACAGAGGAATACGAAGTTACTACTACCTTTGATGATTCTATTATAAATGACAAAGACGCGCGTATAAATCAACAAATAGCGTTAACTGGTTCAGGCTTACAGTCTAAAAAGCGGGCGATTATGGCCGCGCAGGATGTTGACGAGACGACAGCCGAGGAAATACTTGCAGAAATCGAAGCGGACGAACAAAGAGTGACGGCAGAAGTAGTTGACATGTTCGGAGTTGAATAATCATGCTATCACAGCAAATAATCGATATTTATTTGAAATTAGAGGGGCTTTTATTAGATTCGATTGGTAAGGCGGTAGGCAATGGCGCAGGAATCACGTTGGAAACTCTGGCACAATGGCGCGCAGATAAATTGCAGGATGCCAGTCGGTTGCAACGGCAACATTTGCAAACTGTCACGCAAGCGGCCAAATCGGCCAACCATAAAATGCGGAAGATGATACGAGAAACGGCGGCGGGTGAAGGTGTGAGAGTCGAAAGAGAAATACGCGATCGATTGCCCGATAAAAGCGTCGTGTCATATTCAGATAGTGCCAATATCGCTAAGGTTATCGCTACGCAGGACATTGAAGCGTTGACCCGTTTAGAACTTATGAACGCCACGATGCTCAAACAATCATCGTCCATCTACTTAGAAATCATAACGCAGGCCAGTGCTGAATTTGTTGGCGGTGGCATTACGTTAGATGAGGCATTGACGAAAACAGCGAAGAAATGGGCGGAGAATGGAATGCCTGCCCTTATCGACCGCAGAGGAGCGCGTTGGAGTACCGAAGCATATGTGAACATGGTTGTTAAGAATACACAAAAAAACGTCGGGAATAAGGTCCAAGAGGCTAGATTTGATGATTATGAGGTGGACCTTGTGGAAGTTTCCAGCCATGCAGGGAGCCGACCGACGCATCTAGAATTTCAAGGTAGGATATACAGCCGTAGCGGTAAAAGTAAAAAGTATCCGCCGTTATCTAGTACGACCTACGGAGAAATCGATGGTATTGTTACCGGTATAAATTGCGGGCATCGCCTCTATGTCTACATTGAAGGCGTATCGGTGCAACGGCATTTCCCTTATGACAAAAAGGCATCGATTGCAATATACAAGGAATCACAGCGACAACGGCTGTTAGAGCGGAACATCAGGAAGGCAAAACACCAGTTATCTATGTTGAAATCGATGGACGTTGCAGAAAAGGATTTGAAGGATGCGAGGCGCATTGTGTCGCATAGACAAGCGAAAATGAGGCGGTTTATCAATAAGACGGGACGGACCCGCCGTTACAACCGCGAAAAAATAGTCGAGACGTAGCTATATGCTAGGTCTTTTTATTATGACCTATATGACCTAAAAGGAGGAATTAGGATGAATTTTTATTCTGAAAACCAAAATCAAGCCGACGTGAAAGGGGGTGACGAATTGAAAAACACAAAGATGGTTAAGTTTGATATCCAGCATTTTGCAGAACCAGCAACCGAACCGACGGAACCGAATGCAGCAGGAAATGAACCGCCAGCAGAGCCAACGACACCGCCTACACCTCCAACCGAGCCACCCGCTACATTCAGCAAAGAGGACTTTTTGAAGGATTTAGGTGTGGATAGTGAGGACGCATTACAACAGCAACTGAAAGCATACAAAGACTTCCAAGACAGCCAGAAAACAGAAGCAGACAAACAGGCGGAAGCATTGCAAGCCGCGCAGGATGAAGCGAATCGAATTAGTAGCGAATCAGCAGCGAAAGATTGGCAAATCGCAGCGCTTAAAAACGGCGTAACGGATGATTCTTTATCTGACGTGATCGCTCTTGCCGAGAAGTTGGAGGAGAAGGACCCAGCGAAGGCTGTAAAAGCGGTTCTGGAAAAATACCCATTTTTCAGCAAAGAAGCACAGCCAACTAAAAATACCGGTAATGCTGCCAGACAGCAAAACTATACAACGACACCAGGGGAAGCGATGAAGTCCGCGTTTCAAGATATTTACAACTTACCTAAATAAAAAATAGAAAGAAGGAATAAAAATGGCAGCAATTTTAAACTTTGCAACAGACTACCAACGAGCGTTACAAGAACCATTCCGCCACATGCTACAATCTGCGGAACTATGGAACTCTCCATCGAATAGTATCATTCAATGGGTTGGACAAGATACCGTTAAACTTCCGTTGTTAACAGTTAACGAAGGATTGAGAGACCGCCCACGTCGTACTATTACAGGGTTCGAAGCTAACTATTCGAATGACTGGGAAACATATCAATTGAAAAACGAAAGATACTGGCAAACGCTTATCGACCCTAGCGATGTTGACGAAACGAATTTTACCACTACTATGGCTAATGTTACTCGTGTATTTAACGAAACGCATAAGATTCCAGAGAAAGACAAATACATGTTCTCGATGTTGTTCGCGCAAAAACAAGAGTTAGATCCAACGAAAGGAATCTACGAAATGGAACTAGACGAAGCTAATATCTTACGCCAGTTCGACGACATGATGCAACTGATGGATGAACAAGCGGTACCTATGAATCGTGTTTTATATGTAACTCCTGCTGTTAATAAAATTCTAAAACGCGCGGAAGGTTTAACGCGTAATTTTGATGTTCAGTCGAACAATCAAGTTATTGATCGTCGCATCTCCCGCCTTGATGAAGTTGATATTAGACAAGTAGCGCCTGACCGCTTCAAGACGCTATATAACTTCTCGGTTGGCGTTATTGATGATCCAGCAGCGAAACAAATTCAAATGATGCTTATTCATATTCCAGTAATGTGCGCGCCAGAAAAATATACTTTCGCTGGATTTGATTCGCCATCAGCTAAAACAGCAGGTAACTGGTTGTATTACGAGCAGTTCTACAATGATGTTATTTTATTCAAACAACGTAGCAACGGCATTCAATTCGTTGTCAAACCATAATAGAGAGGAGTTTTAGCATGATTACTGTAAAGAGATTCAATAAAGTGTTAAGTATCGACGAGACAGAAAAAAGCACTTATACCGCTCTTGGTTATGATGTTGTCGAACTAGACGAGAAGAAAAAGGAATACAAAGTTGTTGAGTATGCAGCAGGCAATGACAAGATTGATAAATCTAAGTATGAAAAATTAGAGAGTCAAATTAAGGAACATAAAGAAAAATATGCAGCTTTAGAAAAAGAACATCAAGAATTGCAAGGCGGATATAAAGAACTAAAAGAAGCGTATCAAAAAATAGCGAAATGAGTTGATTAAGATGGAATTCATTGACTCGGAATATTTCCTAGCGGAGTACGTAGGCGTTGAGATTTCCGCGGAGGAATTACAACGCCTTATTCCCCGTGCTAGTCGCGATATTGACCGATTTACTAGGTATGCAATCAGCAGAACAGGCTTCGACAATTTAGTTGAATTTCAGCGCGACCGCGTAATGGAGGCTACTGCTGCACAAGTAGAATTTTTATTCCTTAACGGTGAAACGGCTTCCGTTGTCGATAGTGGGGCCGGTAGTAGTGTGCGCATTGGGAATTACAGTGAAGGAGGCGGTAGCGGTGGTAATGCTTCAAACAGTGGCAAAGTTGTTCTATTCGCAAATAACATCTATGAAATTCTGGCGCCGACTGGCCTTTTATACGCTGGGGTTCCGTCACTTGCGCGGGGATGTGATTGCTGTTGATACAACGACGGTTATTGATTCACAATGTCGAGTATAAAGAGTATATCCCGAAAAGCGCATACGGCGAAGAATGGGAGGAACCTGTTCCTGTCAATCGTGTTCGGGTGCAACCTGTCAATCGTGTTGTTAAAACGTCAAACGGTGATGATATCCAATCTAGCACACTCATTTTTATTGATCGCATCAATTCTAGTCCAGCCTTTCGGCCGAGCGAGAAATCTATTTTCATTTTCGATAACCGTGAGTATAACGTTGTTTCCGTGGATGAGGTATACGCTGGAGGGAGTAACGTGCATCACTGGGAGGTGTATTGTAATTGAGGATTAAGGTTGAAGTGCAGGTTAATGCGAAGGATATCGAAAAGGATGTCTATAAGCGCATTGAAAGGGCTCAATTTGCGCTTGATAATCAGGTTTTGAAAGACTCGAATTACTTTGCACCATGGGATACACAGGCTACGATTGATAGCAGCTTTATACATTCTAAAATTGGTGAGGGAATGCTTATATGGGCGGTACCTTACGTTCGACGGATCTATTTTAACCCGCAATTTAATTTCAGCAAAGATAAAAATCCTCATGCGGGCGGACTATGGTTCGAAGTTGCAAAGTCGCAGTTTCTAAGTGACTGGGTAAAAGTAGCCAACAATGCGGCGGCAGGGGGGAGAAGATGAGAAAAGTATTTTTTGAGGCTGTCAAAATGCATCTAGAAACGAGATTGGATTTATTTAGTGCTGTTAGAATGAGCGTCTTAGACATTGACGAGGAGGACATTGTTTTTAGATTTACGCCTTCTTCCCCAGGTGTTCGCTACATGGACAGAACAGTTACTAAAAACATTGTCTTTCAAATCCTCGTCAAGCATCAAGACAGAGTTACAGCGATGAACACAATCGAACATATAGCGGAGGCGCTAGAACTATCAGATGGTGAACTATCACCCGAGGATGGTTCTTTTTCTTTTACACAATGCGAAATATACACAGAGCCTTCCGAAGTTGATATAACGGCCAAAAAATTATTCATATGGTCCGCCATGTTTCGGGCGGAAATTCATAAAAACAAGGAGGAATAAGCATGGAACAAGCATTTTTACTACAACATAACTTTCGGTTTTGGTGGAACCCGACAACTGGGGCAAAAATAGAAGATGCCGGATGGCTATGGATTGCTAGCGGAATTGAAAATATTGATCCTGAAAATAATGAAGAAGTAGACCAAACGCCATACTACGATCTAAATGGTGGTGTCGATTCTACCGTTATCGGTTTACAACCAACGTATACATTTGAAGGACATCGGCAGTACAATGATCCAGCGCAAAATTTCATTTTCGATGAAGCTCTTTTAGATATCGAGAAAAAGCGACGTGGTGAATTTTTAGTTATATCGCCTAAAAAGAAGGGATTAAAGGGTCCTGCATCTTTAGTTAATGTTAAGCCTCCAGGCGGAGCAGCTAATTCGAAAGGTGAAGTATCTTTTGAGATACATTATTCTGGTTTACCTGAAAAACTGGATGACGTAACAGAAGAACCGACACCGCCAGTTACGCCCTCGTAAGCCCGTTAACGTTTCTGTCACAGCATTTACCGACACAGCGATAACGTTAACGTGGGACCCAATAAGTAATGCAAGTCATTACTTACTACATATAGAAGGAGAGGCGCAAGCTCGCCGTTTCAACTCTAATGTAGCAGTAGTGACGGGACTCACGCAAAAAACGTATTATTCTGTAACTGTATCTGCTGTTGATAGAACGTTAGAGGGCGAACAGAGCGACAAAATAACACAAAGAACAAGAATATCAAAAATGGCTGTTAATAGATTTTTATACGGAGAAGGATATGTAAACGGACAGACTGTAAGTGCTGCTAACGTTACAAATTGCAGGCTTTATAGAAAAGGAGAAACATCAGCAATACTTACAGGAACTGTTGTTGACGGAGTTGCAAGAATATACGTTCTTAACAATCCTAACATAATAAAAGGGGAGCAATACGATGTTAGGGCGATTGAAGGCGTTCCGAATGCTCCTGATTCTATACTAGGAATGATTACAACGATAACAGCAGAAATAGCTAAAATAACGCTTAATCCAGTTGTTGCAAGCGTAGGAACTGTATCAGGAACAACAGAAAATAACGGGCAAGTCAGAATAAGTGTTGACGGTGTTAATAAAACAACATTTACAGCTAACGCAAACGGAGAATATAGCGGAGCTGTTTCGGGAATAAATGTAGGTTCTACCGTTAAAGCGGAAGCTAAAGTAGGCTCTATTTATCCGAGCTATGTGGAACAAATAGCGACATAAGGAGGGGATTCATTTGCGATATGATGATATAGATCAAGCATTCAGTCCGATACGTGAAAATATCACAACAAAACAATTACACATGTCAGGTGACTTTAATAATAACAGCAAAATTTATTTCTCTGTCAACGATGGTCCTCGCCTGTATGCCGAAACGGACATAGGCGGATTTTTTGAATATGATTTCGATGCTTTAAAAATTGGAGATGTTGTTAATTTTTACATTAAAGACAAGTCGAATTATACAGTGTTTTTCACAGAGAAAATTAGAGAATAGGAGTGTTTTAAATGACAGCAATTATTATTGAAACAAAGACATCGTTTGAAGAGGTTGAGATTTACGGAAAAAGTTACAAGGTTGAGTTTAGTGACGCGAAGATGGAAGAGTACGATAAGGCTCATGCGAAGATGGAAAAATGGGAGAAAGAAAAATCAACTAAAGATAAAAAAGATTTCAAAAAAGATATAGCAATTGTGAAAGATATGCTCGAGATGTTTTTTGGTAAAGAGGATGCAGACGTGATTTATAACGATTCAGGACAAAGCTCTATCGTTTGTTCGCACATTGGAATGCAACTGTTCAAAGTATTTAAAGATAAAATGGAAGATTTCGAGGACAAGAAGCTAGAGGAATATCTCGGTATCGAAGAAGATACAGAACAAAAAATAGATAGTGAGTGATTGCGATGCTTTCATTAACGGCTAAAAAAAGTAATCCTGATCGCATTCTTGTCTATAACGATTCCGAGATAAAGATTAGGATTACTTTTGATAAGGTGATTAAATCAATCAAATTGCAAGGAGATACGTATTTTGATGACAACGAAAAGTTAGATATTATGTATCGAATGTTTGTCGTTGATTATAAGCAATATAAACATAGCCCTGTTGATATTTACAACATCGTCACGCTTATTTACAAGGAATTAGACGGGGATGAAGAGGCTGAAAGCGAAGAGATATTTAATTTTTTTGAAGACGCAGACCGTATTATCGCGTCTTTTTTAATGGCTTATGAAATCGATTTAGAGGAGCAAATTGGGATAATGAGCTGGGGCAGATTCATGACTCTGTTTAATAATTTGCCCGAAGAAACACCGATTATGCAAGCGATTATGTACCGCACTTGTAAAGTTCCGTCAGGCAAAGAAAACGCCGACGAACGCAAGCGCATACTGAAATTAAAGAAACATTACGAGCTTTCCAGTCAGCGTAAAAAACGGGAACAAGCGGATTTAGAACGAATGATGAAAGCATTTATCTAATTCCGTTACATACATCAAGAAAGGAGGGAAATTATGGCAGGTTCAGATGGCAGTATTCATATTGACACTGAGATAGATAAAAGCGGCATTAAGTACGACGCTAAGGACATCGAGCGCGAAATGGAAAACATGGGCAAGCGTATTTCTAAGACATCAGAACGCTACAATAATCAAATGACTAAAAACTATGAGTATTATGGAAGGTCTGTTAGACGAGTTTATCGGGGGCAATCAGAAGAAGCTAGGCGGATGCACAGTGAAATGAGAAGCGCGTATATGGAGCAACGGCAATCTTTGTATAAGTACAAAGACGAGCTGATTGGTTCCAAATATGCGTTTTTTCAATTAGGAAAAGCCGCTAAAGATTACACTGGCACATCAAAACAGTTCATGGGACAGGTTGAAGCGCAAGGTCGAGTTCATAAGAAAGTAATGGACGAAATGATAAAGAACAATGAAATGATGAAAGTTCAACTTATTCAGAGTGTCGGTCAGATGATTACAAGGACGACGCAGGCGACGCGTATTATGGAGAATTTCGACAGGATGAAGAATCCTTTATACCAAGTAAATAAAGGCGCTTTGGCGGTTGCTAGTGGCTTAAATCAGATTGCTATGCGTGGACAGCCAGCAGCATTGGCATTAAAAATGCTGGGCCCTACTGCTAACATGAAACAACTTAAAGATATGACGATGATGATTAGTCAAGGTATCATGCGAATGACAATGGTGGCGCTAGTAGCTTCGGTTACGGCCGTGAAATTTTATTCGACACTGCATAAAGGTGCGATGGAATCGAATAAGGCTTATGCAAAAGCGTTCGCAGGTATGAAGAAGAGTGTTAGGCAGGCGTTTGAGCCATTATTTCAAGTCTTCGCCGCTGTCATGATTCCCGTATTTAATTTCATCAAGAAAATTGCAGATTTAACAACTGAATTTAATAAAGCGCATCCGAAAATAGCCAAGTTTGTTGCGGCTATTATTTTGTTAGTTCCAGCACTGATGCTTATACTAGCACCTTTAGCGGCTGGAATCGGATTGTTTGCAGGATTTCAGGCGGCGTTAGGCGCGGCTTGGATGCTTATAGGACCATTGATAACAGGATTAGCCGCAATGTCGGGAACCGTTTGGCTCGTAGCGGCAGCAATTGTCGCGCTTGTATCGGGTTTTATTTATCTGAAAAAAACAGGTCAATCCCTATCGGATGTCTTGTTGAAAATGGGAATAGATTTGAATGCGATTGGCAAGTACTTCGTTAATTTATACAATCAATTTACTAAAACACAAGCATTTTCGGTTATGGTTACAATTTTCGATAACTTAATTTCTAAATTTGTTGGTTTCGGTCAAGCGATACAAAACCTATTCAAAACTGGCGACTTCACTCCGTTGCTAGAACAATTAAAAAACTTCATTCCGGCCATTCTTGGTATTTTTGTCGGCGGGATTCCTAGGCTATTGCTTGCCGGCGCTCAAATCGTGCAATCTATAGCAAAAGGAATGGGAATAACTGTTCCGGAATTAATAACAAAGACAATGAATCTAATAACGGAGATGATTACAAAATTAGCTTCTCAAATGCCTAAGATTGTTAAAATTGGCGTAGAATTTATTACTAAAATGATTCAAGGTGTCGTTTCTGCTTTACCTCAAATTTTAGCAGTGATAACAAAGTTAATTGATTTATGGCTATCAACAGTAACAACGTTACTACCTATGATAATAGAATCAGGCGTTCAAATTTTGTTAGCTTTAATTCAAGGATTTTCTACTATGTTGCCAGCGATATTAACGGCTGCTATTCAAATAATTATGGCTTTAGTTGATGGCATAGTAAGCATGTTGCCGACTCTAATCGATTCAGCTATACAGATAATAATGCTATTAGTTGCTACTTTAGTTGAGAATCTCCCTAAAATTTTAGAAGCTGGGATTCAAATTTTAATGGCTCTAATAGATGGCATAATTGAAATATTGCCAGTATTACTAGAAGCGGGATTAAAAATAATCATGACACTTTTAAACCTCATAGTAGCTAATCTACCTAAGATATTAGATGCTGGCGTAAAAATATTGATGGCTCTCATTCAAGGTGTTATTAAAATATTGCCTAAGCTAATCGCGATGGCTTTGAAATTAATAATTACCTTAGCAGCAGAATTAATTAAAAACTTGCCTAAAATTCTTAAAGCAGGCGGTCAAATATTATGGGAGCTAGTGAAAGGTATAGGAGCGTTGATATGGGAATTGCTCAAATTAGGCGGAAAATTAATTTTAGAACTCATAAAAGGTATAAATGGAAAGTTTCAAGCAGCTAAAAACGCAGCAGGTAAAATAGCAAAAGGAATCAAAGACGAGGTAGTTAAAAAATGGAACGAACTCAAAGATAAAACAAAAGAAATATTTGAAAAAGTGGTTGGTTTTATCGAGAATCCGCTAAAGGGTATTGATTTATCAGAAATAGGTAAGAATATCATTCAAGGTTTAATAAGCGGAATAGACAGTATGGCTGAAAAAGTCAAGGAAAAAGTAGGCGAAGTTGTAAGCGGAATAAAAGACAAAATAACTGGAGCTTTGAAAATAAAATCTCCATCCCGCTGGATGAGAGATAATGTTGGTAAATTCATTCCGCAAGGTATAGCTGTAGGTATCGAAGCTGATTCAGGAGTTGCAATGAAAGCTGCGGATGGTTTAGCTAGAAGTGTGATGCCAGATATGAAAGGCTTTAAAATGCCAGACATGTCAAAAATAAGAATGCCTAATTTAGCTACTGCATTTTCAGGAATGACACCAGCGCCAGCGATGGCGTCACCTAGCGCTACTACAGTAGAACAGCCTATCAGCATAACGTTTACAGGGAATATTATCGTTAGAAATGATGATGATATACCGCGCATTGCGGAAGATTTAGGTTCAAAAATAAATCGAGACAGAAGGAGGTTAGACAGATGATTGAGAGAGTGCTGAAGGTACCTAATTATTTTCAGTTTGCAGGTAAAAAGTCAACAGATTTCGGAATGAGAATTCTCATTGATCGCGTCTTTCCTGTTCCTGAGCAAGACATAGAAAGGATTGAAACGCCTGGTATTAGCGGTGATAATTTTATAGATAACGATCGTTACAAAAATATCACGATGGATTATCCTGTTAATATTATCTCGTACAACGGACTAACAATTTACGAGATATACGCTGAAATTTCGAAATGGATTCGATTTAAAAGAGGCTATAACAAGCTGATAGACACGGTTGATAATCGCTATTACCGGCTTGCAAGGTGTTTTAATATGACGGAGATTCAAAACGTAAACAACAGCTTTGGCCGAACAACAATAAGCTTTGATTGTAAGCCTTTCAAGTACTCAATAATCGGATCGCAAGTATTCGATATTAAAAAAGGCGGACGGCTAAATAATGTTGAGATATTCCCATCCAATCCCGTTATCACGATTTTTGGTAACGGGGATATTGATTTTTTCGTGAATGATTACAAGGTTGTTTTAAAAGGCATTCAAGGTGAAATCACGCTAGATACTGGCTTACAGATTGCTTATAAAGCAGGCACTTTGCTTAATAATAAAGTTAACACGTATCCCTATCCGCAATTGGCAGTCGGTGAAAACCGATTCACATGGACGGGCAATGTAACAAAAGTAGAAGTAACGCCGAATTGGAGGACGATATGATGACAGCTTCTAGGACCTTAACGCCCCGCTTATATGATGCGAACACGACGGATTTCAATAACAACGGCATAGGTGTTCTAACGGATTCGTTCGACTGGATAGTTCGTCAAGAGGCGAACGGAACGTATGAACTAGAATTTAAATATGTTAAAGATGGCATGTATTTTGATGAGATCAAGAATCAAAATATTGTCAAGGCTAAGGCTGGGTTTAGGGAGCAAGAACAGTTGTTTACGATTTATGCCGTGTCTAAACCTATGAACGGGATCGTTACTGTCAAGGCGGAACACATCAGCTATCGACTGCACTACAACCCGCTCAAGGGCAAAATCACCGTTCAAAACGGAACGGCTGGTTATATGCTCAATCAAATTTTAAGCAATACCGTGTACCCTCACAGCTTCACAGGAACAAGCACGTCAACAACACAGGCGAGTACAACCATTGAACTAGCTTCTTCTCGAGAGGCTCTAGGCGGAAAGGAAGGCTCACTTTTAGATACGTTCAAAGGTGAGTTTATTTTTGATAATTTCAACATAAGGCATTACCCACGACAAGGAGCAGGCGTTGATAAAGGTGTTCTAGTCGCATACGGAAAGAACCTTACTGACGCAACACAAGACGAGGAGATAGGCGAAACATTCACATCTATTTATCCCTTCGCGCAGGTACAGGATGCAAACGGAAACGAAACAACAATACGATTGCCGGAAGTCGTTTTAGACTCGCAATACGTCTCCAATTTCGCTCAGCCTCGAGCGTTTATGGTTGATTTAACGGGTGATAACGTTACAAACGTTGCAACACTTCGAACGGCAGCGCAAGCATATCTAGTTAATAACGATGTTGGAAAACCGTCTGTTAATCTCAATATTTCCTTTGTGGATTTATCCCGTGAGGTGGACGACGAAGAACTGGCGAGCATTCTGGCGCTAGAAACGGTCAATCTTTGGGACACCGTAACCGTTAAATTTTTGCAACTTGGTATCGACGTGAAAGCTCGTGTCATTGCAACAACATTCGATCCGTTGCTCGATAAATACATTTCGGTTGAATTGGGAGATTTTAAAGCGAATATATCGCGTCAATTCAACGATATTCAAAAAGAAGTTGAAATTATAGCCGCTGAAAAAACATTTCTACAAGCGGGGATTGATGAACTAACAAACGTTATTAACAATCCTCCGGCCGGTAATGTCGTTTTATATCCATCGATGGCGGACCCGCAAGAAATTTTGATCATGGACACGAAAGACATCAACACGGCACGTAATATCTGGCGTTGGAACGCGGGTGGATTAGGATTTTCAAAAAACGGATATGCTGGTCCTTATGAAATCGGAATAACTTACGACGGCATGATAGTTGCAGACCGTATTTTGACAGGAACACTACGAGCAATTAACATCATCGGAGTTACAATAACCGGTTCTGCCGCTTATTTAGACACGCTTTACTCTAGTTTTATGCCTCCGTTGCCGTTGCCTCAATATCGCGAAATACTAAAAATAGGCGGCGGTAGTGGTTTTATTTTAGAGGCTAAACGCGATAATTATCCACACCCAGCAATGCGCGTAAGTCTAGATACAACGGGAAATATGGGATTAGCTATTGAAAAAATAAATGAAAGTACAGGTGTTGTCGATCCCGACAAAGTAATCCGATTATCTCCGTTCGCAGGGGGAGAGTTCCCACTTGTTTATTCGGTTGACTGGTGTTCTATAGGGGCGGGACCAGGTGGTAAAACAGCCAGCATTTTATATACATCGTGGGATACGCCAACTTTGATTTATGCGGATCACGTTTGTAAGTCGGTGATTCAAATGTCTAGTATTGGAATTAAACAAGACGTTGAAAAATTTATAGAATCAAGAATTGCCGAAAAATACAGCGGTAAAGATATGATTAAAACCGTTGAAGTATTCAGCTATCGTCTAAAACAAGATGTCGAATCTGCTTTTAACGAGAACGAAGATAATGAGGGTGCCTATGTTAGTTTTGATAAACGGCTAGGCTTCATTGCCGAATTGCTACCGCCTGAACTGAGAGCTGATGATATTATGGGAATGGATCATCAAAAAGCTATAATGTGGCTATGGCAAGGTGCGCGTGAAAATATCGAGGAAGTAGAGGAGCTAAGAAAAGAACTTTCAAACACAAACGAAACGCTAGAAACAGCTTTAGAAATTATAAGCGACTTAAAAGAACAAAACGAAGCGTTAAATAAAAGAGTTACAGATATTGAACAATTCATAGAAAGGAGGTTGCTAAGACGGTGAGTTTAAAACAATATCAATTTAGTTTAGATTTAGTTTCTGATAGTATAAGGCCTCTAATATTAGCCCGCGCAACTGAAAATAACGCCGTTACAACAATCGTTCAATTCACAAACAACGGCGCTGGAATACCAGATTTCGGTGATTATCGACCGATTTTTGAATGTCGATTACCAGGAGGATATTTTGTTCGCGATGACGGTTCTACGTACAATAACATGGATATAATTAATCCAGATAAAGGGATTATAAAATACACGATGGCAAAGGAAGTATTCGCACGTCAAGGTGAACTTAATCTTTGTTATTTTGTATTAGAAAAAGGTGGGTCAATTGGTTTTCAAATATTAGAAGAACTAGACTTAAGTGCAGATGTACGTGTTACAACACCGAATTTCACTATTTTAGTTCAGGAGGACGCTACACAAGGTAATATCGAGCAAAAGGATTTTATAAGCGATATTGCTGGCTTGAATAACTTTATTCGAGAATCTACCGCCGAGGCGATGGAATCGTTAAACACAGCTATCGCTCAATTAAATGAATCTACGGACACGGCGAACGAATTAATATCACTTATTAACTCTAATGATATTGTTCCGCGTTCGGAAACAACTAATTGGCAAAAGGCTAAATTAACTGCTGACACTGGAGCTGCTAAAGCTCCTCCGGATGTAACTACTCTAGCAGAAATCGTAGAACAGGGTAGTTTTTACATTAATTCAACAGCAGCAGCTAAAATAACTGATGCTCCTTTAACGGGAGGAGCTTCTCTAAGATTAGAAAATCACAAACTAATAACTGGAACAGGAATAGAACAACATGCGAGATATTTTAGCACTACTAACGCTGCTACAAATAGACATTTTTACAGGTACGTAGGCGCAACATCTTCTACAGCCTGGCGAGAATATGAAAATACGGTTGGATCACAAACAAAGGCAGATGCGGCTAAAACAGCTTCTATTGCATATGTAGATGCTAAATTTTTAGATTCTGGATGGCTCGACTTGCCGTTGAAAACTAATTATTCTGCTGGAACTGCGAAGCCTCAGTATAGAAAAATAGGAAATCGTGTTATATTACGAGGTTTAGTTAATCGTGTAGCAGGAACAACGGCAGGAGCTTTTTCAACATTGCCTGTAGGATTTCGATCAAGCACAACATATGTAAATGGTTACAAAGTGGCTCAGCAGTCAGGAGCTATAGGATCAAGCGCAACTGTTTACGCAAAGCCAAGTGGAGATTTAGAGGTACTAGCTATTGCAGTAGATGCTAGCGGATTCTGGTTAGACGGAATAGAGTTTATGATTGATTAGCAACTATGTTGTACAAAATAATGGGGTGAGGTGATCCCGATGGATCAACATGTGAAAATTACAAATGAAGAATGGGCAAAAATAAAACAAGTTGCTGAAACGGGTAAGTCTTTAGCGGGAGAAAACAAGAAACGATTAGACAAGCACAACGAAAGGCTAGACGCGATAGAAGATTGGAAAATAGCATTGCCTATAGACATCGAAGAAGCGGTAAGAAATGGTCTTGCTCCTTTGCTAGATAAGGTAATGACATACGAAAAGAAATTCATGGAAATAGAAATAACGAAAGAACGCGAACGCGCCGATAGAGCAGAGCAATTGGTAATAGAAGAAAAGGGACGAAAGCAATTTATAAGACGTACGATTATCGCTTCGGCTATTACATCAGTAGTAGGAGGAGGACTAGGTATTATAATCACTGCATTTATGGCCAACTTACTAAATTAAAGGAGGTGATAAAGATGTCACTTATTGGAAGCGGTTTATGCAAACTAGGAGTTCATCGATGGGTAAACGGAAGATGCGCACGTTGTAAAAAGAAAAAATAGCTAGAATAAAAGAGCGGAGGCATAAAAATGAAAAAAATAAATTGGGGAGTGCGTTTTCATAATAAGACGTGGGTAGTTGCGATGATTGCAGCTACCTTTTTTGTTGTTCAAGCAATTTTATACGTATTTAATGTGACATGGGACTATAACGAGATATTGCAACGTGTAATTACAGTTATAACAGGGTTGTTCGCACTCTGGGGTCTGATTATAGACCCGACTACAGCAGGCGGGGCCGACTCTGAACAGGCTAAAAAGTATAAGACGCCTCGAAAGGATGTTGAAGAATGAAGAAAAAAGTATTTATTGATATTGGACACGGCGGCACTGATCCAGGAGCAGTAGCAAACGGATTAGTAGAGAAAGAAATGGCGCGAGTAACAGCGTATGCTGTAAAATATGAGCTTGAAAAATACGGCATTGAAACTTATTTATCACGTACGGGAGACTCATACCCTTCACTTAGTGAACGCTCTAATTCAGCGAATAAATGGGGCGCTGATTTGTTTGTATCGGTACATTACAACGCAGGCGGCGGAGACCGTGCCGAGGTAATTCATAGTATCGCGGGCGGTACAAGCAAAGTTCTAGCTCAACATATTATCGACGCGATTAAGGATGAAATGAAGCAAAACGTCGGCAGCATCCCGACATACTCGAAAAAAGGAAGCGACGGAAAGGATTATCATGCCGTTATTAGACAAACTAAAATGCCGGCGGTTATTGTGGAACCGGCTTTTATTGATTCTAATGATCGTTTTATTGTCGATACTGTACCGGAACAACAAGAAATGGGCCGCGCTATCGCACACGGGATTTTAAAAACATTAGGCATCGAATATAAAACAGCGGCAGAGAAACCGGAAACGCCTAGCAAAACAGAACCGAAGCCAACCGCGCCTAATCCTTACGCTGGGAAGAAACTTGTTTCTAAAACCAACGACCTACGTTTCTATGCTAAACCATCATGGGCAGATAAGGATGTTGTAGGTACCGTAAATAAAGGCCTTGGATTCCCTACTGTACTCGATAAAGTGAATGTGAATGGCAGCCTGCAATATAAAGTTCAAAATTCAAAAGGTAAGACGTTTTATATTACCGCGGCAGACAAGTACACAGAACTAAAAAATAAATAAGGAGGCTTATAGTTAATGAAGAAAATAGTTATAGCAACACTAGTGATTGTATTAATTTTTATGATACCAGTAACAGCACAGGCGACGATAATGAAAGAAGTTGTTACACAAAAACAAAATGTTTACAGTAAACAGAATGCTCGCGGGGAAATCGTCGGATACGTTTATCGCGGTTCTGTTGTAAAATACGACACGACGACTAAAAAAGTAATTTATCGTAATGTTAAAGGGTATTTGAATACAACGTACTATTTAGCACCAGCGAAAATAAATACATGGTGCGCCGCCGTAGTAACATCAGGAGCGCTAAACTTACGAGCTCAACCGAATACAAGCGGGAAAGTCATTACAACGCTAGCTAATAACGAAGTAATCCGCGTAAATACCGGAGCGATGAAAAACGGCTGGTATCCGGTAGCATATAATCGCGCAGGATATTGGAATTGGGAAGGCTGGATAAATTCAAAATATGTTGTGCGTGTTGACGGCTTTGGGTACGATTCGTTAGCTCAATTTTCAACACTATAAACGAAAGAAAGCCCTCGAATTAATTTTCGGGGGCTTTCTTTATTTCAATCGATAATGATATAATAGCATTGTGCTCATCCCGAGCATGAGACAAAAAGACACCAGAGTGCTAGCTGGTGTTTAACGGTGGCAAGTGATGAAATTCCACCCGCTTGCCACCGCTGTACAAAATACAAAAAAAGATAAAACAGAACGATTTAAGATTAAAACGAAAAATTAAACCTACATACTTATAGTAGAAACTCGGTAAAAAAGATAAAACAGAACGATTTAAAACGTAATAGAACAGCTTGGGCACAAACGACACATGTGGAGTGTGTGACGGTGCTACAAAGACAAATATAGAATAAAGGCACTGAGTATAGTTTATTCAGTGTCTTTTTGGTGGAAGAAAAAGCCCTCTAAGCTATTTAACTAACTCAAAGAAGCTCTCGTTTGAAATCAAATAAACTGGCAATACGTTACTTCCAATGTATAATAGAGTATAGAGCGTCATAAGATAATTGGAGGGTTAGCATGTCAATCTGTATGCTAAAAATCATGATAGGAGGCTTTGCATAGTGAATAAACAAGCTATTGCTGAATCATTCTCAATGGGACGCTTCGAGGAGATATATCCATATTTATCTGATTCCATTGAATGGCATATTATTGGTGAAGGTACGATCACAGGAATAGAAAACGTGATTGGTAAATGCGAGGAGACAAGTGCTTACTTTAAATCCGTGACTACAAAATGTGACATCAAAAATATAATTACACAAAACAATCAGGTTGTCATAAGCGGCCTGGCGTTTTTTGGGGAAAAGGATGAAATATCTTGTATCAATGCATGTGACATATATACATTTGATGACAGTGGTTTTATTCGGGAAATGGAGTCTTATTGTATCCCTATAAAATAAGGAAGAGGTGTTTAGATGACAAAAATTGCATTTATCTGTATTCATAATTCTTGTCGCTCGCAAATGGCAGAAGCATGGGGAAAAGTAGTACTAGGTGATATTTCAGAAGTGTATTCCGCTGGTACCGAAGAATATCCAGAAGTAAAACCGTTAGCAGTTGTTGCTATGAATGAAGTTGGGATAGATACTTCTGAGCAACATCCAAAACTATTGAAGGATATTCCTCAAAAACTTGATATTTTAATTACGATGGGTTGCGGAGTAGAGTGTCCTTATGTACCAGCCAAGTACCGTGAGGATTGGGGTTTAGATGATCCTAGCGGTGGAACAATAGAAGATTTTCGTGTTACCCGTGATTTAATTGAAACAAGAGTCAACACATTAAGAGATAGGATATTGAATGGAGATATTAAGGACAAACTTATGGATTAAATCCTGTTTATATTAAGGGAAGTGTACGGCAACCTAAAAGATAGAACAGTAATCTTGATTTGAGCTAAACTTTTCAGCCAAATTTGCAAGTCCTCCTAAATTAAGTTAAAATAACACGTGATACAGTATAGAATTTTAGAGTGAGGTGTTCTTTGATGGCAGCAGGTGAAATGACGCCTAAAGTGGATGAGTACTTGGGTAAAGCGAAGAGGTATAAGGACGAATTTGCAGAATTGAGAAGAATGGCGCTGGAATGTGGTGTAACGGAAGATATTAAATGGAAAAATATTTGTTTCATGTCTGAGGGCAAGAATGTTTTTTTGATACATGGTTTTAAGGAGTATTTTGCGATTTTATTTATGAAGGGTGTGCTGTTTAAGGATCCGAATGGTATTTTAATTCAGCAAACGCCGAATGTGCAGTCGGCGCGCCAGATTCGGTTCACGAGTTTGGAGCAGGTTGTGGAGATGGAGCCAATTATTAAGGCTTACATGGAGGAAGCGATTGCCGTTGAGAAATCGGGGGCGGAAGTGGAATTTAAACAGCAGGAGGAAGTTGGAATTCCAGAAGAGTTGCAGCGGAAATTCGATGAAATGCCGGCTTTTAGAGAGGCTTTTGAGGGATTGACTCCGGGGCGTCAGCGGGCGTATATTTTATTTTTTGCGGCGCCGAAACAAGCGAAAACACGGGAGTCGCGGATTGATAAGAATGTTGACCGGATTATGGATGGTATTGGGTTGAACGATCGCTTTTAATAGAGACTTGAGGAGGCTATAAAAATGAAAAAATTATTCGATGAAACGCATGAATCGGAGGCTCGCTATTATCGCACGGTTTGGTATGGTTATGTCGAAGGGGATCTAGACGCGGCGCTGCAAGAAGCCATCGTGTCGACGGTGCAAACGGATCTGGCGCAAAAATCAGAGAATGCACCAACTGCGACGCATTGGGTGTTTTATGGTGGCGCTACGAGCAAGGATGCGATTGGTGACACGGTTCGTCCAACGCTAATGATTCGCTATCGTGATGGCGAATTTGTGAGCAATTATAGCATGAGTGATTTTGATTTTGTGATTGCTTTTGATATGATTATGGCTTTTAAAGAGAAGTTAGATAGACAACTAAACGCATAGGGGTGCGGATTTTGTGATTACGGTTAGCCAATTGTTTTGGTTTGTACTCGTGGCTTTAGCCTCGCATGTCTTTGATTTCATACCGAAAAATAAAGGACGGGCGTGGATTACGATGCTTGTTCTGGCGCTGCGGATTTACTGGGCGATTTTTTGGCTCGGAATGGGTGTGCAGGCGACGGTTATCTTGGTTGCTTTTGAGATGATTACGGTGTTTATTGCCGCGATTTATACGGCTTTGACCAAGGATGAGCGAGTGGGTTATAAAGTGAGCGGGTACTTTTCAAAAAAATAAGGAATGTGACACTGTACGAAATTTTGTATGGTGTTTTTTTGTATGGTGTTTTTTTGTTTGGCGTGTTCATTTTTGTGGTAAAAGGCTTATATACCTATAATTAGCGAGGGGTGATGGTACTATGCGGGAACTTCATTTTCAAGAAAAGATGGATGGTTTTCAGATTCGATTAGTGTCCGAGAGTACGAAGATGTATACGCACATTACAATCATTGCTAGAAATGATGAGGGGGAAGGTTTTCGGCACAGCACGAAATACATGACGTTCTTTTTGCATCCGGAGGTCATGTTGGGGCGGGCTACAAAGACGTTTAATCGTAAAAATCCTTATGGTATCACGTTTGATTGGACAAGGAAAGCAGATATTATATTGGAATAGGCAGGTGTGCGGAAGCTTCTCATTTTTGGGAAGCTTTTTTGATTAGTCGATAAAGCGATTCTCCAGTGTGGTTTCTAAAATCATGGTGCTCGTGACATCGGAAAAGGTCATCCATTCGGCAATTAGGAGTTTCATTTCGCTGGTATCTTTGACGGAAGCTTTGATTAGGTAGTTTGATTTGCCGAGTACAATATGGATTTCGGTGATGTTTGGATATTTTTTTAGCTCGGCTTCGATTTGTGGGGCGGGCCATTTAATGTTGCTAATTTCACTGAAAAAGGAGATCTGATGCCCCATTTTTTGCTGGGATGGGAGTATTGTAAAGTTCTTGATGACGCCTTGTTCGACGAGTTTATCGATACGTTCTTTGACACTTGGGCGGCTGAGACACACTTTTTGTGAGAGTTCGACAATTGAGATGCGAGCGTTTTCATGAAGTAGTTTGAGTAATTGGTGGTCGATTTGATCCATCTGGTATTCCTCCTCATTATATGGCTATGCTTCTTTATTATATAGGAAGGTTGGCGGATTTTCTATTATTTTTTAGGATGGGGTCTAGGGAATATGAAACTATTTCACATACTCAGGAAGGTTGAGATAAAATGAAAGTGAGTGATATCAGTCTTGTTGGATGTTTTTTTGAAAAGGTGCCTCCACATTGTGAAATATAGGAGGATATTCTTTCGATTTGTACGAGATATACGTGAAAACGCTTCATATTTACATATACATTTTTTGGAGGGGAAGGCTATAATGGAGGTGTCTTAAGATAACGTGAAAAAACACAGGCCAGTGTGAAAAATGAATGATAACGCTTACTTACGAAGGAATGGGGACGCTTATGTTAAAAAGCAGATGGAGCAAGTTTGCTGTTTTATATTTTGGGGCGGTGGCGGTTTCGCTTAGCCAGCTTAAGGTCGTACCAGTGATGAAGCAACTAGCGACGGAGACGGGGATGCCGGTTTCCGATATTTCATGGTTGATGTCGATTTTCACGATTTCTGGAATTTTCCTCGCGATTCCTGGGGCGACGTTGTTGACGAAATTTGGCGCGAAGCAGTTGGCGGTTGTTTTGATGGGGTGTTTGGCGCTTGGCAATGTAATGGGGGCGTTGACTTCTAATTTTACACTGCTTTTGATTAGTCGGGCGGTGGAAGGTGTCGCTTTTTCGATGATTATTATGGTTGGAATTGTGTTGATTAATTATTGGTTTCCTGAGGAGAAAGCGGGGACGCCGATTGGGGCGTTTGGCATTTTTTCTGCGGTGGGGTCGTTGATTGGTATGAATGTGACATTGCCGATTGTGGAGCAGCTGGGATTGAAGAGTGTCTGGTGGATTCTGGCGGGGATTGCGTTGTTGGCGGTTGTGTTGTTTCAGTTGTTGCTGGATGGGCCGCCGAAAGAGAGTGCAGCGGCGAGGAAGGCTGGGAATGTGTCGCTTATGGAGGCGCTTCGAAATGGCCGGACGTGGTTATTGGCGCTGGCGCAGGGTTGTATGGCGTTTGTTCTATTTACGTTTATTACGATTTATCCGCAGTTGTTTACTGATTTCTATGGGTTATCGACGGAAAGTGCGAATTTTTATGCGAGTTTGTTTGGGCTTTTTGGGATTCCTTTTGGTGTGATGGCTGGATATTTGGTGGATCGGACGGGGAAACCGGAGTTGTTGACGTTTGTGTCGTATATTTTGTTAACGCTTTCGTGTATTACCACGACGTTTTTAAACAGTGGATGGTACGTGGTGCAACTGTTTGTCTTGTCGGGAAGTGTCGGGTTGGTTTCGTGTATCATCATGATTATGGCTTCGAGGTTCGTGAAACGCAAGGCGCTGATTGGCTATAGTGTGTCGTTTATTAACATGATTTATTATATCGGCATCGTTGTCGGAGCACCACTTGTGCTGAAAATAATTGAAAAATCGGGTTGGCAAGCGGGGATGAACCTGTTGTCGATTGCTGCGGGAATTGGAACGGTATCCATTTTTGTGTTGTTATTGATGCGGCAACCTGAGCGGGCAAGTCAGAAATTAATGGAAGGGGAAAAATGATGATGAGAAATTTTGAGGATAGTTTAGAATTTGCTAGAAAAAAAGATGAGGAAGATGTGCTGAATGGGATGCGCGAACGGTTTTGCATTCAGCCTGGAGAGCTTTATATGGATGGGAATTCGCTTGGTATGGCCTCGAAGGACGCGAAGGAATCGTTGTACCATGTGATTGATCTTTGGGAAAAGCATGGAATTAATATTTGGGAAGTGGAGAATAGTAAGTATTTTCTTTATCAAAATTTCCTCGGGGATCGTGTGGCGAAGTTGATTGGTGCGAAGGCGGATGAAGTCACGATTATGACGAATACCACGATTAATATTCATAAGGGGATTAGTACGTTTTACCATCCAACGAAGGAGCGGTATAAGATTCTGGTGGATGATTTGAATTTCCCAACGGATCGGTATGCGATTGATTCGCAGGTAAAATTGAAGGGCTATGATCCGAAAGATGCAGTGAAAGTTGTGAAAAGCGTGGATGGGCGATTGATTGATGAGGATGCGATTATTGAAGCGATGACGGAGGATGTTCTGATTTGTTTCTTGCCGGCAGTATTGTACCGAAGCGCGCAATTACTTGATATGGAACGTGTGACGGCGGAAGCGCATAAGCGTGGCATCATTATTGGCTGGGATTTGTGTCACTCGATTGGGTCAGTTCCGCATGATTTTGCTGCGATAGATCCGGATTTTGCGGTTTGGTGTAGCTACAAGTATTTGTCGGCGGGGCCGGGCGCGATTGCTGGATTTTATTTGAACTCGCGTCATTTTGATAAGGAGCCTGGGCTTACGGGTTGGTTTGGAAATAAGAATGAGACGCAGTTTCAGTTGCGCCATGAGTTTGATAAGGATCCGACGGCGCATGGTTGGCAAACGGGGACGCAGCCGCTGTTTTCGATGGCTCCGATGGAAGGTATCCTGAATATTTATGAGGAGGCTGGGATGGATCGGATTAGGGCGAAGTCGCTAGATATTACGGCGTACTTGATGTATTTGATTGAGGAAAAACTCAGTCCGTACGGTTATTCGATTGGGAATCCGCGGGAGGATAGTAAGCGTGGCGGGCATGTTTGTTTAGAGCATGAGGAGGCGTATCGGATTTGTAAGGCGCTAAAAGATAATCACGTTATTCCTGATTTTCGTGAGCCGAATGTGATAAGGCTGGCACCTGTTGCGCTCTATATTTCTTATGAGGAAGTCTACAATCTGATTGGTATTTTAGCGGATATTGTGGAAACGAAAGCGTATGAAAAAATGAGCCACGAACGGTCATTGGTCGTATAATTTAAAAATGGGAGGAATGGGTTATGCGGATAGGTGTGCCAAAAGAGATTAAGAACAATGAGAATCGGGTCGCGATGACGCCGGCTGGTGTTTTTAATTTAGTAAAGCAAGGACATGAAATCGTGGTGGAATGCGGTGCGGGCGTCGGATCTAGTTTTCCAGATGAGGAATATGTTGCGGCAGGAGCGTTGATGGAGGCGGATGTGGCGCAGGTTTGGCGTTCGGATATGGTGATGAAGGTGAAGGAGCCGTTGCTTGAGGAGTACGAACGTTTTAGTGAAGGCCTGATATTATTTACGTACTTGCATTTGGCGGCAGAACCGGAATTAACGGCGGCTTTACTTGAAAAAGGCGTGACGGCTGTGGCGTATGAAACGATGGTTGGCGCGGATGGTTCGTTGCCGCTGTTGACACCAATGAGTGAGGTTGCGGGACGGATGGCAGCACAAGTTGGGGCGCAGTTTTTGGAGAAACCACGGTCTGGGAAAGGTATTTTGCTTTCGGGTGTACCGGGCGTGGAACGTGGCAAGGTCGCGATAATTGGCGGCGGTGTGGCGGGTGCGAATGCGGCTAAAATTGCGATCGGACTGGGTGCCAATGTGACGATTTTGGATATTAGTGCGAAACGTTTGGCGCAATTGGACGATATTTTTGGGAATGCGATTCAGACGTTGGTTTCCTCGCCATATACTATTGCGGAGGTTGTGAAGGAGGCAGATTTAGTGATTGGAGCTGTGCTGATTCCAGGAGCGAAGGCACCGAAATTGGTTACCGAAGCGATGGTGAAAACGATGAAACCTGGCGCCGTGCTTGTGGATATCGCGGTGGATCAGGGCGGGATTTTTGCTACAACGGATAAAGTGACGACGCATGATGATCCCGTTTATGCGAAATTTGGCGTGGTGCACTATGCCGTGGCAAACATGCCTGGTGCGGTTCCGCGAACGTCTACGCTGGCGCTGACGAATGTGACAATCCCTTACGCGGCGCAAATTGCGAATCTTGGTATCGAGGCGGCGGCGCTTGCGAATCCTACTATTTTGACAGGGATTAATACGTATCGGAAACAAATCACGATGGAGGCGGTTGCGAAGGGTCAGTCGCAAAGCTACACGCCGATTTCAGAAGTGATTGCATAGAATGATAAGCTAGACATGGATGTGCGTATTCTGTGTCTAGTTTTTATGTTCGCAATTGTCAAAAATCTACATTGACAAACGGCGAATTTAGCTATAAGATAGATGCATTCAAGTGGAGAGGGTGACATAGAAATGGTACAGATAATTAAAAAAGGTGCGCCGATTTATGCGATGGACAAAGCGAATCAAGCAATCGCAACGGCAAAAGATGGCGACCGGCTTATTTTTGAAGCGTATGACTGTTTTGAGGACCAAATTACTGACGAACATGGCGCATTCGAAAAGTTGGATTGGAATCGGATTAATCCTGCGACTGGACCGGTTTATGTGGAAGGCGCAGAGATTGGTGATATTCTCGCGGTGACGATTGAGAAATTGGATATTGGTGACACGGCGACGCTATTTACGGGACCTGATTCGGGCGTGATGGGTGATGAGTTGACGGAGAACACGATTCGCCGACTTCCGATTGAAAACGGCGCGATTAAGTTTTCAGAAAAGATAGATATACCGCTGAATACGATGATTGGTGTGATTGGAACGGCGCCAGCTGGGAATGCGGTCTCGTGTGGAACGCCGGACGCGCACGGTGGGAACATGGATTGTAAGGAGATTGGCGAAGGAACGACGCTATTTTTACCGGTAAATGTGGCGGGTGCTTTGCTTGCGATGGGTGATTGCCATGCCGCGATGGGAGACGGTGAAGTTTCGGTTTGCGGAGCGGAAGTGCCTTGTGATATCACGGTGACGGTGAACGTTATCAAAAATAAGGATTGGCCGACGCCATTTTTGATTCGTGATGGGAAGTTAGCGACGATTGCTTCTGCGAAAACGTTAGACGAGGCAAGCGTGATGGCAACGAAACAGATGGTTCATTTTGTGGAGCAGTACACGGATTTGTCCAAAGGGAACGCGACACATTTGTTATCTCTTGCGGCTGATTTGCGGGTTTGCCAAGTTGTTGATCCAAATAAAACGGCGCGAATGGAATTACCACTTACGTATCTTACAAAATGGAGCACAGAGGAGCTGAACTAAGATGGCACAACCAGAAAAAGGGAGTTTGGAGTCATTTGGCTACAAGCAGGAATTAAAGAGAACGTTAACATTGAAAGATTTAGTTATTTACGGCCTGATTTTTATGGTCCCGATAGCACCGTTCGGAATTTACGGGGAAGTAGTAACAGCATCGAAGGGAATGATCGTACTTACATATATGATTGGTATGGTTGCGATGTTGTTCACGGCGCTTAGTTACGGCTCGATGTCGCGAGCTTTTCCAATCGCTGGTTCGGTGTACGCCTATGCGCAGCGTGGTATTAACAAAACAGTCGGATTTCTCGCTGGCTGGATGATTTTGCTGGATTATGTTTTTGTACCGGCGCTACTCTATGTAGTTTCGGCGAATTCGTTAAAAGCGATTGTCCCTGATGTGCCGGTTTGGATTTGGCTGGTAATCTTTATTTTGGTGAACAGTTGGATTAATATTCGTGGTATTGCATTTACGGCGCGGGCGAACATTATTTTCCTTGTCGGCGAATTGATTGTACTCGCGATTTTCATTGCGGTTGGCGTGGTTGCGATTTCAAATGGTGCGGGTGATGGCGTGACGATGAAGCCGATTTATAATGCCGCTGATTTTAACTTGCCGTTTGTGATGACTGCGGTTTCGGTCGCGGTGCTTAGTTTCCTAGGTTTTGATGGCATTAGTACGCTTGCCGAGGAGACGAAAGGTGGCAATAAGACGGTCGGAAAAGCGATTTTGTGGGCGCTGATGTTGGTCGGATTCTTATTCATCATTCAGACGTACATTGCGGCGCTGATTCATCCGGATTATCTCAATTTTGATAATATTGACACGGCTTTTTACCAAATTGCAGGAGAAGCTGGCGGGCCGTTCTTGAAAAATGTAACGATTATCGCGACGATTCTTTCCTGGGGCTTCGCAAACGCACTCGCAGCACAGGCCGCTATTTCACGGATTCTATTCGGAATGGCGCGCGATCAGAATTTACCGAAATTCCTCGCAAAAGTGCATCCTCGTTTCCAGACGCCATATTTGAGCACGCTCATGGTTGGTTTTGTATCGCTGGTTGTCGGACTTATCTTTGTAAATGATATCGGTATACTATCATCAATCGTTAATTGTGGGGCGTTGACAGCGTTTCTGGTGATTCACGTTTCGGTGGTTTACCATTACATCATCAAAATGAAATCGAAAAACTACCTGCTACACTTGGTGGTGCCAGTAATTGGCTTCTTGATTATTCTATATGTGATGATTAATCTGGATAACTTGGCCAAAATCATCGGTGTTTCATGGCTTGCTGCCGGGGTTGTGTACTACACGATTCTACGCTTGACGAAAAAGAAAACGACGATTGATATGGATTAAAGACAAAAACGCAGACAGCTTTTTAAGCCATCTGCGTTTTTTTGCGTGTTAGTAAGCTCACGATTAGCGTTACGACAATGTTTGCGACTAGAGGCAGGAAGCCAATGTTGATATCGCTAATCGCGGTTGGCACGCCAGGAAGTAGCGTCGCGAGTGTCATACTGTAGTTACTGATGAAAATGGTAATCAAGATACCGACGATAATGCCAGCGAGCGCGCCTTGCTTTGTCACGGGGTTACGCTTCATTAGACTGGCAAATAGCGACGGACAAAGCTGTACAATCAAGCTATAGCCGACTTGCAGAATCGCAGCTAACGCATTTCCACCTTGAAAAACGAATAGACAGGAAATAATCGCGAGGACTGGGACGCAAAACTTGGATAAGCTCGCAATTTTTGCGTCGGGTGTATCGGGTTTATAGCTGTAAATGATGTTTTTTGTTAGCAGAGTCGCCGCGCTCATGAGGAGCATCGAGCCTGGAACGAGGGCGGTGAGCATGCCTGCCGCGCCAATGATACCAACGAACCACGGATCAAATGTCTTCATCGCGAGTTGTAATAAGGCAAGATCGCTCGCGTCACCTTCAAGTCCTGGAACCTGCAAAACAGCGGTAAGTCCGATAAAAATAACAAATAAGAGCATTAATGTATAGATGGGACTAATAATCGCGTTTTTACGGAAGGTTCGGGCGTTTTTGGCAGTGAATGTCGACGCAAAAACTTGTGGCCACATGTAGAAACCAAGCACGTAAAATAGGACGGTCGAGATGAACCAAGTCACGGTGTATGTCGTATGCGGAAACGTGAGTAGTTCGGGTTTTACTGCCGCAATTTGGTCGAACATTTGGCCGATACCGCCGTAATAATGAATTGGTAAATAGATGCCCATGAAGACGATAACCGCCAGAATCATGAAGTCTTTTAGAACCGCAATCCAAGCGATGCCGCGAATACCGGAGATGACGGAATAAATGATGATCGCGATGGTTCCGACGACAACAGCAACTTTCATTGGAATCGCGCCGTAAGATGTCAGGGAAACGATGATGCCGAGTCCTTTTAATTGGATGACCACAATCGGAATAATCGCGATGACACCAACGACTGCAACAACCACGCCGAGCAGATTACTGTTGTATTTTTTCGCGAAAAAGTCGGATTGGGAGACGAGTCGATGCTTGTGTGCGTATTTCCAAATGAGCGGTAATAAAAAGTAGGACGTGACGTAAGATAGGGCGATATAAACCATGACGTAGACTGCGGAAATCCCTTTGGAGTAGGCCCAGCCGCTTCCGCCGAGAAAGGAAAACGTGGTGTAAACTTCGCCTGCGGTGAGTAGAAATACAAAGACGGTGTTGAAACTGCGTCCGCCGACTGCCCAGTTTTCGAGGTTCATTTTCTGCTTTTGGCGTGCCCTGATTCCGATGACTAAGGTAAGTAGGAAAAAAGCCGTTAAAATGAGGAGTGCGGTCATTGTTCTTCCCCCTTATTTTGTTTATCGAAATGGTAGACGATGCCTAGAATGCAGGTGGAGAGTAGGATTCCCGCGGCAACCCAGAATAGATTGAACGGCATGCCAAGCACCATCGGCTGAATTCGGTTGGCAAATGGCATTCCGACTAGTATAAAAATAAATGGAATAATGAGCAGTAACTTAACCATGATAATCCCTCTTTCCCTAATTGAAAACTGCTTTCATCTTACAATACTGGGCAGTTTTTTTCAATGGTGGGATGGCTTTTGTTTTCGGGCTGGCTTTGGTAGAATAAGATTGTATAAAGAATCACAAATAAAGCGTGAAGAGGAGACGAATAGAATGGCAATTGACATGTATTTTGATGATTCGGAAGTTGGGCCAGACCGCAAGACGAGTCATCCGCATTTTGTGGCGCATTTTAAATCGGATTTTTATTTCGATTGTGGGGACGAGGAAGCGCCATTTGGCAGTGATGAGGGCGCTGATGTACTGGTCGCATTGGAGGAATTTTTTCAGGATAAGGAAGTGGAGGGGATTAGTTTATCCGATTTTCCACGGCATATTGTAGAGGATCAGTGGGGCATGACGTATTTTGCTCCGAAAGATATGGATGAAGGGTCGCTTGCTAAATTGGTTGCGGCGAACGAGCAGGATGTTTGGCAGTCGAATCGAGTTGTTTTGGCAACAGCGTTTGGACAAATTAAAATCACGGGGTATATTATCCCAGCGCTCAAAGACATGGCGCACGATGCTCTTGGACGAATGAAAGCGATGAACGACTTGTTGGGGCATGAGGATGAATTCGGTTACTATGACAAAATGTTGTATGATTTGATGACATTTGATAAGACATACGTATCCGTGTTGCCAGATCTTTGGTGTAAGAGATGTCAGATATAAGCGGGGAATGACATGATTTCTGGGGGAGCTTCTTTAGTATAGTTAGGAAACATAAAAAATTGACTTACCCTATTAAGTAGGGTATACTAAAAGAAAGCGAGACGAAGAATATGCATCTAACCAGAGAATTTGTTTACGTTGATGAGTTTGATAGTAGCACCAAGAAGTTAGGATTTACGAGCGAAGATTACTATAATCTCGAGCAAATACTGCTGTCTGAACCTAAGAAAGGCGTTGTTTTGAAGGATACGAATGGACTTAGGAAATTTCGTTATTCTAAGATAGACGCTAAAGGTGGCAAGAGTGGTGGATTTCGGATTTTTTATGTGGATATCGAGAGCCATCATTTGATTCTGCTGATTACGATGATAAATAAGCGCGAGGCAGATAACCTTACCGACGCACAGCGCAAGCAACTCGGCAAGTTTGTGTCGCAATTGAAGGAATTATATCTCGAATGAGTCTAGTGGTAGTAAGTCAAGTGAAAAGGAGTAGTTATTCGAGTAAAAACTTCGTTTTAAGACCGAACAAAA
>NZ_JNFB01000007.1 GCF_000766145.1 Paenilisteria newyorkensis | reverse complement strand
AGTTTTGTTCGGTCTTAAAACGAAGTTTTTACTCGAATAACTACTCCTTTTCACTTGACTTACTACCACTAGACTCACCTCTCATTATACCATTTCTTTCTCTTTTTTCAAGTCATTCTCCGACTTAACAACTCTTCTTTTTTCATCGCTAGTTCCTCCATTTGCTGATTAGTAATCGCTAGTATTTTTTCTGTTGTCCACAAATTTTGAACGTATCTGATATTCTTAAATGGTCCATATTGCAGAGCACTTTCTAGCAAGTCTTCATTTTGACTCATAAAATCGCAGAAAACACCGCTAATTGGATCAAAAATAATATCATTTTCGACTATCTCGGTTTTTACATAGACGCAAATATGCTCCATTGCATTCAAAATTTCTAATCCTCCGCATTGTATCTTAACTGCGACAATAATTTCTCCCTTTTTATCCTGCCCCACACTACCAAATTTGGCTATATCTAACTCAGCCTGAACTCGCCTGATATATGTGTTTATAGCAGGTATAATATCTTTCGAAAAAGCATGTAATAAATCCACAGAGTACTCAATTTTTTGCATCCTAACATCCATATCCCGCTGAACTTCTGAACGCTTAAATTGGCGAACCGTATAGACCAAGGCGATAACTCCAAGTATCGTCGTAGCCTCAGCCAATATGGAAACTATCTCTTTTAGAATCATAAACCAATCTGCCAAAACTACTCCCTACCTTCATTTTTAGCCATTATATCATGTTCTCTCTGTAAACCGAAATCACTAAAATATGATAGTTAGCAAAAATAGCGCGCGAAAAAACAGCCAACTCCATCTAAAAACTAGATTTAGTCAGCTGTTCTCTATTTTTGACCTTATAATTGTGTTTTTTCTACTAAAGCTTCTTTTAATTCTTCCACAAATTTTTGTGCATTTTGTCCCGCTAAACCACCATCACCAGTTGCTGTAACTACTTGGCGCAATGACTTCACGCGAACATCTCCTGCCGCAAAAATTCCTGGAATCGATGTTTCCATTTCCTCATCCGTGATAACATAACCCTCATCATCCAGAATTCCAAGTCCTTTAAAAGCACTCGAAAGCGGTACAAGGCCGACGTAGATAAACGCACCATCCGCACTTATTTCAGATGTAGAGCCATCAACCGTCGAAACAAGACGAGCACCAGTCACCTTCATGTCGTCGCCAACAATTTCTTCCACCGTACTATTCCAAACGAATTCGATTTTCTCGTTTTTGAAAGCACGATCTTGCAAAATTTGTTGCGCACGTAATTTATCGCGACGATGCACAATCGTTACTTTGCTTGCGTATCGTGTCAAATACGCGCCTTCTTCCACAGCTGAATCCCCGCCTCCGACAACGATTAGCTCGCGATTTTTAAAGAAAGCACCATCACACACCGCACAATAAGAAACGCCGCGACCGCTGTACTTATCTTCGCCCTCTGCACCTAACTTGCGATGTTCGGCGCCTGTCGCGATAATAATCGAGCGCGCTTTGAACGTCTTAGAACCCGCGACAACCGTCTTATATTCCTGGCCATTTTCGACCGATTTAATATCACCATACGCGTATTCCGCACCAAATTGTTTCGCACCAGAAAACATTTTTTCCGACAAATCTGGTCCGAGAATGCTGTCAAAACCAGGATAATTCTCAATATCAGCTGTGTTCACCATTTGACCACCTGGAACACCGCGTTCAATCATTAAAGTATCTAAATCAGCACGGGAAGTATAAAGCGCCGCAGTCATTCCCGCAGGCCCAGCACCGATAATAATAACGTCATAAATCCTCTCTTCACTCACTGTTATTCCTCCAATCTAACTCTAGAACTATCGTAAACCCTCACGCATTTTCCGTCCATTTATCTGCTCAAAAATTCTCGATCTCAAGCGTATATTTACGAAGCGTCGCCACCGAAATATCAAATAAATCCGCAACCACTTTCTGCGTTCCAAACTTATATCGATACAAAATCGCCGCAGCCACTCCGTCCAAATTTTTCATCCGTAAATCATATTTCTGATCAATCGAACGCTTCATAAAATCTAGCACAAACACATACATCGAAGCCGTCTCCACTTTTGCAGGGAAATCAAGCTCTTCAAAACGGCCTAGAATCGCAACCGCAGCATTGCAATTCGCCGCATCTCGACTATCCGGCAAAAATTCGAACTCCGAAAAAATCAAATGCTCAAAAAAGTCCCAACCCGTCATATCGAAATAATCATTGAACATAATCAGCGCTGGCTGCTTATCCGAAACCGTCAACAAATACACACCAAACAAGTGCTCCGCCCGATCATCACTCGCCAATTTCTCCAAAACCGCACGCTCATCATTCGCCAGCAAATCAGGATAATCCCACGGAAAATCAAGCTCTTCCCCATCAATCTGCTTAAAATGCTGCCAAAAATCTCGAGCCTCACCCAAACGCCCCAAAAAGAACGCCGTCTCGGCCTGATAATAATAATACGCATATCGATCCAGAATTTCCAGCTGATCCACTTTTGCAAACAAATGATCCGCGTGTTCGTAATCCCCAGACATCGCACAAATCCGCGCCAGCTTCTCCCGTTGCGACGACATAAACGGCTCCACTTTTCCAAGCTCCTTCAAAACCGCATCTGCCTGCTCCCACTCTGCCTGATAATAAGCATACAAATAAAGCTCGCACAACGCCATGAAATTTCCTGGGTCTCGTGCCAACACATCTTCCAATATCGCCAGTCCTTCAGCAAACCGCTCCTCTTTAAAACGAATGCCCGCAAGTTCAATATAAGCCTGCCAAAAAACAGGATTATCCTGGATTTCAGCAATCAGAAACTGGCTAACCTCATCCAATTTATCTTCCGAAACAAGCTCGTCTACCTTCGCTTTGAACGCAAAAGACGCCTTCTCGATTTCTGACATATCACTCACACCAAAACTCGCAAGGGGCGCTTCTTCCATAATAAGCTGGATCAAATCCTTCGCTTCCTCGACATATTCCCCTTCAGAAACGAGCGCCAAATACTTATTTGCATGCTGTAACGCCTGTTTAAACTCCTTCATGTACGCATAATTATTCGCCATGAAATAGTAACAATAATGAATATCATCCGCCTCATCCAAAACACGACGCAAAATCTGATTCGACTTATCAAACTGACCTAGCTCCGTATAACAAATCGCCAGCTGACACATAATCACAGGCTCATCCGGTTCAAAAAAAGCAGCCCGTTCCAAATACCGCAACGCTTCCGGCATCTCCTGATTACGAAAAGCCTCAATACCTCGCTGAAAATAAAACTCACCATTCGGCCTAAACGGATAAATTTTGTTACTATCTTCTTTACTATTTTTCAAATTTTTAACCTCCGCGCATTTTCCAAGTAAGTTGAGTATACCATAAAATGAGACAATAAGGGGCGTTACTTTTCTAATTCACTAATAACAATCGGATTTCCTCTGGCAAAACTCCGCGCTGGGACATCCTTCGAAACGACCGCACCAGCACCAACTACAGCACCATCGCCGATACTAACACCCGGCAAAATCGTCACATTCGCGCCAATCATAACCTCGTCACCAATCACGACCTCACCAATCCGGTACTCCTGAATCAAATACTCATGCGTCAAAATCGTCGTATTAAAGCCAATCACCGAATTCCGCCCAATCGTAATTTTCTCCGGATAAAAAAGATCCACCGTCACTTTATAAGCAATCGATGTATTCTCACCAATCTTCATTCCCAATCCATGCCGGTAAAGCCACCGTTTTCCGCGCATAAAAGGAAAAATACGCCCGCATTCAATCACAAGCGTATTCTTCAACGTACGGCCAAACGACACGGTTTTATATACATTCCAAAGCGGATTAACACCATTCTTCGTCTCAAACCGTTTCGTTCGGCGCACTAATCTTCCCTCACGATATCCAAAAGATCGCCCATCGATTCCAAAATGTACGTTGGATCATAACCTCTTAAATAATCCGCACCACGAATGGCCCAAGAAACACCAGCACTTTTCACGTTCGCATTATGTGCCGCTTCAATATCATGATAATTATCGCCAACCATAATCGCCTCATCCGCCGTCGAATTCAGCAATTTCAGCGCCATATTAATTCCTTCCGGATCCGGTTTCGGCGACGCCACTTGATCCAGACCAATCACCACTTGGAAATACTTATCCAAACCAGTCGTCTTGAGCCCTTTAAGAATCATATCGTACATCTTAGTGGACACAATCGCCAATTTATAATCTTCCTCATACAGCGCTCTAATCGCCTCATAAACCCCATCATACTCCAAAATTAATTCATCATGATGCAATTTATTAAACGCCCGATAATGATCCACCATCTCCTGCGCACGCTCCGGATCAAGCCCAGTAAACGTATCAATCAACGAAGGCCCAATAAACGGCAAAATATCTTCACGCTCATACGTCCGCTCCGGAAAATAAGCCCCCAGCGTATGTTGAAACGTTTTAATAATCAATTCATTCGTATTAATCAAAGTCCCGTCTAAGTCAAACAACAATGTCGTAATTTTCCCAGTCATGTGTACTTCCTCTCTAAAACCCTATTTCTTCTTCGCGATACCATACTTATCTTCCAAATAATACGGGCGATCACGCTTCACGCGGAAATAAGCAATCAATGCCACTGAAAGCGCCACAAGCACAATCGAAATAAACTGCGCCATCCGAAGCGTATCCGTCAACATCAAACTATCCGTCCGCAAACCTTCGATAAAATAGCGCCCAACCGAATACCAAATAACATAAGACAAGAACAGTTCCCCACGCAAAATTCGCGTCCGACGCAATACCAGCAACACGATAAAGCCAATCACATTCCAAATCGACTCATATAAAAACGTCGGCTGATAATACACACCATCAATATACATCTGATTAATAATAAAATCAGGCAAATGCAAACTCTCTAAAAAAGCACGCGTCGTTGGCCCACCATGAGCCTCTTGATTCATAAAATTGCCCCAACGTCCAATCGCTTGCGCAATAATCAAACTCGGCGCTACAATATCCGCCAACTGCCAAAACGAAACTTTCTTAATGCGAGAAAAGATAATCGCGGTCAACACAGAACCAATCAACGCCCCATGAATCGCAATCCCGCCATGCCAAATTTTGATAATCTCGTTCAAATGATCCTTGTAATAACTCCACTCAAACAACACATAATAAATACGCGCACTGATAATCGCAATCGGAATCGCCCAAATAAGCAAATCCACCAATATTTCTTTATCTACATTGCGTTTCGTCGCTTCCTGTAACGCAATAAGTAGCGCCACCACAACAGCCGTCGCAATAATAACACCGTACCAGCGTATCGATATTCCACCTAATTGAATGGCCACTGGATCCAGCGCCGCAAAATTCAAGTTCATCATGCCCCTACTTTCTAAAACAGACTAGCCTCAATCTGTCATACTACTATTTTGACCAATAAGGTTATTTAAATCTTGTGTGAAGCGCTCTGCTGCATTGTACCCCATGTTTTTCAAGCGGAAATTCATTGCCGCAACTTCAATAATAACCGCCAAGTTACGCCCTGGACGAACCGGTACCGTAATTTTTGGCACATCAATATCAAAAATTCGAATCTTCTCTTCATCCAATCCAACGCGGTCATAATGCTTGTCTGGATCCCAACTTTCAAGGTGAACCACAATCGTAATTTTCTTGCTAGAACGCACAGCACCAGCACCAAATAGCGTCATCACGTTAATAATTCCTAAACCGCGAATCTCCAGAAGATGCTCGATAATCGGCGGCGACTGTCCAATAAGCGTCAACTCATCTTCCTGTCTGATCTCCACATTATCATCCGCAACCAGCCGATGTCCACGCTTCACAAGCTCAAGCGCCGTCTCACTTTTACCGACACCACTTGACCCCATAATCATCACACCGAGGCCATAAATATCGACCAGCACACCATGCATCGAAATCACAGGTGCCAATCTACTTTCCAAATAATTCGTCACATATACCGACAAACGCGTCGTCTTCAGTTTCGAACGCAAAACAGGTATCTTAGCTTCCGTCGCCGCTTGCACCAACTCTTTCGGCGCTTCCAAATGGCGCGACACAACAAATGCCGGCGTCCGATTCGTACACATTTGGCGGAACCGTTTCAAACACTCATCACTCGACATCCCTTCCGAAAAAGAAATCTCCGTCATTCCAAAAAGCTGCACCCGATCCTCCGGGTAATAAGAAAAGAAGCCTGTTAATTCTAAGCCTGGGCGTGATAAGTCACTCGTCAAGATTGGTCGTTCCAATCCCTCTTCCCCACAAATCAATTCCAAATTTAGACGTTCCATTAAATCTTTCACCGTTACTGATTTTGTCATGAAAGTACCTCCATTAAGTCAACAGGCACAAAGCTCAAAACACAGCCCAATCCCGCCAATCCTTTTTGTCTGCAATCTATATCTCATTTTAGCACTTTCTCATTTTTAAGGCTACCTATTTTTGTACATACGAAAAGAAACCCCGAAAGGAAGCGATTCTTCATTTAGCGAAGTCCTGCTATTTCGAGGTCTCATCTCATCGTGGTTCTTTACTCCAAAGTACCGAATTGATAACCATATTGGCAAGCGACATCAGTAACGCAATTAATAATGCCGTCCCAAAAGTCTCAATTTGAATGTACGAATCTAGGAAGAATGACGTTAATTCTAGCATCATCGCGTTCACGACGAAAGTAAATAACCCAAGTGTGAAAATATTGATCGGCAATGTCAAAATGAGGAGAATCGGTCTCACCAACATATTCAAAATCGCCAATACAAAACTTGCAATCACCGCACCTGTAAATCCTTCTACATGGAAACTTTCAAAGAATCCAGATAGAGCGACAAATAATATCGCATTAATTAAAACTCCTGCTATCCAACGCATTTACTTGGATCACTCCCAACTTGAATTAGCTGGCATAAGAATGGCTAAAATAATATAGATGAGTATTCCTGTTCCGAAAAATAGGGTTAATAATGCCCAACCAATACGAACCAGCGTAACGTCCCATCCGAAGTATTCAGCAATTCCGCCACATACACCTGCTAGCATTTTTTGTGATGATGATTTCGTTAATTTTCTCATGTTAGTTCCTCCTAAGATAGATTATACTTGTTTTTCTTCTAATTCGGTAATTTTAATGATGCCGTTGTCCACTGCGGCTTGCAATGTTGCGACACTCATCTCTTCTGAATTTTGCGTGAACACAAGGGACTTATTAGACTCATCCCAGACTTTTGCATTTTTTAGGTCAAAATAGATTTTTTCGCGTTTCGTTCCAAGTGTCCCATTCACATTCCATGTTGCTGGAATTTGGATACGAAGATCACCGTGAGGCGCCTTCAAGTCGGCTGCTGTTGCTTGATCATTTTGAAGAATATAGCCTACATCACCATGTTCAGCAACGGCAACGGTTGTTTGGAAATCTCCTGTAATAGAGATATCTCCTTTTGTCGTATGCAAATCGATGTTTTCAACTTTACCGCTCTTGAATAGAATTTCGCCGTCCTCCGTGCTAGCAACGAGGAATTTACCTGCCGTTCCAGTTGATCTAATATCACCATGACGGACTTTTAGCGTGCTATCGTCAACTTCCATATCGTCATATTTCAAGTTACCATTCAACAATTGAATTCTCACTTGCTCATAGGTCCGTTTTGGAATAGTCAACACGATATCTGTTTTCAATGCATCATTCTTCGATTCAAAAACAAAACGGTCATTAGACATATCAAGCGTTGTTTGGCTAAAGAAATAATCCCACAGTTTCTCTTCGCTCAGTTGTTGGACTGCTCTAGCCTTATTGTGCACAGAAAGTACCGTGCGCATCTTCACGTCATCTTTGTCCCAAGCACGAATAATGATGTCACCAGTTGCGATTTTTAATTCCATCGTGCGGAAAGTCGTATTGTTAAACTCAAATTCACGAATTGGTCTTGGACGCGCAGTCTTTTGATTGCCGTGGATATTATTCTCCATATTCATACGCTGATTCATGCGGTTTTGGCGATGTTGTCCGTGGCGTCCGCGCATTTCTCTAGCACGCTCGATATGGCGTTGTTGCATTTCTTTTGCGCGTTCTGAGTGTGTCGCTTGCGCTTGTTTGATGCGCTCGCTTTTTGATTGCATTTTTCTTTCGTGGCGATCGTATTTATCTTTCATTTTTTGGTTATGTCGATCGATCACTTCATCGTAGCTTGTATCTTCGGAAGGGATGATAAACAAGGCAATAATATAAGCAATAACCCCGATCATCGTTTTCCAAGAAATAATAATAAGTACAACATAGATAATACGTAAAACGTTGGCGTCGATACCGAGATATTCGGATAATCCACCAAAAACCCCGCCTATTTTACGATCTGATCTGGATCTCCTTAATTTTTTGTCCATCATTGTTCCTTCCTTTCATTCATAAATATGTAACCAGTCGCGCTATCCCTCGAAAGCGATAGCGCGCCATCTTACTTCACGTCTTTTACTCTCACGTTACCAGTCGTTGCTTCTGCTTCGATTTTCAAAACAGCTTCATTTGATTTTGGTAATTTTGTGAAAAGAATTGTTTTGTTAACAGAGTCAGATGTTTCATCAAGCACATCAGCATCCGAGATTCCAAGGTTAATCTTACCTAGATTCGTATGCAATTTACCATCCACACCTAGCTCGCTTGGCACTTGAACATCGATGTTACCAACACCAGTTTTTGTTTTCAAGAAGCTAGAATCATGGTTCGTCAATGTGAATGAGATGTTTCCTGTTTTCGTTTGCAGGTTCGTTGAGTCAAATGCACCTTTAGCAGAAACGTTGCCGTGGAATGTTTTTAGCGATAAATCACGCACCGTACCACTATTTACACGAACATTTCCATTGATAGATTCGATCTCTGTTAGCGTCGTATTCAACGTACCAACACTGATATTACCATTCGTTGTTTTGGCGAACATATCGCGACCTGTCAACCCTTCAATATGAAGATTACCATTCAAAATCTTGATCGATACATAATCATATTCGCGCTCTGGCAAGTAAATCGTCAAGTTCGTTACCACTTGTTTAGATGGTGATTGGAAGCGCAAAGTCTCTTCATCCACACGTAATGTCGTTTTGTCAAAGAAAATTTGCAATGCTTCGTCTTCTGGATACTCTTTGAAAAGCTTGATATTCGCGTGCACCTTCACATCATTGCTGTCCCACGTCTTGAATTCCACATTACCATTCGCAATTTCGAACTCTAAAATCGATAAAGTTGTATCATGGTAAACAAAATCACGTTCTAATTTCGTCGACGTCAAGAACGGAATCGGCATATCCTTCACTTGCTCAAAAGCACTATTCAAGAATTTACCGAACTTTTCTCCTGCTTGAGAAAGCTCATCCATGATTTGGCGACCAGTATCTTGTTGTTTCTCTTGACCAGCTTCTGGTTTTTGTTTCGGCTGCGGGCGTTTCTTGTAAGAAGCACCACCACGGTATGGATTTTCTTTCGTATTCCAACCTTGCGAATAATCGTATTCTTCTTTAACGATCTCTTCTTGCACGTCTTCCACTGTTTCCGAAGAGCGGATATCCTCCGCTGCTGCACTTTTGCCTTCTTTTTTTGAAATATTTTCAAGTAACGTTAGCGCTTCTTCCGTAGAGATAATACCTTGTTTCACTAGTTCTAAAATTCGTTTGCGTTCGTTTTCCATGTTTTTTTCCTCCTCGTGGAAATATAGCGATATCCATTAAGTATTTGTAAAATAAATGCTTGGCTTCTAAACTGATAACTCTATTATGACCGACAAGACCATTTCTGTCATACAACCAGAGTATGATTATTTCTTTAGACTTTTGTCACTTTGGATTTAGTGTATACGCAAAAAAAATCGGCGGCAAGCATTCGCAATTCGGGCGTTTCGTGGAATCTGGAAGCGAAGCATACCCCGCCAGAAGTCCACGAAACGCCCATATTACAAACGCTCTCGCTCGATTTGTGTAAAGCTTCGTTTACGTCCTACCCGAAAAAATAGGGTTGGGCGCTCTTCGGCTTATTTAGAATTAGTTTGAGTTTATCTTTGTTAGTCTGCTTTGCTTGCTATTTTTTCTTTCATTCTGGCTTTGTCGCGAGTTAGAATTGGCTTTAGGTATTTCCCGGTGTAGGATTTGGCTACTTTTGCGACTTGTTCTGGTGTACCTTTCGCAATGATTTGACCGCCGCCATCTCCGCCTTCTGGTCCTAAGTCAATGACGTGATCGGCTTGTTTTATAACGTCTAAGTTATGCTCGATAACCAGAACAGTGTCGCCATTTTCATCTACCAAACGCTGTAGTACTTTTAGTAAGCGTGCGATATCGTCCGCGTGCAAACCAGTTGTTGGTTCATCCAAAATATAGAACGACTTACCGTTACTGCGTTTGTGAAGTTCCGAAGCTAGTTTCACACGTTGCGCTTCTCCACCTGATAGTGTCGTTGCAGGTTGCCCTAATCGTATATATCCGAGCCCTACATCTACAATTGTTTGTAGTTTACGGCTTATACGAGGAAGGTTTTTAAAGAACTCTAAGCCTTCTTCCACAGTCATATTCAGTACTTCTGCGATATTTTTGCCTTTAAAACGGATATCTAAGGTCTCACTGTTATACCGTTTTCCGTGACAAATTTCGCACGGTACATACACGTCGGGTAAGAAATGCATCTCTATTTTGATGATACCATCTCCTTTACATGCCTCACAACGACCGCCTTTTACGTTGAAGCTAAAGCGACCTTTTTTATAGCCACGAATTTTGGCTTCATTTGTGGATGCAAAAAGATCCCGAATATCATCAAATACGCCTGTGTAGGTGGCTGGATTAGAACGCGGCGTGCGCCCAATTGGTGATTGATCAATATCAATAATTTTCTCTAGATTTTCTAATCCTTTGATCTCTTTGTGCTCACCTGGTTTCGCGTGCGCCCGGTTAATATGACGGGATAAAGCTTTGCGTAATACTTCATTAACTAGCGAACTTTTCCCTGATCCGGAAACGCCTGTTACACATGTAAAAGTTCCTAATGGGAAGGTTGCACTTACGTTTTTGAGGTTATTCGCCTTGGCTCCGATGACTTCGAGCTTGTTACCACTACCTTTGCGACGCTCAGAAGGAATCGGAATGAATTTCTTCCCAGATAAATAGGCTCCAGTAATAGAATTCTTATTATTCCGCACTTCTTCTGGTGTTCCAGCAGCCACAACTTCTCCGCCATGCTCACCGGCACCTGGTCCGATATCAATTAGGTAGTCCGCCGCGAGCATAGTATCCTCATCGTGCTCCACTACAATTAGTGTATTCCCAATATCTCGCATACTTTGCAGTGTATGAACAAGTCGATCATTATCACGCTGATGTAGCCCAATCGAAGGCTCGTCCAAAATATACAATACGCCTGTCAAACGTGAGCCAATCTGTGTCGCTAATCGAATCCGTTGTGCCTCTCCTCCCGAAAGTGTTCCGGCAGCACGACTCAATGTTAAATAATCCAATCCAACATTCTTCAAGAATCCTAAGCGTTGTTTTACTTCCTTCAAAATCGGCTTTGCAATCTGTGTTTCTTTTTCAGATAGTGTTACTTCATCGAAAAAGTTCAGCGCTTCAATGATGGAGAAATTGCTCACATCACCAAGATGCGTCTTGTTAATTTTGACGGCTAATGCTTCTTCTTTAAGACGATAGCCTTTACAAGATGGACATGGTAAATCCGTCATATATTGTGCCATTTGTTCTCTCGTGAAATCCGAACTGGTTTCACGATAGCGGCGCTCCACATTAGGTATAATTCCTTCAAATGGTATATTTGTTTCGCGCGTCATTCCAAAATCATTTTTATATTCGAAATAGAATTCTTTGCCATTTGAACCATTCAGAATGATATCTAAGTGTTCTTTCGGTAAACCTTCTAATGGTGTATCCATATCAATCTTGAACTCTTTACAAGCCGCAGCCAGCATTTTTGGATAGTATTGCGAGCTGATTGGTTTCCAGGGAATAATCGCGCCATCATTAAGCGATAGACTCATATCTGGAATGACTGTATCGATATCTACTTCGAGCTTCGTTCCAAGACCATCACATGTTGGGCACGCACCGAATGGACTGTTGAACGAGAACATTCTTGGCTCTAATTCACCGACAGAAAAACCGCAATACGGACAAGCGTAATGTTCACTAAATAGTAATTCCTTATCACCAATAACATCGACAACAGCGTAACCATCTGCCAATCTCAAGGCGGACTCGATAGAATCAAACAAACGAGAGGTCACGCCTTCCTTCACAACAATACGGTCAATCACGATATCAATGGAATGTTTTTTGTTCTTTTCAAGTTCAATTTCGTCTCCGATATCATACATGTCTCCATCGATGCGAACGCGGACATAGCCCTCTTTCTTGATACCTTCTAGAGTCTTCTTGTGCGCACCCTTCTTGCCTGAAACAATAGGTGCCAAAATTTGAATCCGCGTCTTGTCTGGCAACTCTAAAACACGATCCACCATTTGTTCAATGGTTTGCGATGAAATCTCAATGCCGTGATTCGGGCAAACTGGATGTCCCACGCGGGCATACATTAAGCGCAAATAATCATGAATTTCCGTTACCGTTCCTACTGTCGATCGCGGATTTCGGCTCGTTGTTTTTTGGTCAATGGAAATTGCTGGAGATAAACCTTCTATTAAATCTACATCTGGCTTGTCCATTTGACCTAAAAATTGGCGTGCGTAAGAAGATAGCGATTCCACGTAACGTCGTTGTCCCTCTGCATAAATGGTATCAAAAGCTAGCGACGATTTTCCCGAACCAGATAAGCCTGTCATGACAACAAGCTTATCTCTTGGAATTTCGACGTCAATATTTTTTAAATTGTTGGCTCTCGCGCCTTGTATCACAATTTTATCTTTTTCCAACTCTAATCATCCTTCCGCTTTTAACTCGAGTATGGTATCGCGAAGTTGCGCTGCACGTTCAAAGTCAAGTGCTTTTGCCGCATCTTTCATTTCATGTTCTAATTCTTCTATAAATGCCATTCGCTCTTTCTTGTTCATCTTGCTAAGGTCTTTCAAGTGCTCAGCTTCTCTTGTTTCAGCAGCAGTTGTTGTGGCGATGACACCTCGAACGTCTTTAATAATCGTTTGTGGAGTAATGCCGTGCTCTAAATTGTAAGCCTCTTGTATTTCACGGCGACGCGCTGTTTCGCTAATCGCAAATTTCATCGAGTCGGTCATCTTATCTGCGTACATAATAACTTTACCATTCTGATTACGCGCGGCACGACCGATTGTTTGAACGAGAGAACGCTCAGAGCGAAGAAAACCTTCCTTGTCTGCATCAAGAATCGTAACTAATGAAACCTCAGGTATATCGATTCCTTCACGCAGTAAGTTGATTCCGACAAGTACATCATATACGCCTAGTCGCAAGTCTCGGATGATTTCAATCCGTTCCAACGTCTTAACTTCTGAATGCAGGTATTGTACCTTGATACCCGTTTCTTTCAAGTAATCCGTCAAATCCTCTGACATTTTTTTCGTCAGCGTCGTAATCAGGACGCGTTCATTCTTCTTAATACGCTCATTTATTTCATCTATCAAATCATCAATTTGTCCTTCGATTGGTCGAATTTCGATAATCGGATCGAGAAGACCGGTAGGACGAATGATTTGTTGAATCACATCCGGATTTAAAGCCAGTTCATACGGTCCTGGTGTCGCTGAGATGTACATAATTTGATTGACATGTTTCTCAAATTCCTCCAAGCGTAATGGACGATTATCCAACGCCGAGGGCAGCCTGAAACCGTGATCTACTAGCATTTGTTTACGCGCTTGGTCCCCGTTGTACATACCTCGAATTTGCGGCATCGTGACATGGGATTCATCAATTACTATTTGAAAATCGTCTGGGAAAAAGTCTAGCAAAGTATAAGGTGTAGAGCCAGCTTCTCGCAAGCCTAAATGACGTGAATAGTTCTCAACGCCTGAACAATAGCCCATCTCTTCCATCATTTCAATATCATAATTCGTACGTTGCTCCAAACGTTGCGCCTCTAACAATTTATTATCAGCACGCAATACTTTCAAACGGTCCTCTAGCTCCGCCTTAATATTCACGATCGCCTTTTGCATAATATCTGGGCGCGTCACAAAGTGGGATGCTGGGAAAATAGAAACGTGTTCTCGCTCCCCGATGATTTCACCCGTCAACGCATCTACTTCACGAATTCGCTCAATTTCATCACCAAAAAACTCCACACGCATACAGTGTTCATCACGGGATGCTGGGAAAATCTCTACCACATCGCCGCGGACACGAAAACGACCTCGCTGGAAATCAATATCATTGCGATCATACTGTATTTCTACTAAATCGCGCAACAACTGATCGCGACTAATCTCCATTCCAGGTCGTAAGGAAACGAGCATAGCGCCATATTCCTCCGGCGAACCCAAGCCATAAATACAGGAAACACTGGCTATGATAATGACATCACGCCGCTCAAACAAGGATGCTGTTGCAGAATGTCGCAATTTATCAATTTCATCGTTCACACTGGAATCCTTCTCTATGAACGTATCTGTTTGCGGTACGTAAGCTTCCGGTTGGTAGTAGTCATAGTAACTCACGAAATACTCTACCGCATTATTCGGAAAAAACTCTTTGAATTCACTATATAATTGCCCTGCCAAAGTCTTATTGTGTGCAATGACGAGCGTTGGTTTATTAACTTCTTGAATCACATTAGAAACCGTAAACGTCTTCCCCGTTCCCGTTGCTCCAAGTAAGGTCTGATGTTTTATACCACTTCTAAGGCCGGCAACCAATTTCTCGATTGCTTTCGGTTGGTCCCCTTGTGGCGTATATTTCGAAACTAGTTGAAATGTATCCTTCACCTTTTTTCCTCCTTTAGCAAAACGAAAGTGAGTCTAGGCAAATCCCAGACTCATCACTTGTATTCATTTTATCATAATCTGACTAAATCCGCTAGCAAAAAGCGAACATATTTTCGCATTCGTGTAGTACGAAAGGCTCCGCCGTTAAGCAAAGCCTTTTCATCATAATATGCGTCTTTTTTTACGCTTCTTTATCTGCTTGACGCAATCTGCCAAGCATTCGTGTTGCTAGGAAGAACCCGAGGGTCATCGAAATCGCGTCTAAACATATGAGCCACCAGGTGTTCGTGAAACCCATGCGAGCGGAAACAGCTATTAAAATCACGGTGAGTCCTAAACCTACAAAGCGTTGGTACGTCATTCGAGATAATATAATAACCAACAATCCTGGAAAAATTAACGCCGAAATTAGCTGATCCCACATAGGCTTCGCTCTCCCTCTTTTTTAACTGTCTGCTTTTAAAACGCGTGCTTTAATTTCATCTGTTAAAGCTGGTAAATCTGTTTTTTCAATACCTTTTTCGGCGAGTAGATCTGGCAATATTTCACGTAAGAAGTACTGGACGCAGTTCATGTCGCGGAATTGGTAAATGGTTTCTAATGCCTCGCTGTAAATTTTTGTGAATGTTGGTTCTGGGTTGCCTTTCTGGATTTCGCCGAATGATTCGTAAAGTAGGTCTACTTTATCTGCCACCGCCAAAATTTGGCCTTCTAGCGTGTCGTCTTTGCCTTCTTTAAGCAACACGTGATAGATGGCTTGGAACTCTTGTGGAATCTCATTATTAATGAAGTTTCGCGTCATCGTTTCTTCTACTTCTGACAACATTTCGCGAAGTTCTGCGGTCGCATATTTGACGGGTGTTTTGATATCTCCAATGAACAGTTCTGGATAGTCGTGGTTCAGCGCTTTTTCATATAAGGCGCGCCAATTGACGGTTTGTCCAGCTTGTTCTTCTACATTGCCTAGAAACTGTGCGACTTGGGTGACTTTGAATGAGTGTTCCGCGACTGAGTGTTCTTGGTATTTGAACTTGCCTGGACAGCGATAAATATTCTCTAAATCTGATAAACTACGAAAATATTGATGGATTCCCATTTTGTTTCACTCCTCATTGTTCTTCTTGTTTTTTATTATCTGGATGCGTGTTTTCTACTTCACGCATGATTAACGCTGAACTGAAGCCAAGTAAGGCGATAATAGCCGCCGAATATTGCCTGAAATTATCTGCTGCAAAAATATAGATGAGTCCCATAAAAATAAGTGTCGTCAAGATTCCCCATGTGAATAATTTGTGCCCGCGTGTGACGCCAACTTTCATAACGGAATAAATGCCGACATAGCAAACCGCTTGGATCAAAATGAATTGGACGATGGAAATGATGATGACGGATATTAGGTCATCGTTGAACATCACTGCTGCAACAGAGACGGCGAGTAGAGCTATGATGCCTAAAATAACGATAATTTTTTTGCTATTAGATAGTTGCTTCATGTTCTTCCCCCAAATGGCTTTCTTTTTTTACTAGTATAACGAGGATACGTGTTGATAGCAACCTAAAACACTTGATGGTATGCGGTTTATCGGTTTATTTCAAGAAAAACAAGAAGCATTGCTACTCCTTGTTTTTGCTTGCTTATTTGATTTCTTTTTCGACTTTACTTCGGAATAAGATGGAGAGTCCAAAGATGGTTACGACGATGGTAGCGCCCATATCTGCCATGATTGCCATCCATAGAGTTAGATAGCCTGTTAGCGCGAGTAGGAGCGCCACGATTTTGAGGCCTAACGCGAAGGCGATATTGAATCCTACGACGAACCTTACTTTTTTAGCAATTTTTACGGTGATTGGTAATTTGCCTAAATGGTCTTGCATGAGTACGATATCTGCTACTTCAATCGCGCTGTCTGTTCCTTTCCCCATCGCGATGCCGAGGTCTGCGGTTGCAAGGGCTGGGGAGTCGTTGATGCCATCGCCAACCATTGCAATACTGCCGTTTTGGGCTTGAAGGTCGCCGATTTTTGTCAGCTTATCTTCTGGTAGCAAACTGGCGTAGTAGTGGTCGATGCCGATTTCTTTTGCTACTTTTTCAGCGGTTTTTTCGTGGTCGCCAGTTAGCATGATGATATTGGTCATACCTGCTTGATGGAGCTGGGTCACGAGTTGCTTGCTCTCTTTGCGCAAAGCATCTTGAATACCAAACATGCCGAGAATCGCGGTTTCTGATGCGGTAATAACGACCGTATAGCCTGCTTCTTTCAATGCGTTAACGTCTGTTCTAGCCGCGTCTGTCCAACTCGATTCTGGGATTTGTTGCTCATTGCCCAAGAAATATTGCTTGCCCTCGAATGTGCCGATGAGTCCTTTTCCGCCGACCGTTGTTAAATTGTCCATTTCTGCATCAACCGCACCGATGCGAGCGATGATTGCTGCTGCGATTGGATGCCCTGAGCTCTGTTCCATCATACTGGAAATTCGGAAAAAGTTCGCTTCATCATACACGATTTCTTTTTCGACAGCTGGTTTTCCTTCTGTCAGTGTGCCCGTTTTATCAAACGCGATTTGTTTCGTTTTAGCGAGTTGCTCTAGGAAAACGCCGCCTTTGATCAAAACACCATTCTTGGCACTGCGCGTAATGCCAGATACAATCGCGACTGGCGAGGAAAGGATTAGCGCGCACGGACAGCCGATAATTAATACTGCGAGTCCTTCGTAAACCCAGTGACCCCAAGCTCCTCCGAAGAAAAGTGGTGGCACGATAGTCACTAATACGGCGAATAGCATAATGATCGGTGTGTAATATTTGGCAAATCGATCGATGAATAGTTCCGTCGGTGTCTTCGTTTCCTGCGCTTCTTCTACTAAATGCAAAATTTTAGCTAGCGATGAATCCTCGTAAACCGCTGTAATCTCAGCTTTTAGCGTTCCTTCGTTATTGACTGAACCGCCGAACAAAGCGTCACCAATTTGTTTTTCCACCGGCATCGATTCACCAGTTATTGCGGCTTCGTTTACAGAACTTTTCCCGTCCACAATTACAGCGTCAGACGGTACTTTTCCACCGGCTTTTATCAAAATAATATCACCGAGCTGTAAGTCATTAATTGGTACTTCCGTTGCAACGCCATCTTTTAAAAGGTTCGCCGTTTTTGGCACGACTTTGAGTAATTCTGCCATCGATTTGCGTGCTTGCCGCATGCCGAAGCCTTCTAGATACTCATTCACTCCGAATAATATCGCGACAACCGTTCCTTCGCGCCAATCCCCGATAATAAAAGCACCAACTAGCGCAACCGTCATCAACGTATCGATGTTAAACTTCAAACGAAATAAGTTCTTAAGTCCTTTGAAAAACGTTTGGTATCCGCTGAGTGCCGCCGCAACGAAATAAATGCTGAACGATCCCCAGGTTGGCATATATTTATCTGTAAAAAAGGCGAGGAAGAATAGCAACGTTGAAATGACAATCTGAACAATGAGTTTTGTGTCACCGTGGCTATGGTCATGGTCATGATCGTGATCTCCATCTGGTTGCACGACAGAAACACCTTCTTGTTTCAATATTTTCTCCACATCCACCATTTCCATCTTATTCGAAATAACCATTTTCCCAGAGTTATAGAGTACTTTCGCATCCTTGCCGTGCTTCAACTTCTTCATCTCGGCTTCCATCTCTTGCGCACAGTGCGCACAGGAAAGCCCGGTTAATTTGAACTCTGCCATTGTCCTCCTCGTCCCTTCTCAATTTGTGTGTTCCACGTGCCTAATCGCTTGTGAGAGCAGTTCCAGAACGTGGTTGTCGTCTTGCGTATAATAAATCGTTGTACCTTCGCGTCTTGATTTTACCAAGCGTAAATTCTTTAAAAAGCGTAATTGATGGGAAACCGTTGTCTGATTGAAACCTAGCGTCCGCGCAATATCGTTCACCGAATACTCTTGATCTTGCACGAGGTTCAAAATTTGCACGCGCGTCGGATCTGCCAATGCTTTAAAAATCTGTGTCACACCAAAAAGTGTTTCTTCGCCTAATAGTTGCTTGCTTTGTTCCATCTCTTATCACTCCAATTCTCGTATATGTTCATATACACATATAATAGACCAAAAAAGGAAACTTAGCAAGGTTTAAATGGGATAATTTTTAATATATGTTTATATACACATATATTAATATAGATTCGATAAAATTGCAAGTATTTCAATCATTATGTACAAAATGAGTTTATTTATGTAAAAAAAGAGCTCAATCCGCAAAATCATGATATAATTTACACAAAGGAGTGATAGCATGCCAGATTTAAGCGGACGATTGACAGTTTTAAGGGAAAAGCAAGGCTGGTCGAAAGCCGAAACAGCGAGAAGACTCGGACTGAAGGCCCCTTCTACATACGGTAACTGGGAGTATGGTATTCGAGAACCGGATTTGGATACGGTTCGCCATATTGCAACGTTATTTGATGTTTCGGTAGATTATTTAATTGGCCAAAATAGTGAACCCTCATATAAACCGGTCACAACAAAAGAAAAGAACGACATTGCAAAACGAATCGAGAAAATAATTGAGGATTTGCGTTACGAGGAACATCAACATTTAAACGGGGAGTACTTACAGGAAGAAACGACGGAATTTATTATGGATTCCCTTGAATTCACTTTGAAACAAGCTCGGAAATTAAATAATTGATACATCGAAAAACTCTGCCACAGCAACGTGACAGAGTTTTTTCGTGTATCAGTTATTCAGTTCTTCAATTTCGCCGCTCTTCAAATAGACAATCCATTCGCAGACGTTTGTTACATAATCACCAATCCGCTCTAAATATTGCGCGACAAGAAGTAAGTACGAAATTTCTTCTAAATGATCAGGATCTTCTTGCATGAAATGGATACATTTTGTATAAATGACGCGTTGCAGTTTATCGACTTCATTATCTCGCGATGCTATTTCACGCGCTGCCTCCTCGTCCTCCGCCAGATAAGCTTTTAGAACGTCATGTACCATTATTTTGACGATATCGCCCATCTCTTGAATTTCTGGGATTGGCTTCACGACTTTGGTACGACCGACTAAGATCGTTGTTTTAGCGATGCTGACGGCGTGGTCACCGATTCGCTCTAAATCAGAACTTGCTTTTAAAACCGTGACAATTTTGCGAAGGTCAATGCCTACCGGTTGTTGGAGGGCAATGAGTTCAAAGGATCTTTGTTCCAACGCCAATTCCATATTATTGATGGCTCGGTCGCTTGCAATGACGTTTTCCGCTAGTTCATGATCCCGATTAACAAGAGACTTAACAGCTTTGTAAATCGCCTCGTTGACTAGCATTCCCATCTCGAGTAAATGTTGGTGCAACTCGTTTAACTGCTCATTAAAAATTTTTCTAACTGGCATATGCTTCGCTCCTTATCCAAATCTTCCTGAGATATAGTCTTGCGTTTGTTGTTCTGCTGGATTCGTGAAAATGGTGCTTGTATCAGTGAATTCAATGATTTCTCCGTTGAGGAAAAAGGCTGTCTCATCAGAAATACGCGATGCTTGTTGCATATTATGCGTCACAATAACAATCGTGTAATCTTTTTTCAACTCTAAAATCAGATTTTCCATTTTTGCTGTGGAGATTGGGTCGAGCGCGGAAGTTGGCTCATCCATTAGAATAACTTCTGGCTGTACCGCTAAAACGCGGGCGATGCAGAGCCGTTGTTGTTGTCCGCCAGACATGCCGAGCGCTGATTTGTGCAAGCGATCGTGCACTTCATCCCAAAGTGCCGCTTGTCGCAGGCTTCGTTCCACGATTTCATCTAGTTTTTTCTTATTTTTGACGCCGTGGGTTCTTGGACCGTAAGCGACGTTATCATAGATTGAAAATGGAAACGGGTTTGGTTGCTGGAACACCATCCCGACTTTTTTGCGCAAATTAACTGTATCGATTTTGGAACTTTGGATGTTTTCGTCGGCAACTTTGATCTCGCCTTTGATTGTAACGTTTGGAATCAAGTCGTTCATTCGATTCAACGTGCGCAGAAAAGTCGATTTTCCGCATCCAGATGGACCTATAAGCGCCGTCACACGATTTTTTTTGAAGTTGAGACTTATCTTATTTAGCGCTTGTTTTTGCCCGTAGAATAGGTCTACGTCTCTTGTTTCGATGACAAATTCCGTGTCGGTTATGGTTGACATTTGGGTGGCTCCTTTCTTCTTTTTATTATCCAAAATTACCAGATATATAGTCTTGCGTCTGCTTATTAGACGGATTCGTAAACAGCGTCCCTGTATCGGTCACTTCGACTACTTTTCCAAGGTAGAAAAAAGCGGTGTGATCGGATACGCGGGCGGCTTGTTGCATGTTATGCGTCACGATAATAATCGTGTATTTTTTCTTCAGTTCATGGATTAAATCCTCTATCTTACTCGTCGAAATCGGATCGAGCGCGGAGGCTGGTTCATCGAGTAGCAACACTTCTGGCTGCATCGCAATCGCGCGGGCAATGCATAAGCGTTGTTGTTGTCCGCCAGATAATGATAAGGCACTTTTGCCTAAATCATCTTTGACTTCATCCCAAAGCGCGGCGCTACGCAAGCTTTTCTCGACACGTTCTGCGAGCTCGGCTTTATTTTTCATGCCGTGACGTTTCAAGCTAAATGCAATATTTTCAAAAATCGATTTCGTAAATGGATTCGGCTTTTGAAACACCATCCCGATTTCTTTACGAACGTTGTATAAATCCACTTCTTTGCGGTTAATGTTGATGCCGTTATATAAAATTTCGCCTTCCATTCGACAGCCATCGATTTCGTCATTCATTCGGTTGAGTGCGCGAAGGTAGGTCGATTTTCCGCATCCAGATGGGCCGATGAGCGCCGTCACTTGGTTTTCATGGAATTCTAAATCGACACCTTGAATCGCGTGGTTGTCGCCATAATAGACGTGCAAATCATTGGTTGCCATCGCAGGCGCGCCAGTTGTCACGATTTCATCTTTTGCTTCGTTTATCGCGAACGACATATTAGTAGTTGCCATCATTTTACAAAACTCCTTTTGTCCGCCAAATCAGGAAGACGTCATCTTTTTGAATACATATTTTCCTAGAATGCGGGCTAAAATATTGAAAAGTAGCACGGAAAGAATGAGTACGGCGGACGCTCCCGCGGATACGGCTGCGGCGTCAGGCATGATTCCTTCCCCATTAATTTTCCAAATGTGAACGGCAAGTGTTTCTGCTGGACGGAAGATGTTCAGTGGTGATGTTGGATTCATTGGATTCCAGTCTCCGAAGTTTAGTGTCGGTGTACTTTGCCCAGCAGTGTAGATTAAGGCGGCTGCTTCACCAAACACGCGTCCTGCGGCTAAAATAACCCCGGTCACGATTGCTGGAAGCGCGGCTGGAACTAGCACCCGTGTTATGGTTTCCCAGCGCGACAAGCCTAATGCAAGTCCTGCTTCTCGTTGCGTATTTGGAATAGCATTGAGCGCTTCCTCGATAACGCGAATGAGTAGCGGTAGATTAAAGATGGTCAGCGTCAGCGCCCCGGAAATAACCGAAAAGCTCCACCCCATCTGCAACACGAAAATTAAGAAGCCGAACAAACCGACCACGATCGACGGTAGCGAAGACAAGACTTCAATGGTTGTGCGGATAAAGTCTGTGATCCAATTTTTGCGGGCGTATTCTGCCATGTAGATGCCTGCTCCGAGCGCAATTGGAACGGATAAAATCATTGTGATAAGTAGCATGTAGAAGGAATTCCAAATTTCTGGGCCAATCCCGCCGCCTGCTTTGAATGATTCGGGTGGCGAAGTTAGGAAATGCCAGCTCAGATGAGGAACGCCTCGAACTAAGATATAGCCGAGTAATCCTGCCAAAATAACGACGATGAGTAGCGCAATCAAATAGAAAACGGAGGTCGCGATCTTATCCTTTGTTTTTACATTCATTTGACTTTCCTCCTACGGCCGATGAAGCGGATCATAATGATAAAGAACAGTGACATTGCCAGTAGCACCATCGCTAGTGACCAAAGCACGTTATTATCAAGCGTCCCCATGACGGTATTTCCCATTCCCATTGTTAAAATACTTGTTAACGTGGATGCCGGTTCGAATAACGAAGTCGGGATAACCACGGAGTTTCCAATAACCATTTGTACAGCTAGTGCTTCACCAAACGCGCGCGCCATTCCGAAAACAACGGCTGTCAAAATACCTGGTCGTGCACTGCGCAGAATTACTTTCCAAATCGTCTGCCACCGCGTTGCACCGAGCGCAAGCGAAGCCTCACGATAATGACGTGGTACCGAATGAATCGCATCCACTGTCAAACTGGTCACAGTCGGCAAAATCATGACGGTCAAAACCGCGGTCGCCGCTGCAATCCCAAAACCACTTCCTGAAATATGTTCCCGAATAAATGGAACAACGACGCTGAGCCCGATAAACCCGTAAACAACGGACGGAATCCCAACGAGCAACTCCATAACAGGTTGCAAAATTTTCTTACCAAACTTCGGCGATATTTCCACCATAAAAATAGCTGCGCCAATCGCGAGCGGTGCAGCAATACAAGCTGCGAGTAATGTCACACCAAAAGAACCAAGAATCATCGGCAAGGCGCCAACGAGTGGATTTCCAGCCGCATCTGTTTTGGAAGGGTTCCAATCTGTTCCTGTAATAAAGTCAACAAACGAAACATTATTGACAAAAAAAGTAGCCAGTCCTTTCGAGATGACAAAGAAAAGAATGGATGCCGCTGCAATAACCATGATGCTGATGCAGATAAACGTTATGATTTTCCCTCTCTTTTCAAGACGGGCCTTTTTGGAAGTTTGCGTTAATGCTTTTTCTCGTGCTTCCACTGCGTAGACTCCTTTCCGATGCTGGGCTCTTATTTTTATACCCAACAAACGGGTTTGCGCCCACTTCTATACTTAGAAGTAGACGCCTTCCCCAATATATTTTTTATTTAACGTCTGTGATATTTCCTTTAGCGTCGCGTTCTACTTTCATCGAGTGAATCGATTGGTAACCAAGTTGTGGCACCAAGTCATTTTGAACGTCTTCGCTCGTGATGTAAGCTAGGAATTTTTTCGCAAGTCCTGTCGCTTCACCTTTTGTATACATATGCTCGTAAGCCCAAATTTTCCAATCGTTTGTTGCTACGTTTTCTTCTTTCGGCTCTACATTATCAAGGGAAAGTCCTTGGATCGAATCGTCAATGTAAGAGAAGGCTAGGTAACTGATAGCTCCTGGTGTTTCGCTTACGATTTTACGAACGGTACCTGAGGAATCTTGTTCTTGTGCTTTTACTGGAGTCGCGCCATCTAAGCCCCATTTTTCAAAAGTTGCGCGTGTTCCGCTTCCTTCTGCACGGTTGATGATCGTGATTTTTTCGTCTTTACCGCCAACATCTTTCCAGTTTGTAATTTTGCCAGTGAAGATGTCGATTAATTGTTGTTTCGAAATATTTTTCACGCCAGCGTCTTTGTTCACGACTGGTGCCATGCCGACTACTGCGACTCTGTGGTCTACTAATTTTGAAGCATCAACGCCGTCTTTTTCTTCAGCGAAAACATCCGAGTTGCCGATATCCACTGCGCCTTGTTGCACTTGCGTTAGGCCAGTACCAGATCCGCCGCCTTGCACGTTGATTTGTGCTTTAGGATTCTCAGCTGTAAATTGTTTTGAAGCAGCTTCGACAAGAGGTTGTAGTGCTGTTGAGCCGACCGCCGTGATCGAACCAGAAACTTCCTTGCTATCTGCATTTCCGTTTGCTTTATCTGATGATGTATCCGAATTTCCACATCCTGCTATAATCATTGTGAATGCTGCAATAACAGCTACTATTCCTAAAAATCTCTTCTTCATAAACTGTAAACCACCTTTTTTTTCGATTTAACTTACAAACCTACTATACCTCTTCTGGATTAAGGGGATGTGTAGCTAATGTTAAGAGAATGTAAAGATGATGATTCTGTAAATTTCTTTATCAGGAAATGACAAAAAGACCGCGGATTGGGCGGTTTGGAGCTGGATCTTATGTAAAGAAAAACACAAGCCGCTAAAATCACGACTTGCGTTACCTTTTTATTTTGGAAGTGTTACGGTGAATGTTGTGCCTGAACCTTCGATGCTTTCGACTTGAATCTGACCGCCGCAGCTCTCCACAATATGTTTCACAATGGAAAGTCCAAGTCCTGTGCCACCGGAATGCCTGCTACGAGCACGATCAACACGATAAAAACGTTCAAAAATCCGATCGATATCCTTGACTGGTATGCCGATTCCATTATCGGTGACCGTGATAGCAATCGTATCATTAGCCTCGTTTTCCGTCACGCCGACCGATACTGTCCCATCTTGTGGCGTATACACAATCGCGTTTGAAATGAGGTTAATCAAGATTTGCTGCAACCGATCACGCTCTGCTTGGATAATCACCGGCGACGCTAAATTCGGCGACACAAGCTGAATCCCTTTTTCAAGCGCCATCGAGCGAACCGTATCCATCGTCGTAATCACCACGTCCTCCACGTCCACCTGCTCCAAATTCATCGACACATGCTTCTGCTCAATTCGCGACAACTCTAAAATATCCATGATTAAGCGGTGCAAACGATCGCTTTCCTCTTTTATAATGGTGAGGAATTTCTTGAGTAGCGCTTCATCGTACATCGCGCCATCAAGTAGCGTTTCCGCAAAGCCTTTCAGCGCGGTAACTGGTGTTTTCAGTTCATGCGACACATTCGCGACAAATTCCGAACGCACATTTTCCAGTCTTCTAATTTCAGTAATATCATGCAACAGCAAAATCACGCCTGTTATATTGCCCGTTTTTGATAAAATTGGCGAAACGTTGGCGTCTAAAATAAGCTCCCTCGGGAAATAAATCGTAATCTCTTCTTGTTGGAAAGCTTTTTGATCTAAACACTGATCGACAAGCTGCGTCAAAGCAAAACTTTTCAAAACTTCATAATACGCTTTTCCTGTCAGTTCTTTTTCACCGATAATTTGTTCCATCATTGGATTCGTCATCACAATCAGTTTTCGTTGATCAATCAGCATCACACCGCTGACCAAGTTCTGCACGATTCCGCTTAGTCGCTGCTGGTTAAGCTCGATTTCCTGCATTTGCTTCTCTAAACTTTGCGCCAGTTGGTTCACACTTAGCGATAAATCCTGCAATTCGCCGCTCGTTTTCCCTGTAATTCTGCTGTAATAACGGTGGTTCGCCAAATCCATCGACACGTCGATAATCTCGTTGACCGGTCGCGTAATCCGTCGCGCAATCACCGCACTGATAAAGCCAATAAATACTAGCGCCAAGCCAAATATCAAGGTGAGGCTGAGCCATAATTGATGGACCGCTTTTTCCACCGATTCCAGTGAAATCGAAATTCGCAACACACCATCCGTTACACCGTTATGCGTAATTGGAACAGCCACATACAGCATACTATAACCAAGCGTAGAGCTTTTTCGCGTAGCAATCCCCACATCTTTTCCTTGCTCAAGGACTTCCTGCACTTCCGGACGATCCATATGACTGCCCAAACTGTGCGGATCTTCCTTCGTATCAGCGACCACATGTCCCGTCTGATCAATGACCGTAATCCGCGCATCAATTTTATCCTCTAGCGGTTTTAAGCTCGACTGAATTTTATCCGCATCCTGGTCCAAATCAACATCTTCTAGCTTCGTCGTTGTCAACAATATCTTCGCATCATCCTGCAACTGGCTTTCCTTCATATGCAAGTAAACACTCTTCATCAATTCCCCTGAGAAAAAGCCCACAATCACCATGACAATAAAAAATAAGATAAAAAAAGACAGTCCTATTTTCAGCCATAATTTTTTCATGATTTCACGTTCTCCATCTTATAGCCAAAACCACGAATCGTCTTAATATAGCGCGGCTGCTTCGTGTCCGCCTCAATTTTATCGCGCAAATGGCTCACATGCACATCCACAATCCGCGTTTCGCCAATATAATCATAATTCCAGACCGCATCCAGCAACTGATCTCGCGAAAAAACCTTGCCCCGGTGATTCGCCAAATAGAGCAACAACTCGAATTCCTTCGGCGTCAAATCCAGCAACTCATCCTGCAAATACACCTCATAACTCTCCGTCAGAATCTTCAACTCACCAACTTGCAGCGCCTTCTCTTTTGGCAACTCCTCCGGTTCCACATCCGTCGCTTTCCCAGCACTCCGTCGCAAAATTGCCTTGATTCGCGCCACAACCTCACGCGGGCTAAACGGTTTCGTCAAATAGTCATCCGCACCAAGCTCCAGACCAATAATTTTATCCAATTCGTCATCTTTTGCCGTTAACATCAAAATCGGCGTCTCCACCTTATCTTGGCGCAACTGCTTACACACTTCAATCCCGTCCATCTCAGGCAACATTAAATCGAGTACAATCAAATCCGGTTTTTCCGACAAAGCAAGCTCGTACCCTGTCCTACCATCTTCTGCCGTCACTACATCAAAGCCAGCCTTTTCAATGTTAAATTGCAGTAAAGTTACAATAGAAGACTCATCATCCACTACTAAAATCTTGGTCAATGCTCTTTCCTCCCCATTCATAACGCGCAGCCCTTTACAATCCCGCCACAACTTGTTATGTATTCTTCCACTAAAATATAGCACGAATTTACCTTTTTCGGGTAGAAAACGGTCACTCTTAACACAATCTTAAAAGTCAGGGCTGCGAGAACTACCCATTTTCGTCGTTAAAAGTTCCGTTCCGATACTCATGTACAAATCGTACATTCCGTGTCGGTACTCACTTTTGCCTAGGATCTGGGCAGTTCTAGCAGCCCTGAGGCGTTTTTTTACTATTCGAAGTTCAAATAGAGTCAAACTATTCTACCATGAATAAACCTAGTTCAAATGAGTCTTCTTCATAGATAGCGGTTTGGACAATTCGTGGTTCGCCGTTGTTGTCACGGACTTTTAGTTTGCAGTAGGCTCGGTTTTCATTTAGCGCCTCGTACAAATCTTCGCGATCCATCACCGGTATCCCGTTTACTTCCATGATGACCTCTCCCGCCAAAATGTCCATTCGGCTAGCTGGCGTATTTTCCCGTGCGCCTAGAACCATAATGCCATCCACTTGTGGTGTAAACTTAAAGGCAGAATCCCGTTCCTCGTTACGATGACGATAGGAAATCCAAAATCGGCCTGCGATTGCCACGATAAATGCGAGTAAGCTCAAAACTGGAATCACGATGCTAACTACGCCAAGTAGCGCGATCAGAATAGATAAACTAGTCACTCGGACGGCAATTTTATGCGTCGCTTGTGCTGGCAACTGAGACTGGACTTGTTGCTGAAAACCAATCACAATCGGCAATACCATCAAGGAAAATGTCTGATTCCCGATTTGAAAAATAGGCCACCAGTCAAATAATGCTGCAAAACCGTGTCCTGGAATAAAGCATACAAGTGGTAATAACCATAAACGGCGTAACTGGAATGCTCCAACCCATTTTCCGCGCCCACTTTTCCGAAGCATTGGTGAGGCTTGGTTGGCCCCGGTAAATTGAATCAAAAACGCCTCTACCGCAAGCAATAATGCCAATACAAACACAATAACAATCATGAAATTATCAATATACAAATCGCGAATCGGCAACATCCGGTCTTCAAACGGCGCCAACTGCCAGTCGAAATAGTAGACCGCATAATAAACGAGGCTGGTAATCCCAATCGTATACGCCGTGGAAGTCATCCTAAACATCCCGACGAGCAACAACACAATCAGCACGGCATTAAATATCGCGATCCATCCAATCGTCAGCGTAAAACCTACAAAAACCATGATAATCGAAATCGCCACACCAAAAACGATACCTAAACCGAAGAATCCTTTTAGCTCCTGCCAAGGTGAATGTATCCGTACATGAAAGGATTTCCGTTCCCATTTTATTCGATTAAAGCCAGCAATAATCGCTATCAATATCGACACGTATAACGCCGGTTGTACCAATATACTGCCAATTCCTTTTACAATTTCTACTATTATTGTCTCCATTCCATTCACCTCTTATAGTATCGGAGAAAGTAGCCGCGACACCGCCTCTTTCACTTTTATCCAAAATGAGCGCTCTGCATACAATTCTTCCGTCAGCTGATACGATTTCAAAATATCCTGTAAAAAAATATCTTCTAGTTTTTGAGCTATTTTCTTTTCATACATAAACGCATTCACTTCAAAATTCAGTCTAAAACTGCGAAAATCCATGTTTGCCGTCCCAACCGAAGCAATTTCTCCGTCCACAACAAGCGTTTTCGCATGAATAAAGCCATTATCATAAATATAAACCTTTGCACCACTCTCAATCAATTCCCCGCAATAGCTCGTCGTGGCCCGGTAAACAAAGGCATGATCCGGCTTATTCGGAATCATCAAACGCACATCGACACCAGACAGCGACGCGATTTTAAGCGCCTCTAGCAAACTCGCATCTGGAATAATATACGGCGACTGCAAATAAATCGATTTCTTCGCCGAGTTAATCATTTTGATGTAACCATTCTTAATTTGCTGCCATTCCGAATCCGGTCCACTGGATACAATCTGCATACTCGTCTGTCCCTTACCGTGAAAACTCGGAAAATAGCGCGTTTGATAATCCAGCTTTTGACTAGCGGATGCCGCCGAATTCCAGTCCATAATATATCTCGTCTGCATCGCAAAAACCGCTTTTCCACGAACCCGAAGATGCGTGTCACGCCAGTATCCAAAACTATCATCAAGCCCTAAATACTCATCCCCCACGTTGAATCCACCAATATAGCCAATTTCACCATCAATAATCGCCAATTTACGATGATTACGGTAGTTCAATCGGAAATTTATCAACGGTAATTTCGAAGGGAAGAACGGCCATACTTTGACGCCATTTTGCTTTAACTTATTCCAAAAAGCCTTTTTCGTGGTTCGACATCCCATCGCGTCATAAATCACCCGAACATCGAGGCCTTCTTCTGCCTTTTTAATCAGCGCTTTCTGCAAACGATTTCCCAGCATATCCGAGTGAATAATATAATAAATCAAATGAATATGGTCCGTCGCCATCTCAATATCCCGCATCAACGCATCGAACTTCTCATGCCCATCTGTGAAAATCGTCACTTCATTATCCTGCGTCAAAATTGCGCCATCGTTCACCAACAATAAATAAATCAAATCCCGATGCTTTGCTACATTTCGATCGCTAAACGGAAACTCCTGCTGCCTAATCATGCTAATCTGATTATCCGTCGACTCTCGCAATCCAATTTTCTCCTGTCCCTTCCAGTCGAAAATTTTGCGGTGGGAGAGCTTTCGGCCAAATATTAAGTATATAACAAATCCAATAACAGGTATGAATGTTAGTACTAGCAGCCAAGCCCACGTTGCTGATGTGTCTCGTCTTTCTAAAAACACCATCACAGCAGCGAAAAATAGATTGATGACTAGCAAAACAATCAGTAATCCCGCGATAATCCCCATAATGTACCTCCCAATAATAATGCTACCTTTTTATCATATCATAAATCAGAGGTGAAGTATTGCCTTAGTATCACACAAAAACTCGGCTACCAAAAGTGGCTAGCCGAGTTCGATATTAAATATAAGGTGATGGATCTACTGGAACACCATTTTTATGAATTTCAAAATGAAGATGTTGCCCAGTCGATTGCCCAGTTGAGCCCATCATGCCGATGCCTTGTCCTTGAGAAACGCTTTGTCCTGCAACCACTTGCAAGCTTCCTGCTCTCATATGACCGTAAAGTGTTTGGTAGCCATTTCCATGATCGATTTCAACAACATATCCGTAGCCACCATAACCGCTACCTGGAGCGCCGAAACCAGAGAAAACAACCGTTCCACCTGCTGCTGCATAAATTGGCACACTACCACCCGCGGCGATATCTTGCCCTTTATGCGATTCATGTTGACCAGTCACCGGGTTTGTTCTATCGCTAAATCCAGACGTCAGGATTCCAGCTGCCGGTTTAATGAACATGCCTGTTTGGGAACCAGCACTAATCGAAGGAATCGAAACTGCTGGTGTATCTGGTGTTGTCGTTGCGGCTGCCGCAGTTTCGGTCTGTGTAACGACCTTAGATCTTGCCTGTGCCGCGGCTTCTCGCGCTTCCCTTGCTGCCCGTTCTTCGCTCGCTTTACGCGCTGCTACTAATTGTTGTTGCGCTTGGCGGTTCTTCTCCGCTTGGATATTTCCAGCGATTGCTTGTTCATTCGCTGCCAATTCACCTTGTTGCGCTAATAAATCATTCTTTTGTTGCTGCGTTAAGTCTTTTTCAGCCGCGATTGCCAAGATTAACTCATCTTTTTGACTTTTTTGGCTTTCTAAGTTGTTTTTTGATAGCGCGATTTCAGTAGATAATTTCTTCAATCCTGCCAACTTAGTCTCTGTTTGCTTTTGCTTAGAGTTAAGAGTGTCCTCATCTTTCTTCTGGTCACTCATAATATCTTTATCCGCATTAACAAGTGTCGATACCATCGTTGCGCGATCAATAAAATCACTGAAGTTATCCGACGCTAAAATTACATTCATGTACTCTTGTCCGTTTCCGTTCACCTGGATAGCACGTGCACGATCTTTTAGTAAATTAAGACGATCATCGATACTTTTTTGTAACACGACGATTTCATTTTTTAACTTACTTACTTCTGCATTCGTTACCGCTACTTCTTGTTGCTGCTTTTGTAACTTTTTATTGGTTTCTGTAATGCTTTTTACGAGACTTTCCAGTTCAGCAGCCGTCGTTTGTTGCTTTCTTTCAAGAACGGATACTTCATGATCTTTCTCGTCAATGTGATTATCTATAGTAGAACGTTGTTGCTGAATTGCTTGTTGTTGTTTCTGTAGTTCATTTAAGTCAGCAGCCTTTACATTGGTTGGCACTGTACTAAAAAGGCCAACTGCTACAGTTATTGCAAGGCTATTTACGAGTAATTTCTTATATGCCATGTATTAATTCCTCCTAGATCAGATTCATATATTACTATTTTTTCCATGCGTTAGGTTAGAAAAAAAGTACCCTCGTAAATAATCATACAAAGGTACTTTTCTATTTTCAAAAACGCTTGTTATATTTTACGATTAAAAGTTAGCTACACGGCCAAAACCTACAAGAGATTGTGCCCAGAAGCCGCTTGAAAGGCTATCGATTTTAACACCGTCGTTTTGCGCGTTAATCATTTTGCCTCCGCCAATGTAAATACCAACGTGAGCGATTCCGCTACCATAGCTGAAGAATACTAAATCACCTGGTTTTGCTTGGCTTGAACTAATTTTAGTAGATGCTGCATATTGAGCACCTGAAGTTCTTGGAAGAGAAATTCCTGCTGCACGGAATGAGTAAGAAGTGAATCCAGAACAGTCAAATGAACCTGGTCCAGTTGCTCCTAGTGAATATGGTTTACCTAATTGTGCGTAAGCAGTTGAAATCATTGCATCATAACCAGAACCTGTTGGTGTTGGGATATTATTGTTTGTTGAACCTGAATTATTTGATGATGCTTTTTTCGCTGTAGTACTTTCAGATTTAGAACTGTTGTCATTAGAAGATGACGCTGTAGATGAAGAATCATTCGAACTTGCATTCGACGATGATGATTCTGTTTTCGTTTCCGTAGCTGCTAATGGTTGAACAGTTGTCGCTTCTTTCGCTGCTGCCGCACGAGCCGCCGCTGCTGCTGCTTCTCTATCACGTTGCGCGATTAAAGTAGATTTTTCTTGTTCTGTTGTTGCTTGTTGCGCTGCTAATTGTGCTACAACAGCTTCTTTCTCAGCTTTTTGAGCTTCGATTTTATTTTGTTGTTCTTCATAACTAGCGATTGCTTTTTGTTGTTTTTCTTGCTCTTTTTTAACAGATGCAGATTTTGATTTCAAAGCATCTTCGTCTTTTTGTTGTTCATCAAGGATAGCTTTATCAGAATCAACAATTGTGTTTACAGCAGACACACGGTCTACTAAATCGCTGAAATTATTTGCTCCTAAGACAACATCAAGATATACGTTTGAATTTGAGTTTACTTGCATAGAACGAGCGCGCTCTTTAAGGACACCTTCACGTTCTTTAATGCGGGCATTGATTGCCGCGATATCAGCGTTTAATTTCTTTAATTGTTCTGCTGATTTGTTGAAGCTCGCTTGTAGCTCTTTAGATTTTGCTTGCGCTGTTTCTAGTTTTGTTACTAGAGATGATAGATCAGCTTGTAAATCAGCTTTCTTAGATTTAAGATCGTTTAGCTTAGCATCTTTCTGTTGGATGTCTGTGTTAACGTCCGCAAATGCATTTGTTGTAAAAACCGGTGATAAACTGATTACAGCTGCCATTGACGCAGCGATTAAAGTATTTTTTTTCAAAAGATTTTACCTCCTAAAAAGCTCCCTAGGCTTTTCTTTCATTGAATTTTTTTATTATTTTTTAGAATGCGTTCGTTTCTCTGATACGCATTTAATTGTTAAACTTTCAAGAATCTACGGATGGAAATTGCGCTTCCCCATATACCAATCAATACTCCAATAGCAATGATTAACCCTGATATTTCATACATGAATGGGGTTGGCGATAATAAGGAAAGGTTGGTGCCTTCTCCAAGTCTTGGGTTGACAAGGTTATATGTGTTGATGTAACCCACAAATGTTAGTATGACTGGCACAATAGATCCTAATAGACCTAGCCAAGCGCCTTCTAACACGAACGGCCACCGGATAAACCAGTTTGTCGCTCCTACCAATTTCATAATCTCAATCTCGGTTCGACGCGAGTAAATCGCAATCTTAATCGTATTGGAAATTAGGAACATGGCTGTTAATAAAAGACCAGCACTTAATATGATACCAGCATATCGTCCCCATTTCAAGACATTAAACAATTTATCTACTGTTTTTTCACCATAGTTCACTTTTGCGACATATTTCATTTTCTCGATCTGGGATGCAACCTTCGCCGTTTCACTCGGCTCCTTCGCTTGAACAATGAACACATCGTAAAGTGGATTATCTTGTTCGAACAACTCGAAATCCTTACCATATGTAGAGACTAACTTCTCCATTTGCTCATCTTTGGAAGAAAATGTGACACTATCGACGCCGTTTAGCTCTCCGATATTGGCTTTTAATTCATCCTGTTGATCTTTGGTCGCAGTAAGTTGGATATGCACGTTAATTTCAACGTCATTCTCAACATCATCTGCTAACTTGTTCATGTTCATCATAATTGCGAAGAACACACTGACTAAAATCAAAGTTACTGTTACCGCACTAGCTGCAGCGAATGTCATCCAACCGTTACGATAGAGACTCTTAAAGCTCTCTTTAAAATGTCTACCTACTGTTCTAAATTTCATAGCCATAATCTCCTTGCTGTTCATCCCGAACGATTCTACCGTTTTCAATAGCGATTACACGATGTTTCAGAGTATTAACAATCTCTTTATTGTGTGTCGCCATAACGATTGTCGTTCCGCGATTACTTATTTCTTCAAGGATATTCATGATTTCCCATGAAGTATCAGGATCGAGGTTTCCAGTTGGTTCATCTGCAATTAAAACCTGTGGCATATTTGCTATCGAGCGAGCAATCGAAATCCGCTGTTGCTCCCCGCCAGACAACTCATCTGGTAGCATTCTGACTTTGTGTTTCAAATTAACTAGGTCTAGCACTTCCATGACACGGTCTTTGATGACTTTCGGATCTTCCTCTACTACTTCCATCGCATACGCAATGTTTTCATAAACGGTTTTGCTCGGTAGCAACTTAAAATCCTGAAAAACAACGCCGACATGTCTTCTTAAAAATGGGACTTCTCGATTCTTCATATGGAGTAAATCAAATTTACCCACGTTAATCGTTCCTTTTGTTGCTCGCTCTTCGCGGTATATCATTTTGATAAAAGTCGATTTACCAGCACCACTCGGCCCTACGACATAAACGAATTCTCCCTGATCGATCCGAATGTTCAATCCGTTCGCGGCTGTTATACCATTGGGATACTTCTTGTAGACATCTTCCATAACAATCATTTTATCACCTAACTATGCCTTTCTTAAATCAAGTTGGAATGATATAACATGTAAGATAACCCGAATCTGTGCAGTGAAGTCTCAAACAAGGCTCACCATTTTTGCTGAAGTACTTGAAGTCACAACGCATAATACAATTATAACACTTCAATTTTTCAGCCATGGGTTAATTAGGTTACAGTTATATTTCAACCAATGACAAGTTTTATTTTATTCGCAACATACCTATTTACATTCATTTTCATTGTTAACTATTTTACGTTATTCTCTTTCTGTAAAAAGACCATAAAAAAACGTGCCCGAATTTCCGCACTGTTTTACTACTCTCCTATTGTACCGCGTTTTCCAGTGAATTAACATTACAGGGATATTAAAAATAGTTACAGTGAAATCAATTGGAATAGACCACTTCTTGTAAGCAAATACCTTCCCACTTACTCTGAATGAGCTTCTTGTTACACAACTGTTATACAAACGATGCGCTATTTTAAAACTGTATTACAAAAAAGCAACATTAACTTGATTGGTCAATGCTGCTCGTTTTGCATTCTTATTATAAGTTGAAGCCTTCTCCCATCACTTCACTTGCGCTCATAACGACGACAAATGCGTTTGGGTCAATCTCTTTTATGACGCCTTTTAACCTTGAAAATTCGGACTGGGCAATGACACAGAGCAATATTTGCCTGTCATCTTCTGTATAACCGCCTTTTGCCGATAGACGCGTAATACCTCGGTCAATTTTATAAAGGATGGCGTGGCGTATCTCATCTTGCTTTTCAGAAATAATAAGCACGGTTTTTGACTGATTGAGCCCCACTTGAACGAGGTCGATCGTCTTACTCGTAGCGAAAAGTCCGATAAGCGCGTACAATCCCGACTCGATATCAAAGACGAACATAGCCGCAATAACGACAAACCCATCAATCAAAGCCACACAAATACCTAGCGAAAGATTCGTGAATTTGTGCAAAATTTGGGCGATAACATCTGTACCACCAGTCGATGCTTTGCCGCGAAAAACAATGCCTAGCCCAACACCAACCAACACACCGCCAAACAATGCGGCAACGAGTGGTTCATGCGTCCAAACCGTCCAATCTGCTGTCAAATAAACAAATAGTGGCATAATCATCGTGCCAACAAAAGTCTTGATTCCAAACTGGTAGCCCAAGAAAAATACGCCTGCAAAGAATAACGGAATATTAAAAGCCCACTGAATGTAAGCCGGTGTCCATCCCGTTAAATAATTAATAATCGTACTAATCCCGCTCACGCCGCCAGAAGCAACATGATTTGGCAGTAGCAAAACATTGAAAGCCAAAGCAATAATGAAAGCGCCTAAAATAACATAGACATACTCCATCGCTTTCGCTAATTTAGGCGGAAGTTTACGCCGTTTGACTGGTTTTATTTCGCTCATTTTTTCACCTTAATCAATCCGCGAACGCAGATAGCCATTGATAAACTCATCAATATCGCCATCCATCACTGCTTGTGTATTTCCTGTTTCAACATTTGTACGGTGATCTTTTACCATGGAATATGGATGGAATACGTAGGATCGGATTTGACTTCCCCAACCTATTTCTTTTTGTTCACCGCGAAGTTCCGCAAGTTCTTTCTCTTTTTCTTCTTGCTCTTTTTGGTATAATTTCGCTTTTAACATTTTCATTGCTTGATCACGGTTTTTCAACTGCGAACGCTCGGATTGGCATGTTACAACAATTCCGGATGGTATATGCGTCATCCGCACAGCTGAGTCGGTCGTATTGATATGCTGACCACCGGCACCGGTCGCGCGATACGTGTCGATTTTTAAATCCTCAGGGCGCACTTCGATTTCGATGTCGTCATCCATTTCCGGCATCACATCACAGGATACGAACGATGTATGGCGACGTCCCGAAGAATCGAATGGCGAAATACGGACGAGACGGTGAACGCCTTTTTCCGCTTTTAAGTAGCCGTATGCATTATGTCCTTTGATGAGCAATGTGACACTCTTAATGCCCGCTTCGTCTCCTGCTTGGTAATCCAGCATTTCGACTTTGAAATCCTTCTTGTCCGCCCAGCGCTGGTACATGCGCAGTAACATGGAGCCCCAATCCTGCGACTCCGTTCCGCCAGCTCCTGGATGTAACTCTAAAATCGCGTTATTTTTATCGTAAGGCTCGCTTAACATCAATTTCAATTCAAAATCTGTTAACTTCGCCACAAATGTCTCTAATTCTGTTTCTAGTTCTGTTTGCAACTCTTCATCTGCCTCTTCACGCAAAAGTTCCAAACTGAGTTCTAGATTTTCTTGCTCCTCTTCTAACTCATGAAACGCATTATACGTCTCTTTGTAGCCATTCGCTTCATTGATGACTTTCTGCGCTGCTTGCTGGTCATTCCAAAATTCTGGGTCCAACATTTGATCCTCTAACTCAGCAATCCGAACTTCTATGCTGTCTAAGTCAAAGAGACCCCCTAAAGTCTTTGATTTGTTGGGTTGTCTTTTCTAGTTCATTGCGAATTTCAGCTAATTCCATTCTCAACACCTCTTTTTCAATTTTCATGCATCAAATAAATGCACCCTTAATAATATAGCATACTTAGAGAGAAACTGCGATTCCAAACAAAAAACCAGGAAAAATCCTGGCTTTTTGCATCTTACTATTTCTCTTTTCCGTGACAGTTCTTATACTTTTCGCCACTTCCACAAGGACACGGATCATTACGACCAATGTGTTGATCTTTGTGAACTGGTTGTTTCTTAGCAACCGGTTTGCCTTCGTTTGGATCGATAGCATCACCTTTCGCCACTTGTTCACGCTCAAGATTTTGACGAATTTCAGCTTTCATAATATAACGCGCAACTTCCTCATCAATCGAACTAATCATTGCTTCAAACATTTCAAAGCCTTCTGATTGATATTCACGTAGCGGATCGATTTGACCGTAGGCACGTAGATGAATACCATCGCGTAAATGATCCATTGCATCGATATGATCTACCCATTTCGTATCTACTACACGTAGCAATACTACTTTTTGGAACTCATTGAATTCTTCTTCTGGTAGCAATGTTTCTTTTTCATTGTATGCTTCATTCACTTTTTCTAAAATGAAATCTTGAATGTCATTAGACTCCATATTCTTAATGTCATCTACGCTAATTACGTCTTCTGGTAGCAAGTTCGCTTCCACGAAATCGATAATTCCTTGCAGATTCCATTCTTCACGATCCTCTTGTCTTGGTGCATTAGACTGTACCACAAAATTCACGACGTTTTGAATCATTGGTTCGATCACAGAGCGCAAGTTATTCTCTGCAGTAATAACTGCATAACGCTGTTTATAAATAACTTCACGTTGTTGACGTAAAACATCATCGTATTGCAGTACTTGTTTACGCGAATCAAAGTTATTTCCTTCGACACGTTTTTGAGCAGATTCAACGGCACGGCTAACCATCTTACTTTGGATAGCTTCGTCGTCCATTCCAAAACGTTCCATCATCGATTTCATGTTATCTGAACCGAAACGTTTCATCAACTCATCTTCCATTGAAAGATAGAATTGTGTCACGCCTGGATCACCTTGACGTCCTGCACGACCACGTAACTGATTATCAATACGTCTTGATTCATGACGCTCTGTACCAATAACAGCTAAACCGCCTGCTTCGATTGCACCTTCGCCAAGTTTAATATCCGTACCACGACCAGCCATATTTGTCGCGATAGTTACAGAACCTTTTTCACCAGCAAACTGGATAATTTCAGCTTCTTTTTCATGTTGTTTCGCATTCAAAACGCTATGTGGTACACCTTTACGTTTTAATTTATGGGAGATAACCTCAGACGTCTCGATGGCTACTGTACCAACTAGTACTGGTTGCCCATTCGCATAACGCTCAGCGATATCTTCTACCACAGCATTAAATTTCGCATCAATCGATGTGTAGATTAAATCCGCACGGTCATCACGAACGATTGGCTTATTCGTCGGAATTTCGATAACACGCATGTTATAAATATCGCGGAATTCTTCTTCTTCCGTTTTAGCCGTACCAGTCATACCAGATAGTTTCTTGTACATACGGAAATAGTTCTGGAATGTAATAGTCGCCATTGTTTGTGATTCATTTTGGATTGTAACGCCTTCTTTAGCCTCAAGCGCTTGGTGCAAACCTTCACTGAAACGACGGCCCTTCATAATACGACCAGTAAATTGGTCTACAATCAATACTTCATCGTCTTGCACAACATAATCAACATCAAGATGCATAGTATAGTTTGCTTTCAAAGCTTGCGCAATATGATGCAATAAAGTAGAGCTTTCAATATCAAATAAATTCTCGACGTCGAAATACTTCTCACCTTTTGTCATACCCTCTTCGGTCATGTATACTGATTTCGTCTTAATATCAACTGTATAATCTTTCTCCACTGTCAATGTCTCAACGAATGAATTAGCACGAACGTATAGAATGGTCGATTTCTCTGCTTGACCAGAAATAATCAACGGCGTTCTCGCTTCATCAACAAGAATGGAATCGACCTCATCAATTACCGCATAAGAAAGCGGACGTTGAACCATTTGCTCTTTATAAACAACCATGTTATCACGTAAATAATCAAACCCTAACTCATTGTTTGTACTGTACGTAATATCAGCAGCATATGCTTCACGTTTTTCTTCACTGGAAAGCGCATTTAGATTCAGTCCAACTGAAAGACCAAGGAAATTATATAGAACGCCCATTTCTTCCGCATCACGTTGCGACAAGTATTCATTGACTGTAACAACATGCACGCCATTGCCTGAGAGCGCATTTAAATAAACAGGTAGTGTTGCTGTCAGCGTTTTACCTTCCCCAGTTCTCATCTCTGCAATATTACCTTCGTGTAGTACGATACCACCCATTAATTGAACACGGAATGGGAACATACCTAGTGCACGCTTTGCTCCTTCACGCGCAACAGCAAAAGCCTCTACCAAAAGAGAATCTAATGTTTCTCCATTCTGATACCGCTCTTTAAATGCCTCTGTTTTCGCACGTATCTCATCATCAGAAAGCTTCGCCGTTTCTTCAGCTAGTGCCTCAATCTGATCTGCTTTCTTCTCTAGATACTTAACATCTTTTTTACCAGATTCAAATATCTTTTTTAATAAACCTGCCATGATCTTATTCTCCTCTACTGTTTCTATACTTTCCCTGAAGTTGAAATCGTCGCGCTCTTCCCATTTTCTGACGCAACTGCCTTATCACAGGCACACTAGACAATTCTACCATCTTTCGCCTGTCTTTTACAACCTGTTTTCCTGTGAACATTTCGACGCATTTCCTTTGATTCTGTATAAAAGCCTAGGCTATGCGATTTATTTAAATAAAAAAATATCTTCTTAACTCCGTTTTTCGTCATTCACTATTTTATTTTTAATTAGGTATTGACAACAAAAGCCGAGATCCCCTTGTTTTGGATCCCGGCTTTTAGAGGACAGTCTAAGTTAATTGGTTTCAATTAAACCGTATTTACCATCTTTACGACGATACACAATATTTGTGCCGTCTGACTCTGCATCCGTATATACAAAGAAACTATGGCCTAATAAATTCATTTGAAGTACAGCTTCTTCACTATCCATTGGTTTCAAAGAAAATTCCTTTGTACGAACAATGTCTAGCTCGCTGTCATTTTCAAATTCATCTGCTGCAGCACTGCCATTTACTTCTGAAAAAGCAAAGTAATCATGCTCAGCGCCTTTATCACGGAATTTACGGTTCACTTTTGTTTTGTGTTTACGAATCTGTCTCTCTAATTTATCTACAATTAAATCAATACTTGCATATAAATCCCCGCTCGTTTCTTCAGCACGTAACACTAAATTTTTGAGAGGAATGGTCACTTCAACCTTTGCATTCTTATCGGAATAAACTTTAAGATTCACATGAACATTAGCATCTGGAGCCTCGCTGAAATAGCGCTCTAATTTGTCGATTTTCTTTTCAACATACTCTCTAATTGGCTCCGTTACTTCAATGTTTTCGCCACGAATGTTATACTTTAGCATAGCAATTCCTCCTTTGAAATAAAACAAATCATACTTTGCAAGAAGTGAATGACTTCTTAGATACAGTCTACGTTATAATGTAGTATTTTGCAAACATTTACACAGAGCAAAATTACTATATTCCAACTGCTTACATAGTCTGTAAGTATGATGCTGTTACTCTATTCATTCCACAAATCCTCAAATACAAACCTAAAATAATTGAAAATTTTGCTTTAACGGAAAATAGTGAGTGATGATACGCTTTTAGCACCTGCTTTCACAAGGGCTTCTGCGGCCAGATGCAACGTGGCTCCGGTTGTATAGATATCGTCGACTAGTACTATTTCTTTGGATTGAATGACCATTTTGTTTTCTACAAAAAAGAACTGCTCCTGCTCGATTCTTTCTTTGCGTGTTTTTTTAGATTGCTTTTCGGTGTGCTCTCTCTTTAGCTCTGTCACAAATGGAATATCTGCAAAATGAAGGAGTCCTTCTGTTTGATTAAATCCGCGCTCTTTTCTCCGCTCCGAACTGATTGGTAGCGGTATTGTGACCTCTTTATTCATTTCTGTCCACTTTGCTTTCAATCGCTCTGCAAAAACTGCTGCAATCGCGTAATCTCCCCTGTATTTATAGAGAGCCATTAGATCCTTAGCGAATTCATTATATGTGTAACAAGCCATATTTTTGTGTAAATAGCCTTGCCGTTCTTTTTTCGCCCATTTTTGGCAATCTTCGCAAATTAACGCTTCATCAGGATCCGCCATCTGTCTACCGCACTTGCTACAGGTAGCATTATCAATACGATATAACTTAGATTCGCACCTGATACAGATTACACGCTCTTTTTCTAACTTAAATAAACTTCCCCAAGAAACTTCCGATATCAACTCTGTTTCACATAGGAGGCACTTAGTTTTCATCTAACAACCCTTGACGCTTTCCAAGTTGATTCATCATTTTTATTTGCGAAATCGCCAATGCCATATTTTTAGAAACACCATTGTGAAAAAATAACACATCTCCACTTGGATAATCAAATTTCCGTCCAGCGCGACCTGATATTTGGACCAAGGCTGATTCCGTGAAAATTCTCCCTTCACTTCCGAAGACGCCTACCTGCACATTTGTAAAGGTTACTCCACGCTCAAGAATTGTCGTTGTAAGTAATAATCGAATCGTTCCGTCTCGCATTTGTTGCACCTTTTCTTTCCTCTCTGGATCCGCCGAATGAACCGTCAAAAGCGGCTCGAAGTTTAGATGTTCAAGGATGCTTGCCACCTCTAGCATGACTTTGATTTCCGGAAAAAACAGTAAGACGGGACAATCCTCGCTCAGCTTTTGTCTCATCCATTGGTGTATCTTGCTAGGAATTTTTTGTTTTTGTAATTCTTTTTTCCAATTCCCTACCCATATTTTCTGAGGAACAGGAAGCGATTTTCTATGGTAACGCGCCGGGACTTTCACAAAATTACGCTTTCCATTACCGCATTCTTTTTGCCATTTTCTGTCTGGCGTTGCTGTAATAAAAATGGAGCAACCTGTTCGTAATTGTGCTTTTTTAACAGCGTATTCCAAAAATGGGTCTTTAGCATACGGAAAGGCGTCCACCTCATCTATAAAAACAACATCAAACGCTTCATAAAATCTAACGAGTTGATGGGTTGTCGCTACTACAAAACGTTCCCCATTGTAAACATCTGTCGAATCGCCGTATAGACAAACCATATCCACGTCCGGAAACACTTCTTGCAACCGTGGAAATAGTTCCAAACAAACATCTACTCTGGGTGAAGCCACACACAGACGCCCACCGTTGACCAGCACTTCATTCATCCCTTCAAACATCATTTCTGTCTTCCCAGAACCAGCCACGGCCCATAAAAGTAGGTTTTCTCTATCCTTTACGGCTTGATGCACTTTATCGGATGCCACTCGTTGACCTGGGGATAATTCTCCTTTCCAAGCCAAGTAAGTATCTCTTTGATGTGAGGTACTCATCACGCTAGGTAAAAAGAAAAGGTTGGCACACGCCGTCATCTTCCCCATTATGATACAGTTTCTGCAATACCAACATTCTTCACTACCACAATGACTGCAAGGAGATTTAAAAAACAGGGTCTCTTGATTATTTCCGCATCTAAAACACAATTTCTTATTCTCATTGATTTGAATCGCTTTAACTTGTTGCATGCCTTTACTATCAAGGGTTTCTTCTTCTGAAAATAGCCTTCCCTCTATTTTTCTCTGCAATATCCTCACCTCGTATACCCATTTATACACGAAATAAAAAATGTTTGCCAATTGCCATATTCCGATTTTCATCCCTGATTACAGCTTTATTGGCATACATTTTAGAGTAATATTTACTTTTTCGGCCTTTTCTCAGACTTTTTATGGTTTGTTTGAACTTTTTTATGCTTTTTATTTTTTCTTGTTTGTGCGCTATACTAGTAAAAAACCTCCTAAACTAATAGGAGGCTGAAAATATTTATTTTATTGTCCATACGAGAGCTAACGAACCTTCACCAAGGTGCGTTGCAATAACCGGGCCGAAATAGCTGATATTAAAATCTACATTAGGATGTGCCTTCTGTAACTCCGCTCTCCAGTTCTCTGCTTTTTCATAGCAATTGCCATGAACAATGTATGCTTGTTGCGCTTGACCATTTTCTACAGCCTCAGCTAAAAGACCTTCAATTCTGCGAAATGCTTTTTTCTGTGTTCTAATTTTTTCGAACAGAACAATCTTTGCCTCCTCAAAATGAAGGATTGGCTTAATTTGGAGAACACTCCCAATAATCGCTTGAGCATTGGAAAGCCTACCACCTCTTGCAAGATGATTTAAGTCATCCACAATGAAATAAGCACCCATAGCATCACGCATAGCATCCAATTGCGCCAAAATGACGTCTAATTCAGCTCCTGTAGTTGCTAATTTTGCAGCCTTCTCCACTAGCATTCCCATAGCCATACACGCTATTTCAGAATCGTACGCCGTAACGTGAATGCCTTCTACCATTGCTCCAGCCGATACAGCATTCTGATAGGTACCGCTAATCCCGCTACTAAGATGGACGCTAATAACTTTATCAAAGCCCTTGTCCCGCAATTTTTCATATAAAAGAACAAAATCACCTGGCGCTGGTTGAGACGTTGTTGGAAAGGATTTAGCCGCCTTCACAATGCCATAAAAGTTGCTTTCATCGATATCTTTATTCTCCACATAAGACTTCCCGTCAATCGTCACAGAAAGCGCCACACTATAAATCTCAAACTTATCGATTACTGCTTGGGGTAAATAAGCAGTACTGTCAGTCACGATAGCAATTTTCTCCCCCATAAAGTCACCTCAAATTTAACGATTTTATCTGATGAATACCCAGCCATTTTTGATTGCAGTCACAACAGCTTGCGTACGATCGTTTACTTTCATTTTTTGTAAAATACTACTCACGTGATTTTTAACAGTCTTCTCACTAATGAAAAGTGTTTCTCCAATGCCACGATTACTTTTACCATCCGTCAATAGCTGCAAAACTTCACATTCTCTGTGCGTGAGAATATGTAATGGCATCTTGACTTCCGGTTGCTGATAACCATACGCGCCCTGTGCATTATTAGTACTAGCCAAATGACGATATTCACGAACTAATTTGATAGCAGCTTTCGGGTGGATATATGCCCCACCATCTTCCACTGTCTTGATAGCATCAACAAGATCTTTAGCGTCCATTTCTTTAAGTAAATAGCCCACTGCTCCAGCGCGCAGAGCCTCTGTAACAAATTCATCTGTATCATGAATAGTCAACACCACCACTTTTATACTCGGAAATTGTCTCACTAGCATTTCTGTGGCATCCAGACCGTTTACAGTAGGCATATTTATATCCATAAGCACGATGTCTGGTCGATATTCGCGCACCTTAGCAACTATATTTTTTCCATTTTCGGCTTCTGCAACTACTTCAAATGAATCTTCTAGTTCTAGTATACGCTTTATACCTTCACGAAATAATTGATGATCGTCTACAATCATGATTTTTACAGTCATAATGAGAAATCCTCCTTCAAAATTCTTATTTTCATATTCGTTCCCATTTTTATCCCTTTAGTAGCTCTAAAGACCACTCAGATTAATTTATCGACTATATTCCTATAGCTTTTCTCTGTATCATTTCATGCTTTTCTAGAAGCCATCGTTCTCATAATTATGTTATGTTCGCCAATTACTTCCTATACAATCCGTGAGAGATTATCACTTGATATATTTCGAGTCTCCCACAAAAATGCCTAGACGATAAAAATTTTATCTATCGAAAGTAACAACGACATTCATTATACCATGAATTTGCTCCCACTTCACCTTTCAAATATGCTACAAACACATTTTCTAACTATACACGCTTCCTTTTTTCCGTTAGAATGTGAAATAAGATCATTAAATTAACTATTGGAGGCCTATATGCTAGAAAAATATTTAACAATTAAGGTAGCTGGGCAACATGAAATAATTATTGAAAAATCTAGATTTATTTGCTCTATTATTCGAGCCACAGATGAGCAATCCGCGCAAGAATTCATTCTTAATGTCAAAAAGAAAAATTGGAATGCTAGTCATAACTGCTCTGCCTACTTGCTTGGCGAGCGTGATCAGTATCAAAAAGCTAATGATGATGGGGAACCAAGCGGTACAGCTGGTGTGCCGATGCTTGAAGTTTTAAAGAAGAAACAATTAAAAGATGTTGCTGTTGTTGTCACTAGATATTTTGGTGGCGTCAAACTAGGGGCTGGTGGTCTTGTACGCGCATATAGTAATGCGGTTAGCGAAACTTGTAGCACTTTAGGCATCGTAGAGCGTTCGCTTGCTATTATTATCTCATGCACACTTGATTACTCCTCCCACGCAAAATTTGAAAACGCGCTGGAGAAAAAAGGGTACCAAATCGCCGGTACAGCCTTCACTGATAAAGTTGTTCTTGATGTTTATGTTGATAGTAATGATGTCGCTTTATTTCAAGAGTGGGCTACAAACTTAACAAATGGGCAGGTGGAAATGCATGAAACTGGGAAAAAATATCGTGAAAAGGATGTTAGCTAAATGTTAGTAGATATATTGCGAAAAATACCTACCGAATTCGAAACCACGCGCACGCAAAATAGGAGGATGACTTTCGATGATGCCGATCAAATGCTACAGGTATGGTCAGATGAAGATGTAACACGCTTTATGAATATTGAGACATTTAGCACAGTTGAGCAAGCGCGCGAAATTATCTTGGCTATACTTCAAGAAAAAGCAGCTAACAGGTATGTTATTATGGATAAAACCAGTGGTGAAATAATCGGCTCTTTTGGCATTAATGAGTTGTACATTGATACAATGACTGCTGAGGTTGGATATGAACTGAAGAAAAAATACTGGGGGTCTGGCATTATGTCAGAGGTTCTCCAAGCATTCATGCAAATAGTCCAATCAACAAGCAACATTCTTATTTTCACAGCAAAAGTAGCTCCAGAAAACGAAGCTTCTATCAGATTGTTAGAAAAATTAGGGTTTCACTTCGAAAAAACGGTATCAGAATTGGATATGAGTACAAAAACCTTAAAAGCTATAAAACAGTATAGTCGTGGAATAATTTAACTAAAATGCTATTACATACGACTTATTTTGCCTTATTTATGATGATTTTAATGTTCTTTTACGCCTTACTTATGTATAATAGAAAAAAGCACCTTTGTTTTGCAATGTTCTTTACTATAACTTTAAAGCAAACGTAAATTTACTGTAACAAACCAAGCTTCTTATCATGGTACAATTGCATCTATTGCATATGCAAATACTTTACTTCGGGATTTAGCTAGAAATTTAATTATAAGGAGAAAATAATTCATGCCTATAAACAAAAGCCCAGCTCCAAGAAGCGCGAAGTATAAACGCCGCCGACTGGTACTTTTTTCAGTCCTGATTCCATTGATGCTAATCGTACTTGCGTGTGCTGGATATGCTACATATTTGTTCAGTTCGGCAAAACTTGCTGTAGATAATTCCTACGATAACGTGAGAAGCGGAGAGGCATCATCTCTACGTAATAAAGATGTTGACCCGATTAAAGACAGCTTTTCTTTTCTAATTATCGGTGTAGATGATAGTACAAAACGACAAGCGAATAATGGCGGTAATCCTCGTAGCGATGCACTTATCTTAGCAACGCTCAATGTAAAAGATAACAAACTCGAGATGACAAGTATTCCTCGTGACTCTTACGTCCATATAGAAAGCAAAGACGGTAAAACTGACAGATATACAAAAATAAACGCTGCTCATGCGTATGGTGGTCCTGAGCTAACGATGAAAACAGTAGAAGATTTGTTCCAAGTTCCTGTCGATTACTATGTTCGCTTCAATTTCGACGCTTTCTTGGAAATAGTTGACGCTCTGGACGGTGTTGAAGTTGATGTTCCCGTTGATTTCACGGAACAAAACTCAAAAGACCAAGCTGGTACTATTACACTGAAAAAAGGAAAGCAAAAACTCGATGGAGAGCAAGCATTAGCGCTTTCTAGAACACGACATATCGATAATGACATCGAGCGCGGCAAGCGACAACAGCTCGTTATGAAGGCAATTATTGATAAGTCCACCTCTATCGGCTCCATAAATAAGTACTCCGATGTTATTAAAGCTGTTGGAGACAACATGAAAACAAATATGACTTTTTCACAGATGCTTTCCATTGCTAAATATGGTATGACGAATGATATTGACATGAAATCTCTCTCGCTTAAAGGAGCAGATGCCCCGCAAGATGGCGTCTATTATTACCAACTAGACGAGAACTCTGTGCAGAGTGTTGCTAATGAATTTGCTGGGCAACTTCAAGGTGTCAATAAGCCATTCCCTAACGCATTACCGTACAGCGAAGAGAATTAAATAATAAGAGGCGCTAAGTATCTAGGAGAATTCTCCCCAGTTACTTAGCGCCTTTTTTTTGCTATGGTCTTTTCCTTCTAATTTTGGATAGTATATTCAAAATCGGACGATAGTTTTCTCCAATTAAACCAATAAATTCTACGATAATTTCTATACAAAATGCTAATAATATTAATAGAATAACGGCTCCCCATGTAGTCGAAAACGAGAATACAAAACCCGTTATCGAAAACAAAATAGCCATACAATAAATCAGTAATACAGTCTGCCTTTGCGAAAAACCTAATGCCATCAGTCTATGGTGGATATGCGATCTATCGGCCATTGAAATTGGTGTCCTCGCTTTTAACCTCCTTATGATTGCAAAAAAAGTATCAGAAAGCGGCACGCCTAAAATAATTAAAGGCACCAGTATAGAGATAAAAGTCACATTTTTAAAGCCCATCAAGGATAGTACTGCAATCATATACCCTAAAAATAAAGAGCCCGTGTCCCCCATAAAAATAGTTGCAGGCGGGAAATTATAAACAAGGAAAGCCAAAATACAAGCAATCAACATAAATGCTACTGGTGCCACAAAAACGTCTTGCAGTAATAATGCCATCCCAGCAATCGTTAGTAAAGCTATAATGGAAACACCGCCAGCCAAGCCGTCTAACCCATCAATAAGGTTCAATGCATTGACAATAGCTACAATCCAAATAAGGGTAATCGGGATTGCCCATACTCCGAAATATAACGGCCCCATAAAGGGAATATTAATAAATTCGATGGTTATCTGTCCCCATAGCACAACACAAAGCGCCGCGCTGATTTGACCAACTAATTTCCATCTAGGTGATAATTCAATAATGTCATCAATGAATCCAGTCGCGACAATAATCACTGCACCTATGTAAACTGGTAAAAAGTCACTTTTATCGACAGCTAGTAGTAACATTCCTACAGTAAACGCCAAAAATATGGCTAAGCCGCCTAGTGTTGGTGTTATTTTTGTGTGGATATGCCTTTCACGAGGCTCATCAACTGCATTGATAAAAAAAGCAAATTTGCGGACTAATGGGATAATCAAAATCCCAATTAGAAAGCAAATAATCATAATCCATATTTGCAAATTAATTTCAGCTCCATCCTTCAGTTTAAAACGATATATTCTCGTCGTTTGCAGTAGGAATCTAGACTTTGTTGGTCTATCTCCACACCTATTCCCAACCCCGATGGAGTCGTTACTTTCCCTTGCTTAATATTGAATTCTTCTTTCGTGATATCCCTCTCAAAGTATCGGTTAGAGGCTGAGATATCCCCTGGAAAACTAAATTCCGTTCGAGAGGCTAAAGCAATATTATGCGCACGACCAACACCTGCTTCGAACATGCCACCACACCAAGCAATCATGTCGTTTTCATAGCAAAATGTAGCTATTTTAAGCGCTTCTGTTAAGCCACCAACACGAGCTATTTTAATATTAATTGCCTTAGCACTATTTAGTTCAGCTGCCTGCTTTACATCCTCTAAAGATCGAATATTTTCGTCGAGACAAATTGGCGTTTGTAGCTGTTTTTGCAACCACGCGTGATTCACAAAATCCGTTACACCAAATGGCTGCTCTATCATAGCTAAATTATATCGATCCAATTGCTTGAGTACAGCAATATCTGATTTACTATATGCAGAATTAGCATCTACCATCAATGATAGTTTCGGGAAATCGCGTCTGATTCGCTCGACTGGCCCTATATCAAACCCCGGCTTAATCTTGAGCTTTACTCGCGAATACCCATCGTTAACATAGTTAGATACAGTATGCACCAACTCGTCAAGATTTTTTTTAATTCCTATACTAACTCCAACAGGGATATTGCCTATTTGACCACCTAAGTAAGTCGTTAACGGTTGTTCCGACATTTTTGAGAAAATATCCCAAACAGCCGTTTCAACAGCAGCTTTTGCCATCTCATTTCCCCGGATAACTTGAAAAATTTGATTTATTTGATCAGGATTGGTGAGATTAACGTTCTTCAGCATAGGTAGTAAGTGATTTTTAATGATCAATGCTGCAGTCTCTGTTGTTTCTTCTGTGTACCACGGTGCAGCAAACGCATCGAGCTCACCATAACCCTCTAATCCGTCGTTTGAGACGATTTTAATGATGCATAGGTGTTTATCCTTCATAGAGCCGTAACTAGTCTTAAACGTCTCTCTAAGAGGCATAACAAGATGATATATAACAGCTTCCTCGATAACCATATAAAAATCACCCTTGCCTTCTTTGTTTTTTCATGGCTAACATAAATCGAGGGATGGCCAATGCTCGTTTCCAGCGACTAGGTTGCGATAAAATGCGATACAGCCACTCTAAATTAAATTTCACCCAAAAACTAGGTGCGCGTTTCGTACACCCCGAAAGGACGTCAAAACTACCACCAACACCCATAAATACACCTTTTTCAAATTTATCTAAGTATGCTGATATCCATTTTTCTTGTCGCGGAAACCCAAGGGCTAAAAATACAAAATCCGCTTGACTCATTAAAATATCTTCTGCGATTGCTTCTGATTCAGAAGTTTCAAAATAACCATCACGTGCGCCTACAATTTCAATATGACTGTACTTCACACTAACATGCTCTTTTAGCTTTTCTATAACATTTGGTTTAGCTCCAATAAAATATACTCTCAGGTTCATTTCATTTGCTTTCTCAAGAAGCCCCAACATTGTATCATATCCAGTTACTCTTCCTTTAAGCGGCTTCCCAATACTCTTTGCAGCCTTAACCACTCCAATGCCATCCGCGACAACATAATCGGCTTGCCGAATCACTTGGTTAAATTCCAAATCTTGTTGTGCATGCATAACTATCTCGGGGTTGGCCGTCACAATAAACCTACGCTTCTTATTCAAAGCAGCGTCCATCAATTCATCTACAAAAGCATTCTGAGAAACATTATAAAATGGAATACCTAGAATCTCAACCGTCCGTTTCATATGTTCACTCCTATATTTCTCATATCTCTAAGTTTATCATAAATATCCGATTCTTCCTATGCTAAAATTATATATTCTCTCCTTATCTCATTATGTAACTGGGAAAACAACGCAAAAAAATTCGTGATTGATATAATTACCAATCACGAATTTCACTAACTTATTCTTAGTTTAGAATTTGAACTTTTACAGTCTTAACGCCCCAATTGTAACAAGCTTGCACGCTATCTAAATGAACATCAATTTTATTACCTTTGATGGCACCGCCAGTATCGGCAGCGATAGCTTCTCCGTATCCTTCTACATAGACTCTAGATCCTAGTGGAATAACAGACGGGTCCACAGCTATAACTCTTGGATTGTCATTTAAATCAATACCAGATGCTGTCACATGCCCCATGCCAGGTTCTGCTTTGCTGTAAGCGGTCGCAGTCACTGTTACGGTTTTAGCTACACTTTTAGATGTGCTTTTACTTGAACTTTGCGTTTGTTTGCTCGGCGTACTAGTTGCCGCCTCTTGTTTTTGCGTTGTTTCTTTTTGAACTACTGGCGTATCCGATTTCGTTTCTTGCTTCGGTGTTTCTGATGCAGGAGCCGTAGTTTCTGTTTGCGTACTTCCAATATTTAAGGTCTCACCTGCAATAATCAAATCAGATGATAGAGAATTCCAAGATTTTAATTGAGCAACTGTAACATTGTGATTTTGAGCAATTTTACTTAGAGTGTCGCCTGGTACAATTTTGTATGTACCTGTGTTTGTGGATGATTTAACTGTCGCAACTTCTAATTTTTGATTTGGATAAATAACGTTTGAACTTAAATTGTTAACTCGTTTTAATTGATCTATGGAGATGTTATTTTCATTCGAAATTTTCCATAGTGAGTCTCCTGATTGCACCGTGTATTCTGCCGCACTAACCTGAGTTGATCCAATTCCAGCCAGGACTATACCTGCTGCAATAGTAGCTACTGTTTTCTTCATGTAATAATTACCTCCTTGATAACTTCGAGAATAATCGTATCATATGGGAGAAGGCATTAGGTTACTAAACCATTAAGGCTACGTAACACACCTCTTGAAATCCTCCCATTATGCGTAACATTCGTTAATAAACTCATTTGAATGAATTTTCTTATTATTTTATTTCAGATTTAATATACCTAGTTAATTGAGACAAGCGTTCTCCCACAAACATGTTCTTACATCGCTTTATTTTTTGAAATAGTTAAGAAACAGAACTTCTTTATATCAATATATGATATTTAGCAAATTTAAACATTTCAAAAATAGTATTCAAACAATGAAATTTGGCAAAAATAGCAGCATTTTTGGACTATTTTTTTAGTATCTATCTATAAATATAACAGTAGATTACAATTGTTATCTCTATTTTTAGCTACTTTCCTCTACTGTCATTTCCGAATCGTCTGCTTTTTGCTCCTTATTTTTACTCAAAAATCTTATTTTATCTACTAAAACCTCCGTAACATATATCTTCTTCTCCTCCCTATTTACATAGTTTCTCGTTTGTAGTTCTCCATTTATCCCAACTAGTGTTCCTTTCCTGCAGTATTCCACTGTATTTTCTGCCTGTTTTCCCCATATCACGCAAGGAATAAAGTCTGCTTCTTGATCTAGCCTACTACCTCTTCCGAATCGGTTCAAAGCCACAGTAACATTCACAACTGCCTTTTCTTCTGATGTAAAGCGCATTTCTGGATCCTCAGTCAATCTGCCAACTAATGTTACCTGATTAATCATATTATCACTCTTTTCTTTTTTAGTACCATCAGCATACCTCCTCACTTCCAATCTGTAAAATACATAAAAAAATTTTTTTCTATGTTTTAGTCTGCCCAAAACAAGTTTTTCTCTTAGAAAAAAAGAGAAACTGTATCTCTAAACAGTATTCAAAATACGAAATTCAATGTTAAGTCACAATTTTATTGCCCTTTATTTTATGCTCATAGTCTGTTATTCTGTAACTCAAGCTAGTTATAGGCCAAACGGAAAAGCCGCGATACAATATCACGGCCATTCCTCTTTTATTCAGCTATATCTGTCAAAGCGAACATGATATCCGCCTCACAGACTAACTCTCCTTCAACTGTTGCCTTTACATGTGCTTTAGCAATAGACCCACGTAAGCGAAGAATCTCAGCTTCTAAGCGAAGTTGATCTCCTGGAATTACTTGGCGCTTGAACCTACATCCATCAATCCCAGCAAATAAACCAATTTTCCCTTCATTTCCCGCTACTTGCATCATAGCTATCCCGCTTGCCTGAGCTAAGGCCTCTACGATGAGGACTCCTGGCATGACGGGGTAGCCTGGAAAATGCCCATTAAAAAACTCTTCATTTGCTGTCACATTTTTAATAGCTACTACTTTCTTATCTTCGAGTTCTATTACTCTATCTACCAATAAAAATGGATAACGATGTGGTAATATTTTTTTTATTTCACTAATATCTAACATGTCATACCTCCGAACAATTGTACATGAATATTAATTCACCCTTCGAATCGACTTCATTTGTGTTAATAAAACCATGCCTTTCATACAATCTTCTAGCATATTGGTTTTCAGGTGTGAAACTTAACAATATTTTTCTGATTTTAAATTGAGCCTGTATGTGCTCTAATAAATAAACTAAGAAGCTCCGGCCAAAGCCCTGCCCCTGATACCTTCCATCTATCATGAAACGATCTAACCAAATGGAATCATTTTCGCAACAACCGTACATTGCAAAACCAACTAATATTTCTCCAGAGTATAGACCTATAGGATACCAACCAGCCACGTAATGAGACTCTAAGATAGAGCAAACATTTGATTCAATAAAGTTCATTTGGCTTGAATCTACAGTCAGATTAATAACATCTTCCCAATTTGATCTGTCTACAAGCTCTATTCTGATAGACAAACTATCACCTCAAATTTTTTAAAGCCAGTTTTTCTTAGTACGTGACGTATTTTCCAAAAGTATTCCTGTTCCTATCGCAACAGCGTCTAAAGGATTTTCAGCAAGCAAAACTGGGACTTTTAATTCCTCAGCTAATAGTTCATCTAAGCCATGAAGCAAAGCTCCCCCGCCAGTCATGATAATTCCGCGGTCAATAATATCAGCTGAAAGTTCTGGCGGTGTCTGCTCTAATACCTGTTTTGCGGCTTGAACAATAACATGAACAGACTCTCTTAGGGCCAACTCAATTTCTTCGCTGGTTACTGTTACCGTTTTAGGTAGACCTGTAACTAAGTCACGTCCTCGGATATCCATGGATTCTTGTCTTGTTCCCGCTGATGCAGTTGCAACATTGATTTTTAATTCTTCTGATGTTCTCTCTCCTATTAGAAGGTTGTATTGGCGCTTAATATATTGTAGAATGTCGCCATCCAGCTGGTTCCCTGCAAGTTTCACAGATTTACTGGTAACAATATCTCCCATAGAAAGAACCGCTATATCTGTTGTGCCACCACCAATATCAATAACCATATTTCCACTTGGTTGGAAAATATCCATACCGGCACCAATTGCAGCTACCTTAGGCTCTTCTTCCATAAATACCTGTTTCCCGCCACTTTGCTCAGCTGCTTGTCGTATAGCTTTTTGCTCCACTGAAGTTATATTTGTTGGACAGCAGATTAAAACTCTTGGCTTAGAGAAAAATCCTTTTAAATCTAGTTTTTGTAGGAAAATACGTAACATTTCTTGAACAATATCAAAATCAGCAATCACACCGTCTTTCATTGGTTTAATTGCAGTTATATTACCCGGAGTTCTCCCTACCATATTTCGTGCTTCCGTCCCAACTGCTAAAACTTCATTTGTAATATTATTGATTGCTACAACAGATGGTTCATTTAATACAATACCTTGCCCCTTCACATGAATCAGGACATTCGCAGTACCCAAATCTATCCCAACATCTTTCGCCATAATTTACAATGACCCCTTTCTGTGTTGTTTCATATGTATTGCCTCATACTACCTCTTTTGCATTATAGCATATTTCTTTTAACATATATATCTTTTCCCTAATTCTAAGTAAGAAAAATATTTTTACAAATAAAAAACTAGATCAGTTAAGACCTAGTTCGTTCATTTATTTTGTTGTTTCTTTTACGTTAACTTGTTCAGAATCGGCCACACGTTCGATATCTGCGCCTAGAGCCTTAAGCTTAACATGGAAATTATGATAGCCTCTATCTAAGTATTTAAGTTCAGTTACTTGTGTGTATCCATCGGCCACCAAACCAGCAAGAACTAATGCTGCTGCTGCACGTAAATCAGTTGCAGCTACCTCAGCTCCTTGAAGCTTAGCTGGACCAGAAATGATAACAGAATGGCCTTCAATTTTCATATCTGCATTCATTCTACGCATTTCTTCAACATGCATAAATCGGTTTTCAAAAACAGTCTCTGTCATAACACTAGTACCTGTACTCAACATTTGGATAACCATCATTTGAGATTGCATATCAGTCGGGAATCCCGGGTGAGGTAAAGTCTTCACATCGACAGCCTTCAAATGTTTAGGTCCAATAACACGCACGCCATTGTTTTCTTCAATGATTTTAACGCCCATCTCTTCTAATTTAGCAATAAGTGAGCTGATATGTTCTGGAACCATATCTTCAATAAACACGTTTCCTTCCGTAATTGCCGCTGCAATCATAAATGTTCCGGCTTCAATTCGATCAGGAATAATAGAGTGATCTGTTGCGGTGAGCTCTTTTACGCCTTCTATGCGAATAACTTCAGTCCCTGCACCAATAACTCGAGCACCCATTTGGTTTAAGAAGTTAGCTAAATCAACAATTTCAGGTTCTCTTGCAACGTTCTCAATAACAGTTGTGCCCTCAGCTAATGTTGCAGCCATCATAATATTTTGAGTTGCTCCAACACTTGGGAAATCCAAATATATTTTAGCTCCTACTAATTTCTCAGCAGTCGCTTCAATGTAGCCATTCTCAATTCTTACGTTTGCACCCATCGCTTCGAATCCTTTTAGATGTAAATCTACTGGGCGTGAACCTATTGCACAACCACCTGGAAGTGCTACCCTTGCTGAACCTGTACGAGCTAAAAGTGGCCCCATAACAACGATGGAAGCACGCATTTTACGAACATATTCAAATGGTGTATCCGATAAGATATCTCCTGTAGCATTCACAGTAACAACATCATCTTCGAAAGATACATCTGCTTTTAAGTATTTTAGCACTTCATTAATTGTGTAGACATCAGATAAACGTGGTACATTTCTTAACGTGCTTGTTCCTTTGCTAGCTAATAAGGTAGCGGCTATAACAGGTAAAACAGCATTTTTGGCGCCTTCTACTTTCACTGTTCCCTGTAATTTATTCCCACCACGGACAATAATTTTTTCCAAAACGAACCCCTCCGCGTATTAATTACTCTATTCCTATTTGATATACATCGCTTAAAATTAATCCTGAAATGTATTCTTATCTTTACTCATACTCTGAACATTTTACCATTAATGCCTACTACATTTCAACACTAATTTTAAGAGAGTTATATCAATTGCGAACATGTATAAACATTTTTAATCAATTTCCGAACAAATTACCTAGTTGTCTCGCTGATATAAAGTAGTCTAGAAAGAAATTACTAATTGTAACTCCTAAGGCTACAGCAAGGAGTAAATATAATATTCTTGCTTGTATCACATGATCTCGGCGTATTAGTTTTTCAAAGTGAAGTGCTTGGAGTGCCCAAAAAGCAATAACGATGAAAAGTAAATGTGAAACCATAACAATAATTGCTTGTTGTCCAATAACTGTATACATCTATTACCTCCAAAATTTTATCAGCCTCTATCATTCTACCAGTATTATCGCTGAATAACAATTTTATATGCTTTTATTGTTTCTTTTCAGAGAATGAAGTAAATGAGCTTGGAGTCATATCCATTCTAAAATGGTTTACTCCAAACTCATTCTGTCTTACTTTTTGTTGTAAGCGTGAATTCGATTTACTGCTTTTTGAAGAGCTATCTCTGCTTTTAGTTCGTCCACTTGCTTGCTCTTCGCCTCTCTCAGTTCATCTTCTGCACGTTGTCTAGCAGCTTCTGCGCGAACGATATCAATTTCTTCTTCTCGCTCTGCAGTGTCTGCTAGTATGTTTACTTCTTCACCATTTACTTCCATAAAGCCGCCATTTACTGCAACCCATTCTTCTTTGCCATCGTGCTTTAAACGCACCACATCAATTTTGAGAGGGGCTACTAAAGGAACATGGCCAGGTAAAATACCTAATTCGCCGGCTTTTGTTCTTGCGATAACCATGCTCGCTTCACCGCTGAAAACAGGACCATCTGGAGTAACAATACTTACATTTAAAATGCCCATGTGTACCTCCTCCTGTTTTTATTAAACTTCAACGCCCATGCTTTTGGCTTTTTCGATAACTTCTTCAATGCGTCCTAACGAGCGGAATGCATCCTCAGGAAGATGATCGTATTTACCTGCAAGAATATCTTGGAATCCTTTTACCGTTTCTTTGACTGGTACATAAGAACCTTTTTGACCAGTAAATTGTTCGGCAACATGGAAGTTTTGACTCAAGAAAAATTGTACGCGACGAGCACGCCCAACAGCTTGTTTATCTTCATCAGATAATTCATCCATACCTAGAATCGCAATGATATCTTGTAATTCTTTATAGCGTTGTAATAATTGTTGTACTTGCGTTGCCACTTCATAGTGATCTTCACCAACGATATCTGGCGCAAGTGCACGTGAAGTCGATGCAAGTGGATCTACCGCTGGGTAAATACCTTGCTCTGTTAATTTACGCTCCAAGTTCGTTGTTGCATCTAAATGGGCGAATGTTGTTGCTGGTGCTGGATCGGTGTAATCATCGGCTGGAACGTAGATTGCTTGAATAGATGTAACGGATCCAACGTTTGTGGATGTGATACGTTCTTGCAATTGTCCCATTTCAGTTGCCAATGTTGGTTGGTAACCTACGGCAGATGGCATACGACCAAGCAAGGCAGAAACCTCTGAACCAGCTTGTGTAAAGCGGAAAATGTTATCGATGAATAGCAGCACATCTTGATGCTCTACATCACGGAAATATTCAGCAATTGTTAAGCCTGTTAAAGCAACACGCATACGTGCGCCTGGTGGCTCGTTCATTTGTCCAAATACCATGGCTGTTTTTTCGATAACGCCTGAGTCTTTCATTTCAAAGTAAAGGTCATTACCTTCACGAGTACGTTCACCTACGCCGGCAAATACCGAAATACCGCCGTGTTCTTGGGCAATATTATGAATGAGCTCTTGAATAAGTACTGTTTTACCTACACCGGCACCACCGAACAATCCAATTTTACCACCTTTAACGTAAGGGGCTAAAAGATCAACTACTTTGATTCCTGTTTCCAGGATTTCAGTCGTAGTGGAAAGTTCATCAAATGTTGGGGCTAAACGGTGAATTTTATTGCGCTGAACGTCACTCGCGATCGGTTCGTCTAAATCAATTGTATCTCCAAGTACGTTGAATACACGTCCAAGAGTTATATTTCCAACTGGAACTGTGATTGGGCTTTCAGTATCAATTACTGTCATGCCTCTTTGAACACCGTCTGTCGAAGCCATCGCAATGGTACGAACGACATTGTCGCCTAAATGGATAGCTACTTCAAGCGTAAGTTCCACACTTTTTTCCTCTTCGGATAGTGCTTTATATTCAACTTTAAGCGCGTTGTAGATTTCAGGTAAGTGATTATCAAACTTTACGTCTACAACGGGACCCATAACTTGGATTATTCGTCCTTCAGTCATGCGATTTTCCTCCTCACTTGCTTTCCCTGATTGGGAACTTTAGGGGTGGATAGACGCGCTCTTAAATGTTTATTCAAGAGCCGCTACACCACCAATAATTTCAGTTATTTCTTGCGTAATCGCAGCTTGGCGAGCACGGTTATATTGTAATGACAGATCATCAATAATATCGGTTGCGTTGTCAGTCGCGCTTCTCATCGCTGTCATACGAGCAGCATGTTCCGCGGCTTTAGCATCCAAAATAGCACCGAAAATCAAACTTTCAACATATTGCGGTAACAATACTTCTAAAATCTCACCTTCTGAAGGCTCGAATTCATATGTCGTCAAATCGTGTTCTGTCTCATTTTCATGAAACTCTGTCAGTGGCAGCAATTTCTCGTTTCTTATCGATTGAGAAATTGAGTTCACATGGTGGTTATAGACGATGAATACTTCATCGAAAACGCCATCTTCGAACATTTGAACCGTATTGCGCGCAACATCTTTAATCTCAGCAAAAATTGGATGATCCGAAATACTTGGTACCTCTAAAACAACATTCATACTGCGGGCTTTAAAAAAGTCTGCGCCAGCTCTTCCCAAAGCGATAATTGCATATTCATCGCTGGAAGTATGCTTTTCTTGAATTTGTTTGTACACTTCTTTGATAGCATTACTGTTATAAGCGCCTGCCAAACCTTTATGCGAAGTGACTACGATATAGCCCGTTCTGTGGACTGCTCGCGTTACTAGCATCGGATGGTCTGCACTGTTACCAGAAGCAACATGGGTTACAACATCTCGAATTTTTTCTACGTAGGGTGCGTAGGCTCTTGCTTTTTCTTCTGCACGACCGAGTTTGGATGCAGAAACCATTTGCATGGCCTTTGTAATTTGACTGGTTTTCTTTGTAGAAGTGATTCGCTGTTTAATATCTATTAAAGATGCCAAAGATTTTCACCACCTTTGTTTCGTTTGTCGGTCAAAAACGGGTTAGGCTTCTGAAGGAACAAATGTATTTTTGAATTCTTTAATCGCACTATCTAACTCTGCTTCGTCAGGCAATGATTTCGTCGTGCGGATCGTTTCCAGAAGTTCTGGACGGTTGTGATCGAACCACGTATTCATTTCACTTTCGAAACGCAACACATCTGTTACAGGAATATCATCCAAGAAGGAGTGAACTAATGTGTATAGAATTAGGATTTGTTTTTCAACTTTTAGTGGTTTGTGTAAATCTTGTTTTAGGACTTCTACTGTACGTTTACCACGTTCTAGTTTCGCGCGTGTCGCTGCGTCAAGATCAGATCCAAATTGTGAGAAGGATTCTAACTCACGGTAAGATGCTAAATCTAAACGAAGCGTTCCGGCAACTTTTTTCATGGCTTTGATTTGTGCTGATCCACCGACACGGGATACGGATAACCCGGCGTTGATTGCGGGACGAACACCAGAGAAGAATAGATCGGATTGCAAGAAAATTTGACCATCTGTTATCGAGATAACGTTTGTAGGAATGTAAGCAGAGATATCTCCGGCTTGCGTTTCTACGAACGGTAGGGCTGTGATCGAGCCGCCACCTAATGAATCATTTAGTTTTGCAGCACGTTCTAATAAGCGGGAGTGCAAGTAGAATACATCCCCTGGATATGCTTCACGACCTGGAGGACGGCGAAGTAGCAAGGAAAGTTCACGATAAGCAGCAGCTTGTTTCGATAAATCATCATAGATAATCAAAACGTGTTTGCCGTTATACATGAATTCTTCGGCCATCGCGACACCAGCGTATGGAGCTAAGTATAGTAATGGAGCTGGTTGAGATGCGGATGCTGTTACAACGATTGTGTAATCAAGCGCTCCGTGTTTACGCAATGTTTCAACTGCTGTACGAACTGTTGATTCTTTTTGCCCAATAGCCACGTAGATACAAATCATATCTTGGTCTGCTTGATTTAGGATTGTATCGATAGCAACCGTTGTTTTACCAGTTTGGCGGTCACCGATGATTAGCTCACGTTGACCACGACCGATTGGTACTAAGGCATCGATAGCTTTAATTCCTGTTTGAAGTGGTTCATTAACGGATTGACGTTGCATAACGCCTGGTGCAATTGCTTCGATTGGGCGTGTACCCGTTGATTCAATTGGACCTAAGCCATCGACAGGTTGTCCAAGTGCGTTGACAACTCGACCGATAAGACCTTCGCCAACTGGAACTTCCATGATTTTTCCTGTACGACGAACTTCATCGCCTTCACGGATTTCAGTATAAGGTCCCAAAATAATGATACCAACATCATTGGTTTCTAAGTTTTGAGCCATACCCATAACGCCGTTTGAGAACTCGAGAAGCTCTCCAGCCATTGCGTTATCTAATCCGTGAGCACGCGCGATACCATCACCAATATAGGTAACTGTTCCAACATCGCTAACTTTTAGCTCCGATTGATAATTTTCAATTTGTTGCTTTATGAGAGAACTAATCTCTTCAGCTTTTATGCTCATCAAATTCACCCCTTGTTACACTGAAAGCCTACAATTTAATTTGTCGCTCCAGGTCTCTTAGTTTAGATTTTAGACTGCCGTCATAGATACGGTTTCCAATAACTACCCGCACGCCTCCAAGAAGGGACGGATCGATATGATTATGAATATTTAACTCGTTTTTAGCCATTTTTGCTGCAAACGCTTTGGATAATTCTGCTTCTTCTGCTTCAGAAAGCGGGATTACGGAATATACATCGGCGTCAGCAATGCCACGAGCGTCTTTTACTTTTTGTAGATAGCGATCAATGATAGTTACTAGATAATCCTCGCGTCCACGGTCGATTAGCAGAAAAATGAAATCTTGTAATACTGGCGTTAAACCACTAAAAACAGTTGCAATCATATTTTTCTTAGCATCATCTGTGAGCGTTGGATTTTCGATTAGTGTGGCGAAATCGGTATTTTGTTCTATCGATTCCTTCACAACCGCGAGCTCCGTATCGAACTGGTCGATCAATTGCTCGTCTTTGGCAACTTCAAAAAGTGCTACGGCGTAACGATTCGCAACTTCGAAATCTTTGCTCATTTGTCATCGCCTAACTTTCCGATATACTCTTGTACAAGTGCTGTTTGCGCTTCTTCGTCCAAGTTTTTCTCAATAACTTTGGATGCGATTAGCACAGACAAGGAGCCGACTTGTTCACGAAGCGCTTTGATAGCATCTTCTTTTTCGCGAGTAATGTCGCTTTTGGCTTCTTCTTTAATGCGTTCACTTTCAGCGCGCGCAACTTTGATGATTTCTTCGCGTTCTTTTTCACCAAGTTGTTTAGCGTTCTCAATCATTGTTTGAGATTCTAAACGAGCTTGTTGAAGAACTTCTTTTTGTTCGGCTAACAGGGCTTCTGCTTGTACACGACTTTCTTCTGCAGAGTCGATTTCCGATGCGATGTGCTCTTCGCGGGCCTTCATGATATTCATCAAAGGTTTCCAAGCATAAATACGGATTAGGACTAACAAAATACAGAATGCTACGACGGTAAAAATAGAATCACCAGCTGTAAAAACGGCTGAACCTAGTGCAATATTAAATCCTAGCACGTTCGATTCACTCCTTTCCATACATTCGCTTTTTATCGTTTCATGTTTTTTGACACATAAAGGAATGGCGAGTTGGCCCCGCCACGTTTTCTAATTACTTATTCATTACCATGAACGCGATAACAACAGCGATGATTGGAAGGGCCTCAACCAAACCAACACCAATGAACATGATTGTTTGTAGCATAGAACGTGCTTCTGGTTGACGAGCAACACCTTCAACTGTTTTTGATACGATAAGTCCGTTACCAATACCTGCTCCTAAAGCTCCTAAACCTACGGCGATAGCCGCTGCAATTGCACCTAATGACATAATAAATATCCTCCTCGAATTATCTTCTAAATTATTTTTGTTTATAAAAAGATTATGAGTTTTGCCTCATAGCTCTGACTTAACTTAGGTGTGGCGAGTGTTGCTTAGTGTTCGTCACTTACTTTGTGCGACATGTAAACCATGGTCAGCACGGTGAATAGGTAGGCTTGGATAGCACCGATAAATACGGAGAACCCTTGCCAAACCACAGCTGGAATGATTGCAAATACGCCAACTACTGGGTTAATATGTGCTAATTGTATTGCGATAATACTTAGCAATACTTCCCCTGCAAAAATGTTACCGTATAGACGCAAACCGAGTGTCAATGTGTTGGCGAATTCTTCCACTAGCTTCAATGGGAATAAAAATTTCATTGGGCTAAAGTAAGTTCCAACAACGTAATGTTTGACTCCTCTAAGTTTGATTCCATAATAATGAGTCAACCCGATAATGAGTACGGCCAAGGTTAGTGTTACAATCGGATCGGCAGTAGGTGAACGCCACCATACTTCGCCACCAACAGCTATCTGCATTGGCAATCCTAACATATTAGCTACGAAGATAAAGAATATCAGCGTAATTCCTAATACGTGGAATCTCCCGCCAGTTTTCCAGTCCATATTACTGTTGATAATGCCTTTAACAAAGTCCATTACCCATTCAATAAAGTTCTGTTTTCCTGTGGGACGCATTTGTAGCTTTCTCGTACAAAAGATTGCAATAAACAGTACGATAACACATGTGACTGTGATCATCAGGACATTAGACAAGTTAAATGCTAATTTCCCTAAGTACCATATTGGAAATTCCTCTTCCAATTTGGTTCACCCCTCTCTCTTTTTAAGCGTTTTTCTTCCGGTAGATGGAATAGATAACAAAATCCAAGAAAACCACGGAATAAACAATGCCCAAACCAATCACCATACTATAAACGTGAAAGAAATCCGGTACTTGTGTCGCAATGATTGTTGCAAGTAGAACGCTTCCCATTCTTGCTGTTGTGCCCATGCCATAAAAGGTTCGCTTCTCGGCAATCGCTTTCGTCATGGCCTGTGTACGTCTCATCAACAGCCAGTAGTTAAACCAACCTACAATAATCCCCAGTTTTAGCCCCAAAAAAATATGTACATGTGGGGTTAGTAACCATCCAGCTACACATATACCAACAAAAGCAATGATGTATTTCTGATGACGATGATACATTCCTATTAGTGATTCTAACATTCCGGCAGATGTCCTTTCTTAATGTTATTGGTATTTCTTGCTCCCCGTCTGTAAAATGTGACTCGGATTTTAAGACAGAAGTAAGCTTGGAGTTTGTGATTTCTTACACATTACCCGTTTGCTAACAAAAAATTAAACACAGCTGTAAGCCTTATCAGTGCGTTAGTTTTTAGCATACAATAGGCAAAAGTAAAAAGTCAATATCTTTTCACAAATTCCGTACCTACTTGATAACAATTCTACCACAATAACACTGCTTCAAGGAAATAATGCGAATTGATTTTTAACATTTTTTTGAAAAATCATATAGGTTGCTCTGATTTCGCTAGTACAGGCATTATTTGGATTTGATTTCAGAGTAGTTTATCGCACGCTACACCTCCATATTCCTTAGAAAGCTTAGATGTTGTTTAGACTTTCACATAAATTGTACAAAAAAAGCTCTCACCTGACTTGGCAAAAGACTTTCGGCAAGATACGTGTTTGCGAAAGCTCCTTCCAGTGAAAAAAATAGCTAGACACGTATGACTTGAATATGAAGTTATAATTACCCAGCACACTTGGGTCAATTCTGTCCACGCCCTTATTTTCGGACGTCGGCGGGATTGAGACAGTGCTGACTTGCAGCAATTATCCCTTACGCATTTCATGAACAGCTAAATCTCATGCTCTTTTGTAATAACATTGTTCATCTTAACACAATCCGCTGTAAAGCTCTAGCGAAAACTTGCCTCGTAATATATCTGTAATAATGATGCGCTTCCATTGGGATTTCTTGTTTTTTCATAGGTTTTTAGGCGTAATAAAACGGATTATTCATAGAAAATAAAAAGACCATCTTTCGCGTAAAATTTTGAAACGAAAGATGATCGGATTCTTTTTTATACGGTGTAGTCTGATGGGCGTTCAGTTGTTTTTTGGAAATGGAACTTGATGGCTTCTAAAATTCGTGCGGATGCTTCGCCGTCTCCGTATGGATTGCTTGCATTCGCCATTTTAAGATAGGCATCTTTATTGTCCAGTAAATCGAACGCTTCTTTTTTCAGGTCTTCTTTGGCCGTGCCGATAAGTTTCAGCGTTCCTGCTTCCACGCCTTCTGGACGCTCGGTTGTATCGCGTAGCACTAAAACGGGAACTCCCATTCCAGGCGCTTCTTCTTGTACGCCACCTGAATCGGTAAAGACAAGATACGATTTTTTCAAGAAATTGTGGAAATCGATTGCGTCTAGTGGCTCGATGAGATGGATGCGTGGATGCCCACCAAGAATTGCCGTTGCTTTTTCACGAACGGCAGGGTTCATATGCATTGGGTATACGATTTCAACGTCTTCGCGCGACTCGGCAATTTCACGAACGGCTTCAAAAATACCTTGCATCGGTGCCCCTAGATTTTCACGACGATGTGCCGTCATTAGAATTAAGCGGTTATCGCCTAGCCCATCTAAAATTGGATGATGGTAGTCTTCTTGAACTGTTGTTTTCAGTGCATCGATCGCGGTATTACCTGTGACAAAAATAGTATCAGGATTCTTACCTTCATCTAGCAGGTTTTGCTTCGATTGTGACGTCGGCGAGAAATGTAAATCCGCCATAACGCCTGTCAATTGACGGTTCATCTCTTCTGGAAATGGTGAGTATTTATTCCATGTCCGCAAGCCTGCCTCTACGTGTCCAATAGCTGTTTGGTTGTAGAAAGCTGCCAGTGCCGCCGCAAAACTTGTTGTCGTGTCGCCGTGAACTAGGACGATATCTGGTTTTTCTTCGGCGATTACTTCATTCAAACCTTGCATCGCGCGTGTTGTAATGTCGGTTAACGTTTGTTGTTTTTGCATGATGTTTAAATCTACGTCGGGTTGCACGTTGAAAATATCCAACACTTGGTCTAACATTTCGCGATGTTGCGCGGTGATGACTACGCGGGACTCGAAAAACTCTTTTTGTTTCTCAAATTCTAAAACTAGTGGTGCCATTTTTATTGCTTCTGGTCGTGTTCCGAAAACACTCATTACTTTAATTTTACTCATCGTTCCCCAACCCTTTCTGAAAAAACGAGGAAACCTCTGCTTCCCCGTTCTTGAATCTCTATTATTTTGTACCAAACAAGCGGTCACCAGCGTCGCCTAAGCCTGGAATAATGTAGCCGTGTTCGTCGAGTTTTTCATCTAAGCCGGCAACGAAAATATCCACGTCTGGATGTGCCTCTTGTAATGCTTTAATTCCCTCTGGAGCGGCAACTAAACACATGAATTTCATGTTTTTCGCGCCACGTTTCTTCAAGCAGTCGATGGCCATGATTGCGGAACCACCAGTTGCAAGCATTGGATCAACTACGATGAATAGACGCTCTTCCACGTCAGATGGTAGTTTCACGAAATACTCGACTGGTTCTAATGTGTCATGATCGCGGTAGAGCCCAACATGCCCCACTTTTGCAGCGGGAATTAGTGTTAGAATTCCGTCTGCCATGCCAAGACCTGCGCGCAAAATTGGAACCACGCCTAATTTCTTACCTGCGATTGTTTTTGCGGGTGTTCTTTGTAGCGGTGTTTCAACAAATGTGTCTTCTAGCTCGACGTCGCGTGTAATTTCATACGCCATTAATGTCGCGACTTCGTTTACTAGTTCACGGAATGCTTTCGTTCCTGTGTCTTTGTCGCGGATAATTGTTAATTTATGCTGAACTAATGGGTGATCTATTACGTGTACTTTTGCCATTGTATTCGCTCCTTTAAGGTAAATTTCCTTCTCTTATTGTATCAGAGAATCGCGCTTGTGCAAGTATTAAATCGTTTCGTAAAAAATGCTACAAAAAAAGCCCTACTAAATTGCTAGCAAGGCTTTCTCTGTTTATAGTGATGGATATAATGGATATTCCGCTGTGATTTCAGCTACTTCTTGTTTCACTTCTGCAAGAACAGCCTCGTCTTCTAAGTTATGCAACACTTTTGCAATCAGTTTTCCGACTCTAGCAATAGCTTCTTCATCGAAACCACGCGTTGTTACTGCTGCAACACCAACACGAATACCGCTCGTTACAAAAGGACTTTCTGTTTCGAATGGAATGGTGTTTTTGTTTACAGTAAGGCCGACATCGTCAAGCACTGCTTCTGCTGCTTTTCCAGTTAAGCCCAGTGGTTTCAAGTCGATTAGTAGCAAGTGATTATCGGAACCGCCAGTTAAGACTGTTACGTCGTTTTCTTGCAATGTTTTCGCCAATTGTTTGGAATTTTTTAAGATATTTTCGCTGTATGTTGTGAATTCGGGTTGTAATGCTTCGCCAAATGCAACTGCTTTTGCCGCGATAACGTGCATTAATGGACCGCCTTGAATTCCTGGAAAAATGGCTTTGTTTAGTTTCGCTTCCCATTCAGCTTTTGCTAAAATCATACCGCCACGTGGACCGCGCAAGGTTTTATGCGTTGTCGTCGTTACGAAGTCTGCATATGGAACCGGGTTTTGATGATGACCTGTTGCAACAAGACCGGCGATATGGGCCATGTCAACCATTAAGTATGCGCCAACTTCATCCGCGATTTCACGGAATTTAGCGAAATCAATGGCACGTGGATAAGCACTTGCTCCCGCCACGATCATTTTTGGCTTATGTTCTAGGGCAATTTCACGAACTTTGTCATAATCAATTTGTTTCGTCTCTTCATCCACACCGTAAGCCACGAATTTATACAATTCACCACTAAAATTAGCTGGGCTGCCGTGTGTTAAATGCCCACCATGAGATAAATTCATTCCAAGAACGACGTCTCCTGGTTTCAGCGTAGCGTGATAAACCGCCATGTTTGCTTGTGCACCAGAGTGAGGTTGAACATTAGCATATTCGGCGCCAAATAATTGTTTCGCGCGATCACGGGCTAAGTTTTCTACAATATCAACATATTCACAACCGCCGTAATAGCGTTTGCCAGGGTAACCTTCTGCGTATTTGTTCGTTAAAACAGATCCCATCGCTTCCATAACTTGTTCGGTTACGAAATTCTCCGATGCGATTAACTCGATATTACTGCGTTGTCTGCCTAACTCTAACTCAATTGCATCAAAAACTGCCTTGTCGTGCTTTTGTAGATAAACCATGTGTGGATCCCCATCCTTTTCTCAAATGATTAGTAAAGCTTCGTACATGGTTTAATAATCTCTCATTCCAGCTTAAATTGCAAGTATTTTCGCGCAAGATTAGCTTAATTCTAAATAGTGAGGTAATTCACAAGAACGAAAAGCGGAGTCAGCCCGTTAGCCTCGACAGAAATTGTTAGGGGGCGAGGAACGAATGTTCACTGCCTTCACACTCATATTGAGGTTTTAACTTCCTAACAACCACAGCAATTTCCGAAAGGCTGGCTAATAGGACTAGACGAAAGACGGAATCAGCTATTTTTCGGCGTATCCCGTCCCAATGCTAGACTTATTCCTCTGCTTTTAGATTTCGCATTGTGGTCAACAAACTATCATGAATATACGTTAATTCCTCGCTTGGCTCAAAATCCCAACTTTCATCAGAATCCTCGCTTGCTTCCCATGAAACTTCCTGCTCTTGATGCTCATAAATCCACCAAACATTTCCCCATTTATCTTGTATTCGAGACAATGTATCGCCATAAAAATCAGTCGGGTTTGTTACAATTTTCGCACCTAAATGCTGTGCTTCTCTTAGTGTTTCTTCCATGTTTTCCACATATACACGAAGCAAACTTGGAGTGTATGGCCAATCTGCTTTTCTATCCGCAACCATTACAATAGAGTCACCAATGATCACCTCAGAATGTAGTATCAGACCATCTGTATCCACCGTCCTAGCGTCAACTAGCTCTTTGGCATGGAATACCTTTCTTAAAAATTGGAGCACATTTTCGGCATCTTTCGTGATGATAAATGAATTCACCGTTTGATAACCTTCTGGTGCTTTAGGAACGTTTGGCTTTGTCATACTATTTCCCTCCTCCGATTATTTCACAAAAATCGTCGCGCAATCATCTCTTCCAACTCTGCAAACGTATATTCGTAATCCGCCTTACTCCCACCGTACGGATCGGCCACATCAAAATCGTATGGGGAAATCAGCTCTGTTTTTTTGTTTGGGAACTTATCCACAAGGGTGCGCCGATGTTGTTCTGTCATCACAAAAATTTTGTCGGCTTCTTCTACTAAGTCAGGGGTTAGCAATTTTGCAAGATGATAGGTCGGTAAGCCATGTTCTTGCAATATTTCTTTTGATTGTATCGACATTGGTGCGCCGGTCTGTGCTGCAAGTCCGGCAGAGCGGATTTCCCATTCTGGCTTGAACCACTGTAACATTTTTTCGGCCATTGGGCTTCGGCATGTATTTCCAGTGCACACAAATAAGATATTCATTCTAACGTTCCTCGCTTTGCTTAATATAATGTCCGCCTGCTGCCTTATCAAGACGATTCATTACCGCTTCTCCGATACCCGTTTTTGCAAAAGGCTCGGCGTAAATTAGCGTCACAGGTGTGTGGTCAAAATGGCGTAATCGGTCGTATAGGCGGTAGGCGACTTCTTCCGGATAAGCCTTACTGCCAAGCCCCACCATATAATCTGACTTTCGCAACTGCGCCTCTAGCTCATCTGAAACGAGCACACCGACGATTTCTCCGCGTTTTTCGGCCAAGTCAATCTGTTTTTGGAAAAATGCTGCATCGCCCTCAATAATGGCCACAGGGGCTTTCGGGGCATAGTGCGTGTATTTCATTCCGGGCGCTTTCGGGGCTTCTTGCTGCGCGACTTCTTTCGCTTCTGAAATAACGGAACCAATCACCGCTTCTATTTCCTCTTGTGAAACGCCGCCTGGTCGCAAAATGGCTGGGATTTCAAGTGTGCAGTCAATCACCGTGGATTCCAGACCAACGCCAGTTTTCCCACCAAAAACAATACCCGCAATTCGTCCCGATAAATCTTCCTCGACGTGTTCCCCAGATGTTGGGCTCGGTTTTCCCGATCGATTCGCACTTGGAGCTGCCACAGGAATGCCCGCTACCGCTAAAAGACCAAGTGCAACAGGATGTTCCGGCATGCGTACACCCACACTATCGAGGCCTGCCGTCACATTGGTAGCTAATCGACCAGGCTGTAATGGCAAGATAATCGTTAACGGTCCCGGCCAAAATTCCCGCATCAGTTTTTTGGCGTTGCTCGGAACTTTCTGGACGAATTCATGAATTTGAGACTGATCCGCGATGTGGACGATGAGCGGGTTATCAGATGGCCTGCCTTTTGCTTCGTATATTTTAGCGACGGCTTGCTCGTTTGTAGCGTCCGCACCGATACCGTATACCGTTTCGGTTGGGAAAGCCACAGTTTCTCCCGCTTGCAAAAGTTTCGCGGCTTCGAGGTACGTCTGAATTTCATTTTCCTTTGTGATATGCCAAATCTTTGTTTCCATTAGGAATTGCTCCTTTACATTGCTTTAATCTTATTTTAACGGTTCTGACGCTTTTTTTACAGTGTGAGATCGATTTATTTGAAAAATGGCTTTCATCCACGAAGTTATCCCCAAACTGTGGATAATAACTTTGTCAATGTGGATAACTAATTGTGAACCTGTGGATAATGTGAATAAGTGTGTTGATAACTGGGTTTTAATTATTAAGATTTGATTAAAAATATTTTTTTGCACAAAGTTTTATCCCCAATGCTGTGGATAAATAATGCGAATAAAAAAGCACTTCTTCATTAGAAATGCTTCTATATCAATTAGTTATGGCAAATTACCATTCGATCTTTCCCGTTGATGTCTTGCTTGATGATGACATTTGCCTGTGGAAAACTTTTTTTGAAAAACTTTTTTACTGCGGAACCCTGTGTATAACCTATTTCCATCCCAATCCAAAACAAGTTATCCACAATATCTGGTAAATCCTGAATCAACCGTTCGTAAATGGCTAAACCGTCATTTGGCGCGAATAGGGCTAGTTCTGGTTCGTGATCTAAGACGTAATTCGACATTTCCACGCGCTCACTATCCGCAATATACGGCGGGTTTGCCAGAATCATATCGAATTTTTCGCCATTTTGTTGGAAATAGTCTACGAGATCGCTGTGGATAAATCGGACATCTTTTTTTAGGCGGGTCTTATTTTGTCCTGCGACTTCGAGGGCTTCGGCGGAAATATCGGAACCGGTCACCGAACACTCGGGAAATGTTGCTTTTAGTGTGATGGGGATAATTCCGCTACCTGTGCAAACATCCAAAATACGCTGGATTCGCGCTGGATTTTTTTCGATAAATTTTTCGGCGGCGTACACGAGTTCTTCGGTTTCTGGACGAGGAATTAGGACACTCGGTGTGACATAGAAATCGCGACCATAAAAAGGAGCCACTTCTAAAATATACTGAACTGGCTCTCCGTTTATATAACGTGCGAAATCGTTGTCAAACTGGGCTTTTTCGCTCGGATTTAGCTCGCGGTTCGTTGACATCCATAGCTCGGATCGTGTCAGGTCAAGCCGCGTTTCGATGATAATTTCTGCGATGTTGAGGTCTAAATCGCGAGCGCTTAATTCGGCTTTTGCTTGGTGCAAGATTTCGGCAATTGTCATCTTACATACCGTCGCTTAGGTGGTCGAGTCGGCTCGTTTGATCTTCCATAATAAGCGCGTCGATCACTTCATCCAGCTTGCCTTCCATAATTTGATCGAGCTTTTGAATCGTCAAACCAATGCGGTGGTCTGTCACACGGTTTTGTGGATAATTATACGTCCGAATCCGCTCAGAACGGTCACCGGTACCAACTGCCGATTTCCGATGTGTATCGTATTCCTCACGTGCTTCACGCTCAAATTTATCAAAAATCCGAGCACGCAAAATTTTCATCGCCTTTTCTTTATTCTTAATTTGGGAACGTTCATCCTGCATCGAAACAACAATCCCCGTCGGAATATGCGTCAAACGTACGGCTGACATCGTCGTATTGACACTCTGTCCGCCCGCACCACTCGAAGCGAACGTATCCGTCCGAATTTCGTTATCTTTAATGTCGATTTCCACATCTTCTGCTTCTGGCAAAATCGCAACGGTCGCCGTCGATGTATGGATTCGACCGCCTGATTCGGTTTCTGGAACACGTTGTACACGATGCGCGCCATTTTCGTATTTCAGACGTGAGTAAGCGCCAGCGCCGTTAATCAATACGATGATCTCTTTATAACCACCAATTCCCGTCGCGTTCGCTTCCATAACTTCGGCTTTCCAACCGCGAGATTCGGCGTAACGTGAGTACATCCGGAATAAGTCGCCAGCAAATAGAGCGGCTTCATCGCCACCCGCAGCTCCGCGAATCTCCATAATAACGTTTTTGTCGTCATTCGGGTCTTTTGGAACGAGCAATAATTTCAGTTTTTCTTCCAGTTCGGCTTTTTTTTGCGTTAATTCATTAAATTCTTCTTTCACCATTTCTTTCATGTCATCGTCGAGCTTCTCGTTCATCATTTCGCGCGTTTCCGCAAGTCCCGCGGTCACTTCTTTATACTCGCGATATGTCTCGACTGTTTCAGTGATGCCAGACTGCTCTTTGGAATAGTCGCGGAGCTTTTTCGCGTCACTGACCACGTTCGGGTCGCTCAGCAATTCGTTCAATTCATCATAGCGATCTTCCACCGCTTGTAAACGATCATACATTTAAGTTCACCTCATTTTTTAGTTGTTAAGACGTTAAATTGATGGGTTGGCGTGACATTTTCGGCATACTGGATAGTAACGATCGTTGCCGCCAATCATGATTTGGTCGCCTTTATACATCGGTTTCCCCTCTTCATCCACACGCAAAACCATCGTTGCTTTTTTCGTGCAAAACCAACAAACCGTCTTCATTTCCTCGATTTTGTCTGCGTAAAGCAATAAATACTTGGAACCTTCGAAAAGTTCATTTTGAAAATCGTTTTTTAGGCCGTAAGCAATGACGGGAATGTTGAGTCCGTCTGCAATTTGCGCTAGTTGCAGGATATGTTTTTTCTCCAAAAATTGCGATTCATCGAGTAGTACGCAATACGGTTTTGGCTCGATTTTTGCGACTTCTTCATACAGATTCGTCGCTGAAAATACTGGTGTTGCCTCGCGTTTTAAGCCAATCCGACTCGAAATGATGCCGACTTGATCGCGATCATCGATACCTGACGTAAAAATCATGACCGGCTTATTTTGTTCCTCGTAATTATGTGCCACTTTTAAAATTTCAATTGTTTTACCGCTGTTCATTGAACCATATCTAAAGAAAAGCTGTGCCATTCACTCAAAACCTCGCATTCCCATGTTAAAAACTCTTTTTCATTCTATCATAGCGCGTAATTTGGGACAACAGGTATTGTTTTGGAGAATGTGTAAAAGTAGCAACAGCCTCATTCTGAAGGTAACTTTCTATGCAAGATTCTTAAATGCGCATGGCAAAAAAAACTACAAGTAAAGCGTAAAAACGATACTTTACTTGTAGTTTATTCATGAAAATATCGTCGAGCCATTTCCTTCTACAGTTAATGAAAGGACCGTCGCCGTTTGATCGAATTCCTTCATAACACGTATCAGATTCTCGCTTTCCGTTTTTGGAGCGAAGATTAGAATCGTTGGACCCGCGCCACTCAAACACGCAGCGTAGGCACCGTTCGCTTTCGTCAATTCACGCAAAGGCTTCAGATGAGGCACAAGTTTGGCACGATATTTCTCATGCCATAAATCGCGTTCCATCATCTCACCTGCGAGTTTCAAATCATTTTGCAAAAGCGCCGCGATCATCACATTGGCAATACTGCTAGCTTTGACCGCCTCTTTGTACGGAAGCTGATCCGGCAAAACACCGCGACTCTCACTCGTTAGGAGTACTTCTTGCGGAATAAACGCGAGCAGCGCGCAGTCTGGGAAAAGATGCCTCACGTAGAAATCTTCACCATCCAATTTTGCACCAACGACAAAATTACCGAGCACGGCTGGGGCAACGTTATCCGGATGGCCTTCGATTTCCGCGGCAATCTCGACTTTGCGTTCTGGCGTCAACTCCAAATTCGCGAGTATATTCGCAAGCTCAATGCCTGCCACAACGGCCGCCGAACTACTTCCAAGTCCGCGCGCCGCTGGGATATCGCAGAGCATTTTCAAATTGTGTGGTTCGAGATTTGGCGCGATGCTAAGCGCGGTTTCGACGATGACGTTTGACGCGTCCATCGGGATTCCGTCGCCTAAATCATGCGCGATATGCCACTCTTTTGCTGGCTCCAAAACTTCTAGCGTCAAATAAAGCGATAACGCAAGACCACACGAATCAAAGCCTGGTCCAAGATTCGCTGTTGTAGCCGGAACTTGGATTCTAATCATTTCGTCACGCCTCCGCGCAAGTAATCACGCATTGCGTCCACGCCTTCCACATGCGAAATTGGAACTTCATGCACGCTCATCGCCGTATCCGGGTCTTTCAAGCCGTTTCCAGTGAACACACACACGACCGTTTCGCCTTGTTTGATCGCGCCACTTTTCACGTGTTGAATTACGCCAGCAAGCGATGCCGCCGAGCCTGGCTCAATAAACACACCATCTTGCGCTGCGACTTTTTTGTAAGCATTCACAATCTCGTCGTCCGTCACCGAATGGATATAACCCTTAGACTCATCACGCGCAGCCTCAGCCAAGCCCCAACTTGCAGGGTTACCAATCCGAATCGCCGTCGCAATCGTCTCAGGATTCTTGATTGGCGCACCTTGAACGATCGCCGCCGCACCCTCCGCTTCAAAACCATGCATCCGCGGTAAACCAACGCCAAAATGACCGTCCCATTCTTTGAAACCTTTCCAATACGCCGAAATGTTCCCCGCGTTCCCAACCGGAATCGCAAGCACGTCTGGCGCTTTCCCACCTAATTGTTCGCAAATCTCGAACGCCGCTGTCTTCTGGCCTTCCAAACGATACGGATTCACCGAGTTAACAAGCGCCACGGCTTCCGTTTCCGCAAGCTCACGAACCGCGTCCAAAGCTTCATCAAAGTTCCCTTGAATCGCGATAATATCCGCGCCATACATCACTGCCTGCGCCAATTTACCAAGCGCCACTTTGCCATCTGGAATCACGACATACGCCTTCATCCCCGCGCGAGTCGCGTACGCAGCCGCTGCCGCCGACGTATTCCCAGTAGAAGCACAAATGACCGCCGTCGCGCCCTCTTCCTTCGCTTTTGCAACAGCCATCACCATTCCGCGATCCTTAAACGACCCCGTCGGATTCAAGCCTTCATATTTCCCATATAACGTCACGCCAAGTTCCTTCGACAAATTCGGTAACGGAATAAGCGGTGTATTCCCTTCCGCCAAGCCAATCATCGGTGTTTTGTCCGTAATCGGTAAATAATCCTTATATCGTTTCAATAATCCTTCATACATGCTTTATCCCTCCACAACTTGATATTTCGCTTCGACTTGCATTTGCGGTTCCAGTTTCACTTTTTCGATCGCTTGTTCCAGTTGCGCCTTGCTCGTCACATGCGTCACCACAACAACCGTCGCCGTAAACTCATCCAGCGGTTCCTGCAAAATTTTATCAAAACCAACGCCCGCTTCCGCAAAAATCTGCGTTAACTTCAGGAACGTTCCCGTTTTATCATCCATGACAATCCGCAAATAATATTTCGAGAAAATTTCTTCCGGTACCGTCTGCTTCGTATCATGTTTATAACTATTAAATACATTGCCGTTAATGCCTAACTTGCTGTTTTTGGCAACCGTAATAATATCGCTGACAACACTCGTCGCCGTAGGTAATTCACCAGCACCAGGCCCGTAATACATCGTCTCTCCAGCCGCAGCACCCGTTACAAACACCGCATTATTCTCGTTGTTCACGCCCGCCATCGGGTGGTATTTCGGCAAGAGCACTGGCCCAACGCTAACCGCGACCGAACCGTTCTTCTCTTCCGCCGTACCGACCAATTTAATCACGTATTTCAACTGCTCCGCAACTTCCATATCCCGCGGCGCAATCCCACGAATACCAACCGTATCCACGTCCGCCAAGTCCACATTCATGCCAAATGACAATCGCGTCAAAATAACCATTTTGCGAGCCGCGTCGATTCCGTCCACATCGTTCGTTGGATCAGATTCCGCAAAACCTAAGTCCTGCGCCTCTTTCAAAACATCCTCATAACTTCGCTTCTCCGTCTTCATTTTCGTCAACATGAAGTTCGTCGTACCGTTCACGATTCCCATAACTTTCTGAATTTTATCAGCCGCGAGCCCGTTCACAATCGTGCGCAAAATCGGAATTCCACCAGCAACGCTCGCTTCGTAAAATAAATCACATTGGTTCGCCTGCGCAACAGCAATCAGTTCGTCCCCGTGCAACGCGATTAAATCCTTGTTCGCCGTCACAACATGTTTCCCAGCATTAAGCGCCTGTAAGACATACTCACGCGCCGGTTCAATGCTTCCCATAACTTCCACAACCACCGAAATGGCTGGATCATTTAAAATGTCAGAAGGTTCCGTGGTCAAGCTAAATCCCTTCGTCTCGTAACGACGATTTTTCTCTAAGTCGCGCACGAGCACCGTTTTGACGCTCACTTGGTAGCCAGTCATTTGACTAATTTTCTCTGCATGCTCTTCTAAAATATGAATGACACCACTCCCAACTGTTCCAAATCCTAAAATCCCAACTTCTAATTTCGCTTCCACTTGTCAACCTCCTTAGTTATAAAACCATGTAATTATGCTTATTATACGCAATTTCTTATCATAAAGCAAAGGATTATTTGACATATCAGAATATTCATTTAGGACAATGTTCACAAGACTATCACATCTAGGGAGAGAAACGTAAAAAAGGCTGCATCTCTATCTTGTTTAAATTAGAGACTTGACAGTTAGAATTCTATCGATTATAATCACTTTATTAAGTTAGAATTCTAACTATAAGGAGTCGAATTAAAATGAGCAATCAACCACTAAACACCCCGTATTCCGATTTATTCCGAGGCGTTGGGATGAAAATCAAGATGACCGCCGATGCCAGACTTCGCGAACTAGACCTCAACGGCCAGCAAGGACGCATGATTGGCTATATTTTTGAGAACCAGGACCGCGGAGTTATTCAAAAAGATCTCGCCACCCAATTCAACCGTAAAGGCGCCAGCATCACGAGCATGCTACAAGGCCTCGAGAAAAAAGGCTACATCAAACGCGTCATCCCAGAAAACAACGAACGCCAAAAAAAAATCTACGTCCTAGATAAAGGCGTGGCATTAATAGAAGAATTCAACACCATTTTTGCCGAAATCGAAGCCAGCATCACGCAAGACCTCACCGCTACCGAAGCCGAACAATTAAAATCGCTTTTGGAAAAAGTACAAGATAGCCTATAAGGAAGAAGGAAAGAACATGACCAAGAAATTTTCAGATCAATATTATTTAGAAACCGCACCCGTGAAAAAAGCCATCGCCCATTTATCGATCCCCATGATGATCGGGATGTCTGTCGGCACTATTTATAACGTCATCAACGCCTATTTCATCGGATTGCTGCACGATACCAGCATGCTCTCCGCGATCACGCTCGGCTTACCAATTTTCACCGTTCTCATGGCTTTCGGTAACGTATTCGGTGTCGGTGGTGGCACATTTATCACCCGCCTCAATGGCCAAAAAGACACCGAAAAAGGCAAGCGCATCGCCGGCTACACATTCTACGCCAGCATTATTGCCGGACTTTTACTCGCACTCCTTGCTTTCTTTTTAATCAATCCTATTACCCAACTACTCGGTGCTGATGCAGCAACCTTTGATTACGCCAAAACTTATGCGCTAACCTTATTCGCAGGCGGTTTCATCGTCATACTGAACTTCGCTTTGGAACAATTAGTCCGGTCGGGCGGCGCTTCCAAAGAATCCATGTACGGCATTTTCATCAGCACCGGCCTCAGCCTCATTCTCGATCCTATTTTGATTCTAGGCCTAGGCTGGCACGTTGCCGGAGCCGCACTAGCTATGGTCTTATCCCAACTCGGTTCCGCCATTTACTACCTCTACTTCCTAGAAAAACGCAGCGAACATTTACAAGGCTTCCTGAAACACTTCAAAATCTCCATCAAAGACCAACTCGAAATTTATAAAATTGGCGTCTCCGAACTATTACAATCAGCCTTTTTAATCGTAACAACCTTACTACTCAACAATTTTGCGATCCAATATGGCGATAATGTTATCGCTGGATTCGGAATTGCACTACGCATCGTTCAAATCCCAGAATTTTTAGCTATGGGACTGTTCTTTGGTCTCATTCCATTCTTCGCCTTTAATTTTACTAGTAAGAATATTCCGAGATTTAAAGCTGGTATGAAACAAGCGTCCCTTTATATCGGCATCATTTCCGTTACGTTCGTCGGCTTCGTTTACCTATTTAGGGCGCCGATTATCCACCTATTCTCCAACGACCCGAGCGTTCTAAGCGTTGGCACCTACATTCTCGTGGCTATGCTTGTATCAGCAATATTCAACGGCTTTACTGGCTTATTCATCAGTCTTTTCCAAGCAACCGGACAAGGTACAGCGACGATGGTTATGTCCATCACACAAGGCGTCCTTTACATCCCAATGATTCTGATTCTACACGCAACACTTGGCCTCCACGGCGTCATTTGGTCCATGACAATCACCGAAATCATAACCGCCGTGATGGGGCTTATCTTCTTCATTGCCTTCCAGAAAAAATTAAAAACACCCGCTGTGACCGGAGTCAAAATAAGTACAGCTTCCTAAAAAAAAGCGCCGTTCCCAGCTCGGAATGGCGCTTTTAAAGTATCTAATTAACGCATCGTCACAAATTCCTCAGAACCCGTCGGATGAATCGCAACCGTGTTATCAAAATCAGCTTTCGTCGCGCCCATTTTCATCGCAACCGCAAAGCCTTGAATCATTTCATCAACACCCGTTCCGATGCCGTGCAAGCCGACCACTTTCTCATTATCACCAGCACAAACCAACTTCATTCGGCAAGGCTCGCGGTGCTCTGTAATCGCCGTGTACATCGAGGTAAACGAGGACGTATACACTTTCACTTGCGTCTCCCCATATTTCTCTATCGCTTCCGGTTCCGTCAAACCAACCGTCCCAATCGCCGGATGACTAAAAACAACCGTCGGAATCAGATTATAATCCAGATGCTCATCCAATTTCCCATTAAACAACCGCTCAGACAAGCGACGCCCAGCCGCAATCGCAACCGGGGTCAGCTCGATATGCCCCGTAATATCCCCGACCGCATAGATTCCTGGAACCGCCGTATTTTGGAATTTATCCACTTTAATGTAGCCTTTTTTATCCAGCTCCACAGCCGTTGCCGCCAAATTCAGCGTCTCGGTCACCGGTGTTCTGCCAATCGCCCAGATCAATTTCTCCACCGTCTGCGTCCGGCCATCCTCCAAATGAAGCGTCACCGAGCCGTCCTCATTTTGCGTGACCTCCTTAGGAATCGCCTCCGTATGAAGCGTCGGTCCCTGTTCCTTCATGACCTCCACCAAAGTTTCCACTAATAAGGGGTCAAAATTGCGTAATGGCGCGTGTTTCCGAACAAATAAATGCGTCTCTACACCAAAGCCCTGCAATACGCCCGCAAGTTCCACCGCAATGTAGCCAGCACCAACAACCGCCACGCTTTTAGGCAACTCCGTCCACGCAAAAAAGCCATCCGAGTCCGTCCCCAATTCCGCACCAGGAACGTCCGGCCAAGCAGGCTTCCCACCAGTCGCGACCAAAATATGATCCGCCGTATAATGCTTGCCGTTCACCTCAATCGTGTGCTCATCCACAAACGATGCGTATCCCTTCAAAATATCGACCTTATTATGATCGAGTCCGCGCTGATACGAACCATGAATCCGCTCAATATACGCTTCCCGATTTTCCACCAACTTCGCAAAATCAAAACGCTCCTGTTTCACATCGAACCCATAATCCGGCGCATATTTGTGCATCGCCTCTGAAATCTGAGCCCCGTACCACATCACTTTTTTAGGAACACAGCCAACATTCACACACGTCCCACCAAGATGTTTCGGCTCCACAAGCGCACATTTCTTCCCATAACTAGCCGCACGATTCACCGAAGAAATCCCGCCACTACCTCCACCAATCGCTATATAATCATAATGTTCCACCATATGAAAACCTCCTCATTTATTTCTCTATCCTCCAATTCTACCCCAAGCAAGATTGAAATGAAAATGTTTGGATTTTGTTGCGCGGTTTTATGTTTTTCTCACTTTGATTCGGGCTTTGTACAAAGAAGAACTAAAAATTCTCCAATGGTCCACTAATTTTTTCTTTTTCTGCGTAAGACGTACATTCTGCTTTACGCAAATCGAGCGAAAGCGATTGCAATCAGGTGATTTGGTGAAAAAGGATGGCAAACTCATTTCATTCCTTTGCATATTGAGGTTCTAATTCGCTTTGCTTCAAAGAACCACAACAAAGCGGAGTGTACTGGCGTACGTGATGACTGAAAGCAGGGAGAGAGTAGTTTCCTCGACCAGGCGAGAAGTTAAGCGAAACGGCTCTTGTGTAGCAGAACCGTAAAGATGTACCGCATCCTTGTTATACATCTCCAGAAGGAACGCCTATTCGCGATGCTCCTAGGCATATTGGGACTGTAACTCATTCCATTTCGAACAGCCCCAACAATGCGAGCGCTTGCCTCCGATTTACCCCGCATAGGCTCAAGGCATCAAATAAAAAAGCCACCCGAGGGTGACTTTTTTATTTGATGCCGTATTTCTTGTTGAAACGGTCGACACGTCCGTCGGCTGTCGCATGTTTTTGTTTACCAGTATAGAATGGGTGAGAATCAGAACTGATCTCGACACGTAGTAATGGATACTCGTTGCCATCTTCCCATTGAATAGTTTCGTTCGAGCCCTTAGTAGAACCAGAAAGAAATTTGAAATCTGTACTAGTATCAAGAAATACCACTTGACGGTATTCCGGGTGAATTCCAGCTTTCATTGTTTTCAACTCCTTCGCCCTGAATCATCTGAAACAGAGTAATTTCTGCACAATTGCACACAGTAAACTCATTATAACAATGCTTTTCTAATTTAGCAAGGCTTATTTTTTAAACATTTCTGTTTGGATAACTTCGAAAAAATCTGCGTTCGTCGGCGTCTTTTTCAAATAGCGAATAAAGCGTTCTGAAATGTCTAGTGCATCGCCTTGAATCGGCATAATTTTACGGATTTTCCAAAGCTGTTCGAGGTTTTCTTTTGGAAGTAGGAGTTCTTCTTTACGCGTTCCTGAGCGGCGAATATCAATGGCTGGGAAGACGCGGCGTTCTGCCATCGCGCGATCGAGATGAAGCTCCATGTTTCCGGTTCCTTTGAATTCTTCGTAGATAACGTCGTCCATCCGCGAACCGGTGTCAACAAGCGCCGTCGCCAAGATTGTTAAACTTCCGCCTTCTTCGATATTTCGAGCAGCCCCGAAAAAGCGCTTCGGTCTGTGGAACGCGGCTGGATCGATACCACCTGACAGCGTTCGACCGCTCGGTGGAATAACGAGATTATAGGCTCTGGCTAAACGCGTAATGCTATCCATCAAAATAATAACGTCACGCTTCTGCTCTACAAGGCGCATTGCCCGTTCTAAGACGAGTTCTGCAACTTTGATGTGATTCTCTGGAACTTCGTCAAACGTCGAGCTAACAACCTCTGCTTTGACGGAGCGTTCAATATCGGTTACTTCTTCTGGACGTTCATCGATTAGTAGTACAATCAATTCTGCATCTGGACTATTTTCTGTGATCGCATTAGCAATTTCTTTTAAAAGAATCGTTTTACCAGCTTTAGGCGGGGCTACAATGAGTCCACGTTGACCAAAACCAATCGGCGCAATCATGTCAATCATACGCGTTGAAATCGGCTCTTGACCAATCTCCATACGTATTTGGCGATCAGGATAAAGCGGCGTTAGGCCGGGAAAATGGACACGATCTTTCGCGACTTCTGGATTTTCACCGTTAACCGCCTCGACGTGAAGCAAGCCAAAATAGCGTTCATTCTCTTTTGGAGGACGGACTTTTCCTGAAACTTTATCACCTGTTCTTAGATCAAAACGTCTGATTTGGGAAGCTGATATGTAGATGTCTTCGGAACTCGCGGAATAGTTGATGGGGCGCAGGAAGCCAAAACCTTCCGAGGCAATAATATCAAGAACGCCTTCCATGAAGAAGAAGCCTTGTTTTTCAGCACTTGCCTTTAGCAGAGCAAAGCTGAGTTCTCGTTTCGTGAGCTTGCTATAATAGGGAATCTTATGTTCCTTTGCAAGCGCATAAATTTCTTTAATTGTCAGTTTTTCCAGATAGGAAATGGATATGTCCGGCATATAATTTGACCACCTTTTGGATTTTTTGTAAAGAGGATTTTAGGAGAGCTGAGGATTAAGAACGTTCTTTCATGATTTACTAATAAAACTCGAATTCAAGAAACTGATGTTTTTACGCATTTCACAATCTCCCGCCGAGCCTCAGCGGAGCGACAAGTGCTCAGATTCTAGGCAAAGCCGAGTACCGGAGCGGAATGTACTTGGGTACTTGGGTACATGAGCACCAGCGCACAGGCTTTATAGTGGGACTACAAACTCACTTTGTTCCTTTGCATATTGAGGTTGTAACTCGCTTTACTTCGAACAACCTCAACAAAAATGAGTGCTTGTCGCTCCGCTGAACGACTAGACGATTTCGGAGGCGTGTGACACCTTACAAATATCAGCGCCAATACCTTCTAATTTTTCAATAATACGGCCATAGCCTCTTTCAATATGTTCGACGCCGTGGATTTCTGTTACACCGTCTGCAGCAAGGCCTGCGATAACAAGCGAGGCACCTGCGCGTAAATCCGACGCGGTAACTGTTGCTCCTCTAAGCTGCGTTGGGCCTGTCACAATGGCTGCGCGACTTTGAAGTTTGAAGCGACCACCCATGCGTTTTAGCTCATCGATATGTTTAAAACGGCTTGGATAGATAGTGTCTGTTACGACGCTACTTCCGTGGGCACCGGCTAATAATGCGGTCATTGGTTGTTGTAAATCGGTTGGGAAACCTGGATAGGCGTAGGTTTTGATATCTACTTTTTTTAGTGAACCACTTTTGCTGATATAGGCAGAATCTTCATCCATTTCGATGGATACGCCAGCTTCGACGAGTTTCGCTTTCACGGCTTCCATGTGGGCTGGAATGATGTTTTCGACCTTGATTCCAGAACCGACTGCGGCTGCTAAAATCATGAAAGTGCCGGCTTCAATGCGGTCAGGAATAATGGTGTGGCGGCATCCGTGAAGTTTTTCAACGCCTTCGATGCGGATGGTGTCTGTGCCTGCGCCTTTTATTTTTGCACCCATGCTTGTAAGGAGGGTTGCGACATCGATAATTTCGGGTTCTTTGGCTGCGTTTTCGATGACAGTTTTACCAGTTGCTTTAACAGCAGCAAGCATGATATTAATCGTTGCACCAACACTCACGACGTCCAGATAAATACGGGCACCTTTTAGTTCGTCGGCACGCAAATAGATAGCGCCTTGCTCATTTGTGACTGTAGCTCCAAGCGCCTCGAAGCCTTTAATGTGTTGGTCGATGGGACGCGGACCTAAATAGCATCCACCTGGAAGTCCGATAACCGCTTTTTTGAAACGGCCTAGCATCGCACCCATGAGATAGTAGGAAGCGCGTAATTTTTTTACATTGCCATTTGGTAGTGGCATATCAATTAAATTAGACGGATCAATCGTTACAGCATCTGTATCCGCATGAATCGTTCCGCCAAGTTCTTCTAAAATGGCATATAATGTGTGTACATCGGATATATCAGGTAAACCTTCAATGGTAACGTCTGAATCGGCCAGAATTGTAGCAGGAATAAGCGCCACAGCACTATTCTTAGCCCCATCCACACGCAACGTCCCTGATAGCTCTTTTCCACCTTGTATTACTAATTTCTCAATCATACCGTTCCTTCTTTCTAATTAAAAAGATTTCACTTGTTGCTAATTATCCCTGATATTGAGGAAATTTGCAAATCGAAAAGCTGAAAGAGCCCGTTAGCCTCGACAGAAATTGTTAGGGGGCGCAGTAAAAGTCCTCCTTTGACTTTTGCGGAGGCCACGAAATTTCCGAGAGGCTGGCTCTTGAAGCTAGATCCGGAGGCGCTGAACATAACGCGGCGCATAGATTACATGCCCACTTCGTTCTCATGCATATTGGAGGTCTATTTTCAGCTCGACTTCGCTTCTTAACTCCCTCACCCATCCAAATCCACATCATACAAATAATCCAACTGCTTTCGTTGCAGCGTCGCGGGTGCCAAACGCATTCCCATATTCCGCGTCTTACATACAAACGACGCCTCCAACTGCCCAATTTTTCCAATCAATCGTGAGCGCTCTGTAATTTTCTTTGTTCTGCCAACTCTAGCCAGACTGAAATCCTCAAAAGCCTGCTCCACATCATGATTCTTTTTCAAGCAGTTCCGCAAAATAATCGCGTCTTCCATCGCCTGACAGCCGCCCTGTCCCAAATTCGGCGTCATCGCATGTGCCGCGTCTCCTATCAAAACCACGCGCCCTTTTGCAAAACTTTTCATCGGTTCCAAATCAAAAATATCTCCGCGTATTATTTTATCTGGATTTGTAGCTTCCAATACTTCGCGAATCGGCTTGTGGTAAGGACCAAAACGTTCTATTAAATGCGATAATTCATATGTTTGATGGGCGATGCTATTCTCGGACGCCCCAACTACCGCAAACCAATATGTTTCCTTGTTTGCCAATGGGACAATTCCAATGCGCCCTTTTGTGCCCCAAGTTTCTGTGAATAACTTAGGATCTGCATCTTTCGGCCAAGTTTCAGCAATGCCACGCCAACACGTGTAACCCGCATAACGGAGCGGTTGTTTGCCAAAAATACAGTTCCTCGCGATAGAATGGATCCCGTCTGCAACGATTGCGTAGTCTCCGCGAACCTCAGAACCGTCCTCCATCTGAGCGACAACTCCCGAATCATCCTGTATCAAATCGTGACATTTGCTACCTAGTTTTAATGTACTTTCTTGAAGAGCACCTAGCAAAATTGTCTGCAAATCGGCTCTATGTATTGCGTAAATCGGGAAGGCATATTTTTCATCGTCTAGCTTTGTAATAGCTTTGCCAACCTCATCCACAATCGCAATTCCTTTGGAGCTAACATTTCCCATCGCCTTTACTCGTTCCGCCAAACCGAGCTGTTCAAGCGCTGCCATCCCGTTCGGTGCAACGGTAATCCCTGCGCCAACCCGCTTAACTTCCTCTGCCTTTTCAAAAATTTCTACGGAAAAACCGGCTTGTTGAAGCGCTATTCCTGTCATCAAACCAGCGATTCCTCCGCCTATAATTAAAAATTTATTTGCCATTTTCTGCGCCTCATTTCTTGTATGCGTTTTCTTTTAATTTTATCAAGCTTTGTGGAGATTGGGTATCGGACTTTTGATTTATGTATTTGGAGAATAGGAGAGGAGTTGATTTTCTGCTATTTATTTGATTTGGGGTATATGCTCTGTCTTAGTTTCCTCATATCTGCTGGTTTCGTCTATTGTCTTGGCTCGGCTGCTGGGGGGATGCCTCATAACAACCTCAACAAATAACGAGCCCAGATTTAGGCTCGTTATCATCGTTAAGTATAAAATTATGCTTTGCCGTTTGAACCAAATTCTTGGATCTTAGCAACAACTGTTTTAACAATCGCATCTTTACCAGGTCCGATAACTTTACGTGGATCGTAAACTTTATCATCTGTAGCTAATTTTTCGCGAACAGCGGCTGTCCAAACGATTTGGCATTCCGTGTTAACGTTGATTTTGCTGTGACCGTGTTCGATTGCTTGTTTGATTTGGTGTTCAGGAATTCCAGAACCACCGTGAAGTACTAGAGGAGCACCTGTTAATTTCGAGATTTCTTCCATTTCTTTGAATCCTAAAACTGGCTCGCCGTGGTAAGGACCGTGTACAGAACCTAATGCTGCAGCAAGTGCATCAATGTTAGCTTCTTTAACAACACGTAGACATTCAGCAGGATCAGCATAGTTGATTCCGCCTGTTACGCCGTCTTCTTCGCCACCAACAGTTCCAACTTCGGCTTCAACAGAAACGCCTTTTGGATGTGCGTAGTCAACAACTTTTTTAGTCATTTCAACGTTTTCATCGATTGGGTGATGAGAACCATCGATCATAACAGATGAGAATCCTGCATCAATTGCAGCTTTACAAGAATCAAAAGATGAACCGTGATCCAAGTGAATTGCAACTGGTACAGTGATTTTTAGGTCATGCATAAGTCCTTCAGTCATTTTAACTACTGTCGTAAATCCACCCATGTATTTCGCTGCTCCTTCAGAAACACCAAGGATTACAGGGGCTTTTTCTTGCTCTGCAGCTTCTAAAATAGCGCGAGTCCATTCAAGGTTGTTGATGTTGAATTGACCTACAGCATATTTACCAGCTAACGCTTTGTTCAACATTTCAGTCATACTAACGATAGGCATAATACAATTTCCTCCTCAGGAATATAAAAGTGTGGAGCATAAGCCGGGGAAATCGGCGGCAAGCGTTCGCATTGTTGGGACTGTTCGACATGTAATGAGTTACAGTCCCAATATAAGCGTGAACGTAGTGAACGGTTAATCCATCCACCGGTTCTGCTACACAAGGACAGTTTCGCTTAACTTCTCGCATGGTCGGGGATATGACTCCCTCCCTACTTTCAGTCATCATGTACAGTCGTACACTCCGCTTCCGGCTTCCGCGAAACTTGCGGAATACAAACGCTTTCGCTCGATTTGTATAAAGCCGAGTCTTCATCCTACCCAAAAAGAAATAGGGCTCGGAGTTCTTCGGCTTCATTCGAGCTTAGTTCCAGACTCTTACAAAATTTGATTTTCTGCTGTGAAAAATAACGATTGCTATTTTTCCTAACACTGTAATAATACCAGATTTGTGAGTGGTTTACCATAGTGAAGGTCGATATTTTTGATGTAATCGTTTTATTTCTGGATGCGGTGCTCGATTCGGGCTGCATCTGCCAAAATTGCTAGTTTTTCTGGTAAGACTTCCAATCTGTAGGGTGTCTCTCCTCCATATACGCCGTCGTAACTTATGTTCAAACCCGCCTCGCATTCGATATCTGCGTATTTTGTTTTGACGTATACGACATCTTCGCTTTGGAGATGAGAACCATTTTTAATAGAAGCAAGTAATTTGAGTAATTTTGCGGGCGAAACTTTTTTCAAGATGAGCAAATCCATATATCCGTCGTTTAGTATTGCTGGTGGGCACAGTTTTTCCATACCTCCGACGCTGTTTGTTAACGCGCCAAATAACAACAAGATTTCACCTTCAAATACGCCTTCATCGTGTGAGATTTTTACTTGTTTTGGAGCTAATTTTGGTAGTAACTTTATACCGCTCGCCAAATAGGCTAAGCGTCCAATTTTGTTTTTCATGGATTCTTTGACAGCATACGTGATTTCGGTAATTTTTCCACCCGCCGCATTGTTGATAAAATATTGATCGTTTGCTTGACCCACATCAACTTTTACCGTCGCGCCGGTTGCAATGATATGCAAGGCTTCCACCGGATCTTTTGCCATCCCGAGTGCGCGCGCGAAATCGTTCGTTGTTCCCACTGGTAATACCCCAAAAATGGTCTGCGTTGGCGCTTGCATTAAACCGTTGACAACATCATTTACCGTGCCATCTCCGCCTGCCGCAACAATAAATTCAAAACCGTCCAATACGCCTTGCTTCGCGATTTTAGTCGCACTTTTCGCCTGGTCGGTCGTTGGAATCAAGGTAACATCAAACCCCGCCTCTTCCAAAACTTGTTCTGCAACCGGCATCAATTTGTGAAACTTGCGCTGCCCAGCAACAGGATTATAGATGATTAACATTCGCTTTAACAACAGTTTTCCCCTTCTCTCATGCAGTGATAATCTTAGTTTCTTATTTTCCTTCTTTCTTGTCAAATTGGGCGCCTCGAATCCACCTTTTTTGATGCAAAAATTAGTACACCGAATAGCTCACTTTTCAAGTTAAAACGCATACAGGAATATTTTGTTGTAACATTACTTACTAAATGACTTTTTTGACGCTATTTCGACATAGAATTGTAGGTAATTTGTCAATATTCGAGTTAAATGTCCTAAAGATGTTGCTACCACTTACTATTTTTGTCATAAACAGTAGATACATTCGCTCAAATTGCGCCCAAGATAGGGAAACTCTATTGACTCTCTTCTTGATTTTCTACATAATAGGAGTATTCATTGTGTACATTGGGAATAGACTGGGAGCAATCGCGTTCATACCGTGTACTTTTTAATACCAAAGGGGACTTTTTAGAATGGAGATGGAAAATTGAAGACTTTATTAAAATCAGCTATTGTGACGGTCGGGCTTACAACTGTTGTTTTACCGATATCTGTCCTGGCTGATGAACAACAACCTGCTGATAATATTAGCGCAGTCACTGCAAAAGACGGGTCGCAAACGATTGATGATAATTCAATCTACGTACCAAAAGCAGAACGGGAAGGCACATTCACTGGAGATTTACATGCCGATGAAGACCAGGATGCACCAATTCCTGATCGTAGCAGAGTTTTAAATGCAAAAGCAGCCTATCCAAATGTGAATAACTATATCAAATCCAATAATTTTACAAATGCAAAGTTGAGTAGCCAAATTCAGTCGCAATTCACGAAATTCAACTATCGCAATGGTTATGGCAAGCCAGAAGGTGTTGTTTTGCATGAAACGGCTAATCCAAATTCGACCATTCAGAATGAGATTGACTACATGAGTGGCAATTGGGAGAACGCTTTTGTGCATAGTTTTGTCGATAAAGGCAATATTATTCAAATTCACCCGACCGATTATGGTGTTTGGGGAGCAGGACGTTTTGCCAACGCTCGTTTTGTTCAGTACGAACTGGTAGAGCACAAGACTTTTGACGAGTTTGCGCGTTCGATTAATAATTATGCCTATTATACAGCCTACATTCTAGATAAATATAAACTGCCGATTGATAGCGCTGAAACAGATGGCGTTGGAACTGTTTGGACACATAATGCAGTCAGTAAATACCTAGGTGGCACAACGCATACCGATCCGATTGGTTATTTCAACAAATGGGGCTACAGCTATAATGAGTTCCTAGCACTCGTGACTGAGAAATACAACGCGATGAGTAAAGATACAATTATTTCTAATGTCCCATTCGCAGCTACAACTTACGCTAATGTCAAAACAGCGGCTGGCAACACGGTTTGGTCAGCACCTTTCAATACAGCAGGAGCCAACGAAGTGAATCCACTATCCGCCTACACTGGCAAAAATTTGAAACTATTACGCGAAGCAAAAACGCAAAGTGGCACGTGGTATCAATTTAGCATTGACGGGAAAATCATTGGTTGGGTGGAAAATAAAGCCGTTACTGCTTTCTACACACCAAGCATGGAACAAACCGCAAATCTAACTCGCTACGTCAACGTTCCAACTGAATCCGTTTATTATTTCCCAGTGATTGACAGCTCGGTGCGTAAAGGAACATTAGCGTCTTATACGAACAAACCATTGCTTGCGAACAAACAAATCACGCTAAACGGTACATTATGGTATCGCCTAATGAACGGTTCCGAAGCAGTCGGCTGGGTTCGCGCTTCAAGCCTTACCGCCACAGCTTTTGATCAAATCGCTTATGACAAGGTAATGGGAGCTACAACCTATGCTAGCGTCAAAACTGCTGCTGGCAACAACGTCTGGACTGTACCAAGCGGAACACTCGGCGCCAAAGTTGTCAACCCCCTCTCTACCTATAACGGTAAGAATTTAAAACTCATTCGTGAAGCGAAAACAAGCAAAGGCATCTGGTACCAATTTGCCATTGATGGGAAAACGATTGGTTGGGTAGACAGCAAAGCCGTATCGATTTTCTATACACCAAGTATGGAACAAACGGCGAATCTGCCGCGTTATGTCGCGCTTCCAAAAGACTCTATTTACTACTTCCCAGTGGTTGACAGTTCGACACGTAAAGGCGATTTGACGAAATATCTGAACTTAAAACTAACTGTTCACAAACAAATGACGGTTAACGGTACACTCTGGTTCCGCCTAATGAACGGCGCAGAGTCGATTGGTTGGGTTCGCGCAGTGAGCGTTACGCCGACTAATTACGACCAACCCGTTTACGACAAAACATTGACCGCTTACGGTAAAACAAAAACGACAGCAAATCAATACATCTGGAAATTAGTTCCGAACACATACGGTATCAATTCAAAAATTGCACCACTTTCCAATTACAGTGGTAAAAAGCTCCGTATCTTGCGTGAAGCCAAAACAACTGGCGGCTTATACTACCAAATCAGTTCAAACGGTCAACTTCTTGGTTGGGTTAATGCAAGTGCCCTGACGAAATTTTATGATGGCGCAATTGCTGAAAAACCAGTGAACTTAACGAAAAAAGTAGCTAATACTGCTGGTGTACTCTACTCATTCCCTGTCGATGATCCTCCGATTAAAGTTGGAACGCTCGCTAATTTTGCTGGCAAAACATTAACCGCAGATCGTCAAGCTAATATCGAAGGAAAAGTATGGTACCGCCTCAAGAATGGCAATGTCGTTATCGGTTGGACATTACTAGCAAACCTGAAATAACATAAAAAAGCAGTAAATCCACGAAAAAATGATGTGCACCCCAAAAGTTAGACCAAAAATCTAACGTTTGGGGTGTTTTGCTGTGGCAAAATATGATGTATCATTT
>NZ_JNFB01000006.1 GCF_000766145.1 Paenilisteria newyorkensis | reverse complement strand
AAAGAAAATGCTTGGGTTGGAAAACACCGTATGAAGTTTTCTTTGATATCGTGTTGCACTTGACTTGACAATTCAAGAGGCAAAAAAATAGTACATTGCGCGACACTTCGGTAGAATAGAGGGCGTAGATACAAATCAAAGGAGGCAATTCAATATGGCAGAAGTTACATTTAAGGGAACCCCGATGACATTGATTGGGAAAGAAGTAAAAGTTGGTGACACAGCGCCAGATTTCACGGTTTTAAATCAAGGTTTGGAGCCAGTTACATTAAGCGATTACGATGGCAAAGTGAAAATAATAAGCGTGATTCCATCGATTGATACAGGCGTGTGCTCGCAACAAACGCGCAAGTTCAATGAAGAGGCGTCTGGTTTAGAAAATACGGCGATACTTACGATTTCTGTAGATTTACCGTTCGCGCAAAAGAAATGGTGTGCCGCAGAAGGACTTCCTAATGTGATTACACTTTCTGATCACCGCGACCTTTCGTTTGGTGAGGCGTACGGCGTTGTGATGAAAGAATTGCGTTTGTTAGCTCGCTCGGTATTCGTGTTGGACAGCAATAATAAAGTCGTACACGCGGAATACGTTGGCGAAGGAACAAATCATCCAGACTACGAAACGGCGATTGCGAAGGCAAAAGAAGCGAAATAATGAATAAGAGCTTGTTCTGATGTCCAAATTGGCATCCGAAACAAGCTCTTTTTTTAATTTGTAGTAAATGTTGAATCGGCTAAAACAACGATTTCAGTACCGTTTAGTACGAATTCGACATCTTTGTTCGACGTATTTGTGATTTCAATCATATCATGCGTGATTTTCATGTGTAAGCGAGCACCTTTCCAATAAATAGGAAATTGTAATTCTGTCCATTTTTCTGGGAGATGAGGGTGCACGTATAATCTGCCATCAAGCATTCGGACACCACCAAAACCATTGACCACAACTTGCCAAATACCGCCAATAGACGCTGAGTGAATACCGGCATCGCTTGATTTCATATTTTGGCCAAGATCGATGCGGCTAGCTTTTTCAAACATCGAATAGGCGAGGTCTTTATCACCTAAGTCAGATGCTAAAATGCTGTGTGTAGCCCGACTTAACGAGGAATCATGCAGTGTTTTTGGTTCGTAATAATCCCAATTAGCTTGCTTCACATCTGGTGAGAACTCATTTTCTAGTAGGTAGAGCAGAATCATGACGTCCGCTTGTTTGGTGATTTGCATGTCATTTACTTGGTCTAGGTTGTAGTCTAAGAATAGGGCGCCGACTTGTGATGCTTCTTTATACGGTGTTAGGTCGATGATTTTTTTTGATAAATACGTATCATCTTGCGGGATAACTAACGCTGCATTTGGCTGTGGAAGGTAGAGTTTTGCTGCTTTTTCTCGCCATTTTTGATAGTTGCTCTGTAGGTCCCATTTTGCGGATAGGGACGCGAGTAGCTCGGGATTTTCTTGTTGCAATAAGTCGTAGTATTGTATTGCTTTTTCTAAATTCCAATGAGCCATGTAATTCGTGAAGGCATTATTATCTACGTGTTCTTTGTACTCATCAGGACCGACGACACCAGTAATTTCATAACGATCGTCCTTTTTTTCAAGGCGTGATTGCCAGAAAACTGCTGTCGCAAAAAGGAGTTCATAGCCGTGTTTTTCCATGAAATCTTGGTCGCCAGTAAATTGATAATATTGCCAAACAGCGAACGCGATGTCTGCTGTGATATGCTGTTCAATGAAACCTGACCAAATTTTGGTGGGCTCGCCTGTGATGATATCTGCTGCACCCCAAACTGGCGTTACTTCACCATCTTCCAGCCAAGCAGATTCCCAAGGGAACATCGCGCCTTCGTAGTTATTGTCACGTGCTTTACGAACCGCTCCGGGAATGGATAAAGAGCGATATTCAAGGAGTTGGCGGGCAATTTTAGGGTTGGATGTTGTGAAAAATGGCAGAACGAAAATTTCGGTATCCCAAAAAGCATGGCCTTTGTAGCCTTCGCCGGAAAGTCCTTTTGCGCCAATGTTCATGCGATTATCATGGGCTGGCGTCATACCTGTGAGATGATAAATCGCAAATCGAATCGCGAGCTGGTCGAAATCAACGCCCTCGATTTGGATAGGATATTGTTCCCATACGGTTGTTTGCCAAGCTTTGCGGTGTGCTTTGAACAAGCTATCATAATTGGGTGTCATGGCGAAAATGGCAAGTGCTTGATCGGCATCCTTCCAATCTTTGTCGCGGCTTGTGTACACGCCTGATATTTTCTCAATCGTAATCGTCTCATTTTGCTGGATTGTCTCAGGCTCAAAGGTTGTGAAAATTTTGCGACGGTCCATGAAAATCGTATTTTTAGGCGTGATTACACTATTTTCGAGTGTAAATGCATGACGGGAAAAATGAGCAAAATCAATGTTGGATTCGGTTGTATGCGCTTCTAGTTTCATGATTTTTTGGTCATATAATCGCAAAACGCCTTCTTTAAAATGTTGCGTACCTGTATTCGTCATTTGGCCGTTAATGCCGGAATGAAGTTTCAAGGTGAGATTCCTAGAAAGCGGAGTAATCGCGACTTTTTGGGCAATGATATGTTTATTGGCTAGGGATACGAAGCGGGTGAAAATCAGTTTATATTCGTCATCAGATGGGGAACGCCAATGAACCGTACGTGATAATGTTGCATCTTTTAGGTTCAAGGTACGGTCGAAATGAAGGATTTCACCATCAGTCAATTGGAAGGTATCACCATTTAGTGTGAAGCTCATTTCCGTCATGTCGGCAGCGTTTGGAAGTTCGGTTACTTCTTTATCACCGAGGAATTTGTTGAAAGTGCCAGCGATGAAGTTGCCGCGAACCTCTCTGGCATAGCGCTCCTCGGTTGCTGATCGCAAACCCATGTAGCCATTTCCTAGACTGAAAACAGCTTCGACTTTGCCAAGTGTTTCAGGATCGAAGTATGTCTCTGTGATCTGCCAGTTTTTTAATTCTCCGGAACCTGTATCGTATTTTAATGCTTGATGCTGGTTTTTTAACAACATAATAGTATCCTTTCGTAACGCATAATGTAAATGAATAGATAACGCTTTCTTTAATTTCACATTTTATACGAAACGTTTCGGTAAGTCAAATGAAATTTTGTTATTGATTTAAATCCTGTAATGGTTTAATATGATTTTTAATAGCAAATAACGTTTTGGATATGAGGGATAATATGGGGATAGTGGAACAATTTCAGCAGAGTTTATTTTTTCAGTGGAAGGAGATTGGGAAGTGGAAGGCGCAGAGTATTTGGAAATCCTTTTTTTATTTGCTGTGTTTGGTGTTGCTTTCGTCCCTTATCCTTAGTTTTTCTAGCTTTTCGAAGACGTCGAAATTAGATTATGAGGCCTTATTGACGGAAATGGAGCCGTTTGTATTGTCAGAGAAGGGCTTGGATTATACGGGTGAGCCCTTGATTGTGCCTATTCCAGTTTTTGATACGACGGTTATGATTGGGAAGGTGACGCAAAGGGCGACGACGGATTATGTGGTAACGTTGCAGGGTGACGGATTTAAATTTGGGAAAAATGGCTTGATGTCACCAAATATCACGTCCTATAGTCGTTTGCCGATTTGGGGGAGTAAGCAGGAATACACCAATGCGGATGTATTGAAATTGTTGCAGGAGAACGAATCGCAGTTAAAGCAGGTAGCCTTTTTCTACCAGTACATGAAGGCATTTTTGCAGGTAATGATTAGTATAGTCTTTATTTCTATCATTGCATTAGTATCGATTCCATTTGGTCGCGGTGCTTCGGTTAGTTATAGGCGGCTGTGGATGTTTGGCGCTTATGGCATGACGTTGCCGATTGTGATAAAAACGATACTGAAATTAACAGGATTCTTTATTCCGTATTTTGGAATGATGTATTGGTTTGCGGTCATTATTTTCGTTTTTTTAACGGTGAATACAATAAAGAGGAGTGCCTGAATCTTGGCGCTCCTCTCTGCTTATTTCTTAGCCCCGCTAGATTCACGGACGATTAGTTCGTTTTGCAAAATTTGATGGTGTTCTGTCGATGTTTGATTAATAATTTCCAAAACAAGTGTAGCTGCAGCTTTTCCGAGTTCAAACGGATTTTGCGCGACGGTGCTAAGGGATGGACTTACATAACGGGTGAGCAGAATATTGTCGAATCCAATGATTGAGAGCTCTTCGGGGACCTGGATTTGAAGCTCACGTGCGGCCTGTAAAACACCTAAGGCCATGATATCGCTGGCGCAGAAAATAGCGGAAACCTCTTGTCTCGCTAGTAGAAAGCTGAGCGCTGTTTGGTACGCTTTTTCTTCTTCAAAATCACCGTAACAAATTAGTTTATCGTCATACTCCATGCCCACTTCGATTAGAGCTTCTTGGTAGGCTTTAAAGCGAATTTCGCTTACGTATGCCCGTTTATGCCCATTCATGAACGCGATTTTTTGATGGCCGAGGCGTGATAAATATTTAATTGCCGTTTTGATGCTATCTTCTTGGTCGGAGGTGACGTAGCCAGTGGAATCGTTTTCGATGGGGATGTCTATCAGAACGGTGGGCAGATTGCTAGCAACGGCTTCTGTTAAGTAGGGATCATTTTTTTTTAGTCCTTGGATGATGACACCGTCTAGGTTTCGCTCGCCCACAACTTGGCCAAATGTTTTGTTTCGTTGCCTCGATGTGGTCGTGCTAATCAAAATCATTTCATAGTCTATCGTTGCGACATATTCGCTCACACCACACAAAACTTCGAAGACAAAATTATCCTTCACACTTTCCCTTTTTAAGTCGGTCACTAGTAGCCCGATGGTTTTTGATTTTTTTGTGACAAGGCTCTGCGCCAACATATTTGGACTGTATTGCAATTTTTGCGCGGAGGCTCGAATGATAGCTCGCGTTTCTTCGTTTACGTCACTATAGCCATTGAGCGCACGTGAAACGGTAGTTACAGAAAAACCGGTGTCTTTCGCAATATCTTTGATTGTTGCCAAAACGTTATACCTCCAATACTAACTTCTTGTTATCCCTATTTTAGTGGAATTTAGGGAAACTTACAACTCTAAACATCTATTTCTTTGAAAATAAGCACTTGACATCCGAAACGTTTTGGAATAGAATGACTTTAAATGAATACGCTTTCTTTAAATTGGATAAAAAGGAGAAGAGTTGCTATGAAAAATGGTTGGAAAATGCTTGGGATTCTAAGCGCAGTTTTTGCATTGTTATTTACAGTTGCTTGTGGAAATGAGACGAAAGATACGGCTGGGGCAGGCGAGAAAACGGTAACATTAGGTGTTTGGAAAGGGACAGAGGCTGAGAATACGACGCGTAAGAAATTGATTGCTGATTTTGAAAAGGAGTCTGGAATCAAGGTGAAAGAGAAGGTGTACAACGATTATGAAACGCAACTCCAGACGGATTTAGTTGGGGGAACCGCGCCAGATGTCTTTTATGTAGACGCTTACCTCGCACCAAGTTTGATTGAAAAGAAGGTTTTAGCGCCTTTGGATGATTATATTTCGAAGACGAAAGATTTTGATACGGATGATTTTTATAAACCGGTATACCGTGCATTTACAGGAGATGACAAGGCGCAGTATGGATTGCCGAAAGATTACTCAACGCTCGGTATTTATTACAACGAGAACATGTTTGCTGATGCTGGAATCGATCCGAATACGATTCCGACAACCGCTGATAAAATGGGGGCTTTCCTAGAAAATTTGAAGGCGAAATTACCAAAAGATGTTGTCCCTAGCGCGTTCACAGCAGATCTTGCTCGCCAAATGTACATTGCACAAGCATCTGGGGAACCGATTATAGATAAAGATGGCTACTCTAATCTGGATAATTCAAAAATTATTGCGGCATTACAACCACTGGTGGATTGGTACCAAAAAGGCTTGATTAAGCGCCCAGCGGATTTAGGACAAGACTGGTCGGGGGACTCGTTTGGAGCAGGTAAAGCAGCGATGATGGTTGAAGGGAACTGGGCAATTGCACATTTAAAGCAAAATTTTCCGGATGTGAAATTTGGAACGAAAGAAATACCAACCATTGATGGGAAAAAAGGAACGATGGTATTTACGGTAAGTTATTCGATGAACGCAGCGGCAAAAGACAAAGATGCGGCGTGGGAATTAATGCAATATTTTACTGGGAAAACGGGCATGAAGACTTGGGCAGAAGGAGCATCGGTATTGCCGTCACGCCAATCAGTTGCAAAAGAGATGAACATCGAAACAGACGCAATTTTGAAGCCGTTTGTGGCAGGTGCCGAATATGCGACACCGTGGCAAGACGGTACGACGCTCTCGATTGTTGCGGATCAATACAAAAATATGCTTCCATCGGCGCTTAAAGGCGAGATGACGTTGAAAGAAGCGATGACGAAAGCGACAGAGAGTGCGAATAATGATATTAAGACGCAGTTGAAAAACTAGAGAAGTATTACTGGTGGATTGCTTGTTCACATGTATATTGAGGTTCTTCGGGGGTTGAGATGGGTTGCTATTTTTGAGTTATTTCATGTTAGCGTCCTAAGGATCACTGGTGGATTACCTGCTCACTGCGTTCACATGCATATTGATATCCTAACTCAGCAAAGAACGCTTCCTAAGGATCTCAACAAAAAAAGGAGTCTAGAAAATGAATCCAAACAAGTCTAAGCGTAAGGCGAAGGAGGCTGCGCAAGGCATATCCTTCATGTTGCCAACGATTATCATCATGACCGTTTTTACATTAATACCAATCATTTACGCCCTATTCTTATCTTTAAACAAAGTTAGTCTCGTCGGCGAATCGAGCTACCAATTTGTCGGCTTAAAAAATTACACGAACGCATTTCAAGATGAGCGTGTCTGGATTGCGCTCAAAAACACGGTGCGATACGTGATCATCGTTGTGCCTTGCCAAACTATCTTGGCATTGTTAATGGCATCTTTACTCAATTCGGGGATTAAATTTCAAAATACATTCCGAACGATTTTTTTCTTACCAACATTGACGTCCAGTTCGGCATTAACGATGATATTCATGTTCTTATTTAGTTTGACGGGTCCAGTGAACAATATTTTGGTCGATTTTGGCATTCTTAGTGAGCCGATTAATTTCATTAATGAAACGCAATTTGCGCTGGGTACGATTATGGTGATGAATATCTGGTCCACGGTTCCATTTTTCATGACGATTTATTTGGCTGGATTACAAGATATTCCAAAAACGATGTACGAGGCGGCGCAAGTGGATGGGGCCAATGCTTGGAAACGTTTGACTCGAATTACGGTTCCGCAGATTGCGCCGATTACGAACTATGTCCTTTTGATGGGGATTATCGGCTGTTTTCAGCTTTTTGATCAAGCGTATATTATTTCGGGTGGGAGTGGTGGCCCGAATAACGCCACGTTAACGCTTTCCCTCATTATTTATCAGTACGCATTTAAGTCATTCGACACGATGGGATATGCTTCGGCAATCGCGATTTTGCTGACAATCATCATTTTTGTTGTATCGATGCTCGCGCGGAAACTGAATAAAGAGGATGTCAACGAAGAGGGAGGTGCGGCATCATGAAGCGAAAGCGTTTTTGGAAAATAGTAACGTACACATTGCTTATCGGCTATGGTTTAGTGACGCTGTACCCGTTTTTGTGGGCAGTTATGGCATCATTCAAACCGTATAGCGAAATTATCGGTGGCGGGCTTTCCTTGCTACCAAAAGCACCAACGCTTGAAAATTTTAGCTACATTTTTACGCGTGATCCGCTTTTTCCAAGATGGATATTAAATTCATTTATCATCGCGACTTCAGGAACTATTTTAAATATTATATTTAATAGTATGGCGGGTTACGCTTTGGCGCGACTCCGTTTTCCTGGGCGTAAGCAGATGTTCTTGCTTATTTTGGCAGTCATTATGGTGCCGGCGCAAATTCTTTTGATTCCAAACTATTTAATCATGAAATCCATTGGAATTCTTGATACGTATAATGCACTGATTTTACCAGGTGCGATCAACTTTGGTTATATTTTTATGATGCGGCAGTTTTTTGTGAATTTCCCGAAAGAGGTGGAGGAGGCGGCGCAAATGGATGGGCTGAGCCGGACGCAGACATTTTTCCGAATCGTTTTTCCAATAGCACAGGCATCCATCGCGACACAAGGCGTCTTCGTGTTCCTCGGTTTGTGGAATGAATTCATGAAACCATTACTCTACATTACATCGCCAGAAAAATACACATTGACACTGGGCTTACAGTCGTTTCAAACGCAAAACGCGACGCAGTGGAATTATATTATGGCAGCGTCCGTTGTTTCTATTATTCCTATTCTGATTCTATACATTGTTTTGAATAAATATTTCATGAAAGGTGTACGTATTGGTGGGGATAAGTAATTTTTAAAAATAGCAAAGCTTTGATGGGGTGCTTCGGCACTCTTTTTTTGTGCATCCTGTTATAGTGAATACTAAGCTTGGCACTATAACAATACGCAAAACATGAGGAAAATCCACAAAAATAAAGCGCTTGCTCATTTTGCCACAAATCTTGTTTTTTGATAGTGTAAAATGCTATCATCTTGACTGGAAATGCTGTATAATATTTAATTGGTGTTAGAAATGAAGGAATTCGAGGTGTTCACTTTTGACAAATGCAACAGTTGAGGAATTATTCCGTGTTCTCGATGATACAGCCATCATTATTCAGAACGAGCTCGAAATGAGTTATCTGGAGGCCGTTTATGAGACAGGAGAGAATTTATTTCAGAAAGAGGTACTTCAAAAGGATGAACTTTCTGCTGAGGCGACACTGAATCTGGAAGAGCGGTATGGTTCTGTTCAGTTGGAGGAGTTTGCAAAAGAAGATATCCGTAAGAGTTATCAACTTGCACTCTTAAAAGGTATGAAGCATGGCATTCAGGTCAATCATCAAATGACGCCGGACTCGATTGGGTTCATTATGGGTTACTTGGTAGACAAGGCTTTTGCTGGTAAGAAACAAATCCGTTTGCTCGATCCTGCATGCGGGACCGGGAACTTAATTGCAACGATTGTCAATCAATTGGAAGGTAAATTAGAGCTCGATGCTACTGGCGTTGATGTCGATGATTTGCTCATTTCGCTTGCTTACGTCGGTGCTGATTTGGAGCGCCAACCAATCCAACTTTTACATCAAGATGGTTTGGGCAACTTGCTTGTCGATCCGGTCGATGTTGTTGTGAGTGACTTGCCGGTTGGGTATTATCCAGACGATACGCGTGCTAAAGCGTTCGAGCTACGCCGCGACGATGGGCATTCTTTTGCGCATTTTTTATTTATCGAGCAAGGTATGCGGTACACGAAAGCAGGAGGCTATTTATTTTTCCTAGTGCCGAGTGCGATGTTTGGAACGGAAGATTTCGCGAAAGTGGACAGGTTCATCAAAAAACATGGTCACATTCAAGGAATTCTGCAATTGCCAGAGACACTTTTTGCATCTGAGGGAGCTCGAAAAAGTATTCTAATCCTGCAAAAAGGGGCAGATGATTTGCAGCCGCCAAAAGAAGTATTGCTCGCGAACCTGCCAAGTTTGACCGATCCAAGAGCGACGGCAAACGTATTGGCGAAAATTGAAAACTGGTTTAACGAAAACAAGTAGTTGAAGGGAATGGATGAAATAAACATGGAAAAAACAATTGCAATTAATGCTGGGAGCTCGTCACTAAAATTCCAATTATATGATATGCCATCAGAAACGGTTATTACAGCAGGAATCGTAGAACGTATTGGCTTGAAAGATTCGATTTTTACAATCTCTGTTGGCGATGAAAAAATCAAAGAAGTAACGGACATTCCGGATCACGAAGTTGCGGTCCAAATGTTACTAGACAAATTAATCTCGCATAACATCATTAAATCGTACGATGAAATCACAGGCGTTGGACATCGTGTTGTTCACGGCGGCGAAAAATTCACAGAATCCGTATATATCACGGATCAAGTTATTACAGACATCGAGGAATTATCTGAACTTGCGCCACTTCATAACCCAGCGAACGTTACTGGTATTCGCGCTTTCCGTAAAGTTTTACCTGATATCGTAGCGGTAGCCGTTTTTGATACAGCTTTCCACCAAACAATGCCGCAATCAAGTTACCTTTACAGCTTGCCGTACAACTACTATGAAGATTATGGCATTCGTAAATATGGTTTCCACGGTACGAGTCATAAATATGTGACAGAACGTGCGTCTGACTTGCTTGGTCGTCCACAAGAGGAATTGCGTTTAATCACATGTCACTTAGGAAACGGTGCAAGTATCGCTGCAATCGAAGGCGGTAAATCCATGGATACATCGATGGGCTTCACGCCGCTTGCTGGTGTTTCCATGGGAACTCGTTCTGGTAACATCGATCCTGCGCTCGTTCCATTCATTATGGAGAAAACAGGGAAATCAGCGGAACAAGTGCTTGACGTGTTGAACAAAGAATCAGGTATGCTTGGCGTATCCGGTATTTCGAGTGACCTTCGTGATTTAGAAAGCGAAGCCGCAAAAGGAAATGATCGTGCTGAACTAGCGCTTGACGTCTTTGTTGATGGTATTCATAAATACATCGGTTCGTATGCAGCTCGTATGAACGGTGTCGATGCGATTATCTTCACAGCAGGAATTGGCGAAAACAGTTCGTACATTCGTGAGCGCGTTCTTCGTGGTCTTGAGTTCATGGGCGTTTATTGGGATCCAGCTTTAAACCAAGTTCGTGGTGTAGAAGCATTCCTTAACTACCCGCACTCACCAGTTAAAGTTATCATCATTCCGACAAACGAAGAATTGATGATTGCACGTGATGTGGAAGTTATTCGCGCACAACGATAAATAGAATTTTGCAGAAAGCAGTTATCTCGATTGAGAGATAGTTGCTTTCTGTTTTTTTGATGAGATTTTGGAGAAATATCCAGTTATAGTTAACTCTATACCTTGGTTTTGTGCTATTATACAGGAGTGAATACAAAAATTGTAAAGGCGGCAAATAATATGGATAGTGCTCTTTTAGAAGATTTTAAAGTATGGCTTGGGAATGATCCGAAGTTGAGCGAAGGAATGCAGCATTTAGATGAATTTCGCAGTTTAATGACGTGCTATCAATCCGTGATTCGAGAAGTACGTACGAAATTGGATATTCTAAATGACGAAATGGCTTTGAAGGAAGATCGAAATCCGATTCAGTTTATCACGTCTAGAATTAAGAAACCGATCAGTATTGGCACGAAACTAGCAAAAAAGGAGAAGGCAATTTCGGTGGCTAGTATTCGAGAGACGCTGAACGATGTGGCAGGAATTCGCGTTATTTGTTCCTATACAGACGATATTTATTGGCTAGCAGAAATGTTGACCAAGCAAGATGATGTCTACTTAATCGAGACGAAAGATTATATTAAAAACCCGAAAGAAAATGGTTATCGTAGTTTGCATCTAATCCTAGAGGTGCCTATCTTTTTATCAGATCGTAAGGAAGCATATCGCATTGAAGTTCAAATCCGCACAATTGCAATGGACTACTGGGCGAGTTTAGAACATTCGTTACGCTACAAAAAAGAAATGGGTGACGCGGGGCTTGGTTTGGAGCTCGAGGTTTGTGCGCGAGAAATCGCAGCAATCGAAGACAGAATGCTTGCCATCCGCGAGAAAATAGATAACTAAAAAAATAAGCGATTTCCCACTGAGATTCGGGAAATCGCTTATTCATATTTTGTTAGTCTTTGTAAACTGGATCTTCGTTTCTTACAACTAGTACGTCGCATGGGGAGTGGCGGATGATGTACTCCGAAACACTACCGATAAGTAAGCGTTCTACTGCGTTTAGACCAGTCGCACCACACATGATAAGGTCGGCTTTGAAGGCTTTGGCAGCTTCTTTTGTGATCGCTGTTTTTGGTGAACCGTATTCGATATAAGTTTCGACATTGGTAACACCTTGTTTTAATGCATCATCTTTGTAACCATTTAACAATTCATCCGCGTATTCTGTGGCTTTGTCGGCCATGGAAGTATCGTAGTTAGCGACGGATGAGAAGGCACGCGTATCGATAACATGAACAAGTCCGAGTGATCCTTCATTTCTTTTTGCAACTTGAATTGCTTTCTGGAATGCGCTTTCTGCTTCTTTAGACCCGTCAACTGCTACTAAAACTCTACTATATTGCTGTAACATACTAAATCCCTCCTGCCCAGCGTGTCGACAAACGCCTATCTTCGTCGTTAAAGTCTGTGCGCCGGTGCTCACATACCTGAGTATGCTCCGCTCCAGTGCTCGACTTTGCCTAGAATATAGGCATTTGTCGACACGCTGGGGTTTGGCGGGACTTTCACGAAAACAGTGAATTTCGACACTTTGGAAAATCTTTTTATACTATTATTGTACCCTTTTTTTGCGAAAACAACCATTAAAAGCATTGCAAAATTTTTTAACCCGTATTTTTTTACAATTCGGGTCATCTGTGTTATTCTTGTTTTGTAAGCGCATACTTTATGGGCTAATTTACTTAAAAGGGGAGATTCATATGTTAATTGGTGTTCCAAAAGAAATTAAGAATAATGAAAATCGGGTAGCAATGACGCCAGCTAGTGTTTTATCGTACGTTCAATCAGGTCATAAAGTACTAGTTGAAACAAACGCGGGTTTAGGTTCAGCTTTTCACGATGAGGATTACGTTGCGGCAGGCGCGACGATCGTGGGAACTGCTGCTGAGGCTTGGGCTGCGGATATGGTTGTGAAAGTGAAGGAACCGATTGCATCTGAATACGGCTATTTCCGTGAAGGATTGCTGTTGTTCACATACTTACATTTGGCGAATGAGCCAGAACTTGCGAAGGCGCTTACGGAGAATAAGGTGAACAGTGTTGCCTATGAAACGGTGGAGCTGGATGACCGTACATTACCATTACTTAGCCCGATGAGCGAGGTTGCTGGTCGTATGGCAGCGCAGATTGGGACACAATTTTTGCAAAGGAACAATGGCGGTCGCGGTATTTTACTTAGCGGTGTGCCGGGCGTTGAGCGTGGCGAAGTGGTTATTATCGGCGGCGGGATGGCAGGAACGAACGCAGCAAAAGTGGCGATTGGGCTTGGTGCGAATGTGACGATTCTCGATTTGAACTTGCATCGTTTACGCGAGCTGGATGATATTTTTGGCAATCAAATTACGACGTTGATGAGTAACGCTTTCAACATCGAAACGGCTGTGAAAAAGGCGGATTTGGTTGTTGGTGCGGTACTGATTCCGGGTGCGCGTGCTCCGAAACTTGTGAAAGAGGATCTCGTGAAGCAAATGAAACCAGGTGCGGTTATCGTGGATATCGCGATTGATCAAGGTGGTATTTTTGAAACGACGGATCGTGTGACAACGCATGATGACCCGACGTATGAAAAACATGGTGTTGTGCATTATGCAGTGGCGAATATGCCGGGTGCCGTGCCACGTACGTCGACCATCTCGCTGACGAATGCGACACTACAATTCGGATTAACATTGGCGAATAAAGGGCTTGCTGATGCAGTTCTTGGAAATTTATCGCTGTATAAAGGTGTGAATACGATTGGTGGTTATGTGACGTATAAAGCCGTTGCGGATGATTTGGGTTATGAATATAAGGCGGTGGAAGAAGCGCTGGCTTAACTAGAAAAGCCAGTTTTCGTAGACTATTCGCCGAACCCCAGCGTGTCGACAAATGCTTAGATCCTAGGCAAAGTCGAGCACTGGCGCGACGCACAGGCTCTAACGACGGAAATGAGCGTTTGTCGACACGCTGAAACGAGCAGAAATCTCTTGCTGAGGTTACTGCTCGTTTTTTGGTGTGTGAATATAGTTATTATCAGTGTCCATGAGTAGGAGGTTACGATTGTAGAATTGACCGTCGCTTTTTAGAATGAGGGCGTTAGATTTGGCATCGTAGTCGATTTTTAGTTGTTCTTCTAGGAAAACAGCCGTCCAGCGCGCGATTAAGATGGGACCAAGATTGGATGAGAATTCGATGTCTTCAGGTGTTGTTTCGATCGCTAGTTTTAATGTGAAAATACCGCTGTTTTCGCAACCGCATCCTTCTGTTAAATAGTAGAGATATAGTTTGCCGGGAAGGTCACCGCGCAAGGCCTCGACGCGTGAAATGGCTGCAGGTGTGAATGTTAGGTTCATTTGGAATCACCTCGTTTTTATTTTATTGTACGGCGATTGGGTGGGATTGGGAAATTAGTTGCTCAAAGTAGAGAAGTTTTGTAGCATAGAGAATGAGGTGATCAGTATGGAAGGTTTGAGTCATATGACGTTTGTTGTCAAAGATTTGGAAAGAGCGAGCTTGTTTTTTGAACGAATTTTTGATGCGGAGGAGGTTTATTCGAGCGAAGACGATACGTATTCTTTGTCACGGGAAAAATTTTTCTTAATAGGTGATTTATGGATTGCGATTATGGAAGGAAACAGTCTGCCAAGTAGGACGTATAATCATATTGCGTTTAAGATTGATGAGGCGGAATACGATGGATATTTGGAACGCATTGTAAAACTAGGATTAGAGATTAAAGCTGGGCGTCCAAGAGTCGTTGGGGAGGCGAATTCGATTTATTTTTATGATTTTGATAATCATTTGTTCGAACTGCATACGGGAACGCTTGAGGAGAGATTGCTTAAATACAAAGAGAAGTAGTCCAGCTGGTGGGCTGAACTACTTCTTTGACTTATTTCACATACGTTAATTCTTTCGGAAACTCGGTCAAAATTTCATAACCATCTTTTGTCACTACGATATCATCTTCAATTCGCACGCCTGCAACGCCTGGGACGTAAATGCCGGGTTCAATGGTGAAGACCATATTTTCTTGTAGCGCCATCTCGTTTGTTTCGGTGATCGATGGGAATTCGTGGACGCTTGCGCCTAGCCCGTGCCCGAGTCGATGTGGGAAGTAGTCGCCATAACCTGCGTCTTTGATGATGTTGCGAGCGGTCAGATCCACTTCTTTCGCCGGAACGCCGGCTTTTACTTTTTCGATGGCTGCGAGTTGGGCTTTTAGCACGGTGTTGTAGATTTTTTCTTGTTCTGCGCTGATTTCGCCGTATGCCACGGTGCGCGTGATGTCGGAGCAGTAGCCTTTATGGACAACGCCTAGGTCAAAGAGGACAAGGTCGCCTTTTTTGATTTTTGTCTCGCTTGGTGTGCCGTGTGGTAGGGCGCCGTTTGTGCCGGTTAGAACCATCGTTGAGAAGGACATCGCGCTCACGCCTTTTTTCTTCATTTCATATTCGATTTTTGCCACGATTTCCGCTTCGGTTTTGCCTTCTGCGATTTCGTCAACGCCCACTTGGACGGCGTAATCGGCTAGTAGTGCGGCTTCTTTTAGGATGGCTAGTTCTTCTGGTGTTTTGATGAGGCGGATCATCTGAATTTTTTCTTCAATCGAGATGAATGTCGCGTCGGTTAAATATTTGGATAAAATTTCAAAACGGTCAACCGTCATATGGGATTTCTCGATGGCAAATTTCTTCACGGTCGGTACGCGTTTTGTAATCTGCGTGACGATGATTTCCCAGGGGTTTTCGATGTCACTGTAACCGTATGCCTCGTGTGACCAGTCGCTGTTTTTCACATCTTCTACTTCAAGGCCTGGTGTGAAAAGGAACGGCGCGACTTCGGGAAATACGGCGAGGCCTAGCACGCGTTCGTGTGGGTCGCTATGATAGCCGGTGAAATAGGCGATGTTTTCAGGGTCGGTGATGAACGCAACCTCAGCGCCTTGCTCTTTTAGCCAGTTTTGCAAAATATCGATATTTTTTTCCATCAGTCATCCTTCTTTCCTTGTTTCGTCCGCTTTATCATAACACGAAATCGCGCAGAAATTAAATGTTTACCATGGAATAATACCATCGTGGCTCATAAAAATACCAGTTGGGCCGTCTTTGTCAATGGTTGCCATTTGCACGATCGCGTCGGATCCTTCTTGAACGGTTTGGTGGCCTTGCCCTGTTAAGCCAGTTTTGGTTGGGCCTGGATCGACCGCATTGATTTGCATGTTCGGTAAACCTTTGGCGTACTGGACTGTGAGCATGGAAGCGGCGGATTTGGACGAGCTGTATACTAGCGGGTTTAGTTTGGATTCGATTTGTTCTGGATTTAGAACTTGCCCGAATGAACCGAGGCCACTGCTCACGTTGACGATAATGGGTTGTGTCGATTTTTGCAAAAGTGGTAAAAAGTGATGGGTGGCGCGCACGACTCCGAAAACGTTGACTTGGTAGACTTGCTCCATCATGTCGACGGTGATTTGTTCTGGCGATGCGACATTTCCTGAAACGCCGGCATTGTTGATAAGGACGTCTAAATGGCCTTCTTTTTTCTCGATTTCTGTGGCTGCTTGTGCGACGGAAGCTTCGTTTGTGACGTCTAAAACGATGAAAGCGACGCCAAGTTCCGCGGCTGCTTCTTTTCCACGAGCGGCATCGCGTGATCCGATATAAACTTTGTACCCAACTTCTTTCAAACGTCGCGCGGTTTCAAATCCTAATCCGGCATTTCCGCCTGTAATTAAAGTAATTGTCATTGTAAATTCCTCCTAAATTAGTTATTTCCTTTGCTGAGCTGCATTTTATCGATTTTTTTCGTCTTTAAAAACCAGTATTGATGGTAATTGCCTTGTAGCGCGCTAAATGGGACAGGCATTTTTCCCGATTTCAAAATATGTTGCTCTAAAAATTCCTTGAGAATCCACGGGTCTTCGATTGATTTTTGTTCTAATTGGAGAATGCGATGGATTTTTTCTGGGCTTGTTTGTAGTTCGGTTGCAATTTGTTCGATTGTAAGGCCTGATAACACAAAGTTTTGTTGAAATTCGTGTATTGTATTTTTCATTTGTTGTGGGCTTAGTGACATGATTGATTCCTCCTGATTTATAGTTGTTTTTAATACAGTTGTAATTAAAACTATTTAATGAATATGACTATACGCTGTTTTAGAATAGTTGTCAATTGAATTGTTTTAGATTAAACTGTTTAAAAGACATGAAGGAGGAGAGGCATTTGATTTCAGGCGAAAATGAGTTGTCAGAGAAAATTTATCAGTTGAGTTTGTTACAACAGGATTATATTTCAAAACGGTTGAAAGGGGTTCATTTGAATCTTTTGCAGGCGAAAAGTTTGAATTATGTGGCTGCGAATTCGGGGACGATTCAGAAGGACTTGGCGCATTATTTAGGGAAGCAGAACGCGACAATCACGAATATTTTGAAAGAATTGGAGAAGAAGGGGCTTATTTATCGGGAGATACCTAGCGATAATGAGCGGCAGAAGCAGATTTTTCTGACAGTAGAAGGAGAAGAGTTGGTTCGTCATGTGCAGCAAGCGTTTCGTGATTTGAACGAGGGAATGGAGAAGGCTCTTTCTGGAAGGGCACGAAAACATGTAGTGGCTGGTTTAGAGAAGATGATTGCGGACTTTGATTAGATATCGGGTGTGTTTTCTGTACTAGTATAGCGATGTTTTACGTATTTTCGTGTCATCATTAAACGGTGTTATTGCAACACTTTGCAATCGTTTTATGGTATAGTTTATGTATTAAATATAATTAGTAGTACAGAAGGGAAGTCAGAATATGCAAATTTCATTTCATGGGCAATCTTGTATTAAAGTGGTGGCGGAGGACGTGACGATTCTTGTGGATCCATTTATTTCAGGGAATCCGCAGTGTGATTTGGTGGTGGAGAATGAGAAACCGGATTATATTATTGTGACGCACGGGCACGACGATCATGTGGGGGACACGGTCACGATTGCGCAACAATCGGGCGCGACGGTGATTGCGAATGTGGAACTGGCAACGTTTTTAAATATGCAAGGTGTGGAAAATTTGGCGCCGCTACATATTGGTGGAAAGCGTCCGTTTGATTTTGGAACGGTGAAATTGACGCAGGCGTTTCATGGTTCGTCGACGGTGCAAGATGGCAAAATTATTAATTTAGGCTTGCCGACGGGATTCGTGTTGACAATCGATGGGAAGTCGATTTATCATGCTGGCGATACGGGATTGTTCTCGGATATGAAATTAATCGGGCAGTTGAACGAGCTTGACGTGGCGTTTTTGCCGATTGGGGATAATTTTACAATGGGGCCGGAAGATGCGGCGATTGCAGCGGAATTTTTGCAGGCGAAGGTGGTTGTACCAATGCATTATAATACGTTCCCGCTGATTGCACAGGATCCGCACGCGTTTGTGGCGAGTTTGAATACGGAATTGCGTGGGAAAGTGCTGGATATTGGCGCATCGATGACAATTTAGAGGGAATGGGTGAGTGGCTTGGCGACAAAGCATGAGCAGATTTTGAAATATATTGAAGAGCTTGCGGTGGGCGAGAAAATTTCGGTTCGGAAAATCGCGAAAAACTTGCATGTCAGTGAAGGGACGGCTTACAGGGCGATTAAGGATGCGGAAATTGTTGGCTTTGTTAGTACGATTAAGCGTGTCGGGACAATCCGGATTGAGCGGAAGCAAAAGGATAGTATCGAGAAGCTGACGTACGCGGAGATTGTGAATATGATCGATGGTCAAGTGCTTGGTGGCCGTGCTGGGCTTCATAAATCACTGAACAAGTTTGTGATTGGTGCGATGACGGTGGAGGCGATGGAGCGCTATACGGATGCGGGGAACTTGGTGATCGTTGGGAATCGGGTGGATGCGCAGGAGTTGGCGCTAGAACGTGGTGCCGCGGTGCTGATTACGGGTGGCTTTGATACGGTGGAGTCGGTGAAGAAATTGGCGGACGAGAAAGAGTTGCCAATTTTATCGACGACGTATGACACGTTTACGGTTGGAACGATGATTAACCGGGCGATTTTTGACCAGTTGATTAAGAAGGAAGTCGTGTTTGTGGAGGATATTTTGACACCGCTTGAGAAGACGGCTTATTTGAGCACATCGGATCGGGTCGAGGATTGGTATAAGAAGGAAACATCGACGGGGCACAGCCGTTTTCCAGTGGTGAATAAGGCGATGCGCTTGTCGGGGATGATTACGAGCAAAGACGTGATTGACAAAAATTTATCGATCTCGATTGAGCGAGTGATGACGAAAAATCCGTTGACGGTCGGTCCGAAAATGAGCGTGGCGTCGGTATCGCACATGATGATTTGGGAAGGTATCGAGGTTATCCCGGTTGTGAAAGATGATTTGACGCTGATTGGGATTGTGAGTCGACAGGATATTTTGAAGTCGCTGCAAATGATTCAGCGGCAGCCGCAGATTGGGGAGACGATTGACGATACGATTACGAATCAGTTGATTGAAAAGACGACGGATGATGTGTCGGAACTGGATTTTCAATTTACCGTGACGCCGCAGATGACGAACAATATCGGGACGCTTTCTTACGGCGTTTTTACGCAGATCGTGTGTGATGTTGTGCAGCAAAAACTGTTTTCTTTGAAGAAGCGCAATGTGGCGATTGAGAATATTTCGATTTACTTTTTGAAACCGGTACAAATGGATGCGACGATTGTGATTAAACCGCGGATTTTGGAGATTGGACGTAAGGCGGGAAAAATCGATATCGAGCTGTATTTGGAAGGTATTTTAGTGGGTAAAGCGATTGTGGCTTGCCAAATGATGGAACGTTAAGGATTGGTGGAAATAGGATGAAAAAAGCAATTTTAGATGTGATTAAGAAATATGAGACGATTATTATTCACCGGCATGTGCGGCCGGATCCGGATGCATATGGTTCGCAAATGGGACTCGCGGCGGTTTTAGAAGGCAATTTTCCAGATAAGTTGGTGTATTGTGTTGGGGAAGGTGAGCCGTCGCTTGATTTTCTTGGGAAAGTGGATGCGATTGAGGATTCGGTTTATGAGGGTGCGCTTGTGATTGTTTGTGATACGGCGAACACGGAGCGGATTGATGACGCGCGCTATTCGCTTGGCAAGGAGCTTGTGAAGGTTGATCACCATCCGAATGACGATGCGTATGGGGATTATAGTTGGGTTGATATGGGGGCTTCGTCTTGTAGTGAGATGATTACGGCGTTTGTGGAGGCGTTTCCGAAAGAATTGACGCTGAACGAGAAGGCGGCGCGGTTGCTGTACGCTGGGATTGTTGGGGATACTGGACGGTTCTTATTCCCGAATACGACGCCGAAAACATTGCGTTACGCGGCGGACCTTGTTGTTTTCCCGTTTGATCGCACGGAAATTTTTACAAAAATGTATGAGACACCACTGAATGCGGTCAAATTATCAGGCTATATTTTGCAAAATTTCCAGATGGCGGCAAATGGCGCTGCGCATATTTATATTAACCGAGCTTTGCTGGAGCAGTTTGATGTCACGGCGCGCGATGCAGCACAGTTGGTGAATCGGATTGACAGCGTTATTGGGATTAAAGCGTGGATATTATTCATAGAAGATGGCGCGATTATCCGAGCGCGTTTACGATCAAAAGGGCCTGTTATCAACGGTTTAGCAAAGGAATATCGTGGCGGTGGGCATCCGTTGGCATCTGGTGCGACGCTTGAATCGGAGTCAGAAATCCCAGAAATGGTGGCAAAACTAGAAGCATTATGTAATTGAATAAAAGAGCAGTAAACCAAATTTGGCGTACTGCTCTTTTTCTATGCGTTTAGACCGACATAAATCCGAATCGAGCCATCAGGAGTGTATTCTTCATAGTCAAAAAGGTAACTTCTATGGAGTTCGGTATTCCAAATTTCTTGCCACGTCGCGAAAACCTCTTTTTCTACGTTGAAAACTTGATATGGTTGTTCAGGAATCATGATTTTTTTTGCATTTTCAGAATGAGGCATATTGCTCGCAACGCTCACCGTATAATCTCCCTTGTAGTCACTCTCATAATCAGCATAAATACCATAAAACGTGGCGTCTGTTTGCTGTAATTTTTGCGCTTCTTGCCATAAGCCGCCTATTTTCGCAGCGACTTCGCGGTCATTGAAATTATTCGTACGCGTTTCGTTTATCCAATAAATTTCTTGCATCATTAAAACCTCCTTTTCCTCTATAATAGCGTATTCGATTGACAGCGTTATGTCATATTTAAATAGTATGTTAGGATAAAATGAGAAGAGGTGAGCCATTGTGAAAATCGATCGTTTATTGGAAATTTTAATCTTATTAATGAACAGGAAGCAGTTGCAGGCAAAGGATTTGGCGACATATTTTGCGGTGTCGGTCCGGACCATTTATCGTGATATCGAAACGCTCTCATTGGCGGGTATTCCTATCGAGATGACGCGCGGGAGAACAGGTGGAATTAGTCTTATGTCAGGGTTTAGCTTAGCTCGAATACCGATTACCGCGAAGGAAAAGGATGTCCTTCAAGTAGCACTCCAAAACCTTTCAACGACGAATTTTCCAGAGGTGGCGTCTCTAATGGAGAAGTTTCAGGCGCTATGGGACGCGGTTGAGAAGGATTGGATTGTGATCGATCCAGCTGAATATGGAGCTCCGCCTGAACGAAATGAGATTTTTGCGCTAACGAAGCAATGTATTTTGGAAAATCGCAAAGTCGCTTTTATCTATTATAATAGCAATCGGCAGAAAACGAGGCGGGAAGTCGCACCACTGAAGCTTTGGTATCGCGGGAATGCATGGTATTTATGGGGTTATTGTTATTTGCGGAAGGCATATCGTTTATTTCATGTGCATCGTATGGTAGACGCTGTGATAACGGACTATTTCCAACCAAATTTCGAGGAATCTGCGTTTGATGCGTTTCGACAGCAAGCCGTGACACCAGCACCGAAATTGGCAGTACATCTTGTGTTTGAGGCATCTGTATACTACCGGTTATTAGCGATTTTCCCAGCTGAAATTTTGCAGGTGGTTTCAGGGCGCATCGAAGTAAAAACGGAGATCCCGAAAACAGATTGGCTGTATTCTTTTTTATTATCGTTTGGTGCGGACGTTCAAATCATGGCGCCTGAATCGCTGCGACTAGAAATAAAGGCAAACTTGCAACAAGCTATCAAACATTATGCGTAGGTTCGGGGCAGGTGATAAATAAAAGCGAACATATGGTTTCTTTTTCGGGGGATAACCGATATAATAGAATGGAGAATGTTGTTCGAGAGAGGAGACGTGGATAATGGGATTTGTTCATTTACAAGTGGCTAGCGCGTACGATTTGTTATCAAGTACGGCGGCTATTGACGGGATTATTGAGAAAGCACAACAATTTCATTATCCAGCAGTCGCGATTACCGATCATAATGTGATGTATGGTGTTATCGAATTTTATCAAAAGTGCCATGCTGCGGGGATTAAACCGCTTATCGGGATGATGATTTCAGTGGAGGGCGTGACGCAACCGCTTGAGACCTACGAACTGCTCCTGCTCGCGAAAACAACGCAAGGCTACCGTAACTTACTCAAAATTTCAAGTGCCATCGAGACACGCGAGGAACAGAAACTACCGATAAAGTGGCTAGAATCGTATCGAGACGGCTTGCTGCTATTCTCGCCGGGTGAAGCTGGAGAAATCGAACGCTTGATTCGCCAAGGTTTACACGAAGATGCGCGCTTGGTTGTGACGAAGTGGCAGGAAATTGCTGGTGAATCTGGATTTTACATGACATTACAAAAAGAAAATCCACATTACGAGGCCGTTCGTGATTTTTGCGAAGCGGAGAAAATCCCTGCTGTTGCCACGAAAAATGTGCAATATTTGGAGCCTAAAGGTGTTCGCAGTACAGAAATTTTGCGCGCGATTCGCGATAATGACACTGTATCGTGGCATAATTTACCGCTCGCTGGAGGAGCTTATTTCGCCGCGCCTGAGGACATGGAAAATCTGTTTACAACGCCGTTTGAGCAGGAAGCATTGGCGTTAACGGCTAAAATTGCGGATATGTGTCACGTGGAGATTGCGATGGATCAGCATTTATTGCCTAAATTCCCGCTGGCAGAAGGTTTTGAGGCAGGGCCAGTTTTGAAAGATTTATGTCATGACGCGCTGAAAATCCGTGTCGCAAATCCTGACGCAACCTATTGGGAACGTTTGGATTACGAGTTGAAAGTTATTCAGGATATGGGCTTTTCCGATTATTTTCTTATTGTATGGGATGTCATGAAATATTCACGAGAAAACGGGATTCTAACAGGACCAGGACGGGGCTCAGCGGCGGGTTCGCTCGTTTCGTACGTCCTACAAATTACAGATGTCGACCCGATTCAATATCAACTACTATTTGAACGATTCCTGAACCCAGAACGTATCAGTATGCCCGATATTGACTTGGATTTCCCTGATAATCGTCGCGATGAGGTTATTTCTTATGTCGTTAGCAAATACGGCACACAGCACGTGGCACAAATTGGCACATTTGGAACGTTAGCGGCCAAAGCTGCGGTTCGAGACACCGCGCGGACATTTGGCTTAAATTCTGTTCAATTATCCGACTGGTCTAAGCTCATTTCACGCGAACTTGGTATGACGCTAACCAAAGCGTACGAACAGTCTACAGCCCTGCAACGCCACATTATTAGCTCCGAACAAAACCAACTTATCTGGGAAATCGCGACCGAAATCGAAGGCTTGCCCCGCCACATTTCCACCCACGCAGCCGGAGTCGTTATTAGTGACGAACCGCTCGTCGATCAAATAGCCCTCCAAAAAGGCAGTGGTGACGCGCTTTTGACGCAATTTGCAATGGGGGATCTCGAAAAAATAGGACTTTTAAAAATGGATTTTTTGGGACTTCGAAATTTGACATTACTCGATCGAACGCTGAAAAATGTCAACTATATTCGGGATACAGAGCTGACTTTGCAAGATATACCGCTCGACGACGCTAAAACGCTGCAAATTTTCCAAAAAGGGGATACGACTGGGATTTTCCAGTTTGAATCTGATGGGATTAGGCGTGTATTGAAGCATTTGCGTCCGACTTCATTTGAAGATATTGTCGCGACGAATGCGCTTTACCGTCCAGGCCCGATGGAACAAATTGATACTTTTATTGCTCGGAAACATGGGAAGCAAGACATTGTCTACCCACATCCAGATTTGGAGCCGATTTTAGGCGTTACGTATGGCATTATCGTCTACCAAGAACAGATTATCCAAGTCGCATCCGTCATGGCAGGTTTTTCGCTTGGTGAGGCAGATTTACTCCGACGCGCCGTCAGTAAGAAAAAAGCGGATGTCCTAGAAGAGGAGCGGATTCATTTTGTGTCAGGTGCAGTCAAAAAAGGCTACACGGAAGCAAGCGCGAATGAAGTCTACGATTTGATTGTTCGTTTTGCCAATTACGGTTTCAATAGAAGTCATGCGGTTGCCTATTCTAAAATCGCGTTCCAACTAGCCTACCTAAAAGCCAATTATCCAGCCGCATTCATGGCCTCACTTCTTAGCGCAGTCATTGGAAACGACGATAAAATAAGCCAGTACATCACCGAAGCAAAAAACTACGGTATCAAAATGAGCGGACCTTCAATCAATCGTAGCTACTATCATTTTCAAGTGGAGGACGACGCGATAAGGTTCAGTTTACGCGTCATTCGCAAAGTTCCAAGTAAATTTGTACTCGCGATAGTCAACGAAAGAAAAGGAGCGCCGTTCAAGGACTTCTTTGATTTTTGCGAACGGATGCCTCAAAAACAACTGACCAAGCAAGTATTAGAAGCGCTCATTTACGCGGGATGTTTCGATGAATTTGGCAAAGATCGCGCCACGTATATGGCTTCGATGGACGCAGCGCTACAATATGTTAGCTTGCTTGGCGACGACGAAAAAGGAATTAATCTGTTCACAACTGATGACGAATTGTTCCGCAAAATGAAGCCGAAATACCGCGAAGCCAGCCCGCTTCCAATCGATGAAAAACTAGAAAAAGAAAAAGAATACGTCGGGCAATACGTTTCTGCGCATCCCGTCACGTTCTATCAAGATAAACTAAAACTCCTTGAAATAACACCATTATCACAAATAAAAGTCGGCAAAATCTACAAAATAGCGGCGTATATTCACGACATCAAAACGATCCGCACAAAAAAAGGTGAGTCGATGTGCTTCCTTACAATCAGTGATGACAGCCGTGAAATCAGCGCCGTCATGTTCCCAGAAACCTATCGAAAATACACAGAACTAGCCGAAAAAGGGCTTATTGTACTGCTTCAAGCCAAAGTGGACCAACGAAACGGGGAATTACAGCTCGTCATTAATAAAGCAGAGAATGTAAAAGATATCGAAGTTCCAAAACGCGCTTTTTTACGTATTAAAGAAGCGAGTCAATGGGAACAATTAAAGTCGATTTTGCTGGCTAATCGCGGTGATATCAGCGTTATTTTACATGACGAAACAACGAAGAAAACGACGCAGCTACAGCCGAAATTTAGCATTAACGGGAGCTCTGAAACAGCGAAAGCAATCACGGAACTTCTCGGAGATGGCAATTTTATCATTCGTTAGCCTTTTAAAAAATAAAAAAAATATGGTATAGTAGTGTGACTGAATAAAGGACAACAGCCGGTATCGGCATCCAAGTTGTACTAATACAGAAAGATTTAGATAAGACAAATGCGCCAAAAAATGCTACTATGGAAAGTGGACAAAAATAGTTGAAGTGCTGATTAGAAAAGAGATTGTTTCAAAAGGGGGTTCATCCTTTGTTAGGAGATTTATTTACAAAACCAAAGAAAAGGAAATATGCAACGATTCCTTCAGACGGCTCTAAGCCAGATGTTCCAGAAGGTATCATGACGAAATGTCCTTCATGTAAGAAAATTATGTACTCCAAGGAATTACAGAAGAACTTGAAGGTTTGTAGCTATTGTGGCTATCATCATTCGCTAGGGGCGCAAGAAAGAATCGCCTATTTAGTAGACGAGGGCTCGTTTTCGGAGCTGGACGGCAATTTAACGACGGCAAATCCGCTTGGGTTTGAAGATTATATGGATCGAATTGTAAAAGATAAGAAGAAAACCGACTTGAATGAAGCTATTTTGACTGGAACGGCAACGATGGCGACACTGCCATTTGTAGTAGCCGTGATGGATTCCAGATTCCGGATGGCCAGCATGGGCTCTGTTGTCGGAGAAAAAATACTGCGCGCCGTGGAAAAAGCCGATGAATTAGGCGTTCCATTTGTGATTTTTACAGCATCGGGGGGCGCTCGGATGCAAGAAGGTATGGTGTCCTTGATGCAGATGGCGAAAACATCGGCTGCCTTCAAGCGTTTCAGTAACCACGGAGGATTGGCGATTTCCATCATGACGCATCCTACAACGGGAGGCGTTTCGGCAAGTTTCGCATCACTCGGCGATTATAATTTTGCAGAACCGGGGGCAATGATTGGTTTTGCAGGGCGTCGTGTTATCGAGCAAACGGTTCGCGAAGATTTACCAGAGGACTTCCAAACAGCGGAGTTCTTATTAAAGCACGGCCAGCTGGATGAGGTTATATCACGCCTTGACATGCGCGAAACACTGCGCTTCCTCTTAGATATCCATACAAAAAAGGAGGATGCAGCAGATGGCAAATGAGCTAGAATTTGAAAAACCGATTTTAGAATTACAAACAAAGATTGCTGATCTCAAAGAGTATAATGAGAAGTCGGATGTCGATTTGACGAAAGAAATTGTGAAGTTGGAAATCCGTCTTGGTAAGCTAGAAGACGCGATTTATGGCAATATGTCTGCCTGGGATAAATTCCAAGTCGCGCGCCATCCAGAACGCCCGACGACACTGGATTATATTCCATTTGTGTTTGATCAATTTATGGAATTGCACGGCGATCGTTATTTTGGTGATGATGCAGCGATTATAGCTGGTGTCGCTACATTTAACGGTACACCAGTCACGGTTATCGGTCACCAACGCGGGAAAGATACGAAAGACAATCTGCATCGTAATTTCGGAATGCCACACCCAGAAGGTTTCCGCAAGGCGTTACGTTTAATGAAACAAGCCAATAAATTTGGACGTCCGATTATCTGCTTCATCGATACGAAAGGCGCTTATCCAGGCCGTGCCGCCGAAGAACGCGGACAAAGTGAAGCGATTGCGCGTAATCTTTACGAGATGAGCGATATGACCGTGCCGATTATTTCGATTGTTATTGGTGAAGGTGGAAGTGGCGGTGCTTTGGCGCTTGGCGTCGGCAACCAAATCTACATGCTAGAAAATGCCGTTTTCTCCGTTATCTCACCAGAAGGCGCTGCAGCTATTCTTTGGAAAGACGCAGGACTTGCCAAACAAGCTGCTGAGTCGATGAAAATAACGGCGGCAGATCTATTTGAGTTAGGCATCACAGACGGCATCATTCCTGAAATACGTGGCGGCGCCCATCGTAACGTGGAAGAACAAGCCGCACTTATCTCCGCAGTCATCCGTAAAAGCTTGAATTCGTTGTCAGCACTTGACGGCGAGCAATTAGCGGATCAGCGGTATGAGAAGTTTAAGAAAATCGGTGTTTACGAAGAGTTATAGATGATAATAAAGGTCATGAAAGCACGAGTGAAGCAAAGGTTTTGACTCATCTTTCATTGGCTTTTATTTTTATGCTATTTTAGCTTGTTTCGTGTTATACGATGTTTGGTCTACTCCACCAAGGGGTAATAAACCAGTACCAATTCCTAATAAAAAGCAATTGGTACACACCATTCGCGGGTGGAATTAATGAAAAGTTTCACAAAACATGAAAAAAGAACTAGATTCCTGCTTTCATTTTTAGGAAAAGTGATGTAGAATGTAACCATGTGATGAAAAAATATATTCATTGTTTGAGGTGGGATTTTGATGAAACGTATTGCAGTTTTAACAAGTGGTGGAGATGCACCAGGAATGAACGCTGCGGCTCGTGCCGTTGTTCGTAAAGGTATTTATGAAGGATTAGAAGTTTATGGTATCGATTACGGCTTTTTAGGCTTAGTAAACGGAGATATTCATAAATTAGATTTAGGTTCTGTAGGGGATCTTTTACATCGCGGAGGAACGTTCCTTTATTCGGCACGCTATCCTGAATTTGCGACAGAAGAAGGTCAACTAAAAGGCATCGAGCAGTTGAAGAAATTCGGTATTGAAGGCCTTGTCGTTATTGGTGGAGATGGCTCTTATCACGGAGCTGAAGCCTTAACAAAACGTGGCTTCCCGACAGTTGGTATTCCAGGAACAATCGATAATGATATTTCTGGTACTGATTTTACAATCGGTTTTGACACGGCTTTAAACACAGTGCTTGACGCATTGGATAAAATTCGTGACACAGCAACAAGTCATGAACGTACATTTATCATTGAAGTAATGGGTCGCGATGCTGGTGATATCGCACTTTGGTCTGGTCTTGCAGGAGGCGCGGAAGCTATTATCGTTCCTGAGCACAATTTTGTGATGGAAGATGTTGTCGAACGCCTAAATAAAGGACTTGCTCGTGGTAAAAAACATAGTATCATCGTCGTTGCAGAAGGTGTTATTTCTGGTAATGAATTCGCGAACCAATTAGCTGAGTTTGGCGATTATCATGCGCGTGTAACAGTTCTAGGACATGTTCAACGTGGCGGTAGTCCAACTGCTTTTGACCGCGTATTGGCAAGCCGTCTAGGCGCGCGTGCTGTCGATTTATTAATGGAAAACCGTGGCGGTCTTGCTGTCGGCATCCAAAATAATAAAATCGTCGAAAATGATATCACAGAAGTTTTAAAACAAAAACACGTGATTGATAAAGAAATGTTTGATTTAGCAACAATCCTATCAATTTAATACAACGATAGAGGTTTCTAGTTTTGCATAACTTAGAAGCCTCTTCCTACGGATTAAAATGAAAATAGGCATGAAAACTGGCTACATAAAAGCGTGCCTAAAAAAGAATGAAAAGTTTGGTCAACATGCACATAAATTCACAAAACCCTTGTACGCTAGTGAAGTTACTGGTAAAATGGGGCGGATGAGTTTATAATAAGTAATGAATGAATAGGTATTCTTAGGAGGAGTATAAAAGATGAAAAAAACTAAAATTGTTTGTACGATTGGACCTGCAAGTGAAACGGTAGAAACATTAGTACAATTAATCGAATCAGGGATGAACGTATGTCGTCTTAATTTTTCACATGGTGATTATGAAGAGCACGGCGCGCGTATCAAAAATATTCGTGAAGCTGTCAAAATTACGGGAACAGAAGTAGCGATTTTACTTGATACAAAAGGCCCTGAAATCCGTACAAACGATATGGAAAACGGGAAATTAGAATTTTCAAAAGGGGACACTGTTCGCGTAGCAATGGAAGAAGTCCTTGGAACGAAAGAAAAATTCTCCGTAACATACACAGAACTATTTGATGACGTAGAAATCGGTTCAACAATCCTTTTAGATGATGGCCTAATCGGTCTTGAAGTTATCGAAAAAGACACTGCAAACCGTGAACTAGTAACAAAAGTTCAAAACCCAGGCGTACTTAAAAACAAAAAAGGCGTGAACGTGCCAAACGTATCGATTAACCTACCTGGTATCACAGAAAAAGATGCGAACGATATCCGTTTCGGTCTAGAACAAGGAATCGACTTTATCGCGGCATCATTCGTTCGTCGCGCAACAGACGTTCTTGAAATCACGAAAATCCTAGAAGAAAACAACGCCACACACGTTCAAATTATTCCTAAGATCGAGAACCAAGAGGGCGTTGACAATATCGACGAAATCCTACAAGTATCTCAAGGTCTAATGGTTGCTCGTGGTGACCTAGGCGTTGAAATTCCTGCCGAAGAAGTTCCGATTGTACAAAAACAACTTATCAAAAAATGTAATAAACTTGCAAAACCAGTTATTACAGCAACACAAATGTTAGATTCGATGCAACGTAACCCGCGCCCAACTCGCGCAGAAGCAAGTGATGTAGCCAATGCCATTTTTGATGGTACAGATGCAATCATGCTTTCTGGTGAAACAGCGGCTGGGGATTATCCAGTAGAATCCGTACAAATGATGACTAAAATTGCGCTACGTGCCGAAGAAGCTCTAGTAGCTCAAGATAAATTTGCCCTAAAAGCTCACCAAAATTCTGATATGACAGAAGCAATCGGTCAAGCAGTTGGTCACACAGCGCGCAACTTGAACGTACACACAATCGTTGCAACAACGCAAAGTGGTCACACAGCACGCATGATTTCGAAATACCGTCCAAAATCACACATTTTAGCGGTGACTTTCAACGAACGCGTATGTCGCGGACTTTCTCTAGTATGGGGCGTATACCCACGTCTAGCAGAACCAATCGCTAATACAGATGACATGTTCGACCTTGCAGTAAAAGAATCCCTAGCATCAGGACTTGCCAAACAAGGCGACCTAATCATCATCACTGCCGGTGTTCCAGTTACAGAATCTGGTACAACTAACCTAATGAAAATCCAATTAATCGGTGACAAAGCAGTATCGGGTCACGGAATTGGTTCGACTTCCGTTATCGGTAAAGCAGTCGTTGCTAAATCGAATAAAGAAGCATTAGACAAAGCTGTAGAAGGCGGCATTCTTGTTGTTAAAACAACAGACAAAGAAATGTTACCAGCATTCGAGAAGAGTGCAGCAGTAGTTGTAGAAGAAGGCGGCCTAACTAGCCATGCAGCCGTTGTTGGAATCACACTAGGAATTCCAGTAATCGTAGGCGCAACAAACGCAACAGACCTTGTGAAAGACGGCGAAACAGTGACTGTCGACGCACGCCAAGGTAATGTTTATAATGGTAAAACGGCGACTCATTAATAGAAAAGCTGAGGAAGCCCGTTAGACCCGAAAAAATTTGTTAGGGGCCGCAGTGAAAACCCGCTCTTGGTTTTTGCGGAGGCCACGAAAATTTCGAGGGTCTGGCTTCCGAAGCTGGATCGGATGAAAAGCTGAGACAGCCCGTTAACCTCGACAGAAATTGTTAGGGGGCGCAGTAAAAGTCCTCTTTTGACTTTTGCGGAGGGCACGAAAATTTCGAGGGTCTGGCGTGTAAAGCTGGATCCGGAGGCGTAAGTCACGAACTACTCCAAACTAAAAACACAAAACCAGATCACATCCCTAACCCGGATGCCGATCTGGTTTTTCTAATCTTTCTCATTTCCCCAAAACTACGCTATAATAAAAAGAAACCACACAAAGGAGGTCACCATTTTGAAAAAAATAGTCTACTACTGGGCCGCATATGGCGTCATCGAACTACTTACCTATATCCTCCTATTCCAATGGATCGGTTTCTGGCCACTACTTTTCATCCAAATCGCCTCCACAGCTTTTGGCATTTTCATCGTAAAACGTTTATGGCGCGGCATTACTCAAAACATGCGTGAAGGAAAAACCATATCGCCATATCTACTCGATACGATTTGTCTACTCCTAGCTGGCATCCTACTCGTCATCCCAGGCATCATCACATCCATCTGCGGACTCCTCTTATTCCTACCATTCATACGCTCATGGATAAAACCGCGCATCAATCGCTGGATAGAACGCCGAATGAGTCAAGGAAACTTCACCTATTTCGATATGAAATAATAGGTCATTGGCTTTTCTTATCTATTTTCAGATATACAATAAGTATCGCTTTACATCAAGGGGTGTAGATGTGTTATAATACAACTAATCTGACGTTTTCTCAGAAGGAAAGGTTTGTTCTTCTTGTTTACAGAAAGTATGCTATTTTTACTCTTATTTCTCGGACTTGGATTACTAGCAAAAAATAACTCGTTAATCATTGCGGTTGCCGTTGTAATCTTGCTGAAACTTTTCCATGTGGATGGCAGAATTATGGAAACGATACAATCACGAGGAATCAATTGGGGAGTAACAGTTATTACAGTTGCTATCCTGATTCCAATTGCGACGGGACAAATTGGTTTTAAAGACTTAATCGATTCCTTTAAATCGGCGGCTGGTTGGATTGGCTTGCTGGCGGGAATTGCTGTTTCTATTTTGGCAAAAAAAGGTGTCGGCTACATGGCGGTAGACCCACAAGTGACAGTATCACTTGTTTTTGGCACGATTCTAGCGGTGGTACTATTTCGCGGAGTTGCGGCTGGGCCGGTCATTGCAGCAGGAATCGCCTATGTGCTCATGCAAGGTGTCGCTCTATTCAAATGAATGAACAAAAAGACAACTACATAGCAGGTGACGCTAAATTTTATATTGTTAGGGGGAAAAATAATGACGGTTTCAAAAGGTTTGGAGAATGTATATGTTGCGGAGACGTCGATTAGTTCTATTTTAGATGACATGCTGACGTATGTTGGTTATGGCATTGATGATCTGATGGAGAGTAACGCGACATTTGAAGAGGTTATTTATTTACTTTGGCATTTACGCCTGCCAAATGCGGAAGATTTGGCGAAATTTACGGGCGAAATTCGTGAAAATATGGCAGTTTCTGAGACGATTATTACAAGTTTGCGTTTGCAACATCACCAAAAATTACATCCGATGAGCGTTTTGCGGACCACGGTTTCGATGCTCGGCGTTTTTGATACGGAAGCGGAGATGGATGATGGGGAAGCTGTTTACCGCAAAGGGATTCGTTTACAAGCGAAGATGCCGACGATTGTGGCAGCATTTTCACGGATTCGTCGTGGTTTGGATCCGATTCCACCGCGCAATGATTTGAGTATGGCAGCGAACTTTTTATACATGTTGACTGGCGAAGATGCGACTTATTTGGAAGTCGAAGCGATGAATAAAGCGCTGGTGCTACACGCGGATCATGAATTCAACGCATCTACGTTTACTGCGCGTGTTTGTGTGGCAACATTATCCGATGTTTATTCGGGAGTAACCGCTGCAATTGGCGCGCTTAAAGGACCGCTTCATGGTGGTGCGAATGAGCGAGTGATTGACATGATTGAAGAAATCAAGGAAAAAGGCAATGCGCGTGAATATATCCAAAATAAGATAGATAACAAAGAGAAAATTATGGGCTTCGGGCACCGCGTTTATCAAGGTGGAGACCCACGTGCGATGCATTTGAAAGAGATGGCTCGCAAACTTACAGAGAAAAAAGGCGAACCGGAATATTACGATATTTCGGCGGAAGTAGAAGAGGCAGTCTGGGAATTCAAACACTTGAAACCAAATGTCGATTTTTACTCGGCGTCTGTTTATCACGCGCTTCACATTGATCACGACTTGTTTACGCTTGTTTTTGCGATGAGTCGCGTATCGGGTTGGTTGGCGCATATCTTTGAACAATACCGTGATAACCGCTTGATTCGTCCGCGTGCTATTTACGTGGGGCCAGATTCAAGAGACTATATTCCTGTCACAGAACGGGACTAAAATTTGCGAGGGGGAAATTCATTTGACACAAGGTGAAAAAATTCAAGTAGTAGACGGTGTTTTAAAAACGCCAAATAATCCAGTAATTCCGTTTATCGAAGGCGATGGCACAGGTCCAGACATTTGGCGTGCCGCTAAGCGCGTACTTGATGCGGCTGTTGAAAAAGCATATAACGGCGAGAAGCAAATCGATTGGAAAGAAGTTTTAGCGGGAGAAAAGGCGTTCAATCAAACGGGCGAATGGTTACCGCAAGCAACACTCGATACAATCGATGAATATTTAATCGCGATTAAAGGACCACTTACAACGCCAATTGGGGGTGGAATTCGTTCGCTAAACGTGGCGCTACGTCAAGAATTAGATCTATACGTATGCCTGCGTCCGGTTCGCTATTTTACAGGGGTTCCATCTCCGGTGAAGCGTCCTGAGGATACAGATATGGTTATTTTCCGGGAGAATACGGAAGATATTTATGCTGGGATTGAGTTTAAAGAAGGCAGCGATGAAGCGAAGAAATTGATTGCTTTCTTGCGCGATGAATTTGGCGTGAATAAAATCCGTTTCCCTGAAACATCAGGAATTGGCGTGAAACCTGTTTCAAAAGAAGGCACAGAGCGCTTAGTTCGCGCGGCGATTGAGTATGCGATTAGAGAAAACCGCAAATCATTGACGCTTGTGCATAAAGGAAACATTATGAAGTTCACAGAAGGCGCGTTCAAAACGTGGGGCTATGACCTTGCAGAACGCGAATTTGGCGATAAAGTCTTCACTTGGTCTGAATATGACCGTATCGTGGAAGCAGAAGGTGTGGACGCGGCTAATGCGAAGCAAGACGCGGCACTCGCGGCAGGTAAAATCTTAGTCAAAGATTCGATTGCGGATATATTCTTACAACAAATTTTGACACGTCCAGCGGAATTTGATGTTGTGGCGACGATGAACTTGAATGGGGATTATATTTCTGATGCGCTCGCGGCTCAAGTTGGCGGCATTGGTATCGCGCCTGGTGCGAATATTAACTATTTGACGGGACATGCGATTTTTGAGGCGACGCATGGTACGGCTCCGAAATACGCAAACCTTGACAAAGTGAATCCATCCTCGGTTATCCTTTCTGGGACGTTGCTACTCGAGCATATCGGATGGGGCGAGGCGGCGACTTTGATTATTAAATCGATGGAAAAAACAATCGCTGACAAAACGGTTACTTACGACTTCGCACGTTTGATGGACGGCGCGACAGAAGTGAAATGTTCCGAGTTTGCAGATGCGTTGATTCGTAATTTTTAAGCGATAAAGGATACCGTGTTTTGAAGTGAGAGAGAACGTGTGGCTCTTGTTTCAAAACATGGTTTTTTTGTGTGCCTGAATAAAGGCGCATTCAGTGTTTCTATGTTAAAATGGACATAATGAGCGCTAAATTTTGAGGAGGAATCCCTGTGAATAAACTTGTACTAATTGATGGAAATAGTATCGCGAATCGTGCTTTTTACGCGTTGCCGCTTTTGAGCAATGATAAGGGCGTGTACACGAACGCGGTGTATGGTTTTGCGATGATGATTATGAATGTGTTGGAAAAAGAGCAGCCGGACCATGTGTTGGTGGCTTTTGATGCGGGGAAAACGACTTTTCGGCATAGTCAGTATAAAGAGTACAAAGGTGGACGCCAGAAGACGCCAAGTGAGCTGTCTGAGCAGTTTCCGTTTATTCGCGAGTTGCTGGATGCGTATTCGATTCCGCGCTATGAACTGCCGAATTATGAGGCGGATGACATTATTGGAACGATTACGAAACACGCTGAAAAAGACGGGCTAGAGGTCGTTGTGATTACGGGGGATCGCGATTTAACGCAGCTCGCGAGCGATAAAACAACGGTGTATATTACGAAAAAAGGCATCACGGATATGGAGCAAAATACACCGGCGAGTTTGAAAGAAAAATATGATCTTATGCCGGAGCAAATCATTGATATGAAAGGCTTAATGGGCGATGCTTCCGATAATATTCCTGGAATTCCTGGCGTCGGCGAGAAAACGGCATTAAAATTACTACATCAATTTGGCACGGTAGAAGAAGTACTAGCCAATGCCGATCAAATTTCGGGTAAAAAGCTACAAGAAAAAGTAATGGATAATAAAGAATCAGCCGTAATGAGTAAAGAATTGGCGACAATCAACACGGATTCGCCACTAGAAATTAAAGTCGCGGATCTGAAATATACTGGCTACGATACGGAAAAAGTGGTGCCGTTACTGAAAGAACTTGGTTTTGCGACACTTTTGAAAAATATACAGGGGGAATCGAGCGAACCGGAGAAAGAAATGGAGAGCCTCTCGTTTGAAATAGTAGATGAGATTACGGCGGAACATCTGAGCGACAAAACCGCGATTTATGTCGAATTGGATAATGACAACTACCATACGGCACCGTTTATTGGGATTGCGTTTCATTCGGAAGCGGGTACATTTTTCGCAAATGCGGATGCGCTCACAAAGTCTCCAGCATTGAAAACGTGGCTGGAAGATCCGAAAAAAGAAAAAGTCGTATACGATGCGAAGAAAACGATTGTCGGGCTTTCCAAATTTGATATTGCGGTCGACGGTATCGAATTCGATATTATGCTCGCTTCTTATTTACTCAACCCATCCGACACGATTGGTGATTTTGCGAGTGTTGCAGTGAGTCACGATTTCGACGCGGTGAAAACGGATGAATTGGTGTACGGAAAAGGGGCAAAACGCGCGATTCCAGAAGAAGCCATTGTTGCGGAACATCTGGCGCGTAAAGTTGTCGCCGTTTCCGAATTAGAGAAAAAAATGCGTACGGAACTCGAAAATAATGAGCAGTTAGGCTTATTTGAAGACCTCGAATTACCGCTATCCAAGGTTTTAGCGAAAATAGAAATGTACGGCGTCAAAGTGGACACGGCGCGTCTAGAAGATATGAAAGTTGAGTTGGCAGGCCGATTAAGCGAACTCGAAAAAACGATTCATGAGTATGCAGGATCTGAATTCAACATCAATTCGCCGAAACAATTAGGCGTTATCCTGTTCGAAAATCTAGGGCTCCCAGCAGAAAAGAAAACGAAAACAGGCTATTCCACATCCGCCGACGTCCTTGAAAAACTGGCAGGATCGCATCCAATCATTGAAAGCATCCTGATGTACCGTCAACTTGGCAAACTCCAATCAACCTACATCGAAGGCTTGCTAAAAGTGACACATCAAGATACGCAAAAAGTATACACGCGTTTTAACCAGACATTGGCGCAAACAGGCCGTTTGAGCTCTGTTGACCCGAACCTGCAAAATATCCCGATTCGTTTGGAAGAAGGCCGCAAAATTCGTCAAGTCTTTGTCCCATCTGAACCAGGTTGGAAGATTTTTTCTGCGGATTACTCACAAGTCGAACTACGCGTTTTGGCGCATATTTCAGAAGATGAGAACCTACAATACGCCTTCAAACACGACTATGATATCCATACAAAAACTGCGATGGACGTTTTCCACGTGGAGCAGGAAGAAGTCGATTCGTTGATGCGCCGCCAAGCAAAAGCCGTCAATTTTGGTATCGTATATGGCATTAGTGATTACGGTTTATCGCAGAATCTAGGTATTACGCGGAAAGAAGCACGGGATTTTATCGATCGTTATTTTGCGAGTTATCCTGGCGTAAAAGAGTACATGGAAGAAATTGTGCGTTCTGCGAAGGAAAAAGGCTATGTTGAAACGATTTTGCATCGTCGCCGTTATATTCCTGAAATCACGAGTCGCAACTTCAACGTTCGTGGATTTGCCGAAAGAACCGCGATGAATACACCGATTCAAGGAAGTGCCGCGGATATTATCAAAAAAGCGATGATTCTCATGAATGACCGTCTTATCTCGGAGAAACTCGAAGCACGTTTGCTACTCCAAGTGCACGATGAGCTCATTTTTGAAGCACCAGAAAGCGAAATCGCGAAACTCGAAGAAATCGTTCCCGATGTGATGGAGAATGCCGTCGCGCTTTCTGTCCCACTCAAAGTCGATAGTTCTTTCGGAGACACGTGGTACGACGCGAAATAACAGAAGTAAGGGGTTAAAATCATGCCAGAATTACCAGAAGTAGAAAACGTTCGGGCAACACTCGCCGAACTTGTTATAGGAAAAGAAATCGATCAAGTTATCGTCGGCGTTCCAAAGATGATCGTCGGCATGCCAGCAGAACAATTTGTTGGGAATATGATCGGGCAAAAAATCGAAGCCGTTCGCCGTCGCGGCAAGTTTCTGCTAATCGACACAACGGATGGCACGCTTTTATCGCATTTGCGCATGGAGGGCAAGTACCGTCTCAATAATGCGACAGATCCAGTGGACAAGCACACACACGTCACGTTCCACTTCACGGATAACACAGAACTACGCTACCTTGATGTCCGGAAGTTTGGCACGATGGAACTCGTATTAAAAGGGCAAGAAGGACTCACCAAATCTATCCAAAAACTCGGACCAGAACCGCTTTCCGACACGTTTGAAAAGAGCGCTTTTGCGATGAAACTAATGAAATCAGGTCGCGCCGTCAAAACCGTTTTGCTGGATCAAAGTCTTGTTGCGGGTATCGGAAATATTTACGCGGATGAGGTTTGTTTTCAGGCGCGGGTACTTCCGGAAAGACCGGCGAACACATTAACGCCAGCTGAAATCACGCGACTTTATGAGAGTACTAGGTCAATCATGGCAGAAGCAGTCGCACTCGGAGGTTCCACCATTCGTACGTATGTGAACTCACAAGGAAAGATTGGCGGTTATCAAGATAAACTGCAAGTCTACGGCGAAAAAGACAATCCGTGTCCGGTTTGTGGCACGCCAATTGTGAAAATCAAACTGAATGGCAGGGGCACGCATTTTTGCCCGAAATGTCAGAAATAGGTGACGCGGATGGCTTATATTATTGGATTAACAGGCGGAATTGCAAGCGGGAAAAGCACGGTTAGTCAGATGCTTCATGAAGCTGGTTTTCCAATTGTTGACGCGGATATCGCTGCTCGAAAAGTTGTCGAGGCTGGGACGGAAGGCGCGAAGCAAATCAGAGCCACTTTTGGCGCGGAGGTTTTTCAAGAGAACGGGGAGCTTGATCGGCAGAAGTTGGGTAGCATTATTTTTCACGATAGTGAGAAGCGGGAAGTTTTAAACGCGATTGTGCACCCGCTTGTAAGGCGCTGGATGTTGGCTGAACGGGATCGATGGATAGCCGCTGGACATGATATTATCGTTTTTGATATTCCACTTTTGATAGAGAGTAAGCTGCAAGAAATGGTAGATACGATTGTCGTTGTTTTTGTGGATGAAAAGACGCAATTAGAGCGTTTGATGAAGCGGAATAATTTAGGGAAAAGCGAGGCACAAGCTAGAATCGCCAGCCAATTACCGCTAGCTGAAAAAATAAAACAGGCAGATATTGTGATTGATAATTCACAGAGTTTAGCCGAAACAGAACAACAAGTAAGCGCGCTAGTCCGCACCTTTTCAAAGTAGAAGCTTTGGTGGGAGTCGTGGTATACTAGGGAAAAGGAATCACATAAAATAGGAGTGGATGACAATGAAATGTCCATCTTGTAAAGGCAATAGCTCACGCGTTGTGGATTCAAGACCGGCGGATGATGGCAATTCCATTCGACGTCGCAGAGAATGTGAAACGTGCGGCTTTCGCTTCACCACATTCGAAAAAGTAGAAGAAAGCCCGCTTATCGTCGTCAAAAAAGACGGTGTTCGTGAAGAGTTTGCCAGAGAGAAAATATTGCGCGGCCTCATTCGTGCTTGTGAAAAGCGGCCGGTCTCCGTGGAACAATTGGAAGACGTCGTGAACGCAGTCGAACGCGAGCTACGAAGCATCGGTGAAAGTGAAGTATCTTCGCATTTGATCGGTGAGAAATTAATGGATAAATTGGCGGTTTTAGACGAGGTTGCCTATGTGCGATTTGCCTCGGTTTACCGCCAGTTCAAGGATATCAGCGTTTTTGTGGAAGAACTAAAAGATTTAATGAATAAGACAAAATAGGAGTAAGAAAGGTGAAGTAGAGTGGCAGAATTTTGGATGGAGTTACAGCCGGTCGATAGCTATCAAGTGAAGGCGAATGGTGTTTTATCAGAAAAAGACCGCAAAATCATGACTTTTTTATATCAGCCGCTAATGGGAGCAGAATGTTTGGCGCTCTACGACACGCTTGTCACAGAGGTGGAGGAGAACCGCCTTTGGTCCGAGAGCCATAGTCATACCCAGCTGCTAAACTTGCTCGGGATCAGCTTGTCGAACCTTTTCCAAGCACGATTGAAGCTAGAGGGGTTGGGCTTGTTGCGGAGTTTCGTGCAGACGACCGGCGAATCCCGACATTACATATACGAAATGGCAGCACCGCTTTCTCCTGAGCAGTTTTTTTCCGACGGGTTATTGAATATTTATTTATATAGCAAAATTGGAAACGCACAGTACCAACGATTGCGCCGCTTTTTTTCCGATGAACCGATGTCAGAAGATGGTTTTGATGAGGTGACGCGTTCGTTTCAGGATGTATTTGAGACGTTTCAAGGGAGCGAATTGCCGGTGAGTACGGTCGCGAATGGCGAACCTGTTGGGCGTGCGGTATCGCGAGGTGTCACGCTCGATGACAAAGCATTTGATTTTGCGGTGATGCTCCAAAGTTTATCGCCGACGATGTTATCACGAAATGCGGTGACGGAAGAAGTTCGCGCGTGCATTCTGAAACTGCACGCGATTTATGCGGTGGAAGAGCTCGATATGGTGCATTATTTGTATCGATCGGTGCAAGCAGACGGTTCGCTAGATCTAGACTATTTGCGCAAAATTGTACGAGATGGCTACCAGTTGCAACATAACCGCTTGCCGGAATTAAAAGCGAAAACCGAGCCTAAAGTCGCGTCACAAGATCTGCAGCCGCAAGAAGGTGCGTCGGATACAGAAGCGCTTGCTTATTATTTGGAAAACGTGACGCCATATCAATTGATGGTCGATATTAGCGATGGGGCAGTGCCTGCAGAGACCGACCTTAAAGTCATTGATGAAGTTTTGGCGCAACAGAATTTGCCGATTCCAGTCATGAATGTATTGATTGAATATGTTTTGCTTCGACTAGACGGTAAAATTTCTAAAAACTACATGATGACCATCGCAGCTCACTGGAAACGTAAAAAAGTACAGACCGCCAAAGAAGCGATGGAAATGGCTTGGGCTGAGCATGAAAAATATAAGAAACTTCAAGAAGAAGGCACGCAGAAACCGCCGGCCAATTATCGCAATAACAACCGTAAATTCAATCAAACAGGACGCAAAGAAATTTTGCCAGATTGGTTTGATAAAGAAGAAGTGAAACCAGTTGAAAAAGAAATGACTGTCCGCGAAAAATCGACGCTCGACAAGCAAGTTGAAGAGATGAAAAAACGCTTAAAAGAAGGTAGGTGACGAAGATGGATAAAATCGAAAGAACGCTCGGTCAGCTCTTCCAAGGTCGCGATTTTGAAAAACAATATGAAACATTGAAGCAGCAAGTTTTTGCTTATGGGCCGGTGAAGCAGTTTCTAAACGAGCACCAATCAGAGCTAAACGAACAAATCATCAATCAGAACTTATCCAAGCTTTACGAATTTATGACGGAGCACGAGAAGTATCAGCAAAAAGAAGATACATTGATGCCTGGTTACGCGCCGCGACTTAGTTTGAACGGCGACTATATCACGGTCACATATTACCCGACCGAGGAGAAAATTCAGGCAGACCGACAGCGCGCGATAGAAAAACGCATCCGGTCTCTATATATGCCGAAGCAAGTGATGGAGGCAACATTGGATGATTTTTCAATCGATAATGAGTCGCGTAGTGCGGCATTTTTAGCGGCTGGTGAATTTTTAAGCACCTATGAAAAAGGCGCCACTGGTATGCAAAAAGGTCTCTATATTCACGGCAGTTTCGGAACGGGAAAATCGTATTTACTTGGTGCTATGGCAAAGGATTTGGCGCTAAAAGGAATCTCAACAACGCTCGTATATCTACCAGAATTTATGCGTGAAATCAAGCAATCGATAGCGGATAACAGCGTCGGTGAAAAAATCCAGTTCGCGAAAGAAACCGATATTTTGATGTTAGATGATATTGGCGCGGAATCGATGACGACATGGACGCGTGATGAAGTGCTGGGAGCCATTTTGCAGTTCCGGATGCAAGAAGAATTGCCAACGTTTTTCTCGTCTAATTACAGTATGGAGCATCTAGAAAACCACTTGATGTTTTCGAATAATGGCACGGAAGAACGCATGAAGGCCCGCCGAATTATGGAACGGATTCGTTACTTGTCGAAAGAAGTAGAACTGGATGGCAGAAATAGGCGCTATTAAATTTTTTAGTACTAAAGCTTGCCATTTTGTCCAATCCGATTTATAATACAGGTAATGATGAAACAAGTATTGATAAGGACAACATTTTATTAGCGTCTGATTCACAGAGAAGGAGGCATTGCTGAGAACCTCCTAATTAGCCAGTAAAGTGACCCCCTTTGAACTTTTCATTCGAAATTGGGTATTCCCAGTAGTAGTTTGAGACGGATCACACCGTTAACTGTGACAAGAGTAGAATTTTTCGGAATTCTTGAATCTTGGGTGGAACCACGTGTTGAAAGACTCGTCCCTTGCATAAGCTAGGGATGGGTCTTTTTTTGTTCCCCAAAAAGTTAGAATGTGCTTGAAAGAAGTCCGCGTTTCGTCTAAAAAATTGGAAGAAGGAGTCGAAGAAAATGAAAATTACATTTCCAGATGGTGCAGTAAAAGAATTTGAGGCAGGCGTTTCCACAGCAGATATCGCCGCGTCCATCAGCCCAGGCCTCAAGAAAAAGGCATTAGCAGGTAAAGTGAACGGAACATTGGTCGACTTAGTAACACCGATTCTTGAGGATTCAAAAATCGAAATTGTGACTCCGGATCACGAAGACGCGCTGCAAATTTTGCGACATAGTTCCGCGCATTTACTAGCTCAAGCTTTAAAACGTTTATATCCAGGTATTACTTTTGGGGTAGGTCCAGCTATCGATTCTGGTTTCTACTATGACGTCGATACGGAAGTGGCGATCAGCGAAGAAACTTTCCCGGTAATCGAAAAAGAAATGCAAAACATCATTCGTGAAAATTTGCCGATTACACGTGAAGAAGTCTCCCGCGATGAAGCGATCAAACGTTTCAAAGCAATCGGTGATAACTATAAATTAGAACTTATCGAAGCGATTCCAGCAGAGGAAACAGTGACTATCTATACACAAGGCGAATTTTTCGACCTATGTCGTGGTGTGCACGTTCCATCAACTGGTAAAATTCAAGTATTCCAATTGCTAAGTGTGGCTGGTGCTTACTGGCGCGGCGATAGCAATAACAAAATGTTGCAACGTATTTACGGAACAGCCTTTTTCGATAAAAATGGTTTGAAAGAATTTCTACGTCTGCAACAAGAGGCGAAAGAGCGTGATCACCGCAAACTTGGTAAAGAGTTGGAGTTATTTGCGAATAGTCAAGAAGTTGGACAAGGCTTACCGCTATGGCTTCCAAAAGGTGCGACAATCCGCCGCGTGATCGAGCGTTACATCGTTGATAAAGAGGAACGCCTAGGCTACAACCACGTTTACACTCCAATTATGGCAAACGTAGAGCTTTACAAAACAAGCGGTCACTGGGATCACTATCATGAAGACATGTTCCCAACAATGAAAATGGACAATGAAGAGCTTGTGCTTCGTCCGATGAACTGTCCGCATCACATGATGATTTACAAAAATGACATTCACAGTTATCGCGAATTACCAATCCGCATCGCAGAACTTGGTATGATGCATCGCTATGAAATGAGTGGCGCGCTTTCAGGCTTACAACGGGTTCGCGGTATGACTCTAAATGACGCGCATGTATTCGTTCGCCCAGATCAAATTCAAGACGAATTCAAACGTGTTGTCGAACTTATTTTAGCTGTGTACAAAGATTTCGCGATTACAGATTATAGTTTCCGTCTAAGCTATCGCGATCCTGAAAACACGGAGAAATATTTCGATGACGACGCGATGTGGGAAAAAGCGCAAGGCATGTTGAAAGACGCGATGGACGACATGGGCTTGGATTACTATGAAGCAGATGGCGAAGCTGCATTCTACGGGCCAAAACTTGACGTTATGGTGAAAACTGCAATTGGCAAAGACGAAACATTATCTACTGTCCAACTTGATTTCCTGCTTCCAGAACGCTTTGACTTAACTTATATCGGCGAAGATGGCGAAAAACACCGTCCAGTCGTGATTCACCGTGGCGTTGTCTCAACAATGGAACGCTTCGTTGCCTACTTGATTGAGGAATATAAAGGCGCGTTCCCAACATGGTTGGCACCGATCCAAATGGAGCTTATCCCAGTTAGCATCGATGCACATATGGATCACAGCAAAGCGCTGAAAGATAAGTTAATGTATGCCGGTTTCCGCGTGGAAGTCGACGAACGCAATGAAAAACTTGGTTACAAGATTCGCGAAGCACAAACAAAGAAAATCCCGTATGCGCTCGTTATCGGTGATCAAGAGGTAGAGAACAACACAGTCAACGTACGTAAATATGGCGAGAAAGATTCAGAAACATTACCACTAGACGAATTCATCGCACGCGTACAAGCAGAAGTATCGCAAATCTAGTTTTCAAGGAAGGTTCTCCCATCAGCGGAGAGCCTTTTTGCTTAATTTGCATAATTCCGTTATACTTAAAAAAGATCATTTTAGATAAAGGTGGAAACTATGAATATAAATAATGTAGAACTTGTAATAAGTGCTGTTTGGAAAGAGCAGTATCCAGATGGCGGTTTGCCAGAGTTTGCGCTCGCAGGTCGTTCGAATGTCGGGAAATCTTCTTTCATTAACACGATGATTCGCCGTAAAAGTATGGCCAGAATCTCGCAAAAACCAGGGAAAACGCAAACATTGAACTTTTATAAAATTGAAGATTCCTTTTTCTTCGTCGATGTTCCAGGATACGGTTTTGCCAAAGTCTCTAAGAAGGAACGTCAAAAATGGGGCGAGATGATTGAAACATACATGACGAGCAGAACGCCTCTTAAAGCAGTGATTCAGATTGTAGATTTACGTCATAAGCCAACCGAAGATGACCGGAACATGTATGAATTTTTGAAATACTATCAGATTCCAGCTATCGTTATTGCTACAAAAGCTGATAAAATTCCGCGTAGCAAATGGCATAAAAACATGAAAATAGTGAAAGAAGCACTAGATTTCGATCCAGAAGATGGTTTTGTGATGTTTTCCTCTGAAACAAAGATGGGCAAAGAAGAAGCTTGGAAATTAATTGAAGAAGCAATGCAGTAAGTCGTTGCGATTATTCACAAGCGAACAAGTTGGCGCCCGTTCTAAAAAGTGATAGAATGAAGCTTGAATTTATTAATGTAAAAAGGGGGCTTATTGATGTACATTCTCTCTGTCGGTCTAAATCATACAAGCGCGCCAATCGAAATACGAGAACGGTTAGCTTTCAATCCAGAAGAAGAGGAAATGGCATTGGTTTCCTTGCATCAAGAAAAAAGTATTTTAGAAAATGTTATTATATCGACATGTAACCGTACTGAAATTTTTGCTGTGGTGGATCAACTCCATACAGGAAGATACTATATTAAGCGTTTCTTAGCCAATTGGTTCCAAATGGATATGCAAATTTTGGAGCCTTATTTGCTGTTTTTTGAAGAAGAAGAGGCCGTGAAACATCTGTATCGCGTCACAAGTGGTTTGGACTCTTTGATTATCGGTGAAACGCAGATTCTTGGTCAGGTCAAGGACGCGTTCACAAGCGCGCAAACAATCGGAACAACGGGAACAATTTTAAATCAACTATTCCGCGAGTCAGTTCATTTCGCCAAAAACGTACACCATACGATGAAAATCAACGAAAATGCAGTGTCTATTAGTTATGCCGCGGTGGAAGTCGTGAAAAAAGCATGTATGGATGTTGCAAATAAGAAAACAGTCATTGTCGGCGCTGGGAAAATGGGCGTGCTAGCGATTCAGAACATGCTTGGAGCCAAAATAGCTGATGTCACGCTGTTAAATAGAACGAGCGCGCGCGCGGAAGATGTGGCAGAAAAGTTAGGTATCCAGTGGTCGGATTACGCTAGCTTGAGCGAACAACTAAAGCATGCAGACATTGTCATTACTTCCACATCAGCAACGACACCAATCATCACCCAAAATATGATAGCTGAGCGTGAAAAAGCGCTTGTCATTATAGATATTGCTTTACCGCGAAACGTTGAAGCGACATGTGCAGAGATTCCCAATGTGACGTTGTTTGACATTGACGACTTAGGTGATGTCATCCAAGAAAACACACAACAACGGCAAGCAATGGTCATCGAAATCGAAGCACAAATTGAAGAAGCTTGCGTGAATTTTTATGAATGGGAGAAACAGCTCGGCGTTGTTCCAATCATTAAAGATCTACGTGAAAAAGCGTTGGCATTACAAGCAGAAACGATGCAGAGTCTTTCGAATAAATTGCCAAACCTATCAGATCGGGAACAAGTCATTGTCGGTAAACACATGAAGAGTATCATTAATCAGTTACTGAAACATCCAATTTCTGAATTAAAAGAGATGGCAACAAGTGCAGATGCCGCGCATGACATTGAAGTTTTCCAAAATATATTTGACCTTCAAAAAACAGAAGAAACGATAGAAATAACTAAAGAAAAAGTTGGTGAAAAAGCATGACTCGAAAAATTATTGTTGGTTCAAGACGCAGCCAACTAGCTTTAACGCAGACAAAATGGGTGATTGCAAAACTTCAAGAACAATTTCCAGAAATAAGTTTTGAGATTGAGGAAATTGTGACAAAAGGCGATCGTATTTTAGATGTTACATTGAGCAAAGTTGGTGGCAAGGGCCTTTTTGTGTCGGAAGTAGAAGATGCGCTGATTGCAAAGCGAATTGATTTCGCTGTACATAGTATGAAAGATGTCCCATCTGAGCTAGCCGGTGGACTAATGATTGGTGCCATTCCAAAACGTGAGAATCCACTGGACTGCCTTATTTTTAAGCAGGGAAATAGCTTAGATAGTTTGGCTAATGGTGCTGTCATTGGGACAAGTAGTTTGCGACGTGCTGCGCAATTATTGCATGTACGACCAGATTTAAACATTAAGCCCATTCGCGGGAATATTGATACAAGGCTTAGGAAGTTGCGGGAAGAGGATTTTGACGCAATCGTGCTAGCAGTTGCTGGATTGAAACGCATGGATTGGCTAGATAAGCTGGAGCAAGGTTATGCTTTCTTGGATGAATCGATTTGTTTACCAGCTGTTGGACAGGGAGCACTTGCGATTGAGTGTCGCGCAGATGATACCGTTGTCAAAGAGATGCTCGCACTATTGAATGATGAGGGAACAAACCTTGCCGTAACAGCAGAACGCACACTTTTAAAAGCATTAGATGGCGGTTGTGAAATTCCAATTGCTGGTCACGCGACTGTAAAAGATGGTTCTTTAGAGTTAAAAGGTCTGGTTAGTTCTGTTGATGGCAAGTTATTTTATCAAATTACAGAACAGGGAGAAGACCCTAAGGCGCTTGGTTTAAGTGTAGCGGATCAGCTTATCCAACTTGGTGCTAAAGAGGTTATTCAAGGATTAAGAGATAATGTCTAAACACGTTTTATTAACACGTGAAGCTTCGAAAAATATGCCTTGGCTAGATGTGTTGGAAAGCGCAGGGTTTCGTGCTTCGGCAGTTCCGATGATTGAGACTAGGCCACACCCGTGCGACGAGGTTTTAGACGAATACGATTGGATTATATTCACAAGTGCAAACACAGTTCGTTATTTTTTTGAGCAACAAGCAGTAATCCCTAAAAAAATAAAAATAGCAGTGATCGGTGAGAAAACAACGGAGGCACTTGCTTTATACGGTTACTCGCCTCATTTTCATCCGTCATTATTTACAACGGATGTGTTTATTGAAGAATGGCTAGCGCTTGGTTTAGTATCGCAACTTATTTTCCTTCCAAAAAGCAATATCGCGCGTGATGAAATTGCGAAACGCTTCGCTCAATCAGGGCATTTAGTCAAAGAAAGCGTGATTTATGAAACTGGTTTTCCAGAAGAATCTATCAATCAGTTACAATCGGTTATGCATTACCAGCCCATCGATATCGCGATATTTGCTAGCCCTTCTGCATGGCGCCATTTTCTGAAAAGCTATACCGGAGATATCAAATCTTTAAAAATCGCATCCATCGGCCCAGTAACAACCGAGGCGATTAAAAAATCTGGTTTTTCGGTCGCATATGAGCCAGATAACTATACAATGCAACAAATATGCGAATTATTAATAGAAGGAGAGATATGACAATGAGTCCAAATTTTGATAGACATCGGCGCTTGCGGAGCAGTGCCGCAATGCGCGACCTTGTTCGCGAAACGGTTTTACATACCGATGATCTGATTTATCCTATTTTTGTAAAAGAAGGTAAAGAGGCCAAAACAGAAGTGAGCTCCATGCCTGGCGTTTTCCAATTCCCTTTACATGAATTGGAGGCTGAAATTGAAGAGCTTACCAAGTTAGGTATCAAAGCAATCATCTTGTTCGGGCTCCCTGACGATAAAGACGACGTAGGAACAGGCGCATATCACGACCATGGAATTGTTCAAGAAGCCACGCGATTAGTGAAAAAATTAGCTCCAGAAATGATTGTTATTGCAGATACATGCCTTTGCGAATTCACAGATCATGGACATTGCGGTGTGATTAAAAATGGCGAAGTAAAAAACGACGCATCGTTAGAACTGCTCAAACAAACAGCAGTTAGCCAAGCAAAAGCTGGTGCCAATATCATTGCCCCCTCCAATATGATGGACGGCTTTGTGCAAGTTATTCGTGAAGGTCTAGATGAAGCAGGCTATCAAGATATCCCGATTATGTCTTATGCTGTGAAATATGCCTCCGCTTTTTATGGTCCTTTCCGTGATGCAGCGAATAGTGCACCTCAATTCGGTGATCGAAAAACCTACCAAATGGATCCCGCTAATAGACTTGAAGCGTTGCGCGAAGCAAAAAGTGATGAACAAGAAGGCGCGGATTTCCTGATTGTCAAACCGTCCCTTTCCTACCTCGATATTATCAGAGATGTGCGCAATCAAACGAATCTTCCCGTCGTGGCCTACAATGTAAGTGGCGAGTACGCGATGGTAAAAGCTGCGAGCGCCAACGGTTGGATCGATGAAGAGCGAATTGTGATGGAAATGCTGACGAGTATGAAGCGTGCTGGCGTGAGTCTGATTATTACTTATTTCGCCAAAGACGTTGCCCTCTATCTAAAAGGAGATGCTTAGATGAATAAATATACAAACTCAATCAAAGCCTTTAAAGAAGCAGAAAAAATATTGCCAGGCGGTGTTAATAGTCCAGTTCGTGCATTTAAATCAGTAAACGCGAATCCTGTTTTTATGGAGCATGGAAAAGGCGCTTATTTAACCGATATCGACGGCAATAAATATATCGATTACGTCCTATCTTGGGGGCCTTTAATTCTAGGTCATGCGAACGAAGGCGTTATAAAAGCAGTTACCGATGCCGCTATGAAAGGGACGAGCTTCGGAACACCGACAGAAATCGAAACCGAACTAGCAAAACTTGTCGTAGAACGTGTCCCATCTGTAGAAATGGTTCGCATGGTATCCTCAGGAACAGAAGCAACAATGAGCGCCATTCGATTAGCAAGAGGCTATACCAAAAGAAATAAGATAGTGAAATTCGAAGGAAGCTATCACGGCCACGGCGATTCCTTGCTAATAAAAGCAGGATCAGGCGTTGCAACGCTTGGCTTGCCAGATTCCCCAGGAGTCACGCCAGGACTTGCTGCTGATACCATAGCTGTTCCATACAATGACTTAGAAAGCGTAAAGTTCGTCTTCGAAAAATATGGTGCAGAAATAGCAGCTGTCATCGTGGAGCCAGTAGCAGGAAATATGGGCGTTGTGCCTCCAATCGAAGGATTCCTAGAAGGGCTACGCGAAGTGACGACTCAGTATGAAAGCCTTCTGATTTTTGATGAAGTCATGACGGGTTTCCGCGTTGATTTTTATAGCGCACAAGGTCTTTATGTTGTCACGCCTGATATCACTTGTCTTGGAAAAGTAATCGGTGGTGGGCTACCAGTCGGCGCTTACGGCGGGAAAAAAGAAATTATGGAACACATTGCCCCAGCAGGTTCTATTTATCAAGCAGGAACATTATCAGGAAACCCGGTAGCAATGAACGCAGGCTATGCCACACTAAAACAATTAACACCACATCACTATGATGCGTTTAGAGCTCTGATAGATCAGCTGGAAGAGGGGCTAGAAGTATTATCGAAGCAATATGAAGTCCCACTTTCTATCAACAGAGCAGGTTCCATGTTCGGCTTTTTCTTCACCAATCAAAAAGTAACAAATTACGACACTGCAAAAACATCGGATCTGACTTATTTCTCTAACTACTACCGAGAAATGCTCAATAATGGGGTTTTCTTACCACCTTCTCAATATGAAGGCTTGTTTATCTCAACGGAACACACAGATGTAGAAATCGCAAAAACACTAGAAGCAATGGAAGCAGCTATGAAGGCACTGCGTTGACGTTTCTGCGTTTATTTGATACAATAAATCCAATCTAAATATTCGTAAATGCAAGGATGAGGAAGAGTAGAATATTTTTTCTTACTACAGAGAGGAGACGGCTGGTGCGAGTCTCTAAGAAAAGTATTCGAACGTAGCCTCTGAGCAGTATCCCTGAAAAAAGAGTAAGGGATATCGGGAAACTTTCTCTCGTTAAATTAATGAAGTGCCGGTTTTGTGTACGGTAAAAAGGTGGTACCGCGGAAAATACTCTTTTCGTCCTTTATGGATGAGAGGAGTTTTTTTGTGCTTCAAAAATGCTGAAAATCAATTTATAGGGGGAAAAACAATGACTGAACTGAATATGCCAACCAAATATAACCCGCAAGATATCGAAAAAAATAGATACGACTGGTGGATTGAGCAAGAATTTTTTAAAGCGGACGGTAAAAATGATAAACCCGCGTACTCCGTTGTTATCCCACCGCCCAATGTCACAGGAAAATTACATCTAGGTCATGCATGGGATACGACATTACAAGATATCCTAACACGAATGAAACGGATGCAAGGGTATGACACGCTTTATCTTCCGGGAATGGACCACGCCGGCATCGCTACACAGGCAAAAGTGGAAGCTAAACTGCGCGAAAGCGATATCTCTCGCTATGATCTTGGTCGAGAGAAGTTTCTATCCAAAGCTTGGGATTGGAAAGAAGAATACGCTACATTCATTAGAGAGCAGTGGAAGAAAATCGGCTTAGGGTTAGATTACTCTAGAGAGAGATTTACATTGGACGAAGGTCTATCTGATGCAGTAAAAAAAGTTTTTGTTTCACTATACGAAAAAGATCTGATTTACCGCGGTCAATACATTATTAACTGGGATCCCGTTGCTAAAACAGCCCTATCAGATATCGAGGTTATCCACCAAGACGTGGAAGGTCAATTCTATCATTTGAAATATCCTTTAACAGATGGTTCGGGCTTCCTTGAGGTTGCAACGACAAGACCGGAGACAATTCCAGGAGACACAGCGGTTGCCGTTCATCCTAAAGATGAGCGCTACCAATCATTCATCGGAAAAACTATCACACTACCAATCATTGGCCGAGAAATTCCAATTGTTGCAGATGACTATGTGGAACGCGAATTCGGCTCTGGCGTTGTAAAAATTACGCCAGCACACGATCCTAACGATTTTGAAGTCGGTAATCGCCATGATTTACCCCGCGTTATCGTAATGAATGAGGATGCAACAATGAACGAAGCATCAGGAAAATATAATGGTATGGACCGGTTTGAAGCGAGAAAAGCTATTATCGAAGACTTTAAGGAACTGGGGCTATTCATTAAACAAGAGCCACATCTTCATTCTGTGGGGCATTCAGAACGTACAGGAGCTGTTGTTGAACCTTATTTATCCATGCAGTGGTTTGTAAAAATGCAACCCTTAGCAGAGCAAGCAGTGAAATTACAAGAAAATCAAGATGAAAAAATAAACTTCATACCTGAGCGTTTCGAAAAAACATATCTTTCTTGGATGGAGAACATTCACGATTGGTGTATTTCTCGTCAGCTATGGTGGGGGCACAGAATTCCTGCTTGGTACCATAAAGAAACTGGTGAACTCTATGTGGGAGAAAATGCGCCCGCAGACATTGAGAACTGGAATCAGGACGAAGATGTACTTGATACTTGGTTCAGCTCTGCACTATGGCCTTTTTCAACAATGGGATGGCCAGATGAGGAAAATCCGGATTTTCAAAAGTTTTTCCCAACGAGTACGCTTGTAACCGGATATGACATTATCTTTTTCTGGGTATCTAGAATGATTTTCCAATCAGTGGAATTTACGGATACAAGGCCCTTTAAAGATACACTGATACACGGTTTAGTCAGAGATGCAGATGGTAAAAAGATGTCTAAATCACTCGGAAATGGTGTTGACCCAATAGAAGTGGTTGAGAAATACGGTGCAGATTCTCTACGCTATACGCTATCGACAGGAACCGCGCCAGGTCAAGATTTGAAATTTAGCTTTGAAAAAGTAGAATCAACTTGGAATTTCATTAATAAAATTTGGAACGCTTCCCGTTTTGCGTTGATGAACATGGAAGGCATGAAATACGAAGCTATCGACTTATCAAACGTGACAGAAGTGAGTGACAAGTGGATACTGACGCGACTTAATGAAACGATTGAAACGGTGACTAACCTTGCGGAAAAATACGAATTTGGCGAAGTAGGTCGAACGCTTTATAATTTTATTTGGGATGAGTTTTGTGACTGGTACATCGAAATTGCAAAAATATCCCTGTACGGCGATGATTTAGAGGCGAAGAAAACAACCAGATCTGTTCTAGCGTATGTGTTGGATAATACGATGCGATTACTACACCCATTCATGCCATTCGTAACAGAAGAAATTTGGCAAAACTTACCTCATGAAGGGGCGTCCATCACCATTGCAGATTGGCCAAAAGTAAATGAGAAGCAAGTGGATAAAGAAGCAGCGGACTCAATGAAGCTACTTGTGGAAGTTATCCGAGCAGTTCGTAACATCCGCGCAGAAGTGAACACTCCGCTTAGCAAGCAAATTGAATTACAACTAAAACCGAAAACAGAAACACATAAAGCTATCTTAGAGAAAAATATTTCTTATATTGAGCGCTTCTGTAATCCTGAGACGACTACGATTTCATTTGATTTAGAGCCTTCGAAAACCGCAATGACAGCCGTAGTTTCTGGGGCGGAGATATACTTGCCACTTGAAGGGCTTATCAACATGGATGAAGAGATTGCTCGATTAGAAAAAGAGTTATCAAAATGGAAAAAAGAAGTTTCACGTGTACAAGGAAAGCTATCAAACGAGAAATTCATGGCAAAAGCACCGGCCAATGTCATTGAAGAAGAGCGAGCGAAAGAAAAAGACTATATGGAGAAAAAACTATTGGTCGAAGAAAGAATTAATTCATTGAAAAATAACTAAATGAACTATTTCAGACCTTCTGTGTACGTATTTTTGCAGGAGGTCTGATTTTTAGTATAGGGGAGAGATGGCGCATATGAGTTTTAAAAGCTATACAGAGGCTTTAGAATGGATACACGGAACACTACGTATGGGAATTAAGCCAGGACTTATGCGGATGGAGTGGATGCTTGCTAAGCTGGATAATCCAGAAAATAAAAATAAGTGGGTACACATTGCTGGAACAAATGGAAAAGGATCAACATTAACTTTTCTTCGTAATATTTTGGAACAATCTGGATATCGGGTTGGCACGTTCACATCGCCTTATATCGAGACCTTTAACGAACGAATTAGTGTCAATGGTAAACCTATTGAAGATGAAAAAATTGTCCTACTATGTGATCGAATAAAACCTCTGGCTGACGAGCTAGCTCAAACTGAGATGGGTCATCCATCTGAATTTGAAATTATTACGACTATGATGTTTCTTTATTTTGCTGATTATGACACCATCGATATTGGCGTTATAGAAGTCGGATTAGGAGGTAGATTGGATTCCACGAATGTCATTACACCATTAGTCTCTGTTGTTACAACGATAGGTATGGATCACATGGAATTTCTAGGTAATTCACTTCAAAGTATCGCCATGGAAAAAGCGGGTATTTTCAAAAGGCAGATCCCCATTGTGAGCGGTGTGATACAGCCAGAAATACGTGCATTGTACGCGGTAAAAGCAAAGGAATGTCAATCTGGTCTATACCAACTAGGGACTGATTTCTTTTCACAGAAGCAGGCAGATGGACTATTTACTTATCAACTGGCAAATCGAAAAATACTGGAGATAGAGGTCGGGTTGATAGGTGATCATCAATTAAATAATGCTGCAGTTGCGATAAGGGTAGCAGAATTACTTAAAGAGCAACAATTTAGTATGACAGATGAGAATATCAAAAATGGTTTAAAAATAGCAAAATGGCCTGGTCGGATGGAGCAAATACATGATAATCCAATCGTGTTTTTAGACGGCGCGCATAACCTTGAAGGAATGAAAGTATTGGTCCAATCAGCAAAAAAATTCAAAAGTGTTCCTGTAAAGGTGCTGTTCACGGCAATGAAAGATAAAGAATTTACTGAGATGATTTCTTTGCTAAACGATATCGAAAATGTACAGATTTACCTTACCACATTTGATTATCCTCGAGCACTGACTAAAGGTGAGATAGAGCAAATCGCGATTGCCAATAATATTATTTCCGTTGAGAACTGGGAGGATATGCTTAGTAACTGGATAGCTAGAAGAGAAGAAGAGGTCATCTTAGTTACAGGTTCGCTCTACTTTATCTCAGAAGTTAGGAAAGTACTATTGCATTATTAAGACAAGGGAGACTCTAGTTAAAGGGTCTTTTTTGTTATTTTATAATTATTTTTGATGCGTGTAAATTGTACATAAAAGTATTTTGGGCTTCTTTTTTTCTCGAAAATCGTATTTTGTTCTTAGGCTAAATCTGTATTTTTAGCTACAATTCTACATGAAAAAACTATTTTGGCAATATGACAGTCAAATTTTATCATGCTATATTTGTGTCCAAGAAGTTGGAGGTGTCGCATGATTTATTTTATCTTATCTGTCTATAGCTTAGTCTTAGCATCCTTTTTACATGTTGTGGGCATGAATTATCCATTACGAAAGCCATTTTTACGTAGAATATCTTCGGAATGTGATTATTGCGGGGAAAAGCTACAGCTCACCCGTATGTTGCCTATTGCTTCGTTTGTCCTTCTCAAAGGGCGTACGGGGTGTTGCAATCAGCCTATGAGTTGGAGTTACTTTATCGTGGAAATACTATCGCCTATATTTGTCTGCATTCTCTACAGTGTATATGGATTTGAAAGCTCATTTTATCTCTATATTTTTATATTTTCGCTATTACTAATCCTGTATGTGAGCGATGTATATTATTTGCATATACCAAACATGTTTTTATTTGTTTACTTTTTTAGTTGTGCCAGCTATTACGGGTATATTGATTTCTCTGTTCTTTTGCAACATATGTACCAATTAATCATAGGCACAGCAGTGTTTGTTGGGATATATTTATTTGTTAGAAAGGGCTTTGGCTTTGGAGATATAAAATTACTAATATTGCTTTGTTTTTTATTGAGTTTGAAGGAAGCTTTATTTATCTTTATTATTGCCGTGTTCTCTGGAGCCATTTTAATTGGGATAGTCACTATATTTCAGAGAGGGATGAGAAAGAAGCGAATACCATTTGTTCCGTTTATACTGATTGGTTTTTTGCTATGTCCATTTGTCAATGATTTTTTCTGGGAGTTTGTTCTGTATAATTAAAAGGAGGAGAAGCACATGTTTATAAGAGAGATGTCTGACACAGAAAAGCCTCGTGAACGACTCCAAAAAAAAGGAGTATCGAGTCTATCTAACATTGAATTGTTCGCGATTATTCTTGAAACGGGTAGTCGAACGGAGTCTGTCGTAGATTTGGCTAACAAAGTAATTGCAAAGTATTCAGAGATAGCAGATATGAGAGAAGCAACCTTGCAAGAGTTAACAGAAATAAATGGGATCGGTCTTGCTAAAGCTGCGAAAGTACTGGCTGCAATTGAGATTAGTAAGCGGATAGGACAACAAAAGGTAAATACATGTCCAGTAATTAGAGGGCCACAAGATGGTGCAGATTTAGTGATGCAAGAAATGAGCATGCTGTCACAAGAGCATTTTCACTGCGTTTTTTTGAGTACTAGGAACAGATTAGTCCACCGAGAGACGATATTTATTGGAAGTTTAAATAGTAGCGTGGTTCATCCAAGAGAAATTTTCAAACAGGCAATGAAGTATTCTGCGGCAAGCGTCATGTGTTTTCATAACCATCCTTCAGGTGATGCGAGTCCGTCAAGTCAAGACATCACTGTGACAAAACGGCTAAAAAAAGCTGGGGATTTACTAGGAATTCCATTAATCGATCACATCATAATTGGCAATAATACGTTCACAAGTTTAAAGCAAGAAGGCTATTTCTAAAGAAAAGATAAATATTTCAAGTATCTCATCAAAAATTAATGTCTGTTCTTCTTAGTTATGTTATAATAAGATGGTTGTTTATGTGTATCTGTTTTTACATAAAACATCAAGGGATATCAGCATACCTGATTATTAAAAGACAATACTTTGGGGCTGGGAATTTAAGAACTAATAAGTTAATAGAGAGACAGCAATCATGAACAAAGTGATAATTAAGAAGAGAAAAGGAGATTAATAAATGTTTGGATTTGGTAATAAAGATATTGGGATCGACTTGGGAACTGCAAACACTTTAGTATACATGAAAGGTAAGAGTATTGTTTTAAGAGAACCATCTGTTGTAGCAATGAAGAAAGATACACAGGAAATTGTTGCAGTTGGTAGTGAGGCGAAAAATATGATTGGTAGAACGCCAGGGAATATTGTCGCTATTCGCCCGATGAAAGATGGCGTTATTGCTGACTACGATACAACAGCAGCAATGATGAAATATTATATTCAAAAAGCGAGTAAGGGCTCAAGTGCGAGTAAGCCACGCGTTATGATCTGCGTTCCATCTGGAATAACAGGTGTTGAAAAACGCGCTGTTACAGATGCTACACGTCAAGCTGGTGCGAAGGAAGCCTACACTATTGAGGAGCCGTTTGCAGCTGCAATTGGGGCTGGCTTACCTGTGTGGGATCCAACAGGTAGTATGGTTGTTGATATTGGTGGTGGAACAACAGAAGTTGCTGTTATATCACTTGGTGGTATCGTAACTAGCCGTTCAGAGCGAACTGCTGGAGACGACATGGATGATGCCATTATTAATTTCATCCGTAAGAAGTATAATCTATTAATAGGTGATCGTACTGCCGAAACCATTAAAATGGAGATTGGTTCTGCTGATCCTGTTAATCTTGGCTTGGAACCATTTAGCATCCGAGGTCGCGATTTGGTGACAGGCTTACCAAAAACAATTGAAATCTCACCTGAAGAAATAAGCGAGGCATTAGCCGATACGGTTGCTTCGATTATCGATGCTGTGAAGAGCACTTTGGAAAGTACACCTCCTGAACTTTCGGCGGATATCATGGATAAGGGTATTGTTCTAACTGGTGGTGGAGCGCTTCTTCGTAATTTGGATTCAGCTATTGCAGAAGAAACCAAAATGCCAGTAATCATTGCTGAAAATCCACTTGATTGTGTTGCAATTGGAACAGGTAAGTCACTAGAAAACATGGATCTATACAAAAAGAAAAAAATGAACTAATGTAAGCTTACTTATTTTTGGGTGGATTTTTGGAACCTATTGCACAGTTGTAAAAGAAGAGGATTGACGAGATGAGGTGTTCATTATGCCACAGTTTTTCTTAAATAAACGTTTAATTATCTTGTTGATATCCATTATTGTTTTAGTAGCATTGGTAGGATATTCACTGAGTGGGAAAAGTAAAGCATCATGGCCAGAGCAATTTGTGAAAGATGTTGCGGGATTTGGAGAAAATATTGTCTCTAAACCAGTTGGCTTTGTTGCAGGTTTTTTTGATGGTGCAAAAGACTTAAGAAACACATACACAGAGAACGAGCATTTAAAAAAACGTTTAGAAGAATTGGCACAACTTGAAAGTAAAGTATCAGATTTAACTAAAGAAAATGCAGAGCTAAAGAAATCACTAGACATTGAAGCGGATCTTAGCGATTACGAGCCAATCAATGCGACGGTCATTTCAAGAAACCCAGATAACTGGAATACACAAATCCAAATTGACAAGGGATCTGTTGATGGAGTGCAGCCTAATATGGCAGTTCGTACCCCCGAGGGAATGATTGGAAAGGTCACTAAGACTGGTGCTAAATCTTCGACAGTGAAATTACTTAGTTCTACGGATGACAGGAATAGGATTTCTGCTATAGTACAAGGAAAAGCGGCAGCCTATGGTATTATCAATGGCTATGATGCGGAACAAAGACTTTTAGAAATGAAGCAGTTGCCAGTAGACCAGAAGTTTACTAAAGGCGAAAAGGTAGTCACATCTGGTTTAGGCGGAATTTTCCCATCTGACATTTTTATTGGGACAATTGAAAAAGTGGAGACTGATAAAATGGGGTTATCTCAGACTGCGCTTGTGAAGCCTGGTGCTGATTTATATGATTTGAGTCATGTCATTGTATTGAAACGTACATTGGAAGGCGATGATTCGGAAGGATCTGGCTCCTGATGAATATGAGAAAAGTAGTTGTAATGCCACTTATTGCAATCGCGATTTTTATTTTAGAAGGTGTCTCTAGCATGTTGTTTAGTCAAGCGTTCTTTGGTGAACAACGATTTTTTATCCCACACTTTCTTATTGTAATGCTCGTTTTGATGACCACTTTTTATAGTAGAAATACTACATTAATCTATGCTTTCGTACTTGGAATGGTATTCGATATTTATTACACTGGGATTTTAGGGATTTACTTCGCTATATTTCCTTTAGTTGTATATTTGACGGATAAATTTATGAAAGTTCTGCAAAGTAATATTATGTTGGTGGGACTTGTAACTGTTTTTAATGTGATTCTAACAGAGTGCTTGGTGTACGGTTTTTATGTTCTTATTGGTGGAACCGATATGACATTAGCTTCCTTTGTGGATCAACGTTTATGGACAACGATTTTGTTAAATCTAGCTTTCTTTTTAGTTATGTATTTCCCATTCAGAAGCTTTTTATTGAAACTAAAGAGAAGCGATGGAAGATAAATAGAATGAAAGTCGATATCAGTCTGTTTGCTTGTATGTATTTGGAATGCGTACTCAGTAATGTAATTTTACTTACTGAAAAGGGCTTTACAGACTGATATAGTTTTATTATGATGGAGGAGTAATCTTTTGAATTCTAGTGTATACTAAATATATGGCTGTGAGGTGAAGGTAAGTTGAAAAAATATGTCCAAATAAAAGGGACGAAAGATGGTATAAGCATTTTTTTGAGTGATGTAGCGAGTATTGTCGAACTGGAAGAAGGATTAATGCAACACCTTAAGGAACAGCAAAAAATAGTATCTCAAGATCAAAAGTTGACTGTTCAAGTACATATAGGGAATCGCCTTTTTACAGAAGATGAAGAACAGAGTATCAGGACTATTATTCAGGAAAATAGTGCTATGGAAGTTCGTGGCTTTACAAGCAACGTTATGAGTAAACAGGATGCAAAGAAATGGAAGGAAGAAGAGCAGATTTTTTCACTGGCTACAGTGGTTCGGTCTGGTCAAGTAATTAATGTGCCAGGTGATTTATTACTTGTTGGAGATGTTAATCCAGGTGGTTCCATTCGCGCAACGGGTAATATTTTTATTCTTGGGAATGTAAAAGGCATTATTCATGCGGGTTTTGAGGGGGATTCAAAAGCAGTTGTTACTGGAAAATTCCAGTATCCATCGCAAATTAGAATTGCCGGTGAGATTCGTGGATTTGATGATGAGGAAAATAAAGGTCGGGTGGAAGAGAATATTCTGACTGCATATATAGATGGTAAAGGTAAACTGGCGATTGATAGTTTACACATTTTAAGAAAAATTAGACCAGAAATTTCTAATTTTCAAGGAGGACAATAATCATGGGTGAGGCTATAGTTATAACTTCAGGAAAAGGTGGCGTTGGCAAGACGACTACAACGGCCAACCTTGGTACAGCGCTTGCATTGCAAGGCAAGAAAGTGTGCTTAGTCGATATGGATATAGGACTTCGAAATCTCGATGTTGTTTTAGGTTTAGAAAATCGAATTATTTATGACCTTGTAGATGTTGTGGAGGGTCGTTGTAAATTGCATCAGGCAGTTATAAAGGACAAGCGATTTGAGGATTTGTTGTTTTTATTACCAGCAGCGCAAACAACGGATAAGAGTGCGGTTACAGGCCAACAGATGAAAGCGTTAATTGCGCAGATGAAGCCTGATTATGATTTTATTCTTATTGATTGCCCGGCTGGAATTGAGCAGGGGTATAAGAATGCGGTTGCTGGTGCGGATCGTGCATTAGTTGTGACGACACCTGAGATTTCAGCTGTTCGTGATGCGGATCGGATTATTGGTTTGCTAGAACAAGAGGACATTGAGGCGCCTAAGTTGATTATTAATCGTATTCGGACACAAATGATGCGAAATGGTGATGTAATGGATATTGATGAGATTACGACGCATTTGTCTATCGAGTTGATTGGTATCATTATTGATGATGATGAGGTTATTCGTTCTTCTAACAGCGGTGAGCCAGTCTCTATGCAAGCGAGCAATAAAGCAAGTATCGGGTATCGGAATATTGCCCGTAGACTGCTTGGTGAATCTATTCCATTGATGTCGATTGACGAACAGAAACAAGGATTCTTTAGTCGCTTAAAAATCTTATTTGGTGGTAATTGATTAGACAGATAATAAAAGTTGGATTTATTGATGGGGACGTTGATGCCTCTCGTCAATAACCAGCTTTTTTGCTACAGGAGGAATTTTTATGGATGGATGGAAACCAGAAGATACACATAAAATTATAGAACAGTATAGAGATAGGAATCCTGTGCCAATCGAAAAACAGGATGAACAGACCAATTTTGAAATTATTAATCATGTTATGACACATGTAGAAGTGTTGTCGGATGACGAAATAAGAGCAGTTGTTGCCACGGCGAACTATATGTTTTTAATGCCTGCCGATAGACAAAAGTTTATGGAAGTGCTTACTAAAGCGTACAGTGTTAAAAAAAGTGAGATATTAGCTTGGGAAAAAACAATCAGTGCTTCGATGGAAGAATCTACGATAGATGTAAATGAAATTGTGTTTGATATGCCAGAAGTATGGATGTATTCACAATTAGCAGTGGGACGCTATGATGTTAGTGTGGGTGCTGAGATACAAGGCTTGTTGAGAAACTTTTTTGATGCATACCCGAATACATTTAAAAAGAATGTGGATTTTAAATCGATTGTTGGTGCTGCGGAATATGCTGTTATTGCGAATCGATACCCAGAGTTAAAGGATTTTGACCAGCAAGCGCTAGCAGATAAATATGAAGTATCTAGAACATCCCTGGCAGTGTGGTATAGAAATATTAAAAAATATTGTGTCTGGGAGGCATGGCATTGAGAATTGTTATTAACGCTATGGGGAAAGAAAAAAGGGTGGCTTTTTTAGAAGATAAGGTTTTAGTGGGATTGGATATTATCAGGCCAACTACGGAGCCCAAAGTATCGGATATTTACTTAGGAACGGTTACAAAAATAAACAAAAAAATCAACGCTGCGTTTGTAAATATAGGCTACAAGGAGAATGCGTTTATTCATCTGCAGGATATTCCGGATTCATATCGCCTGCATGAAGGGCTGAAATTAATGGTGCAAGTAAAGCGGGAAGGAAGCGTAACGAAGGCTCCGCTACTCACAGCCATGATTGAAGTGTCTTGTGGTTCTGTGGTGTACAGCTACGGGAAACCGTTTTTAGCGATATCCAAGAAAATAAAAGAAGTAGATAAAGTTCGATTACAGCAACTGGTAGCGCCGCTTTTACTAGATAACGAAGGAGTTATTCTCCGTTCGGCGGCGGTTGATGTTAGCCCTGACGAAATAAAAGAAAATCTTGTACAAGCTAGGTGTGAAATGGAAGAACTTATGACTCGAGCTAAAGGGGCTAATCGGAAAATTCAAGAAGCGATGGTTAATATCCCAACAATGTTGCATAGTAATCCGCTTCTGGACGAACAGACAGAGATTATTTGTGATGATGCTACACTTTATAGTAGTCTGAAAACGCAATTTTCTAATGTGTCGCTTTTTCGTGAAAAGGGCGGGATTTTCTCTGCCTATAATCTTGAAGTGGCGATTAATCGGTTGTTGCGCCCGACTGTATTCTTAAAAAATGGTGCTTCGATCGTTATCGAGAAAACCGAGGCTATGTGGGTGATTGATGTAAACTCGGGTAATTATAAATCGAAAAAAGAAGTGGATGAAGTTGCGTTTGATGTTAATCTGGCGGTGATTGAAGAAATCGGTCGTCAAATGAAATTGCGAAACATGAGTGGCTTTATTTTAGTTGATTTTATTGGTGGGATGAGTCGAGCTCAATTAGATAGTTTGCAGGAACAAATGCAAGAAGTGGCTTCTTTAGATACAACAACGGTTCGTGTGGAGGGGCTTTCTGAGAATGGCTTGATGCAATTGACGCGACGCAAACGACAGAAATCACTTCTTGAGGAAATGCAATGCATGTGTCCTACTTGTGAAGGAAGTGGGTATGTATCTTCTGTTCAGACGCTTATTTATCAGATGGAGCGAGAGCTTAGAGGCGTTTTTGCAAGTGATCCGTCGTATGTTGCTGTGACGGTGACGATGGATGTCATGGATGCTTTTTTGGATGAAATTTCATTTGATGGAGATATTGATTGGATGATTGCGGATGAAGTGCGGCCGTTTTATCGGATATCGCAGGTGGAGCACTGATAATAGTTGTTGACACAGGCTTTCTTTCTATGGTATCATTCTAATGTTATGTTTGTAGCGCACCATGCTACAACCGCTCAGAATAGGGTCAAGCATTGTTTTCTAACAATCCCCTCATGATGGCGAGTCTAAGTATATGAGGAGGTGCAAGTATGTACGCAATTATTGAAACAGGTGGAAAACAAGTTAAAGTTGAAGCTGGCCAAGAGATCTATGTTGAGAAATTAGCAGGTGAAGTTGGTGATGTGGTAACATTTGACAAAGTCGTTTTTGTTGGTGGTGACGCTGTTAAAGTTGGGGCTCCATTCGTGGAAGGCGCAACAGTTACAGCAAAAGTTGAAAAACAAGGTCGCGCTAAGAAATTGACTGTTTTCAAATATAAGCCTAAAAAGAACTATCACAAAAAACAAGGTCATCGTCAACCTTATACAAAATTAACGATTGATGCAATCAACGCTTAATTTGTAAAGGGGATGATACGTATGATTCATGTAGATTTTATTCGGCATGAGGAACGAATCGTTGCTTTTGAGATGGATGGACACGCAAATTTCGCCGAACAAGGTGCTGATTTAGTGTGTGCAGGGGCTACTTCGATTGCTTTTGGCATGGTAAATGCGATTAGTGAAAGAATGGGAGTCGAACCTGTGATGGAAGAGGATGATGGTTATCTTTATTATTCTGTCCCTGAAGAATTAGGAGCTAGTGAGGATGTTCAAATCTTGCTGGAAGGCATGGAGCATCAATTGATATCTTTAGCGTATAGCTATCCTGATTATATTACGATTAACTCCAAAAAGTAGGAGGTGGAATTTTCATGTTAAAATTTGATATTCAACATTTTGCCCATAAAAAAGGCGGTGGTTCTACATCCAATGGACGTGACTCCGAGTCGAAACGCTTAGGTGCTAAACGCGCTGATGGCCAATTCGTGACTGGTGGGTCTATCCTTTACCGTCAACGTGGGACAAAAATTTATCCTGGAACTAACGTTGGACGCGGCGGCGACGATACTCTTTTCGCTAAAGCAGACGGCATCGTACGTTTTGAACGTATGGGTCGCGACAAGAAAAAAGTTAGTGTTTATCCAGTAGCACAAGAAGCATAATATGTTAAAGGGATCCTTCTATTGAGGGGTCTCTTTTTGTAGGAGCGTTCTGACAAAGGGAGCCTTTAATCCATATTATATTACTAGATGATACTTCCAAACCACACTCTCGTTATTTTTCCATGAAAATCATGTTTACCTGCCATATCTGTTAGGGTATAGTCCATAGACAAGTGCAATAAAACACAAGCGAACTTATGGGGCTAAAGGGTTGACAGCGTTTTCTTGATATGGTTTAATAGCTTTAAGTTAATAAATTTGTCAGGAGAAGAGATGACAATCAAAACGTCTATAAGTCTGCTTTTATGCGGTGCTTAGTTTTGGTTGTCATTCTTTTTTTGAAATAAATGAAGAAAAGGGTTACAGGCGATAAGTAACAAGGGGCGTGTTATGTTGCGGTGTCTAGACCAAAAAATCAAAAGGAGTTGGAATAAATGGACACAAGTATTGGCACACAATTTTTAGGAGAATTACTGGGTACGATGATCCTAGTGTTATTTGGCGGAGGCGTGGTTGCTGGCGTTTCGCTGAAAGGTTCCAAAGCGGAATCGGGTGGTTGGATTGTCATCACGATTGCTTGGGGATTGGCGGTTACAATGGGTGTGTATGTGTCCGGTTATATGAGTTTGGCTCACTTAAACCCGGCGGTAACATTAAGTATGGCTTTAGCTGGTAAATTTCCTTGGGCAGATGTTTTTCCGTACATATCTGCGCAGTTTATCGGAGCCTTTATCGGCGCGACGCTGGTATGGCTTCATTACTACCCGCATTGGGCAAAAACGGAAGACAAACCTACAAAATTAGGCGTGTTCTCCACGGCGCCGGCGATCCGTCATTATACATCGAATTTTTTCGGTGAGGCATTGGGTACTTTCGTTCTGATTTTCGGACTTCTATCGATTGGGGCTAATAGTTTTTCGGATGGCTTGAATCCACTGGTTGTCGGTGGGCTGATTGTTGTTATCGGGATGTCGCTTGGTGGAACGACGGGTTATGCGATTAATCCAGCTCGTGACCTTGGACCTCGTATCGCGCATTTCGTTTGGCCGATTGCTGGAAAAGGTGGCTCTGACTGGGCGTATTCTTGGGTTCCGGTTTTAGGACCGATTGTCGGCGGGGCGCTTGGTGGATTAGGCTATAACGCGATTGTTAATGAGGATTTCGGAATTTGGCTGTGGATAGTTGTTGCTCTATTCCTTGTGATTTTACTATTCACCATGCAACTTGATAAAAAGCAAAAAGCGTGACAAAATTAGAAAAAATGACATACTTATTTTGAAGGGGGAATTTTAGATGGAGAAAAAATATATTTTAGCATTAGATCAAGGTACGACGAGTTCAAGAGCGATGATTGTAGATGAAACGGGCGAAATTATCGGTGTGGAGCAGAAGGAATTCGAGCAAATTTTTCCGAAGCCGGGTTGGGTAGAGCATAATGCGAACGAAATCTGGGCTTCGATTTTAGCGGTTATTGCGGGCGTGTTACTGAAAACGAATATTTCATCGAAGGACATTGCTGGGATTGGTATTACGAATCAGCGTGAAACGACGGTGGTCTGGGAGAAAGAGTCTGGAAATCCGGTTTATAATGCGATTGTTTGGCAATCTCGTCAAACGGCGGATATTTGTAACCAGCTGAAAGAGGACGGTTACAATGATATTGTTCGCGACAAAACGGGATTATTGATTGATGCGTATTTTGCGGGAACGAAAGCTCGTTGGATTTTAGATCATGTGGATGGTGCGCAGGAGCGTGCGGAAAATGGTGAGTTGTTATTTGGAACCATTGATACGTGGCTTGTTTGGAAATTGACTGGTGGGAAAGCGCATGTGACGGATTATTCGAATGCTTCGCGGACGCTTTTATACAATATCTATGATTTGCAGTGGGACGATGAATTGCTTGAGATGTTGAATATTCCAAAAGCGATGTTGCCGGAAGTTCGCCAATCCTCAGAGGTTTATGGCACTACGGTACCGTATCATTTCTTTGGCGAAGAGGTTCCAGTTGCTGGGATTGCGGGTGACCAACAGGCGGCGTTATTTGGACAAGGTTGCTTTGAAAAAGGCGAGGCGAAAAATACGTACGGCACGGGTTGTTTCTTGTTAATGAATACAGGAGATAAAGCGGTTAAATCGGATACTGGGCTGTTGACAACGCTTGCGTGGGGTATTGATGGAAAAGTCGAATATGCGCTAGAAGGTAGTATTTTCGTTGCAGGTTCTGCGATTCAGTGGTTGCGTGACGGCATGCGGATGTTGCGTCATTCGGGAGATTCGGAAAATTACGCGTCTCGGATTGAGTCATCTGATGGTGTTTACGTTGTACCAGCGTTTGTAGGTTTGGGTGCGCCGTATTGGGATTCTGACGTGCGTGGTGCGGTATTTGGTCTAACTCGCGGAACGGAAAAAGAGCAGTTCATCCGTGCGACATTGGAATCGTTGGCATATCAAACAAAAGACGTATTGGATGCGATGGAAAAAGATTCAGGCATTGAGTTGAAATTGCTACATGTCGATGGCGGAGCATGTGCGAATGACTTCCTAATGCAGTTCCAAGCAGATATTTTGGATGTTCCAGTAGAACGTCCGGAAAACCGCGAAACAACTGTACTTGGCGCTGCATTTTTAGCAGGATTAGCAGTCGGTGTTTGGAAAGATAAGAATGAGATTAAGAGACATTGGAAATTGGATAAGAAATTCGAAGTTGAGATGAAAGAAGAAGAACGCGCTGAGTTATACGGCGGCTGGAAGAAAGCAGTGAAAGCGGCACAAGCTTTTAAATAAGAAGTGCTGAAACGGCCCGTTCAGCTCCGAAAAAACTGGAGCGGCCGTAGGAAAAAGCCGCTCTTGCTTTTTGTGGAGGGCGTGAAGTTTTCGAGGAGTTGGCCATTGAAGCCGGATCCAAAGAAGTGCTGAAACGGCCCGTTAGAATCGAAAAAAATTGTTAGGGGCCGCAGTGAAAACCCGCACTTGGTTTTTGCGGAGGGCACGAAATTTTCGAGAGTCTGGCCGTTGAAGCCGGATCCGGAGGCGCCAAACGTGACGCCACATATGAAAGAAGAGCCTAAACCATTCCTGTGGGTTTAGGCTTTTTCTATGGATAAAAATCACCCAGCCATAAAATATTTTCGAAAAAGGATGACTATGCAAGTAAAGTTCGTTATAATGAACAGATGATATAAAATTGGACGGGAGAATGATTATGTTTATAGATCAAGTTAAGATATATGTAAGAGCTGGTGACGGTGGAGATGGAATGGTTGCATTTCGTCGAGAAAAGTTTGTTCCAAATGGTGGACCAGCTGGCGGTGATGGTGGTAATGGTGGCGATGTTGTTTTTGAAGTAGACGAGGGTTTGCGTACATTGATTGACTTCCGTTATCAGCGCCGTTTTAAAGCGGAGCGTGGCGAACATGGGATGAGTAAAAGTATGCACGGACGTGGCGCGGATGATTTAATTATTAAAGTACCACAAGGAACGGTTGTATCAGACGTTGATACAGGTGAGGTTATCGCGGATTTAGTTGCGCATGGTCAACAGGCTGTGATTGCAAAAGCGGGTCGTGGAGGACGTGGAAATAAACGTTTTGCGACATCAGCGAATCCGGCTCCGGAATTATCGGAAAATGGTGAACCAGGGCAAGAGCGTTCGATCCAACTAGAGTTGAAAGTATTGGCAGATGTTGGTTTGGTAGGTTTCCCAAGTGTTGGTAAATCGACGTTGCTATCTGTTGTTTCTGCTGCTCGTCCGAAGATTGCGGCGTATCATTTTACAACGATTGTGCCGAATTTAGGAATGGTCGATACGGGTGATGGTCGTAGTTTTGTTATGGCGGATTTGCCTGGTTTGATTGAGGGTGCTAGCCAAGGTGTTGGTCTGGGGCATCAATTCTTGCGCCACATTGAGCGGACGCGTGTTATTGTGCACGTGATTGATATGTCGGCATCAGAAGGTCGCGATCCGTATGATGATTATTTAGCGATTAATAACGAGTTAGAACAATATAATTTACGTTTGATGGAGCGTCCGCAGATTATCGTTGCGAATAAGATGGACATAGAAGGCGCTGACGAACAGTTAGAAATTTTTAAAGGGAAGTTAAAAGAAGAGATTCCAATTTTCCCGATTTCGGCTGTGACGCAGACAGGTCTGAATCCGTTGTTGCTTACGATTGCGGATAAACTGGAAACGACGGCGGAATTCCCGCTTGATGAGTTGTTGGAAAAAGAAGAAGAGGAAACAGTTCTTTATAAATATCAAGCTGAGGCGCCTGATTTCGAGATTACGCGTGATCCGGATGGTACGTACGTGCTTAGCGGTGAGAAATTAGAACGACTATTTGCGATGACGAATTTTGAACGTGATGCTTCGATTCAACGTTTCTCTCGTCAATTGCGTGCGATGGGTGTCGATGATGCGCTTCGTAAACGTGGTGCGAAAGATGGCGAAACGATTCGTCTGTTTGACTTCGAGTTTGAATTCATCGATTAATAAAGGGGTGGCATTTTTATGAAGATTGGTTATTTGGGGCCGGTTGCGACGTTCACGCATTCAGCGGCGATTAGTGCTTTTCCGAATGGGGAAGCGGTCGCTTATGCAACGATTCCAGATTGCATTATGGCGATTGAAAAGGGAAAAGTGGATGTGGCGGTTGTTCCGATTGAGAATACGCTCGAGGGAACGGTTAATATCACGCTAGATTATTTATTTCATATTTCGAGCGTGCCGATTGTGGCGGAGATTGTCGTCCCGATTGCGCAACATCTCATGGTTCACCCAAATAATAAAGCTACCTGGCACTCTGTCCAAAAAGTGATGTCGCATCCTCAAGCGATTGCGCAATGTCACACGTTCTTGCAAACCGAGCTGTATGGTGTGGAGCGCGAGACGACCCCTTCAACGGCTTATGCGGCGGAATGGGTAAGCAAGCATCCAGATGAGCTTGTTGCGGCTATCGCGCCGTATATGGCGGCTGACGAGTATGGACTTACAATCGTTCAAGAAAATGCGCAGGATATCGAATTGAATCAGACGCGGTTTGTTGTTTTAAGTCGAAATCCGGTGCGTATTGCTTTGCCTGATCGGGAAGAAGAGAAGACTTCGGTTAGCGTTATTTTACCGAATAACATGCCGGGGGCGCTTCATAAAGTGTTGGCAACGTTCGCTTGGCGTAATATTGATATGAGCAAAATTGAATCTCGGCCGTTAAAAACATCGCTTGGAGAGTATTTCTTTTTGATTGATTTACTTTCGGATGGTGAGGCGAAATTAGTCCAGAATGCGTTGGAAGAAATCGCTTTACTTGGCGGGAAAACGCGAGAATTGGGGACATATCATGTGTATCGTCTTCCTGTGAAAATGAAATAATACGTGTCGAATCACGCTTGACCGGGTAAAATCGGTTCCGCGTGATTTTTTGTTTATCGTTTTTATTGAAGTTTCGCGGGAACTAGGCTAGACTTTTAAGAAATAAGTTTAAGGGAGTGTGGTGGAATTATGGCAGGACATTCGAAGTGGAAGAATATTCAAGGACGGAAAAATGCGCAGGACTCCAAACGAGCGAAAGTTTTTCAAAAGTTAGCGAAGGAAATTTTTGTGGCGGCGAAAGGTGGGGCGGATGTGGCTACGAATGCATCGTTGCGACTTGTGGTGGATAAGGCGAAAGCTGTGAATATGCCGAACGATAATATTAAGCGGGCGATTGATAAGGCGGCTGGAAATACGAGTGGGGAACATTATGATGAGATTACGTATGAGGGTTATGGACCTGGTGGTATCGCGGTTTTGGTACATACGCTGACAGATAATCGGAACCGGACGTCGACCAATGTGCGTGTGGCATTTAATAAGAATGGTGGCAGTCTTGGGGAAACGGGGAGTGTCGCCTATATGTTTAATCGCAAAGGGTATATTGTGATTGAGCGTGAAGGCTTGGAAGTGGATGAGGACACGTTTATGTTGGAGGCGATTGAGGCTGGGGCGGATGACGTGGAGATAAGCGAAGAGGCTTTTGAAGTGTATACGGAGGCAAGCGCTTTTACGGACGTGAAAGATGCGCTTAGTGAGGCTGGATATGCGTTTGCAACGGCTGAATTGTCGATGATTCCTCAAGTTGTAAATGAAGTCCCAGATGATAAAAAGGAGCAATTTGAGCGGATGATCGATGCGTTAGAGGACGATGATGATGTGCAGGAAGTGTATACGAATGCGGATGGATTTTGAGGTGCTTTACAGCGCTCAGATATTAGTGTAATCTTGTTTTAGAGGCTTTGGGCTTTTAAATTCGTGAATAAGAAGGAGAATTTAATGACTAGAACAGCAGAATTTGTGTTGGGGTTAATTGGCGGGATTACGGGTGTGATTGCATCCATAGTAACGATTGTATTTGGTTTCTTTATGGTTGGTATCGCTGCAATTATGCCAGAAGATGTGTGGAGTGGGCTTTTTAGCTTTGGCATGATGGGCATGGGCGTGTTAGTATTTTTCATGTCTGGATTTGCTATTGTTGCGGCGTGCATGATTAAATCGAACCCGAAAGCTTGGGGAATTGGACTGATCATCGTCGGAGGAGCTGGATTTATTCTGATTCAACTGTTATGGATCGTTCCAGGCGCGTTATTGCTTATTTCGGGCATTATGTGCGTGTCTCGTAAACCGTCGTATGAAGATTTTTAACTGGCAGAGGCTTATAAAGACTTGGTTTCACACAAAACAAGCAAGATATCGCGAATGCATATTGAGGTTCTAATTCGCTTTGCTTCAAAGAACTACAACAAATCGATTACTTTCTTTTCTGCTTGTTTCTGTGTAAAATGGGAGCAAGAATTGTGTGAGGAAGGAATGATTAATTTGAAGCCTAGAAAAGTGATGATTATCGGTGCTGGAAATGTTGGTTCGGCGGCAGCGCATGCTTTTGTGAATCAGAATATTTGTGAGGAATTAGTGCTAGTTGACTTGAATACAGAGCGTGTGGAGGGCCATCGCAAGGATTTAGCGGATGCGGCGGCTTTTACGCATGGGATGATGAAAATCAGCGTACGTGAGGCGAAGGACTGTCGTGATATCGATATCGCGGTCATCACAGTGACGGCGGGTGCTTTGAAAGAAGGGCAAACGAGACTGGATGAGCTAAAAAGTACGTCGCGGATTATTGCGAATATCGTTCCGGAAATGATGGCGAATGGTTTTGAAGGTATTTTCTTAGTGGCGGCGAATCCGGTAGATATTATTACGTATCAGGTGTGGCAACTTTCAGGTTTGCCGAGGCATCGGGTGCTTGGCACGGGTGTTTGGCTGGATACGACGAGATTGCGTCGCTTGTTATCGGAGCAACTAGACGTGGCGCCGCAGAGTATTGATGCTTTTGTGCTAGGGGAACATGGGGATTCGCAATTTCCTGTTTGGTCGCATTCGTCGGTGTACGGGAAGTCGATCAACGCTTACAGCAAGGAGAAGTTTGGCACGGAATTTGATTTGAAGGAAATCGGCGACCGAGCGCGGGATACTGGTTTTGAGATCTATCATCAAAAAGGATGTACCGAATATGGCATCGCTGGGACGATTGTGGAGATTTGTCGCAATATTTTTAGCGGGAGTCACCGTGCGTTGGCGGTTTCTTGTGTGCTCGATGGGGAATACGGGAAACGTGGTATTGCTATCGGAGTTCCAGCCGTTTTGGCGCAGGATGGGGTCAAGGAAATTATTGAGTTGCGATTGAACGCGTTGGAACAGGAACAATTTGATGCTTCTGCGGCAGTGATTGCGGAGAATATTACGCATTTGGGATAAAAAAGAACGGTTTACCAGTATCTGTCTGTTGTGTTTGGACCGATATCGGTAAGCCGTTTTTTATTTTTCTTCTTTTTTTAGCTGTTTTAGTTTTTGATGGATGTGATGGTTGGTCATGGATGTGTCTGTGGTGCTGCCGGTGGATGCGATGGCGTTTAGTAATTTTTTCAGGGTTGTCACGATTGTTTTTTCTGACATGATTATCACCTCGTCTTTTTATTGTATGCGGTTTCTTGGTTTGTGGCAAGTAGGAACGGGAGAAAATGTCGCAAACAATGATTTGTGGTAGTACAAATGTTCTTTTTTATGCTATCATGGAGGGAGTGAATTTATTTTTAGATGGAGGGGCATTTTCTTTGTATGAATATATAAAAGGTACGGTGACGGATATTTCTCCGGAGTATATTGTGATTGAGACGGGTCACATTGGTTATCAAATTATTACTGGGAATCCTTTTTCATTCTCGAGTCTAGAGGGTAAGGAAACCAAGGTTTATTTATATCAACATGTGCGTGAGGATAATATTTCCTTGTTTGGTTTTCAGACATCGGAGGAGCGCTATTTGTTTAAGAAATTGCTCGGCGTTTCTGGAATTGGGCCGAAAAGTGCGCTGGCGATTATTGCTGCGGGTGACCCTGTGCCGCTTATTTCGGCGATTGAAGCGGAGGACGATGTGTATTTGACGAAGTTTCCGAGCGTTGGGAAAAAGACGGCGCGCCAGATTATTTTGGACTTAAAAGGGAAGCTTGCGGATGTGGCGGCGGATCAGATTACGGTTCAGAAGGCGACGAAAGACATTTCTGATGGGTTACCGCCAGCGCTTGAGGAGGCAGTTTTGGCACTCGAGGCGCTTGGTTATAGCACGCGGGAGCTCAAAAAAGTACTGCCGAAATTGGAAAAAGAAGTGTTGACGAGCAATGATTATATTAAATTGGCGTTGCAACTCATGACGAAGTAAGGAAGGGGAATGTGATATGGAAGACCGCATCATTTCTGGTGAAAACGTGAATCAAGAAGAAGTTTCCTTCGAGAAAAGTCTCCGCCCACAGACCTTAGCGCAATATATTGGGCAAGAAAAAGTGAAGCATAATTTAGCGGTTTTTATTGAGGCGGCGAAACAGCGGGAAGAGGCGCTGGATCATGTGCTTTTGTACGGGCCACCGGGGCTTGGGAAGACGACGCTTGCAATGGTGATTGCGAATGAAATGGGAACCGCGATGCGTACGACGAGTGGTCCTGCGATTGAGCGTCCTGGTGACTTGGCGACGATTTTGACGACGCTTGAGCCGGGGGATGTGTTGTTTATTGATGAGATTCATCGATTGAACCGCTCGATTGAGGAGATTCTATATCCGGCGATGGAGGATTATTGTCTGGATATTGTGATTGGGACGGGTCCTACGGCGCGATCGGTGCGTTTGGATTTGCCACCATTTACGTTGATTGGGGCGACGACGCGTGCTGGGCAGTTATCGGCGCCTTTGCGGGATCGGTTTGGTGTGATTGATCATTTGGAATTTTATTCGGAGGAGCAGTTGACGGATATTGTGACGCGGACGGCGGATATTTTGGATACGGAAGTGGAGAAATATGGCGCGGTGGAGATTGCAAGACGATCGCGTGGGACACCTCGGATTGCGAATCGGTTGCTAAAACGGGTGCGTGATTTTGCGCAGGTTCGTAGTGATGGTTTGGTGACGGAGAGTTTGGCGCGTGAGGCGTTGACGCTTTTGCAGGTGGATCCGCGAGGTTTGGATACGATTGATCAGCGTTTACTGGCGACGATTATTGGCTCGTTTCGTGGTGGGCCGGTTGGTCTGGATACGATTGCGGCGAGTATTGGTGAGGAGCGCGAAACGATTGAAGATATGCAAGAACCCTATTTGTTACAGATTGGCTTTTTACAGCGGACGCCACGTGGGAGACTGGTGACGGACGCGGCTTATGAGCATTTAGGACTAACGAAAAGTGAATGAAAAGGTGTGTCGGAATGAGAGTAGAGGATTTTGATTTTGAATTACCAGAGGAATTAATCGCGCAGACGCCATTGCTTGATCGGACGTCGAGTCGCTTGATGTTATTGAATAAGGAAACGGGCGCCATCGAGGACAAGCATTTTCCAGCGATTTTGGAACATCTGCATGCGGGTGACGCGCTTGTTTTGAATGATACGCGTGTGTTGCCGGCGCGACTTCACGGGGAAAAGGCGGAGACGGGCGCGCATATTGAAGTTTTGTTATTGAAACAGACGGAAGGCGATGCTTGGGAAACGCTTGTTAAACCAGCAAAACGGATTCGAAAAGGGATGCGTATTGTGTTTGGTGATGGCGAACTTTCTGCGGTTTGTTTGGAAGAATTGGAACATGGTGGCCGTATTTTGCAATTTGAGTATAGTGGTATTTTTTATGAGATATTAGAGCGTTTGGGCGAGATGCCTTTGCCTCCGTATATTAAGGAGCAATTGGCGGATCAGGATCGTTACCAAACTGTTTTTGCGCGGGAAAATGGTTCTGCAGCGGCGCCAACAGCTGGGTTGCATTTCACGGAAGATTTGTTGGATCAGGTGCGCGCGAAAGGTGTGAAAGTGGTATTTTTGACGCTTCATGTTGGGTTGGGGACGTTCCGACCGGTGGATGTGGAAGATACGGCGAATCACAAAATGCATTCGGAATTTTATCGTTTGACGGCGGAAGCAGCGCGAGAATTAAATGACGTGAAGGCGGCTGATGGCAAGGTTGTTGCGGTTGGGACGACATCGATTCGGACATTGGAAACGATTGCGTCGAAATTTGATGGAAAATTGCAAGAAGATAGCGGTTGGACGGAGATTTTTATTTCGCCGGGTTACGCGTTTAAAGCGGTGGATGCCTTGATTACGAATTTCCATTTGCCTAAGTCGACGCTTATTATGCTAGTGAGTGCGCTTGCGGATCGCGAAAAAATTATGGCGGCCTATGAACACGCGGTTGCGCAGGAATATCGCTTCTTTAGTTTCGGCGATGCGATGTTTATTTACGCTTAATTTATTTTTTTACTAGAAAAGACTTGTTTTTCAGTGCTTTTTTAGATATGCTATGATTTGGATATCACAAATAGAAAGAGGTAGAAAATGGCTGCGATTACCTATGAACTAATAAAAACTGATAAGCAAACAGGCGCTCGTCTCGGCAAAATTCACACGCCGCACGGTTCTTTTGATACGCCAATGTTTATGCCAGTGGGGACGCTTGCAACTGTTAAAACGATGTCTCCAGAGGAACTCAAAGCAATGGGTTCTGGCATTATTTTGAGCAATACGTATCACTTGTGGTTACGCCCAGGTGAGGATTTGATTGAAGAAGCAGGTGGTCTTCACAAATTTATGAACTGGGATCAGGCGATTTTGACGGATTCTGGCGGTTACCAAGTGTTTAGCTTGAGCGATATGCGTGATATTAAGGAAGAAGGCGTGCATTTCCGCAATCATTTGAACGGAGATAAGCTGTTCCTGTCACCTGAAAAAGCGATTCAAATTCAAAACTCGTTGGGATCGGATATTATGATGTCGTTTGACGAATGTCCGCCATATCCAGCGACGCATGACTACATGAAGAAGTCGATTGAGCGGACGTCTCGTTGGGCAGAACGTGGTTTGAAAGCGCACGCGCGTCCGCATGACCAAGGACTTTTTGGGATTGTGCAGGGTGGTTCGTACAAAGATTTACGTGAGCAAAGTGCGCGTGATCTTGTGTCGATGGATTTCCCAGGTTACTCGATTGGCGGATTGTCCGTTGGGGAGCCGAAAGATATTATGAATGAAGTGTTGGAGTATACGACGCCATTATTACCAGCGAATAAACCGCGTTATTTGATGGGTGTAGGTTCGCCAGATGCGTTGATTGACGGCGTAATACGTGGGATTGATATGTTTGATTGCGTGCTTCCAACGCGTATTGCGAGAAATGGGACATGTATGACGAGTAAAGGCCGGTTAGTCGTTCGAAACGCCAAATTTGCGCGTGATTTCCGTCCGATTGATGAGGCGTGTGATTGCTATACGTGTAAGAATTACTCGCGTGCCTACATTCGACATTTGATTCGTTGTGATGAAACTTTTGGAATTAGGCTTACTACTTATCATAATCTACATTTTCTGTTAAACTTAATGGAGCAAGTTCGCGGCGCAATTATGAACGACCGCCTTGCTGATTTCCGGGAAGAATTTTTTGAGCAGTATGGTCTTAATGGCCCGAATGCGAAAAATTTCTAATATAGAATAAGAACGAAAGGAGCTGAATAAACACATGGCAATGTTAATACCGTTATTATTAATGATCGTATTGTTCTACTTCTTGCTTATCCGTCCACAACAAAAACGTCAAAAAGAAGTAAACGCAATGCAAAGCGGTCTATCTAAAGGTGATAAAATCATTACTATCGGAGGCTTGCACGGAACTGTCGTAGCAATTGAAGATGGCAATGTTGTACTTGATTGTGCTGGTAGTGAACTAACTTTTGATCGCAATGCAGTTCGTACTGTTTTAGCGAAATCAGATGCAGTTGAGGAAGAAGTAGTGGAAGCAGAAGTTGAAGAAGTAACAACAACAGAAGTAGACACGGAGAAAAAATAAGTTTTCTTTTTGAAAAAACAAGCCGTGGATGAAAATCCTTGTACTGGCTTGTTTTTTCTTGTAGATAAGTGGGTATATAGAAATATCGTTAAGCAAAAAAAGATACATTTTTCATGGGGAATGCGATCGTTTTGTGAACGAGTTGGAAATAAAGATTTGGCTTTTTTGAAGATTATGCTTCCCATTTACTTCATAATTAGATAAAATGAATCTATGTTGTTTGAAAAAGAAGGTGTGAGAATGAGGATGGGATCCGACAAAGAGTGGTACGATCAGTTAGAAACGGCAATTTTAATTCGTGTAGAAGATTTTAAACTTATGGGGTACCGTGAAATCAAAGCGGAACATATTTGGTCTTTTTTGGTTGAAGTTGTTTGGAAGGATCAAGAGGACCCGCGTTTGCATCAGCGCATTCACGACATTTTACAAATGAAGATAGCATCATTAATGGACTTTATTACCATGGGACCGCCAGAAGAAGCAGAGAAGGAAGCTATTTCGCTGCAACTAACGGAAGCTCAAGAGTAGCATTCTACATAGCGTAATGGCGCCTACAAAGGTGTCTGTTGTTAGTAGATGAGGGAGGAATTAGAAAGAAATGATAAAGAAAAGTAAAATAATTACATTTTTCCTGATCGTAGCAATTATTTTTGGAACAGTTATTTTTACTGCAAAACCTGTTCTGGATAAAATTAATCTCGGGCTAGATTTGCAAGGTGGTTTCGAGGTTCTTTACCAAGTAGAGCCTGCTGACGGGAAAAGTAAAGTAACCAATGAAACACTGAAAGAAACAGTGGCAACATTGGATCAACGTATTAATACATTAGGGGTTACAGAACCAGTTATCACAATTGAGGGCGGAAACCGTATTCGGGTTCAACTCGCAGGGGTAACGGATCAAACAGAAGCACGAAAAATCCTATCGACACAAGCTGTCTTGTCATTCCGTGATGCTAATGACAAGCTGATGATGGACGGTAGTGACCTTGTACCAGGCAGCGCAAAAGCTGTAACAAACGACAAAAACCAAGCAATCGTTACGTTGGAAATGAAAAACAAAGATAAGTTTGCTAGTGTAACCAAAACAATTGTTGCAAAAGCGCCAGACAATCAGTTAGTTATTTGGTTGGACTGGAAAGAAGGCCTGAAATACAAAACAGAACGTGTTAAAGAAAAACCAGCGTTCCTTTCTGCGCCAAACGTAGATCGTGAATTAGACACGAAGAAAGTGGAAATATCAGGTAGTTTTACAATGGATTCTGCGAAAGAACTAGCGAACTTGCTAAATTCTGGTGCGCTTCCTGTTAAATTAACCGAGGTTTACTCTACTTCTGTCGGCGCACAATTTGGTCAAGATGCCTTGTCTGAAACCGTTGTAGCCGGACTTGTTGGTGTTATTGCTATCTTTATCTTCATGATGGCTGTATACCGTTTACCAGGTATCATCGCTTCCATCACTTTGGTGGCGTACACGTACATTGTATTACTTATTTTAGGATTATTAAATGCAACCCTTACACTACCAGGTATTGCCGGATTAATTCTCGGTATTGGTATGGCGGTCGATGCCAACGTTATTACCTACGAGCGGATAAGGGAAGAACTCAAGGTTGGTAAATCCACGAAAACAGCCTTCGATACAGGTGGGAAAGAATCCTTCAGAGCTATCTTTGATGGAAACATTTCGACGCTTATTGTTGCTGGGGTTCTTTTCTACTTCGGGTCAAGCTCGATTAAAGGTTTCGCGACGGTATTGATTATAAGTATTCTTGTGAGTTTCTTGACTGCTGTTTGGGGTTCAAGAGCGCTAATGGGACTTCTTGTAAGTAGTAATGCACTGAATAACAAACCAGGATTATTTGCGGTTCGTCGTAAAGATATCCACGATTTACATGAAGGTAAACAAACATTCGATTTGAAAACGCATTTTGATAAGTATGATTTCGTCAAACATCACCGTGCGTTCTTGACTACTTTTGCGGTCATTGTGGTGATCGGGATTGTGATTCTATCGGTGTTCAAGTTGAATCTGGGTATTGATTTTGCGAGTGGTACGCGTGCGGAGGTCACTTCGACACAGGCGCTGACCGAGGAGCAGATTAATAAGGATTTGAAAGAGATTGATATGCCTTCTGATGATGTCAATTTCCAAAATAATAACAAGACGGCCGTTATTAGTTATAAGGGTGCCTTGACGCAGGACGAAATTGCGAAGTTTAAAACGCATTTCAAGAAAGCGTACGGGACAGATCCGAATATTAGTACGGTAACGCCGACTGTTGGACAGGAACTGGCGAAGGATGGGTTGTGGGCGCTTGCTATTGCCTCGTTACTGATTGTGGTTTATATCGCGTTTCGTTTCGAGTTGTCAATGGGTATTGCGACGATTCTGTCGTTACTATTTGACGCTTTCGTGATCTTCATCTTCTTTAGTATCTTCCAACTGGAGGTCGATTTGACGTTTATTGCGGCAGTGCTGACCGTTATCGGTTACTCCATCAATGATACGATTGTTACGGCGGATAGGATTCGAGACGTTTCCTTCAAAATGGGACGTTTCAAAAAACCAGAGGATATCGCGTTTGCGGTTAACCATGGTTTACGTCAAACGTTTATCCGTTCGATCAATACCATTTTGACTGTATTATTCACGGTTATCGCGCTTATTATCTTTGGTAATGAGTCGATTCTGAACTTCTCGATTGCGCTTTTAGTTGGATTAGTATCCAGTGTGTTCTCATCCATCTTCATGGCAATGCAATTGTGGTATGTATTCAAAAAACGTGAGCTGAAGAAAAAAGGCGTTATTAATACACAGAAGAAAAAGAAACGCGCAAGAACAGACCAACCAGTCGTATAATCTGTGATAAGCGGATTTTCGGCAAGACTTAGCTAACGCGTCTAATGCCGAATGTTTATCTTATCTGAGACGTAAAATTCAGGTGGGATAGGCATTCGGCATTTTTTATTGATAATAAGGAGTACGATGTATTCATGATTTGGCAGATAGTTGTGATAGCAATCGGTGTGGGGCTTTTTGTGCTCGGATTGTTTTATTCGAAAAGTTGGCATAAGAACTGGCAAGATGGCGGTGGACCTGATTTTGATGGTTGGGATTCGTTTTTTATCTCGATTGTGTTCGGGGCGGTTATTATTGTCATCGCCATTTTGCCGTGGTATGTCATGAAGTCGTTACTGATTACTGGCGGTTTGACGCTGGTTTATTGTGCGATTTGGGTATTTTCGTTTTAGGAGGATTTAGGATGCATAAAAGAAAGTATGTGAAAAAATAGGAAAATCGCTCGTCCTCAGATGATTTGAAAGAAATGAGGAGATTTTGATGGACAGAGAGATTTTGTGTCGTGTGTTGAAAAACGCGATGAAAGCGCAGACGATTGTGTATATCTATAATGATTCGACCAGTAAAGATGAGCGTTACGGTGGGTTTGTGCAGCTGGTGACGAAGGATTATGTGGTGATGCGTCTTGTTTCCTCGGCAGCGAGGGCGGCTGGCTATCTGATTGCTCGGCTCGATATGGTTTTTCGGGTGGATAATGGTGGTCAGAGTGCGAAGCGAGCGGAGCGGTTGTATTATTTGAATCAGGAGCGGCATGAGGGATTTGCGGTGAGCACGTTTGGGAATTTGTTGGTGAATGTGCTGATGGTTGCGATGGATCAGAAAATCGCGATTTCGGTATTTCTGGATCAGGATGAGGAGCGTGAGTCGTTTAATGGCTATGTGCGCCATGTTGTGAAGGAACATATCGTGATGGATGATTTGGATAATGATGCGGAATCCTACGGCGAGGTTCACTTTGAATTGGCGTCGATCATTGATATACAGCTGGGTTCGAGTGATTTGACAAACTTGGCGTTGCTTTATGAGCAGCCGAAAAGGGATTGAACTCGTGTATTTGCGGGTATTTTATAAGAGAATGAAGGAGGTTTTTGAGATGAAAGGACAATGGCAAGTGATTGTTGGGATTGTGTTAGCTATTATTATTGCAATTTTCGCAGTTGTGAATGTTGATTCGGTACAGGTGAGCTTCTTATTCGCAAAAGTGGAGTGGCCGCTTATCTTGGTTATTTTGGGGTCCGTGCTTGTTGGTGGCTTGATTTTCTTCTGTTTGAACATTGTGCGCGTGAATGCGATGAAGAAGCAGATTAAAACGCTGGAAGCTACAAAGAAAGAATTGGAACGCACACTAGCTGCGGAAAAATCGCGTAAAGTGAAAGTTTCGGAAGTGGATGTGCCAGATGAGGCGCCGAAACCGACTGTATAAAAATATTTAGGAAACGCTAGAAAAAACATTTAACATGATCTTACGTCAAACTTTTGTGTGTTGACAAATGCTCAGTTTCTAGGCAAAAGCGAGTATCGGTGCGGAGCGTACTGGAGTATGTGAGCCTGGAACGGAGATTTTAATGACGAAAATGTGCGTTTGTCGGCGCACTGAGACCATCCAAGTGGGTGGTCTTTTTGTTGTTTTTTCTGTATAATGGGTAGGGTTGAGGGGTGGTAAATCATGATTCATTCTAAATATAAATGGCAAGTGGAAACGGCGGATGCGGCGGCGATGCAACAGGTTGCTGATGAACTGAAATGCACGTTACCGATGGCGGAGTTATTTTCGCGTCGCAAGGTCACGACTGCTGGTCAATTGGATAAATTTTTAAATCCGGATAAGTATGAGGCGTATGATCCGTTTTTGTTTGCGGAGATGGGGCTTGCGGTGGATCGGATTAAGCAGGCGATTGAGGCCGAGGAGCAGATTCTGGTGTATGGTGATTATGATGCGGATGGTGTGACGAGTGTGACGGTGTTGTTGAAAACGTTGCGGAAGCTCGGTGCGAGCGCGGATTTCTATATTCCGAATCGGTTTACGGAAGGCTATGGACCGAATGTGGCGGCTTTTACGCAGGCTAAGGATTCGGGCGTTGATTTGCTGATCACGGTGGATAATGGGATTTCGGCGCTGGATGTGATGGCGCATGCGAAAGAGATTGGTTTGGATGTGATTGTCACGGATCACCATGAGGCGAAGGAAACGATGCCTGAGGCGGTCGCTGTGATCCATCCGCGTCATCCGGAGTCTAATTACCCGTTTCCTGATTTAGCGGGCGTTGGCGTGGCTTACAAGCTGGCTCACGCGTTGTTGGGAGAGGAACCGACGGAATTGCTGGACTTAGTGGCGATTGGGACGGTGGCGGATTTGGTTTCGCTGACGGATGAGAACCGCTTATTTGTACAAAAAGGACTGCGAATTTTGCGTGAAAATGCGAATATCGGCGTGTCTGCTTTGGCAAAACTAGCTAGTGCGAAACTGCCTGAAGCAACGGAAGAGACGATTGGTTTCATGATTGCGCCGCGTTTGAATGCGGTTGGTCGGTTAGGCCCTGCAGATCCGGCGGCTGATTTATTGCTTACGGAAGATCCGGAAGAGGCGGTTTTCTTGGCGGAGGAAATCGATGAGGCGAATAAGGAACGGCAAACAATTGTGGCGCAGATTGCGGAGGAAGCGATTGCGATGATTGAAGCCGAATTTCTTGGTGAAGGAAATGAAGTGCTTGTTATCGGAAAAGCGGGCTGGAATCCTGGTGTTGTTGGGATTGTGGCTTCGCGTTTAGTGGATCGTTACGCGCGACCTGTGATTGTGCTTGGCATCGATGAGGTCACTGGTATTGCAAAGGGATCTGGACGGAGCATTGAGGCGTTTCATTTATACCAAGCGCTCGACGCGAATCAGGCGCTGTTAAAAGCGTTTGGTGGTCACCCGATGGCAGCTGGTATGACGCTGGATGTGGCTGATGTGGCGACGTTGCGGACCAATTTATCGCAGTTAGCTCGGGAAACGTTGTCGCCAGAGGATTTTGTGTCTATTTTGCGCGTGGAAGAGGCGATTCCTGTGGAGACGGTGACGATTGATTTTATCGTGCAGTTGAACAAGTTGGCGCCGTTTGGAACGGATAATCCAAAACCAGTTTTTGCGTTGGAAGGCGTTCGGTTGAGCGGTACAAAGCGAATTGGCACGGACAAGAATCATCTGAAAACAGCGATTACGGCGGATTCGGGTGCTTCGATTGATGCGGTTGGATTTGGAACGGGCGAACTCGTTGAAAAAATTTCTCCAATGGCAAAAGTGGACGTGGTCGGCGAACTATCGATCAATGAATGGAATAATATGCGTAAACCGCAACTCCGCATTGTAGACTTGAAAATCGGACATTGGCAATTGTTTGATGTCAGAAGTCGCGCAGAATGGGAGAAGTTGCTACAAACGGATGGCATGGCTGATAAAGTATTCGTGTGTTTCCAAGATGGGACGCGAGAAAAACTGTTAGCCGAGAATGCAAATCTTGTTTGTGCGCAAATCCAGTCGATCGATGACTGCACGGACGCTGCGACGAAAGATCTTATTTTTGCGGATATGCCGGATGATGTGGCTTTGCTTGAGGCGTTGGTTACGAACACGTCAGCGGATCGAATTTATTTGCATGTGGAAGCCAAAAATGGGAATGCGATTGCGTCTATGCCTAGTCGTCAACATTTTGCGCAACTTTATGCGGTGCTTAAAAAACACCAACCTTTCCCGCTCGCTCAAAACATGTCACGCCTTTGTAAGCAATTTAGCTGGACGGACGATCAAGTTGATTTTATGTCACGCGTGTTTTTTGATCTAAATTTTGCTACAATAGAGGATGGCGTGATTAGATTGAATGAAATTGGGGAAAAGCGTAATCTGGAGGACTCGGCTGTTTATAAAGCTCGGGTATACCGGATTGCGATGGAACAGAAATTACTCTATTCCAATTACAACGAATTGTATGATTGGATGGAGAAGCTAATGAATTCGAAGGGGAATTCAATTTTGGAGGAAACAGTAAAATGAACTTAGAAGAATTGAGAAGTTATGTAGCGATTGTCAATGATTGGCCAAAAGAAGGTATTGTTTTTAAGGATATCACGCCATTGATGAGTCATGGTGAGGCTTACAAATTTGCGACGGACCAAATTGTAGAATATGCAAAAAAATTAAGTGTGGATGTCATTGTTGGGCCTGAAGCGCGTGGTTTCATTATCGGATGTCCGGTAGCTTATTCGCTTGGCATTGGCTTTGCGCCAGTTCGTAAACCGAATAAATTGCCGCGTGAAACGGTGGATATGGAATACGATTTAGAGTATGGCACGAATAAATTATCGATGCATAAAGATGCGATTAAACCTGGGCAACGCGTGCTTATTACGGACGATTTGCTAGCGACAGGTGGTACGATTGAAGCGACGATTAAACTTGTCGAAGAACTTGGCGGCGTGGTAGCTGGTTGTGCTTTCTTGATCGAACTAACAGAGCTTGAAGGCCATAAGAAATTAGAAGGATATGACCGCCTGATTTTGATGGATTTCTAGAACTATTTTCGAAAAAAGTGTTTTTTCAGGCTCGGGCAACAAAATTGCTTTGTGAGTCGTGTAAAACATGTTATAATATCAAATAAGAATTATTTTAAAAAGCACTCATTCGTGGGTGCTTTTACATACTTTAATAGATAGCGTGGATGAAAAGGGTGTGGGGACATTATGGCTAAAGAACAAAATTTAACAGCGGATCAAGTAATTGAAATGGCTTCTCATTACATGAATGAGGAGCATCTTGCGCTTGTCAAAAAAGCGTGTGACTATGCACGTGAGGCGCACAAGGATCAGTTCCGCAAATCGGGGGAACCTTACATTATTCACCCTATCCAAGTGGCAGGCATTTTAGTGGAGCTGGAGATGGATCCGGCTACTGTTGCTTCAGGATTTTTGCACGATGTGGTAGAAGATACGCCGATTACATTGCAAGATTTAGAAGAAACGTTCAGCCCAGAAATCGCAATGATTGTCGACGGCGTTACGAAACTTGGAAAAATTAAATACAAGTCGCACGAAGAGCAGCAAGCGGAGAATCACCGCAAAATGTTCATCGCGATGGCACAGGATATTCGTGTGATGCTCGTGAAATTGGCGGATAGACTGCACAATATGCGGACGTTGAAACATTTACCGGTAGAGAAACAGCGCCGTATTGCGAATGAAACGCTGGAAATTTTTGCACCGATTGCGCATCGTTTGGGGATTTCCCGTGTGAAATGGGAGCTCGAGGATACGGCGTTACGTTATTTGAATCCGCAGCAATATTACCGCATTGTGCATTTGATGAAGCAGAAACGGGAAGAGCGGGAGCGTTATTTGCGCGATGTTATTGATGGCGTGAATGAGAATCTGGATGAACTTCATATTAAGGCGGATATTTCTGGTCGCCCGAAACATATTTATTCGATTTACCGCAAAATGTCGGAGCAGCACAAGCAGTTTAACGAAATTTACGATTTGCTGGCGGTTCGGATTTTAGTGGATAGCATCAAGGATTGTTACGCGGTTCTTGGAATCATCCATACGCGTTGGAAACCGATGCCTGGCCGTTTTAAAGATTATATTGCGATGCCGAAATCAAACATGTATCAGTCGCTTCATACGACGGTGATTGGTCCGCAAGGCGAGCCGCTAGAAGTTCAGATTCGGACGCTGGAAATGCATCAAATTGCCGAGTACGGGGTTGCGGCGCATTGGGCTTATAAAGAAGGCAAAGTCATCAATTCGAAGACATCCTTTGACAATAAAATGAGCTGGTTCCGCGAAATTATTGAATACCAAAATGAGTCGGAGAACGCTGAGGAATTCATGGAATCGCTGAAACTCGATTTGTTCACCGATGTAGTCTATGTGTTCACGCCAAAAGGAGACGTTTTCGAGCTACCAAACGGTTCTGTGCCGCTTGATTTTGCTTATCGAATCCATACCGAAATCGGGAACAAGACCATTGGCGCTAAAATCAATGGCAAAATTGTCACGCTTGATTATAAATTAAAAACAGGCGATATCATTGAAATTTTGACGTCAAAACATTCGTATGGACCAAGTCGTGATTGGCTGAAACTGGTGCAGACGTCGCAAGCGAAAAACAAGATTCGCCAGTTCTTCAAACGCCAAGCGAAGGAAGAAAACGTCGAAAAAGGTCGCGATATGGTCGAGAAGGAATTGCGCCAACTTGATTTCGAGCCGAAGAAAGTGATGACGACGGAGAACATCAACAAACTCGCCGAACGTTTGAATTTTAGTCATGAAGACGATTTATTTGCGGCGGTTGGCTACAATGGTATTACGGCGCTTCAAGTTGCGAATCGTTTGACGGAGAAAGAGCGTCGCGAGCGGGAACTTGAGGAGCAAACAGAGAAGTTATTAAATAAAATCGAAGCGAAACCGAAAAACCCGACAGACAGCAATAATGAGCGTCTTAAAATCAAGCACAATGCAGGCGTAGTAGTGCAGGGTGTTGGTAATTTACTCATTCGATTATCGCGCTGTTGTAACCCGGTTCCAGGTGACGAGATTGTCGGCTACATCACGAAAGGCCGTGGTATTTCGATTCACCGGAAAGATTGTCCGAATGTCAATGGTCCAGATACGGAGCGATTGATTGATGTCGAGTGGGAAGATGCGGATATGACGGCTAAAACCGATTACAACGTCGATATTGAGGTGTTTGGCTATAATCGCAATGGTATGCTGAATGATATCTTACAAGTCGTGAACAGCCTGACAAGCAATATTAATGGCGTTAACGCAAAAGTCGATAATAACAAAATGGCGACGCTCGTTCTGACGCTTCAGATTCATAATATTAATCATTTGCAACGCGTTGTCGATAAAATCAAGCAAGTTCCTGATGTCTACACGGTTAGACGTTTAATGAATTGAGACTGACTGGGGGATTTTAGTATGCGAGTTGTGGCGCAGCGTTGTTTCGAAGCAAGTGTAACGATTGATGATGAAAATGTGGGAGAAATCGCGGGTGGGCTTTGTCTGCTCGTTGGTTTCACGCATGGCGATACAGAAGAAGACGTGAATTACATTGTGAAGAAAATTGTTGGATTGCGCATTTTTGAAGATGATGAGGATAAAATGAATTTGTCGATTCAAGATTTTGGAGGCGCGATTCTTAGCGTTTCGCAATTCACGTTATATGCCGATGTGAAAAAGGGAAGGCGCCCGAGTTTTACGAATTCGGCGGCTCCGGATGTGGCATCGGATTTGTATGATTTGTTTAACAAACTGCTTGCGGCTGAAGGGATTGTTGTGGAGACTGGGGTTTTCGGTGCGATGATGGATGTGCGTATAGTGAACCACGGTCCGGTGACGGTTATTTTGGATTCGCAGGAGTTGTTGGGGAAATAGGGTTGGGGATGAAAAAATGCGAGGACAAGATTTGGAATCTTGTCCTCGCATTTTTTTGTTTTGGCGTCATGTTTTGCGTCTTCGAATCGGGCCTCAAGAGCCAGACTCTCGGAAATTGTTGATGCTCTTAGGAATCGTATTTTGGTTCCTTAGAGTATCAATATGAGTGCGAGCGAAGTGAGCATTCGATCCTTGCGCCCCCTAACAATTTCTGTCGAGTCTAATGGGCTCTTTCGGCACCTAGTTTTTAAAATACCCGCTCAGTCCCTCGAAAATCGCATCGGCGACGTCTTCGCGGAAAGTGTCGGAGTTCATTTTCTCTTCGTCGATGCTTGAGCTTAGGTATCCTAGTTCTAGCAGTACGGACGGTTGGGTGTTTTCGCGTAGTACGTAGAAGTCGCCGGAGCGTGTGCCGCGGTTTTTGCTGGTTAAGTTGCTTGCTAGGCTCGCGTTGATGCTTTCGGCTAAGCTCTGGTCTTTGTTTTTGTAGTAGTAGGTTGTTTGGCCGTTGACACTGGCATCGCTTGCGTCTTCTACGGAGTCAAAATGAAGCGAGATGAAGGCGTCTGCGTTGTATTTCTCTGCTTTTCTCGCGCGATCTTTTAGAGAAACATACTCATCGCTATCTCGTGTTAAAATGACTTTCGCACCGCTTTGTTCTAAGCGTTTTGCCACGGCTTTGGCGGTTTTTAATGTTGCTTTCTTCTCCACGGTACCGTTTTGTCCTTTGGCGCCTGGATCGTTGCCTCCATGGCCTGGGTCAATCACGATGGTTGCTTCGGCAAGTGATGTTGTTTTGGATTTCGGTGCGCTTTCAGTTTTGGAGGTCGAGACATCAACAACCCAGTTGGCTACGTAACCTTGTGCGCCGGATGATGTTGTGATTTGGTACCAATCGCCTTGCACGCCGTCGATATTATAGACGGTTCCTGAATCGGCTTTCTCGATTGTATTGTTGTTACGACCTGGACCTGAACGGATATTCGTGCCGTTAGATCGGATGGTAACGGTTTGCAAATTGCTTTTCGATTCTTTCGTCGCGGATTCTTGCATTTTAATATATGTCGAGTTGACCCACGCGCTTTGACCTTGGTACTGGATCTGCGTCCAACCATTGGATTGACTGGTGACGGTGATTTGATCGCCGCTTTTTAAAGTTCCGAGAATGGTGCTGTTTGTGGAGGCTTTGCTTCGAACGTTCAGACTACCATCGCTTGTGACGGTGGCGAGACTGTTACTGGAAGCACTGACATCGACATTTTTCACGAGCCAGCTTGCCACGTAACCGCTTTGCCCGTTCTCAAGACGAACTTTGTACCACTTATTTTCCTCATCAATAACGTTTAGAATTTCATTTTTTCTGACTTGAGATGTGACGTCGAATGCGAGTCCTGGTCCGCTTCTGACGTTTAGAACTTCCGCTTTTACTTGCACCGTGTTTGCATTTGCCATCGCGATTGTAGACAAGATGCCGGCTCCAATAAGCAAGAACGAGAGCACGGTTATAAACAGGAACTTATTTTTCATCAATGGACACCACCTATACCCCTAATAAATATCTACTATAAAAAGATTATCACAAAACAAGGCATTATGAAACATTAAACCTACAATTTCGCGATTATTTTTCAAAATCTTATTGACTTTCGAGGCAAATTCTAGTAGTCTTAAGGGTAATTAATAGATGACCGATGACGGAGAAAAGTATAACAGGCATTTGCTGGTAAAGAGAGATAGGTTCCTAGGCTGTAAAACCTATCGCAGTTAAACTGTTAGAAAGACACTCCAGAGGCTTCTTGCTAAAAGGCGAATATGCGCTGAGTAAGTAAGAACGTTGACAGGCGTTAACTGTTTTGAGTGGAGGAGCTTTTTTGTTCTTCAATTTAGGGTGGTACCACGGGTTAACTCTCGTCCCTTGTTTTATTTAGTTAAGACAAGGGGCGGGGGTTGTTTTTGTTGTGGGTCTTATGAAGCGTACTCTGCTGAATTAGAGCCTCAATATGCATGCGAACGCAGTGAGCATGTAATCCCCCAGTGGGTCTTACCAGGAGCAACCACTACACAAATAAGCAGCAGAAAACCAAGTTGCTTAGTTTGCTCTAATCTACCAAACCCAAAACAGTTCAACCAAACCAACGATACTATCGTAATTTTAAGGAGGGATAAGGCATGCAGATGAAATTGCCAAGGGGAACACGCGATATTTTACCAGGAGAAGTAGAGAAGTGGCATTATGTAGAGCGCGTTTTTCAATCGATTTGTGAGAGATTTCAATATGAAGAAATTCGGACACCGATTTTTGAGCATACAGAATTATTCCAACGCGGCGTAGGAGATACAACGGACATCGTTTCAAAAGAGATGTACACGTTTCAAGATAAGAAAAATAGAAGCTTGACGTTGCGCCCAGAAGGTACTGCATCAGTGGTACGCGCGTTTGTAGAGCATAAACTATTCGGACAAGTGAACCAACCAGTGAAATTATATTACTCCGGACCAATGTTCCGCTACGAACGTCCACAAGGCGCGAGGCAACGCCAGTTTACGCAAATGGGACTAGAAGCGATTGGAAGTAATGATCCAGCGATTGACGCGGAGATTATTTCGCTTGCGATGTCATTTTATAAAGAACTAGGACTACAGAATATCGAACTAGTCATCAATAGTTTAGGTGATAAAGAAAGCCGTTTGAAGCACAAAGACGCCTTGGTTGCCCATTTCGAACCTCAAATCGATGAGTTCTGTGCAGATTGTCAAGTGCGTTTGCACAAGAATCCTCTACGCATCTTGGATTGTAAAGTCGATCATGCTCACCCGCTTATCGCAACGGCACCATCGATTTTGGAATTTTTAAATGAGGAATCGAGGTCTTATTTTGCAAAAGTGAAGGCGTATTTGGATGCGTTAGGTATTGCTTATACGGTTGACCCAACGCTCGTTCGTGGTTTGGATTACTACAATCACACGACCTTCGAAATTATGAGTACGGCAGAAGGTTTTGGCGCGAAATCTACACTTTGTGGCGGCGGTCGTTACCACGGTTTGGTGCAAGAATTTGATGGCCCGGAAACGCCAGGTGTTGGCTTCGGTCTAGGCGTGGAGCGATTATTCGCTGCGCTTGATGTGGAGAGAATCGAACTTCCTGTAGCGCGCGAACTAGATTGCTACGTCATTACGGCAACAGAAACGGCTGAGGTGAAAGCTGTGACGATCGTTAACGAGTTGCGATTAAACGGTTTTAGCGTAGAGAAAGATTATATGGGTCGCAAAATGAAAGGCCAGTTAAAAGATGCCGATCGCAAAAATGCGTGGTTCACGATGATTTTAGGCGACACAGAACTCGAAAGCGGTATCTGCAAGTTGAAAAACATGAAAACAGGCGAGCAAACGGAAATCGATTTGGCAGCTGTGACGGCTGGTTTACAGGCCGCGCGCGAGCAATTAGAGGGGGAAAACAAATGAAGAAAAGAACGTTATATTGTGGCGATGTCACGGAAAAACATATCGGGGAAAAAGTAACACTGCACGGCTGGGTACAAAAGCGTCGTGATCTAGGAGGACTTATTTTTATCGATTTGCGCGATCGTGAGGGAATCGTCCAAGTGGTTTTTAATCCCGATTTTTCGGCGGATGCGCTCTCGATTGCAGAATCGGTTCGTAATGAGTTCGTTGTGACGGTTGTTGGTAAAGTTGCGGCGAGAAGTGAAGGCGCGATAAACGACAAGTTGGCGACAGGTCGGATTGAAGTTTTAGCGGAGGAAATTGAAGTGCTGAATGCTTCGAAAACACCGCCTTTTTATATTGAAGATGGTGTGAACGTGTCGGATGAGCTGCGCCTGAAATATCGTTATTTGGACTTGCGTCGTCCGGAGATGAATCAGATTTTCCAGATGCGCCATACGGCAACGAAAACATTCCGCCAAAAATTAGATCAAATGGGCTTTTTCGATATTGAAACGCCGTATTTGACGAAGAGTACGCCAGAAGGTGCGCGTGATTATTTGGTACCGAGTCGTGTGTATCCGGGTAACTTCTATGCTTTACCCCAATCACCGCAAATTTTGAAGCAGTTGTTGATGTCTGCTGGTTTTGATAAATATTACCAAGTTGTTCGTTGTTTCCGCGATGAAGATTTGCGCGGGGATCGTCAACCAGAGTTTACGCAAATCGATTTAGAGACGAGTTTCCTGACGAAAGAGGAGATTCAAGAAATTACAGAAGAAATGTTGGTAGCGGTCGTTGAGGCGACGAAGGGCATTAAAATCGCGAAACCATTCCCGCACATGACATATGCAGAAGCAATGGATCGTTTTGGAAGCGATAAGCCGGATGTGCGTTTCGGTTTAGAATTGAAAAACGTGGCAGAAGCAGTGGCAAATGTTGATTTCAAAGTGTTCACGAACGCAATCGAAAGCGGCGGCGAAGTAAAAGCGATAAACGCGAAAGGCGCAGCGGCGAACTATTCGCGTAAAGATATTGATGCGCTAGGCGAGTTTGTCGGCAGATACGGCGCGAAAGGCCTTGCATGGATGAAAGTGGAAGAGGACGGCTTCAAAGGACCGATTGCAAAATTCTTCACACCAGAAAATCAAGCGGCAGTGGCGGGCGTTTTAGATGCAGAAGTTGGGGATTTATTACTATTTGTTGCTGATAAAGCAGAAGTTGTTGCGGCATCGCTCGGTGCGTTACGCTCGAAACTTGGCCAAGAGTTAGATTTGATTGACCAAAACGAATTGGCGTTTTTATGGGTGACGGATTGGCCGTTATTCGAATACGACGAAGAAGCAGGGCGTTTTGTTTCGGCTCACCATCCATTCACGATGCCACAAGACGCATCATTGCTTGAAACAGCGCCAGAAAAAGCGATGGCAGAAGCGTATGATATCGTTTTGAACGGCTATGAAATTGGCGGGGGCTCGCTCCGTATTTATAAAAAAGAAATGCAGCAACAAATGTTCCGCGCGCTTGGCTTCACAGATGAAGAGGCGACAGAACAATTTGGTTTCTTGCTAGAAGCGTTGGAATTCGGAACACCGCCACATGGTGGGATTGCGCTTGGCTTGGACCGCATTATCATGATTCTTGCTGGACGAAATAATTTGCGCGACACGATTGCCTTCCCTAAAACAGGAAGTGCAGCAGATCCGTTGACGAATGCGCCAAGTGAAGTTAGTGCGGCACAATTGGCTGAACTAGAACTTGCGATTGAGGCGAAGAAAGCGGAATAAGAAAATAGGATTTCTCGCGTAGTTTCATGCGGGAAATCCTATTTTTTTGCCTTGAATTGTCAAGTCAAGTGCAACACGATATCAAAGAAAACTTCATACGGTGTTTTCCAACCCAAGCATTTTCTTG
>NZ_JNFB01000005.1 GCF_000766145.1 Paenilisteria newyorkensis | reverse complement strand
AACCATTTACAAGCCGACAGGCTGTTATATGAAATTTTCAAAGAACAATTAAGAAGCTATAAACTTATTATACGAGGAGTGTTAACTATGTTGAAACAACTGACGAGTGGGCATGCATTTTTTAAGGAACATTTTGTTAACAAACGGGTGACTTATGTGTATAAGGATAAAGAGAAATTGATAATGTAGAAAAAGCACTCGACGTGATGGCTCGTCTAACCTCAGTGTGTCGACAAATGCTTAGTTTCTAGGCGAAAGCGAGTACAAGAGCGGAGCGTACTAAGGTACGTGAGCACTGGAACGGAACTTTTAACGACGAAAATGAGTGTTTGTCGATACACTGTATGCATTTGTGTGGTGTGCAGTATCGGTAGGTGCGGCGACTTTTTATAATGACATTGATAATAAAACATTACGAATAAAGGATGTTATTTTGAAGAAGGATGGGACAACGAAGCAGAAGCTACAAGCGTTGCCGCTTTTGAATGAGTTGATTGGGGAGCAGGTCAAAGTGTGCCTTCAGGGGAACTATTTGCATTTAGCGTATGATATGGCGATTAGGTCTAATAAAAGTATTTTGGCGGTGACATTGAAGCATGCGTACGTGGATAAATATGTGCCGACGTCGCTTTTGAATTTGCGAAACGGGAAGTATGATACATTGAATCCGAGCTTTCTTGTGATTTGTATTGTGAAGGAATGCTTTTCTACGGGGGAAAGGGCCTATTTATTATTTAAGGAATCTTATAGAGTGGAAATAGAGCGATTTTTGGAGCATGATGCGTGGCTAGTTGGCAATGTGCTAGTGTGAGGATATAACTTTTGCTTATTTTTTTGCGATGTATGGCAAGTATTGTTATAATTGACAACAGATGCAAAAAAAGAGGTGGAATTGGATGAAAACTTGGATGATAGAAAGAAAGCAAGAATTATTGGCGATTGCGCTGATACTTATTTTTACCGCACCGCTATTTATTCTTGGTGGGAACAGCCATATTCGAATTCACGATAATTTGGATTCTAATATGACATGGTATCGAGTACTGCTTAATAGTGGGAATTATTTGGCGGAAACGGGGAGTAATATTCCTCAAATGTTGGATGGTGTTGCGCCTAGGGATGCGTTTGATTCGCAGTTTGTTGGGATTGTCTGGTTGTACGCGATTTTTCCGACGCCACTCGCGTTTGCCTTTAGCCAGCTGATTACGCGGGTATTTGCGTTTATCGGTATGCGATTGTGGTTGCGCGATTATATTATTAAAGATCCATCGAAAAAATACATAACGCTTTTTGTATCAGTAGCATTTGCCTTGACGCCGTTTTGGCCATCGGGAATGCTCAGTACGCTGGGAATGCCGCTTGCGTTATGGGCGTTTCTGAACATTCGTAAAGGGAAGAAGAGCATCTGGAATTGGTTGATTTTGACGTTGTTACCGTTTTATTCAAGTCTGATTCTTGGTTTTTGCTTTTTGTTGTTTTTAGTAGCGTGTATTTGGGTGTATGATATTGTGAAGAAACGTGGCTGGAATTGGCGTTTTTTTGGCAGTATGGCTTACATGTCAGCGATTTACTGTGTGGTGAACTATCGTTTTATTTCGCAGATGTTTTTCCAAACGAATGAGCCGGATTCGAGAAGTGCTTTTGATTTGCCGAATAATAGCTTTTTAGGGTCTATTAGGCTGACGTTTAAGAATTTCACGATTGGACATACGCATGATCAATCACTTGCCACATATATTATTTTGCCGGTGATTTTACTAGCCCTGATTGTGATGTTAGTGAAAAAGGATTGGCGAACGCAAAAACCATTTTTGTGGTTACTGGGGCTTAACTTTTCGTTATCGGTTTGGTATGCGTTTTGGTGGTGGGGTGCTTGGAATCCGATTAAAGAACAGATTTCGATTATGCGCTCGTTTAACTTTTCGCGGTTCCATTTTTTACAGCCGTTCATTTTTTATGGAATATTTGCTCTTGCGCTTGTTTATTTTGCAAGTAAGGGTGGTTGGTGGAAGAAGTTTGCGATTTTAGGGTTGGTTCTGCAGATTGGTGTAGTATTTGCTGGGAATTCAGAGATTGTTTATCGTGAGGCTGGGACGCCATCGATTGATCAGTTTTATGCACGGAATCAGTTTCAGGATATAAAAGCGTATATTGGGAAGCCGCAGAAGGATTATCGAGTGGCGAGTATTGGGATTCACCCTTCGATTTCGCAGGAGAATGGTTTTTATACGTTGGATGGATATGTGAATTCGTATCCGCTGAGTTATAAGGAGAAGTTCCGCGAGATTATTGCGAAAGAGCTGGATAAGAGTCCGTTGTTGAAGGGTTATTATGATGGCTGGGGGAATCGGGTGTATATTTTCTCGGCAGAACTCGGGAAAAACTATTTGTTTGATAAGAATTCTAAGAAGCATATTAAGCATTTGGAACTTGATACGAAGGCGTTTAGAGAAATGGGTGGGGAATATATTTTCTCGGCGGTACCTATTGATAATGCGGCGGAAAATAATCTACATTTAGAAAAAACATTTGAGGATGAACAATCAGCTTGGAAAATATACTTATATAAAGTGGGTGACTTGAATGCGGGATAAACCGATATTAACGATTATTGTTCCTTGCTACAATGAGGAGGAAGTTTTGAAAGAGACGATGAATCAGCTGGGACTGATTTTGCAGGATATGAAGGGTAAATCGATGATAGATGAGGCTAGTGATCTGCTTTTTGTTGATGATGGAAGTCGTGACAAGACGTGGGATATTATTGCGGATGCGATGGCGACGGTGGATCATATCAATGGCGTGAAATTGAGCCGGAATTTTGGACATCAAAATGCGCTGCTTGCTGGAATGCAGGCGGCGGAAGGACGTTCGGATTGTATTATTTCGATTGATTCGGATTTACAGGATGATGTTGGTGTGATTCCGGAGTTTGTGGAGAAATATCGCGCGGGTTATGAGGTTGTTTACGGAATTCGTGATGAGCGTAAGACAGATACTCGATTCAAGCGTGGTTCGGCGCATTTATTTTATAGTATGATGGGCAAGTTTGGGATTCATTTAATTCCTGATCATGCGGATTATCGGTTGCTTGGAAGTATGGCGCTGCAAGAGATGAACTTGTTCCCGGAGAATAATATTTTCTTGCGAGGGATTGTGCCGCTGATTGGTTTTAAATCGGAGAAGGTTTATTATCATCGGAAAGAGCGGTTTGCGGGTGAATCTAAGTATCCTTTGAAAAAAATGCTGGCTTTTGCTGCGGATGGTTTGACGTCGTTTAGTGTGGCGCCGATTCGACTGGTGACGGGGCTTGGCGCGCTGATGTTTGTCATTGCGATTGTGATTGGCATTTATACATTTGTGCAACATTTATCTGGTACGGCAACAACGGGGTGGTCGTCTTTGATGCTCTCGATTTGGGTCATTGGAGGCGTGCAGATGATGAGTCTAGGTGTTGTCGGAGAATATATTGGGCGTATTTATTCTGAGGTGAAACAAAGACCGCGGTTTATTGTGGAGCAGGATTCTTATGTCGAGAAATAATTGGAATCATGGATGGGGATGCTTTTTAAGAGGCATCATTCATCCATGATTTTTTCTGGATTGCGTATTCTTTTTCTGGCGCGGATGAGTTCAGATAGGGCACCGGAACCTAGCACGACGCCAATAATAATGAGTAGGAAGCCTAGGATTTGCATGAAACTGATTTGCTCGTTTAGGAATAAAGCGGCACCGATAAGTGAGAAGAATGGATTTAGATTCATGAAAATGGCTGTTTTCGATGGGCCGATTTGACCGACTGCGAAATTGTAAATTAGGTTTCCGAATGCTGTCGCAAGTAGGGCTGAGGCAAGGAAAAGTAACCATAGGGATGACGAGTGGCCGCTCATTTGGGCAAGTCCGTTTGGTTCTTCGATAAGGCTGGTGAAGAATAGTAGAATCGAGCCGATGAGTAGCATGTACGCGGTCATTAGTCGCGGATCGAGTGAACCGGAGATGCGTTTAATGATGATGAAGCTGAAACATTGAGATAGGATTGCGATGAATACATAGATGTCTCCGAGTGAGGCGCCTGAAAGTCCCTGGCCGCCAGTGAGCACGATGAGTGATACGCCGAGAAGTCCTGATACGAGTCCGATTAATTGTGGAATCGAAATGGCTTCACGCAAAAAAATAACGGCTAAAATAGCTGTTAAGATTGGTCCTATTCCTAAAATAAGCCCGCCATTTGTTCCAGTTGTCATCGTTAGACCTGATGCTAGGAAATAATGGTGTAGCACGATATTGAATAGGCTTCCGGCGAATATGTAGCCGAGTTCGCGCTGTGTTGGAAGTCTGAATTTGCCGATTGCGACCAGAAAAATAAAGACGGCGACTGCGGCTGTGAATATTCGGAAAGATGTCATGGTTATGGGTGGGAAATGGGCGACTAGGACTTTGGTGGCTGTCACGTTTAGTCCCCAACTGGCCATCACGAGAACGAGTAGTAAGTATAGGGATGTTTTTGTTTTTTCATTTTGCATGGTTGGTACGGCCTTCTTTCTTTGTTACTATGTAAGACGTTAATACTCGTAGTATAGCACAGAAAGCATGCATAAAACCAAGCAGAGCGATTGGCCTACTTGGTTCACAATGTTATTCGATTGATTTACGATCGTGCCAATTTTTCCCGCGGACGATTATGACGTCACAAGGTGCGTGTGCGGCTACGTAATCGGAGACGCTACCTAGGATGAATTGCTCGGTGGGTGTTAATCCAGTGGATCCGACGAGTACTAAATCTGGCTCGAATTTATCGATAATTTTCTTCACAAAAGTTGTTTTTGGAGTTCCGAATTTGACGAATGTTTCTACGTTTTCGACGCCGAGTTGTTCTGCTTCATTTTTATAAATTTCAACGAGGCCTTTGCCGTATTCTTTGGCTTTTTTGGCGTATGTTTGCTCGTAATCGATAAGTGGCGCGATTCGGCGGACATCAGCGACAAAGCCGATTCCGAGTGTTGCGCCGTCTTTTTTTGCGATTTGAATGCCGCGTTTTAGAGCCTCTTCTGCTTCATTGGAGCCGTCCACACCTACTAAAATCCTACGATAGATTGTCATTTTGACTTCCCATCCTCTCTACGTTGGTTTCCCTTATAACACCATACCCATTTTTTCGATGGATAATGCGTATTTTTTGGAGAATCGGATTTATTTGTGGTACACTTGGGTTGAAAAAACGAATAATTGGAGATTGGGAAAAACGTAAAATCAGTTTATGCCCAGTCTCTTATACTAGGGGAGTCTTACTTAAGACCGAGATATGGATATAAATTCATGGACCCTTTGAACCTGTTGAGTTAGCACTCGCGTAGGGAAGTATTGGGAACTTGATGTAGAAATCATGACGCCTTTTCTTGCGCTATTGCTGACGTGAGGGAAGGCGTTTTTTGTATGGAAAAAGGAGGAGTTGGAAATGGTGCGTTTTTCGGAGGAGTTACATGCGGAAAATCGGGAAATTTGGCAGAGGAGTAAGGATCATCGGTTTGTGCAGCAGTTGGTGGACGGGAGTTTGGATAGGAGTGCGTTTCGGTATTATTTGTTGCAGGATCATTATTATTTGACGCATTATGTGAAGGTGATTGCGCTTGGGATTGCTTATGCGGATGATTATGGTGCGATGATGGAGCTGAGTCAATCGCTTGCTTCTTTGGAGGCTTCGGAACTTTCGATGCGGGAAAAATTTTATCCTCATGTGGGGATTGAGACGGCGGATTTGGATGGGATTTTGCCGAGTCCGGCGGCTTATCATTATACGTCGCACATGTATCGGCTGGCTGGTTCGCAGTCGCTGGGCAGGATTTTGGCGGGAATTTTGCCGTGTTATTGGTTGTATCGGGAAATTGGCGAGCAGTATGCGGGTTGTGTGAGTCCGGATCCGTTGTACCAGGCTTGGTTGGATATTTATCAGGATGCGGCGTATGCGGAAGGATTGCAACGACAAATTGATTTGTTGGACCGAGTGGCGCAGGGGTTGCCGGATGGTGTGTTGGCGGAGATGCGGGCGGATTTTCGGATTAGTAGTTACGCGGAATTGGCGTTTTGGGACATGGGTTTCGAGCGGCAAACATGGGATGGGAGAGGTGATTTGGATGGCGAATTGGCAACTTATTGAGGCGGTTCGGACGCGAAATCCGTTGGTGCACGTGATTACGAATATTGTGGTGGCGAATGATTCGGCGAACGGCTTGCTTGCGATTGGGGCGTCTCCGATTATGGCGGCGGCTGTGGAGGAAATGGCGGAGCTTGGCGGGATGGCGGATGCGGTTGTGATCAATATTGGGACGCTGAACGCGGATTTGGTGGCGTTGATGCTGGCTGTTGGAAAAGCGGCGAATGTAGCGGGAAAACCGGTGGTGCTGGATCCTGTAGGTGTTGGTGCGACGGTGTTTCGGCGGGAAACGGTGTGGCGTTTACTGGCAGAAATTCAGTTCGCGGTGATTCGCGGGAATTTGGGCGAGCTGGCGAGCATTGCTGGTGTTGATTGGCAGGCGCGAGGCGTTGATGCGGGTTCAGGAGATGCATCGCAAGCTGCTGAGATTGCTTTAAAAGTAGCGCGGGAATATCAGACGATTGTTGCGATTAGTGGTGCTGTAGACGTGATTTCGGATGGTAGGCAAGTGATTACCGTGGAAAATGGGGATGCACTTTTGCCACAAATTACGGGTTCGGGTTGTTTGTTGAGCTGTGTGATTGGAGCTTTTGTTGGCGTCACGGATGATTATCTAGATGCGGTTGTGGCGGCATCGGCGAGCTATGCGATTGCTTCGGAATATGCTGTGAAAACGCTAAACAGGCGACTTCCGGGCTCTTTTCGGGTGGCGTTTATCGATGAATTGGCATCGTGGCAGACGCATAATCAAGAGGAGCTGGCGTGCGTGAAGGAGGAGGTTCGGCGATGATTTTTCCACAAGCAGTTACGATTGCTGGGTCTGATAGTGGCGGCGGAGCGGGGATTCAGGCGGATATTAAGACGTTTCAGGAGCGCCGTGTTTTTGGCATGTCAGCGATTACCGCGATTACGGCGCAAAACACGATGGGGGTTCAGGCTATTCACCCGGTTCCGGTCGAGATTTTGGCGGCGCAATTGGATGCTTTGAATGATGATTTTACGATCACTGCGGTCAAAACGGGGATGTTAGTGGATGTCACGACGATTGATACGGTTGTTTCGAGGTTGCGGCATTTTAGTTGGGGCGCGTTGATTGTCGATCCGGTCATGATTGCCAAAGGTGGCGCGCCGCTCGTGAGTGAAGATGCGATTGCGACGATTCGTGAAAAAATGCTACCTTTAGCGTCTATCGTGACGCCGAATATTCCGGAGGCAGAAGCGCTTGCAGAAATGTTGATTGAAACCAATGCGCAAATGGAAACAGCCGCGAAATACATTCAAAAACTTGGCGTCCCAACGGTTATCATTAAAGGAGGGCATAGTCAGGATAGCGAGGAATCGCGTGATTATGTGTTGGATGGGGACACTTCCTTTTGGCTTGATGCGAGGCGTATTGAAACGACGCAAACACATGGCACTGGCTGTACTTTTTCGGCGTGTATAACGGCTGAACTCGCGAAAGGTGCTTCTATGGAATACGCGATTCGTACCGCCAAAGCTTTTATAACGAGTGCGATTTCGCAACCGCTTGGCATTGGGAATGGGCACGGTCCGACAAATCATTGGGCACACAGGAAGGAGCATCAGGAATGAGTGTTAGAGATATGTTAGAAATTTATTTCATTGCGGGGACGCAGGATGTTCCACGAGGACAGCTACTTTCCGTTTTGGATGATGCGCTTCAATCTGGCGTTACTTGCTACCAATTCAGAGAAAAAGCCCTTACTGAAGCGGCTGAAATTGAGGTGCTCGCTAAGTTATGTCAGGAAATTTGTCAGAAGTACGGTGTTCCGTTTTTTGTGAATGATGATGTAGAATTGGCGTTGAAAATTGGCGCGGATGGGATTCATGTGGGGCAGGATGATATGGCGATTTTGGATGTGATTGGAAAATGTGCTGGGAAAATGAAAATTGGGCTTTCTGTCAATACGCTGGCACAGGCGGAGGTAGCGGCTACTTACGCGGAACTTGATTATATTGGAGTGGGCCCTATTTTTGCAACGACTTCGAAACTGGACGCGAAACCAACGACGGGATTGCGGTTGATTCGTGATATTCGGGAGGCTGGGATTGGGTTGCCGATTGTTGCGATTGGGGGCATTTCACAAAATGATGTAGAGTCAATTCGAGATGCTGGTGCAGAAGGGGTTGCGGTTATTTCGGAGATTACAAAATCTGGAAATATACCGCAAACGATTGCTAGTTTTAGATAAGAAAATAAGCGACTGTTCTTAAACTCAGAACGGGTCGCTTATTTTTTATTCGACTGATTTTAATGCTTCGATCATGTCTACCCGCTTTAATTTGATGTGCATAACGATCATGACAAGCGTTGAGAACAGCAATGTTAGGATTGCTGCGTAGACGTAACTCATCGCGTGGATGGTTGGGCTGAACATCAAGATATCGACCTCGGCTGTGGAGGTGACGAAGCGATGTAGGAATGTCCCGAGTACGAAGCCGACGACGATGCCCATCATGGTTAAAATAAGATTTTCGCGGTAGACGTACATCGTGACTTCTTTTGGATAGAAGCCAAGTACTTTGATGGTCGATAATTCGCGAATTCGCTCGGAAACGTTGATGTTGGTCAGGTTGTAGAGAACGATGAAGGCGAGTGCTGCCGCTGAAATAATCAGGACGACAATCACGATATCGAGGCTATCCATCGTACTGCCAAACGCATTACTCGCAGTATTGGTGTACGTGACGGCGAGCACGGCGGGATTCTTGAGCAGTTTTTCCGCAAAATTATCTTGCCATTTTTGATCCGTATTTTTGAGTTTCAGCAACTGGGTATTGTATTCTGGCTGGTTTTTGAAAACTTGGTCGTAATAGGTCGGCGTCATGTAGATGTAGTGCATCGCGTAGGTTTCTGTGATGCCGGTGACCTTGATTTTGTAGCGATTGTTGTCGCCGTCTTTGATGGTTAAGGAATCGCCGGGCTTGACGCCATAGAGTTTCGCGAGTTTTTCCGAGAGCACTGCACCATTATCGGTTAGTGGCACGGCTTTATGCGTTTTCCGGTCGCGTAACACGACGTAGTTGCTAAAATTATCGAGTGATTTCGGCGTGATTAGCGTGGCGCCTTGATTTGCGACGCCTTTTTCGACCGCCGTTATATTTTTTTGAGCCACATCGAGCGCGCTTTTCACATTTGGCGTATTATCGATAATCGTGTTGTAGTCCTGAAGCGGCGTTTTCGTAGCGTTACTATCCAAAACGACCACCGCATCGTATTTCATAATTTGATCATATTGTAGCGGAACGATGTCACCAATCGAATTTTTGAGGCCGAATCCTGTGAGCAGAAGCGCTGTACATCCCGCCACACCAAGGATTGTCATCAGCATCCGTTGTTTATATCGGAAAATATTCCGCGCTGTGACCTTGCTCGTGAAATTCATCCGTTTCCAGACGAAAGGCACGCGTTCCAACAAGATTCGCTTCCCGTTTTTCGGTGCTTTTGGACGCATCAAGGAAGCCGCATTTTCTCGTAATTCCGCACGACACGATACGAAAGCCGTCAAAGTCGTACAGAATAGCGCCACAGCAAGCGAAATCAGGCTGTAACTCCAATAGAAGGAAATATCAAGCGCTGGCAAATTATAAAGCGAACCGTAAGCCACAAAAATGATCTGCGGGAACACTTGAAAACCTATCGCGAGCCCAATCACAGTCCCCGCGAGGCTTGCCAGTGAGCCGTACACAAGGAATTTAGCGATAATATCGACATTGCTATATCCAAGCGCTTTTAACGTCCCAGTCTGCGTTCGTTGCTCCTCGATCATCCGCGTCATCGTCGTCAAACAAACGAGCGCTGCAATCAAAAAGAAGAACACAGGAAAGGCCGTGGAAAGCGAGGCAATCCGATCCGCATTATCTTTATATTCCGTATAACCAGGATTATCTGTCCTGTCACTAATAAAATACTTCGGCAAATCGAGCGCATCCAATTTTTCCTGCGCAATTTGGAGGTCTTTCTTCGCGGTCGCTATCTCCGCCAGAGCCTTCTTTTTCTCCGTTTCAAAAGTAGCTAAATTCGCCGCATACGTCGCTTCGGCAGCATCCAACTTGGCTTTTGCAGCGTCCAGTTTCGCATAACCAGCCGTTTTGGCGTCCGCGAGTTTCTGTTTCCCCGCTTTAAGCTGCGCCATTCCGTTTGCATAGTCCGTCTTGCCCTGCGCTAACTTCTCCTTAGCCAGATCCAGCTCCTGTTTCTTCAGAGCTAATTCGCGTTGTTTGTCGGCGAGCAATTGCCGGTTGCGGTTGATTTCCCGTTGCGCATCTGCGACTTCCTTGTTCGCCATCGCGAGCTGATTCGAAGCCTCACTTTTCAGGCGGTTTAACTGATCTTCCGAAAGCGTCCCGTCAAAATAATCTTGGATGTAGCCGCCGAGTTCGGGATCAAACGCATTGGCGTTATCAATAATCTCCTGTTGCGTTTCCTCATCCAAATCTGCGACTGGAATATCACCAAGCGTATAGTCTTTCACGGCGTCGTACAAACGTTGCACCATCGCGAGTTGTTCCTTGCTCTCGTCAAGCATCATCTGCCCATCATCTAGCTCCAATTGGGCATCTTCCAACTGCGGTTCTGCCTCGCGAATCCGCGCTTCACCATCCGCGATTTTCCGCTCCGCAGCTGCGATATCTTTCCTTGCCTGCGCAAGCTTCGCCTCGTTTTTATCAATCTCAGCCTGGCCGTCCGCGAGCTTCGTTTCCAGCTCCTGTTTCCCGTCATAATATTCCGCCCAGCCTTGATCTATCGTCGCGCGCGCATCATCCAATTTCCGCTGATTCTTCTCGATTTCCGCAAGGCCATCCGCGATTTTCTTGCGTCCCTCATCGATTTTCACCTGGCCATCCGCTTGAATCGCGTCCAAGCGCGCAGCTGGCTGTCCTTTCAGCGCCTTTTTCACGAGCGCCGTATTCCGCTCAATCGCCGAATCATACGCGTCACTATAAGCCTCCGCATTCGCCGTATTATCAAACGTCATGAACGCCGTCGAGTAATATTTCGCGTCAAAATCAGCCTCCGGAACCACCGCAAAAATATCCGCGCGCCCATTCCCAATCGTCGACGTCCCGCGCGTTCCTTTTTCAATATATTCCGCCGTGGAAACCGTCCCAACAACCGTAAACGTAGTCACGTGAAACTTCCCTTTCATAGCGCTACCATCACTGTTTACGAACGTAATTTTATCACCAATTTTGTAATGGCTCGTCGCCCTTCCAATAGAATCAATCGCGATTTCGCCACTTTTTCGCGGCAACCGTCCTTTATCAACGGTATACTTATTAATCAGATTATTCTGAGGCAAAGAAAAAACCTTCGTAATGAGCAGCGAATCCTGAAACATCACGTCCGTCGTATAGCCTGGTTGAACCGTTCGCACACCAGGAATATCATTTAAAATGGCGATATCATCCTTGTTCAAACCGTACGTCGACTGCACCTGCAAATCCATCAAGTTCTGCGCGTCATAGTACTTATCCGTCGTGTTGATCATATCCGGTCCGGTCGCTTTCAAGCCCACAAAAAAGGCCACGCCCAGCGCGATTAGTAGGAAAATCGAAATAAATCTGCCTTTAGATTTTGCGATTTCTCGCCATATGTCTTTCCATAATGCTTTTTTCATCGGATTCTCCTTACCATTCAATGCTATCGATCGAAACAGGATTTTTCTGAATTTTGACATCACGAACTTTGGCGTTATTAATCTCGATAATACGGTCAGCAATTGGCGTGATCGCCGTATTATGCGTTATCACAATCACTGTCGTACCAGTGTTTCGACATGTATCCTGAAGCAATTTCAAAACCGCTTTCCCAGTATTATAATCAAGCGCGCCGGTCGGTTCATCACAAAGCAACAATTTCGGCTGTTTCGCGAGCGCTCGAGCAATCGCAACCCGTTGCTGCTCCCCACCTGAAAGCTGAGCTGGGAAATTGTCCATCCGCTCCTCCAAACCAACTTGCTTCAAAACGACCTCCGCATCCATCGCATTCGGTGAAATCTGCGTCGCTAGTTCCACATTTTCCTTCGCCGTCAAACTCGGCACCAAATTATAAAATTGGAATACAAAACCAACGTCCTGCCTCCGATATCCTGTCAATTGCTTCGCGTTAAAAGCCGCAATATCCGTTCCATCAATATAAACATGCCCCTCATCGCTCATATCCATACCACCCAAAATATTGAGTACAGTAGATTTCCCCGCGCCAGAAGGACCTACAATAATAACAAACTCACCCTGTTCAATTTGAAACGTAATACCATCATTTGCCGTCACTATTTTCTCACCTAGTTGATAGCGCTTATAGATCTGATCCATTTCGACAAAAGCCATTCCAGCATCCCCATCCGTATGTTAGTTTTCGAACATTAATATTTTTATTATAGCACAAAATTTTCAAAAAAACTCCCAAATTTAAAAATAATAAACCGCTTCATTCAAGCTGTATAGCCAACTTTAAAACACATTAAGAACAAGTGTTCGTTTTTTCCTTGACTTCGTATTCGGTGGGGTTTATAGTAGGATTACTCCTTAAAAAATGGGGCAAGGGAGAGATTAAGATGAACAAAAAAAGACAGAGAGAAATTAACGTTCTATTCTCGCGGCTGGTTGATTTTCACAACGAACAAGCGGTCACATTTTACCAATGCAATCGCAAATGCTTCATATGTCGTAAAATCAGAAATCTGAGAAAAGAACAAGAAAAACTAGAAAATAACGATGAGGAAGCAAGCGAAATACGCACACAATTATCCCTCATCAGCTACTTTTCAACCTATTCCAAGCAACAATTAGCAACATGGGACGACCAAGAACGGCAACACCTATATGAATCTATTTTAACCAAAATAAAGCAGTCTTAGGGGGAGCATAATGAATGAGCAAATGCAAAGAAGCCGAGCATTTATTGTTCAAGTACAACGCATTATTACTAAGTCTACCAAAACGAAGTATGCCGAGGCGCACGAAAGAAAACGAATTGCGATTAACCAAAAAAATCTCCGAAGAACCAGCATATATCGAAATTAGACAAATCACAAGCGCGATTAATGGATTAAACAGCGATCAACGGGAGGTCCTGTTAGCCAAATACGTGACGTGGAGGAAACGCACAAATATCGAAGTGTACATGAGTATCGGTTGGAGCGAATCGCATTATTACCGATTAAAGAAAGCCGCGTTGGAAGCATTTCTAGTTGCGTATGAAGCAGAGTGTTCGCAGGAGAAATTGGTTTTCATGTAAGAAAATCATACTGAACGGGGAGGTATGATGGAGATGGAGAAGAAAAACTATTACAGTTTGGAAGTGATTATTACGGGACTAGAGAATTTAGTGGCAAACGCGACCGAAATCACATTTGGCATCCTTTTTGTAGCCTTACTAGTGTGGATGATGCGCAAGAATGATGAACGGGAAGAGCGTTACCAAAGAACAATTGACAATTTGAGTGAATTAGCAAGCGAGATCAAAATCATCGAACAAGCCGTCAACGAGATGCGCGCAGATGTGATTGAACTAAAGGTGAAATAAATAAAACAGCCCCAGTGCTTGATTGCATCAGGGCTGTACATAACGATTATTTATGAACATCACGAGGTTCCAGGCCTTTACGGAACACATCACCAAGAACGTTAAATGACAGGATAGTTAGTAGAATCAAGGCGCCTGGGAAAAGTGCTAAATACGTAGCGTCTCCAATATAACCCTGCGCATTGTTCAACATACTACCCCATGAAGAATTCGGTTGTTGCACGCCGAGTCCAAGGAAGCTTAGCGCCGACTCGGTTAGAATCGCAGCAGCAATATTTAGCGAAGCCGCAACAACAATCGAAGGCATTGCGTTTGGAATGATATGGCGGACGATAATGTGCCAAACACCCGCACCGCTTGATTTAGAATACAGGATAAATTCGCGTTCTTTAAGCGACAGCGTTTCAGCTCGAACAATCCGAGCAACGTCCATCCACGAGAGTAACCCGATAATCAAAATAATATTTCCGATACCAGGCTTCAAATAAGCGTTCAAAATCATCAATAAGAAAAAGGATGGTATCGACATGAATATATCTAGGAAACGCATCAATAGGCTATCGACAATACCACCGAAGAATCCACTGATTGTTCCAGCTACTGTTCCCACAACGAGGGCGATTAACATAGCGAGGAAGCCAACAGTTAATGATACACGACCTCCGTAAAGCACGCGCGTGAAGTAGTCGCGGCCGTGATCATCTGTGCCGAACCAATGCGAACTGCTCGGTGGAAGTAGCTTGTCTTGGATAGATAACGCGTTTGGATCATAGGGTGATAAGAATGCTAGTCCGCAGGCTAATGCTAACAAGACCAGAATTCCAATTGAGATAAGTCCGCGTTTTTCACTTAATAAGAAATGCCAAAATGTACGTTCTCGAGGCAATTGTGCTTTTTCAGGAGGTTGGACATTTTTAGGCTTGGTGAATTTACTTAAATCAGCTTTCATCATGTTAGCTAACCTCCCTTATGCGTGGATCGATAATGGTATAGGCGACGTCGGCTAGCAAATTACCGATAATCAGTAGTAAAGCAGAGAACATCGTAATAGCCATGATCATTGGATAATCCAATTGGAAAATCGCGTTGATGCCAAGCGACCCCATACCAGGCCAAGAAAACACGCTTTCTGTGATAAAAGCCCCCGTAATAATTTGCGGTAAGTACATGCCGAGTAATGTAATAACTGGGAGCAATGAATTTTTCAGGACATGGCCACGCATAATTTGTGCTTTAGAAAGACCTTTCGCGTATCCGAATAATACGTATTCTTCTTTAAGCTGATTGATCGTGTTCGATCGCACATACCGATAATATGAAGCGCACCCTTGAAAAGTCAATGCGGTAACTGGAAGAATGGCATGTTTCGCGATATCCCAGAAAGATTCAACACCGATAGTGCGCATCCCCAGACTTGGAAGCCAATGAAGGCGAATCGCGAATACATCAATCAAAATCATCGCAAACCAAAAAATGGGAATCGAGATACCAACGTAAGAAATCGCATTGAGGACGCGATCTAATTTTGTATTTTCATACGCGGCAGCAATGAGACCAAGTGGAATGGAGAACAAGAGTGTAAAGAACAGCGCTGTTCCCATTAAACCAATTGTTGCGGGCAGGCGTTCGATAATTTGGCCGAGGACAGGCTGGTTATTAATCAAGGAATAGCCGAAATTTCCTTGTAACACATTGCCGAGCCATTTGAAATACTGCACATAAATTGGTTGGTCAAGACCGAGACTTTGACGTATCCGCTCGACATCATCAGGGTTCATATTCGGCGTAACGAAAGAAGAAATCGGATCTCCAGGCGCCAATTGAACCAATGCAAAAGAAACAAGCGAAATGATGAACAGCATTGGTATAATTTGTAGTACACGTTTGAAGATGGTTTGTATCATGAAGAAAAGCCCCTTACCAAGAAAGTATAGTGAAACAACGTAAAGCCCTCACCAGCAGGAAAATTGGAACTTGGCTTTCCTACCAGTTTGGGGCTTCATTTTATACACATTAAGTTATTATAGCATGCGAGAGGCAAAACTTACTTAATATAAAGCTTAGATAGATCACGGAACATCGTTACAGGTTGTGGTGTTGCTTCTTTCGTGCCTTGATATTTCTTGTCAATCGCAAGTACGGCGTTATCGTAAGAAATTGGATATACGACAGCATCGTCTGCAATGGTTGTTTGGATTTGCTCGTAGATAGCTTGACGTTTTGGTTCATCTGCTGTTACAGCGCCTTCGTTCCACAATTTATCTAGAGCGGGGTTGCTGTAGTTTGAGTAATTATACGGTTCGCCTGTCATATAAAGTGTTTTGTACGGATCAGGGTCGTTACCCATGATATAGCCACCGAGCATTAAGGAGTAGGCGTCACTTTTGCGATCCAGTGTGATATTGTTCATCGCTGTTGGATCGGTTGGTTTTAGTTCTATAGAAACGCCGATAGATTTCAGTTGTTCTTGAACATAGAGTGCAATACTTTCTTGTGCTTTACTGTTGTTTAGATAAATGATATTGAGTTTATCAGAAGATTTATAACCACTTTTCGCTAAAAGTTCTTTGGCTTTCGTAATATCTTGGTTATATGTTTCTACCTTATCAGTGAAGAATTTTGTGTTCTCCGTTAAGAAAGAACTTGCAGGTTTTGCGTATTCTTGGGAACCGTAAGCGGCATCGATTAAATCTTTGCGGTCAAGGGTTAATGAAATGGCTTGGCGCAAGTCTTTTGATTTAAGCGCGGCTACGTTTTGGTTGAATGCAATGTAGCTTAAACGATTTTCTGGGTACGTAATAATGTTGACGTCACTTGCTTTTTCGACTTTATTACGCTCAGCAGGTTGGATTGATTTTAGGTTGATCTCACCATTTTGTAACGCTAGGTTTGCTGCGTTTTGGTCTTTTGTGATACGATATGTTACTTTATCCAGTTTTGGTTTACCATCGAAATAATCATCGAACTTCTCTAATGAATAGTATTCGCCAGACTTATAGTTCACAAATTTATATGGACCAGATCCAACAGGTTCATTGTTTTTATCACTTTTACCGATATCTGCAACACCTTCAAAAATATGTTTTGGAATTGGGTAGAAAGTATTTAATGTATTTTCAAAGGCAGGGGCAACTTCTGGTAATGTGAATTTTACGGTCGTGGCATTTTCAGCAACTGCTTTCACAGGCTTATTGTTAAATACCCAGCTTCCGCGGAATGGGCTGTTTTGTTTTTCATCAATAATAGAGTTCACACTGAAAACAACGTCGTCAGCAGTTAACGGTTTGCCATCATGCCATTTTAGGCCATCTTTTAGAGTCACCGTGTATGTTAAGTTATCGGCGGAGACATCGAGTTTATCAGCAAGTGCTGGCTTACCATCGTACTCCCAGAATAACGGTGCATAGAGTGCTTGCTGGATAGTTAAAGTGACGCGATCGCTTGAATATAGTGGATTCACGACTTCAGGATCACCAGGTACACCGATAATGATAGAATTATTATCTTTGGAACCACTCGCACTGTCTGACGAGCTTCCAGAACCACCACATGCTGCTAATACCAACATTAAGGTTAATGTGAAAACGAATAAAATACTTTTTTTCATACTTTCTCCCCTTTTCTCAGGTAACTACTTTTTAATTCTTACTTTATAAGTAGGAATTGGTTATACTTAAAATACCCCGATTCGTATGTAAAGTCAAGATATTTTGATTGGGGAGAGAAATTATTTTTTGGGGAGCAGTTTTTGGTATACTAGTAGTAAATATCAGAGTGGGAAGAGTTGATTTGAAATGACGAAGTATGATGCTGTTATAGAGACATCTGCGTATGATTTTTTAAGGGATAATAGAGATTTGAGAGGGATTGCTTATCTGGTTGCCAGCGGTTCGCATGGTTACGGGACGAATATCGAGACGAGTGATTTGGATTTACGTGGCTTTTTGATAGAAGATAAACGGTATTTGTTCGGGTTGAATACGTTTGAGCAGTTTGAGGAAAAGGAGACGGATACGGTGATTTTCGGGGCGCAAAAGTTTATGAAGTTGTGCGCACAGGGAAATCCGAATGTGCTGGAATTGCTTGGTGTAGATGAGGATGAGATCGTTATTTGCTCAGAGGCTGGTAGGGTAGTGCGAGATAACGTGGATTTATTTTTATCGAAGCGTGTGGAGCAGACGTTTGGGAATTACGCGAACGCACAACTAAAACGATTGCAGAATGCTTTGGTTCGAAATGAGGCATCGCAAGCTGTGCAGGAGCAGCATGTATTGGAAACATTGCAGAGACAAATGAAGCATTTTGAGGGGAAGTATGCAGATTTAGGGGATAATGGTTTGGTGCTGAGGATGGAGAATGCTGAGATTGTGATGGATGCAAGGCTACGAGGGTATCCGTTACGGGATTTTGTTGGGATTTACGGGGAAATGCAGGGAACGATGCGTACGTATGGGAAGCTCGGGACAACGGAACATCCGAAAGATTTACCAAGACTATATAAGCACGCGATGCATTTGGTTAGAATGTTGGTGACAGGGCGAGATATTCTAGAGGGAAAAGGGATTATAACGAAGCGACGGATAGAGCATGAACTGTTGATGGCGATTCGAAATGGGGAGATATCGTTTGAGGAAATTTTTGAGCAGGTTGCTGTTTTACAGAAGGAGTTTGAACGGGCGGCTAGAGAGACAGATCTTCCTGAGCAGGTGGATATGATTCAGGTGGAGGAACTGCTGATTTCGTTGTATAGATAGAAATCCTAGCATAAACGCTATGCTAGGATTGGAGTTTCATATTAGTCTTCTTTTTTGTTGAACCAGCCTTTTTTAGCACTTTTCTTAGCATCGTTTTCTGCTTGTTGTGCTTGGTTTATTTCACGAGCAACAAGGTTTGCGTCCATACGAACAACGCGGCCGCCGAGTTTGTTGTTTACTAATTCGTTGATGTATTCGTTGTGCTCTTCTTCGGCGATAAGGATAACGCCGGTTTGGTCTTCAGGAATGGTTTCCAATGTCTTTTCGAAAACGTTCATGGCATCGCGAATTTCTTTAGCATCTTGTGAAGAGCCAATAATTGCGCCGGTCATCCAACCAAGAAGAACGCCTAGTGGACCGCCTAAAATACCTACTAGCATACCGATTAGGCTGCCTTTCATATTCTTGTCACCGCCTGTGAAATCTAGGAAATCTTTGGCGTTTATTTTATGATTGTGGTCGTGTTCAACAACCGCCATTTGCTCACCGCGAATTTTTCTTTCTGTATGAAGGGTTTTGATTTCTGAAAATGCTTGATAGGACTTGCTTTCTGTTTCGAAGTTCATGATGAGTACGGTTTTATTTATTTGCTTGCTCATGTCGAATAGCCTCCTAAAATTTTCTATAAAATATCGGCAAGTTGTGCCTCCATTTCAGTATACTCGTTATGTGCGGGAAAACAAAATGTTAACTGTTTTAGTTTTGTGTTGGGTAGTTAGGGAAATAAATAATAGGAAATGAAGGATGGAGGAAATGCGATGATTGAAGGCTTAGAAGGAATTAATATTGCGGTTAGTAATCCAGAAGCATTTGTACGTTTTTATAAGGAACAGTTGGGTGTGCCACTGATGTTTGAGGGACATGGCAATCATGTTGGGGCTAAATTGGCTTTTTCGAGGCATGATCCTGGGATTATTGTTTGGGATAAGGCGAGTGGGGATGTGGCAACGCACGGACCTACGGAATTTGTTTTTCGATCGGCGGATTTGGATAAGACATATGAGACATTGAAATTTAATGGTGTAGCTATTCAACCACCATTTTTGGCAGATTGGGGAGGAAAAGAGTTGCGATGTGCTGATCCAGAGGGAAACAGTATTTTGATTCTGGAAGGCGCCTATTAATTGAATTTATTGGGAAATGGCTGGTTTTAGGACTGGCTATTTTCTTTGCTTAAAATCGGTTTTTTACTAGCCATTATATCATAATTATGATATAATAATGATAATATTATGATAAGAGGAGGGCAAGGAGATGCCTGAAATTAGACCGGTTTCTGATTTGAGAAATAATTTTACTGATATTTCCAATATTGTCCACGAACGTAGTGAACCTATTTTTTTGACGAAGAATGGGCATGGAGATATGGTAGTGATGAGTATCGAAACGTATGAAGAAATGTGTCAATATGAGACGCGTGCGGTTACGAAATAAACAGGGGAATGGTGAGATATTTGGAGAAGAAGCGGAATTATCATGTGAAATTTTTGACGGAGAAAGATGTGGCTTTGGCTGAGGAAGTTTGTGCGAAATGTGAGGATTATTTCTTGATAGAGCAAGGGGTGGCAGCGACCAAGGAGAATGCGCGGGATATTATTACGGAGATACCGAAGGGCAAGACAAAGTTAGATAAGTTTGTGATGGCAGTACTTGATGAAGCGGATAAACCGATTGGGCTGATTGATGTAGTGGCGGATTTTCCACGCAAAGGACAGTGGATTATTGGACTGTTAATGTTGATACCTGAAGAGCGTAGCAGCGGATTTGGGAAAGTGCTTTATCAAGTTATTAAGGATTGGGCGTCGGATGGGAGCGCGGATTCATTGCGAATTGGTGTTCTTGAGGAGAATAAAGAGGCTATTGGTTTTTGGTCTCACCTTGGCTTTGAGAAACAGGAAGAAAAAAGACAAACTTACGGTGAAAAAGAGCATACTGTCCATGTGATGGTTCGTAATATATAGATGGCAAAAAGATACTTTGAAGGCTAAAGTATCTTTTTGTATAGGTTAAAAAAGCTTAAAGCCTATGCAAAAAACGAATTTGACACAAAACGAATGAATGAATAGGAAAAGATTTCGATATGTGTTATAATAGAAAGATAAAAGACGGAGGTGCAGAAGATGACAGCGAGCATGGAAGATAGCTTTGTAAATGAAACAGCCACAAAATTTGCATATGAACAGACATGGGTAGCTTCAACGGATGAAATGGTTCATGAGAAACTAATTCAGGCAGAACAAGACTTCGTAACTGGGCGTACAAGCACTTGGGAAGAAGTGAAGAGTCATGTAGCGATTTTGACAGAACGCGTACGCGCAGAATCTGCTGCTGAGTGGGAATAGGCGTATGGGTGATAGCGTGAAGATTAGCCTTTCTAGGCATCTAGCATCGATTATGAAAGCATCTCACTTTATTTGTTAGAAGATTTGTATCAGTCGCAAGCGGAGGAGAATTTTAGCAAGGGCGTGGAGCAGTTGTTTGTGAATTTGGCTGCATTTCCTAAAATGGGTAGCCTATACGATAGTGAGAAGTACCTTTCTAAACCCTATCGTAAACTGAGCTTTGATAGGTATACCGTTTTTTATGTATATCATGAAGAGCAACAGCTCATTGAAGTGCATCGGATTTTGTCTGGACTATCCGATTATACGGTGATTATTAAGGATGCCACGCCAACATATGAAGCATAAAAAATCTGGAAAGAGTCGGTGACAAGCTCTCTCCAGATTTTTTTATGCGTTTAAATGGCTGATTGATGCTCCATTTATGAGTTTGGTTTCGATAATCATGTTCTTGATTGGGGTACCATTTTGCTGGATTAAGTTGAAAAGTAACTCGGTGGCAGCTTTTCCTAATCGCTTAGTGGGGATGTCGATGGCGGTCAGTGGTGGAGATAGGAAGCTAGAGACTACGCGGTCATTGTAGCCGACGATGGAAAGGTCATGCGGTATTTGTAGGTTGTGCTCCGAGGCTACTTTATAAATGCTGAGTACTTTTAAATCGTCTGTGGCAAAAATGGCGGTGGGGCGGTCAGGGTGTGATAGTAGCTGGTGCGCCGCGTTGTAGGCATCTTCGGCTGTGTATCCGCTATCTAAAATCCAGTCGCGACGAATGTCTAGGTTGTGATCAAATAGGCAACTGCGGTAGCCGGCAAGTCGGTCGATGGAGACGTGATGGTTCAGTGGTGCGTGTAGGCAAGCGATGTTTTTATGCCCATTTTTGATGAGTAGGTTTGTTAGTTCGTAGGAGTCTTTGAAATTGTCTGTATCTACGGAGTAAACGTTGGTGTAGTTGCCATCGATTTTCCCAGTCACGACGATGGGGATGTTGAATGGATCGAGTTTTTCGAAAAAGGATTCGTCGGCGGGTGAGCTTAGCATGATAATTCCTTTGATCATTTTTTCTTTGATTTTGGCAATGCATTTATCGAGTTCATCGTCGGTATTGCGAGATGTTTGCAGAATTAAGTCGAAATTCTGATCTTCTGCAATGGCCGAGATGGAATGGATGATTTCTGAGAAAAACGGATTTCCTGCCGTGGTCTTGGTTGGCCGGTTTGAGATGACCATAATCGCGTCGAATCCTGAATTTGTCAGTGCGCGTGCGAGTTTACTTGGCTTATATTGCAGTTCTTCAATGGCTGTGAGAACGCGCTTTTTGGAGTCGGCGGAAATGTTTGATTGATTGTTTAGTACGCGCGAAACGGTAGATTTCGAGACTCCAGCGTGGCGTGCTATGTCGTAAATTGTGGCTCCCATTGTAGTTGTTTCCTCCTTGTTTCTATCTTGATGAGACCGTTCCCATCTTTTTATATATCTATGCTATCTATTCTACTCAATTGTGGTAAAGATGTCCAATGAGAAATGAAATGACTGATAACATAGTGTTAGAGAATATTTTTTAGGAGAATGTGAAAAATAGCATTGACAGAAAGCGCTTTCTGTAATATACTCTTTTTGTGGGAGCGGTACCATAAAAGGAGGTAGAAATGGATATTCTTTTAGGACGATTGGAAAATATATATGGCAGTGAAAGCGCTACATCTCTAGAGAAGGCGATTAGAGAGCGAATAGAAGAAGCGCGAACGAAAAAGTTGAAGCAACGGAAGTCAGGCTGGGATCAAGAAGATGTGGTAATGATTACATATGGTGATCAGTTTTGGGAAAAGGATCAGCCTACACTGACGACGCTTAAGAAGATGTATGATAGATACTTGGATGAGATGTTTGAGGTGGTTCATATTTTGCCATTTTATCCGTATTCTTCGGATGATGGTTTTTCGGTTATTGATTATAAAATGGTGAATCCAAAGCTTGGTGATTGGCGGAATGTTGGGGATTTGACGCAATCGACGCGATTGATGTTTGATTATGTTTGTAATCATATGTCGGCGAAAAGTGACTGGTTTCAAGGGTTTCTGAATCAGGATGCGGCATATGATGATTTCTTTGTTTCGTTGCCGAAAGAGACGGATTTGACGGCCGTGACTAGGCCGCGTGCGACGCCGGTTTTGACAGAGTTTGAGATGGCGGATGGTACGAAAAAGCATATTTGGACGACGTTTAGCGCGGATCAGATTGATTTGAATTTTAGAAATCCGAATGTGTTGCTGAAAATGATTGATGTTTTGGCGTTTTATTTGGAGGAAGGTGCGGAGTATATTCGGTTGGATGCGGTCGGTTTCATGTGGAAAGAGCCGGGGACGTCTTGTATTCACTTGGAAAAAACGCATGAGATTGTGAAGTTGTTCCGTGGTATTTTGGATGAGATTGCTCCTGGAACGGTGATGATTACGGAGACAAACGTGCCGCATAAAGACAATATTACGTATTTTGGAAATGGCCAGGATGAGGCGCATATGGTGTATCAGTTCCCGTTGCCGCCACTTGTTTTGCAGGCGATACATAGGGGTGATGGGCAGGCTTTGTCAGGCTGGGCGCGTGATTTGGAGTTGCCGGGTGAGGATGCTACGTTTTTCAATTTCCTCGCTTCGCATGATGGTATTGGCTTGAATCCGATTCGTGGAATTTTGCCGGAGGAGGAGATTTTGGCTCTGGTAGCGGATTTGGAAAAGGAAGGTGCGCTTGTTTCGTATAAGCAAAATCCAGATGGAACGCAGAGTCCGTATGAGATTAATGTGACGTATATGGATGCGCTGAATCGCTTGGCGGACAACGATGATACACGTTTACAGCGGTTCTTGTTGGCGCATTCGATATTGCTGACGATTCCAGGTGTTCCAGCGGTTTACGTGCAAAGTATTTTAGGCGCGCGAAATGATGTGGATGGTGTCGCACAAACGGGGCATAATCGCTCGATCAACCGCAAAAAATACCCGATTTCGGAGATTGAAACGGGGCTCGCGGACGATAAAACGTTGATGCATCGTACTTTTGAAGGGATTAAAGACATGATCCAAGTTCGCAAAACGCAAGCTTTATTCCATCCCAATGTACCGATGGAAGTCGTGGATTTAGGGAAAGAAATTTTTGCGATTAGGCGTGTGGATGCTTCAGGGAACAGTATTTTGGTGTTGCATAATTTGTCTGATCAGCCGATATCGTGTGATGTCGCTGCGAACTGGGATATTTTAAAAGATCAGCCGATTTCTGGGAGCGCTCCAATTGTTCTTGCTCCTTATGAATTCCGTTGGCTAACAAACAAAAACTAGGAGGGTTTTAAGGTGAAAAAGAGAGGTTCGATTTTACTTGTTGTTGTGTTAATGTTGAGTGCAATTTTGGCGGCGTGTGGCGGTTCATCGGGAAGTGCGGATGACAAAGAAGTGACGATTGAATTCATGCATTCTTCGGTTGAAAAGGAACGTTTGGACGTTATTAAAGAATTAGTTGCGAAATTTGAAAAGGAAAACCCGAACATTAAAGTGAAGCAAGTGCCAGTAGAGGAAGATGCGTTTAACACAAAAGTTGTAACGTTGGCACGATCTGGTAAGTTGCCGGCAGTTTTGGAAGTAAGTCAAGATTTTGCGAAAGTAATGGATAAAGATAAGTTGATCGATCAAGCGGCGATTAAAGACGTGATTAAAGAGGTTGGCGAGGATAGTTATTATGAAGGTGCGTTGAACTTGGTGCGTTCTGAGGATGGCAAAAGTTATATCGGCGTTCCGCTTACGGGCTGGGTGCAAGGTATTTGGTACGACAAGAAGGCTTTAGCTGCGGCGAATTTCGAGGAGCCGAAGAATTGGAATGACATTTTGACAATTGCGAAGCATTTTACGAATAAAGCAAATAAGAAATACGGTATTGCGATCCCTACAGCAGAAGGCGCGATGGCGGAGCAAGCATTTTCTCAGTTTGCGCTTTCCAATGAGGCGAACGTTTTAGATGCGAAGGGCAACATTACGATTGATACGAAGGAAATGAAACAAGCGTTGACATTCTATCAAGAGTTGGCGAAATACACGATGCCTGGATCGAATGATGTAACGGAAATCAAGGATGCGTTCATGAATGGTACGGCTCCAATGGCGATGTATTCGACGTACATTTTGCCGGCGGTATTCACGGATGGCGACCCAAGTAATGTCGGATTTATCATTCCGGAAGAAAAGGAAAAAGCAGTGTACGGAACGGTTTCGGCGTTAGCGCTTTCTGACGGCTTGGATGATGCACAAAAAGATGCAGGTAAAAAATTCGTGGAGTTCCTGTCACAACCTGAGAACCAAACGAAATGGGTATTAATGTCTCCAGGTGGCGCACAACCGGTAAATAAAGGCGTTATCGAGAACGAAGCGTACAAAAACAATGAAGTCGTAAAATCGTTTGGCGCGTTGTCTGAGGAAATCGCGAAATCGTTCGATGATATTCAAATTTTCGGCTTAGTTGACGGTAAAAACTTCACCAAAATGGGCGATATCACAAGTTCAGGCGTTATCGCGAAAATGGTGAATAACGTGACGGTTGGCGGCAAGGATGTCGAGTCGGAGCTTGAAAAAGCGCAGAGCACAGCCGAATCCAATAACTAAGAATAAGGAGGCACTATGAAAACAAAAGCATATAAACGCTCGGATGCAAAAATGGCGCTGGCCTTGCTGTCGCCTAGTATCCTCTTATTACTTGTGTTAGTGGCATATCCGATGATTTCAAACATTCAAATTAGCTTTTTAGAGTTACCGCTCAATCCGAATTTGGATTCAACATTTATCGGTTTGCAAAACTATATTGATATTTTAACGGATGCCGAATTTTATAAGTCATTGGCTTTAACGTTTGGTTACACGATTCTAGTAGTTGTTGGTAGTACAGGAATGGGGCTTCTGGTTGCGATTTTCTTCAACCGGGAGTTCAGATTCCGGAAAACGGCGCGTTCACTTATCATTTTGTCATACGTAACGCCGTCGATTTCACTGATTTTTGCTTGGAAATACATGTTCAACAATAGTTACGGTGTGATCAATTATGTTGGTGGCGATATTCTGCACCTTTGGAAAGACGCGCCGCTATGGTTTGATAATCCCGTTTCAAGTTTCATTTTAGTCGTGTTATTCGCGATTTGGCGCTATTTCCCGTATGCCTTCATTTCGTTTTTAGCGATTCTGCAAACGGTAGATAAGTCGCTTTATGAAGCAGCAGAAATGGACGGGGCAAGCGTTTGGGATAAATTCAAAATTGTCACGTTACCAGCGATCATGCCAGTTTTGGCGACCGTTGTGACCTTGCGTGCGATTTGGATGTTCTACATGTTCACCGACGTATACTTGTTGACGAACAAGGTCAATATCCTTGGAGTTTACTTGTATCAAACGGCCTTTGCGTTCAACGATTTAGGTAAAGCATCGGCGATTTCGGTGATTCTGTTTGTCATCATCTTCGTGGTCATCATGGTTACAAGAAAGCGAGTGAATTTAAATGGCGGTAAGTAGTAAAAAATCAAAACGGACGAAGAAAATTGTCTTTTATGTGAGTTTAGTGTTATTTCTCTTGTTCACGCTGTTTCCATTCTTGATTATGATGATGACGTCATTTAAGAGTCCAAAAGAGGCGATTTCAACGACGCCAACGTTTTTCCCGAAGGACTGGACATTTCAGCATTATTTAGATATTTTCAACCCAGATATTTTCCCATTTTTAACGTATTTTAAAAATAGTTTTATCGTTGCGTTAGTTGCAGCGGGAATTGCGGTTGTTTTAGGGATTTTAGGCGCTTATGCGTTGTCAAAATTGCGTTTTCGAGCGCGAACAACGATCAATGCGAGTTTTTACACGGTTTACATGTTTTCAGGAATTTTGTTAATTGTGCCGTTGTTTAAAATTATTTCGAGTGTTGGGTTATATGACACGAGAACGGCGTTGATTATTACGATGGTTGTGCAGACATTACCGACTGCGATTTTCATGCTGATTAGTTATTTTGATACGATTCCAGTGGATATCGAGGAAGCAGCGATGATGGATGGTTTGAATCGGATGCAGATTATTTTGCGGATTATTGTGCCATTGGCGATCTCAGGGATTGTTTCGGTGTTCGTGTATTGCTTCATGGTAGCTTGGAATGATTATCTGTTTGCATCGATATTCTTGTCGGATTCAGAATTGTTTACATTGCCAATTGGCTTGAATACGCTGTTCAGTACACCAGATTATATTTGGGGTCGAATGATGGCGGCGTCCCTTGTAACAGCACTACCAGTTGTTATCATGTACGCTTTGTCAGAACGCTTCATCAAAGGAAATCTTACCGACGGCGGCGTCAAAGGCTAGGCCAGAGCGACGAGAAGCATTCATCTTCGTCGTTAAAAGTTCCGTTCCAGTGCTCTTCTACACGGAGTTTCGCATAACTTCTCACATGGTTGGGGATAATACTCCCTCCCTGTTTTCAGTTAACGTACGCAAGTACGCTCCGCACCTGGTACTCACTTTTGCCTAGAAGCTAAAAGCTTCTAGGCACTCTGACTCATGTTTGGAGGCACGAAAGTGCCTTGGTGTTGGAAGGAATGTCTGGGTGAGGGACGATTTACCTGCACTGTTAAAAATGCTGTTCTAGTTTTACGTACGCAAGTATGTTTTGTGTTTTATGAAATTTTACAGGAAATGGATTTGGAATTTAGAAAGGAAGTTTGGATAATGAGAAAGTTGATTGCTACGGAGCCGCGGGTTGCGGATTTGGTGGAGTATGTGGATCGGGAGCTGGCGAAGGATGAGGCTCGGATTCAGGTGAAGTTTGCGTCGCCGAAACATGGAACGGAGGTCGTTGATTTTCGCGGTGTGAGCCCGTTTATTGATGAGGAATTCAACGAGGAATGGAATATGTTTATGCCGCGTCCGGAAGGTTCGGCGCGTGGGATCGTGTTCGGTGAGTTTCAGCTTGGGAACATGGTTGTCGGCGAGATCGTTGAGATTGGCGAGGACGTGACGGAGTACGCGATTGGCGACATGGTTTGCTCTTACGGGCCGATTATGGAGACGGTGATCGTGAAGGCGGTCGATAATTATAAATTGCGCAAAATGCCAGAGGGCGCTAGTTGGAAAAATGCGGTTTGTTATGATCCGGCGCAGTTTGCCATGAGTGGTGTTCGTGAGGCGCATGTACGTGCGGGTGATTATGTCGTGGTCGTTGGGCTCGGCGCGATTGGCCAAATTGCGATTCAGCTGGCGAAAAAGGCTGGTGCGAGTATCGTGATTGGTGTCGATCCATTGGAACATCGTCGCGAAATTGCGATGCGTCATGGCGCGGATGCTTGTTTTAACCCGATTGGAACGGACGTTGGATTTGAAGTTAAAAAATTGACTGGCAAACTTGGCGCGGACTCGATTATTGAAACGAGTGGGAATTCGCAAGCGCTTGAAGCAGCGTTACGCGGGATTGCGTATGGCGGAATTATTTCGTATGTGGCGTTCGCGAAGCCGTTCCCGGATGGCTTTAATTTAGGACGTGAAGCGCATTTTAATAATGCCAAAATCGTGTTTGCACGCGCGTCTAGTGAGCCGAATCCGGATTATCCGCGATGGAATCGGAAGCGGATTGAGGAAACGTGTTGGGAACTTTTGATGAATGGGTATCTTGATTGTGAAGATTTGATCGACCCGATTGTGAGTTTGGACGAGAGTGCGGAAGCTTACATGAAGTACGTAGATCAGAATCCGGATTTGAGTATTAAGATGGGAATCGAACTTTAAAAGGAGACGGAGACAGTTATGAAAATTGGGACGCAGAATCAGGCATTTTTTCCAGAGGGTATTATGGAGAAATTCGAATATGTGAAGGAAATGGGTTTTGAAGGGTTCGAAATCGACGGAAAACTGCTCGTGGAAAACGTGGCGGAGATCAAAGCGGCGATTGCGGCGACTGGGATTCCGGTTTCGACGGCGTGTGGTGGTTATGATGGCTGGATCGGTGATTTCATCGAAGAGCGTCGTTTGCGCGGTTTACAAGAAATCAAGGTCATTTTGGAGGCGTTGCAAGAGGTTGGCGGGAAAGGAATTGTGGTTCCTGCGGCTTGGGGAATGTTCACGTATCGCTTGCCACCAATGGTTTCGCCGCGTTCGGAAGCTGGTGATTTTAAAGCTGTGAGTGAGTCGCTCGTTTATTTGGACGGGGTTGCGGCAGAGACGGGGACGACGATTTTTCTGGAGCCGCTGAATCGCTATCAGGATCATATGATTAATTTGCTGGGCGATGCGCGTCGTTATATTGAGCAAAATAACTTGAAACATGTGAAAATTATCGCGGACTTTTACCATATGAATATTGAAGAAGACGGGATTTCGGAGGCACTTCACGCGAATCGTGATTTAGTGGAGCACGTGCATGTGGCGGACAATCATCGCTATCAGCCGGGCAGTGGATCGCTTGATTTTAAAAAGCATTTCGACCAGTTGAAGGCGGATGGCTACGGCGGGTTCTTGACGTTTGAATGCCGAGTTCGTGCGGATGACCCGGAAAAAGCGTATCGTGATGCATTGGAACATTTGAAGAATTGTAGATAAACTCAGCGTGGCGACAAACGCTCACTTTCGTCGTTAAAAGCTCCGCTCCAGTGCTCACGTGCCTTAGTACGCTCCGCGCTGGTACTCGCTTTTGCCTAGAAATTAAGCATTTGTCGCCACGCTGAGGTTTGGCGGTAAATCATAGATTGTAGTTTTTCTATATTCAGAAATACGATACTCCTCTAAAATCCGATTTTGGAGGCAGTATTTCAAGGGGGAACATGAGTTGAAAAAAGTGGCGATTATTGGTGCGGGGCAAGTGGCCGAGAAGGTGCATGCGGCGTATTACAAAACGCGGACGCAGGAGTTGGAACTGGTCGCGGTCGTGGATCCAGATGCAGGGCGTGCACGGGATTTTGCGGAACAGAATGGCTTTGCGCGTAGTTACGTGGATGCGTCGGCGATGTTTGAGGCGGAAAAACCGGATATGGTGAGTATTTGTACGCCGAATCGGTTTCATTTTGATAATGTGATGTTGGCGCTTTCGCATGGTGCTGCGGTTATGTGTGAAAAACCGCCTGCAATGACGGCGAATGAGGCGCAGCAGATGCGTGATTTGGCGGCGAAACAGGGGCTTGTTTTGGCGTATGATTTTCATCACCGGTTTGCGACGGATATGCGAGAGGTGAAGCAGGCTTACGCGGATGGCGTTCTGGGTGAGGTTTACATGACGAAAGCGAAGGCGTTGCGTCGTTCGGGCGTTCCTGGTTGGGGCTCGTTCACGAATAAGGCGTTGCAAGGCGGTGGACCGCTGATCGATATCGGCATTCACATGTTGGACGCGGCGATGTACGTATTGGATTTTCCAAAGGTCAAGAAAGTGACCGCCAAAATGTTTCAAAAAATTGGGACAAAGAAGTCGGAAGGTACGTTTGGAACGTGGGATCCTGCCAAATACGATGTAGAGGACGCGATTTTTGCGTTTATTGAGTTTGAAAATGGTGGCTTGTTGCAGTTGGAGACGTCTTTTGTATTGCAGATGAAAGAGAAGGCTGTGCTGAATGTCGAATTTTTCGGTGATGAGGCTGGTGCGACGTTGTTTCCGGCAGAGATTTACACGGATCGGGCTGGCGAATTGATCACAATTTTGAAAAAGGAAACGGCGGACGAGGAGCGACATGCAAAAAGTATGCAGGCGTTTGTGGACCGAGTGCTTGGTGCGGAAGTTATGGTGGCTGACGGGGAGCAGGGTTATCAGGTTCAGAGTTTGATTGAGGCGATTTACGAATCAGCAGAAAAAGGTGAGAGTGTATATTTATGAGTAGAATCAGTGTATTACGGGAGAGTAGAATAGATCCGCATTATTTCGATACGTATGCGAGTTTGATGACGACGGGGAACGGCTACATGGGCGTCCGCGCGGGATTTGAGGAAGATTATCCGGAGCAAACGCGTGGCATGTATGTGGCGGGAATATATAATAAAGCGCAGGGGCAAGTGAGTTCGGATTTGGTGAATTTGCCTGATGTGACGCGGTTTGAGTTCGAAATCGATGGTGTGATTTTCTCGATGCATAGCGGGGAAGTGCAGGATTTTGAGCGAGTTTTCGATTTGGCGACAGGGGAAGTGTGTCGTGAATTAGTTTGGCAGCATCCGAATGGGAAACGGTTCGGGCTTTGTTTGAAACGCTTTGTAAGTAAGAAGGAATTACATAAGGTGTATGCGAAAGTGGCGATTACGAGCCTTTCGGGGGACGCGGATGTGCGGATTCGGACGGGGATTGATGGTCAGCAGACGAACTTTGGGACGCAACATTTGGTGGAAAAATCGCTTCGTGTGTTTAGTGAAACGTGGATGCAGGGCGATTATGTGACGACGCAAAGTGGGCAGGATGTGACGGTGACGTCGATGATTAGCGCGCCAGGTAGTTTTGCAGCGAAGAATCGGCAGTTGCTCGTGACGGTGAACCAGAAGTTGGCGGAGAATGAACCGTTTTCGCTGGAAAAGGTAAGCGTTATCGCGACGAGTTTGGAGACGGAAAACCCAGCGGAATTTGGACTCGGTGAAATACGCGCGGCGAAGAGTTATGAGGAAGCTTTGGCGGAATCGCGCGGTTCTTGGCAGAAATTTTGGCAGGATTATCGGGTGGAGGTGACGTCGGAAAATGCGTTTGATCAGTTGGCGCTGGATTTTGCGGCGTATCATTTGGAAGCGATGACACCGGCTCACGATGAGCGTTTTAGCGTTGGGGCGAAAGGGCTGACGGGTGAAGGTTACAAGGGGCATGTGTTCTGGGATACGGAGATTTTTATTGCGCCGTTTCATTTGTATAATCATCCGGAAAAGGCTCGGAAGTTGTTGCGCTATCGTTATCTTCATTTGGAGCAGGCACGTGAAAAGGCAGCGAAAAATGGCTATCAAGGAGCGTTATTTCCTTGGGAGAGCGCGTTTAGTGGAGAAGAAGAGACGCCTGAATTTGCTGCGATTAATGTTCGCACTGGGAAGCGTCAAAAAGTGGCGTCGGCTCTTGCGGAACACCATATTGTGGCGGATGTGGCGCATGCTGTGGTCAATTATTACGAAGCGAGTCAAGATGAACTGTTTATGGAACGTGATGGTTTGCAAATTTTGCAGGAAACGGCGCGTTTTTGGTTAAGTAGGGCTGTATTAAAGGATGGAAAATATGTTATATTAGATGTAATCGGTCCGGACGAGTATACAGAACATGTGGATAATAATGCATACACGAATTATTTGGCGCACGAAAATGTGTACCAGACGTTGCGGTTTATGTCTAAATATGGCCAAAAACATACGGCATTTTATGATTTATGCGAGGCGTTTTTACGGAAAATTTATTTACCGCAGCCGGATGTGTCGAAGTTGATTCCGCAAGATGATACGTTTTTGGGTAAACCGGAAATTGATTTGTCGGAATATAAGGCGCGGCAGGGATCTCAGGCGATTTTGCTGGATTATTCGCGTGCGGAAGTGAATGAGATGCAGATTTTGAAGCAGGCGGATGTGGTGATGTTGCTTTATTTGATGCCGAATCTGTTTTCGGAGGAAATTGTGGCGCGGAATTTGGATTATTATGAGGAGCACACGATTCATGATTCTTCGCTTAGTAAGGCGATTCATGCGATTGTGGCGAATCGGGTTGGTCAGCCGGAGAAGGCGTATCGTTTCTTCGAGGAAGCGTGCCGAATTGATCTGGAAGCGGCTCCTGGTGGGACGGATGAAGGTGTACATGCGGCGTCGCTTGGCGCGATTTGGCTGTCTGCGATATTCGGATTTGGCGGTGTGGCGATTGCGGATGGCGAACTGCATTTGAATCCGCGACTACCGGCTGGATGGAAGCGCTTGGCATTTTCGTTCGTATGGCACGGAGAACGTTTGGAAATCGAGCTGGAATCGGATAAAATTCGCGTGACAAAAGACACGACGGCACCAATTCAGATGCACATTTTTGGTGAGAAGCATTGTATGACGACTGGACTAGAAATTTAAATTTTGGAAGGAAGAGCGATCATGAAAATAGTCATTGCCCCAGATTCATATAAGGAAAGTTTAACAGCGCAGGAGGTTGCGGATGCGATTCGAGTGGGATTTGCTGACGTGTTTCCAGACGCGGAGTATCAGCTTTTGCCTGTGGGCGATGGCGGGGAAGGAACAATCAGGATTCTGGCGGATGCGTCTGGTGGCGTGATGGAGGAAGTGCGTGTGACGGGACCGCTCGGTGAAGTTGTGACGGCGAAAATGGCGTTTAGCGCGGATCGGACGCGGGCGTTTATTGAGATGGCGGAAGCGTGCGGGTTGCATTTAGTGCCGCTAGAAAAACGCAATCCGTTGATGGTGAGCACGGCGGGTGTCGGCGAGTTGATCAAGCATGCGCTGGATGCGAAGGTACGGGAAATCGTGATTGGCGTCGGTGGAAGTGCTTCCCATGACGGCGGAATTGGCATGGCAGCAGCACTTGGCGCGAGATTCTACAATTTGCGTGGCGAACCGGTGCCGGCGATTGGTGCGAATTTGAGCGCGATTAGTTCGGTTTCGCTGACGGATCTCGATTCGCGATTGGCGGAAACGACGATACGGATTGCGGCTGACGTGGAGAATCCGTTATGTGGTGAGAACGGTGCTGCAGCTATTTTTGGACCGCAAAAAGGCTTGGCACAGGACAAGATTGCGAGCATGGATAACGCGATGCAAGGCTTTTATTCGATTTTTGAACAGGATGTGCGCGAGTTGCCGGGAAGTGGTGCTGGTGGCGGAATGGGTGCTGGTTTGATGCTCTTTACAGGTGCGAAATTTGAGCCGGGAATCGAGCTCGTTTTGCGGGAGTTGAAGATGGAAGAAGCTTGCGCGGACGCTGATATTATCGTGGTTGGCGAGGGTCGCATGGACGGTCAGACGGTCTTTGGCAAGGCGCCGATTGGTGTTGCGAACTGCGCGCCTGAAAACGCGACGGTGATAGGAATTTGTGGTAGTATTGGAGATGGAATTGAAGCGGTTTATCCAAAAATAGATGCGGTGTTTCCAACGATTGCAACGGCTGGGACGCTCGCTGAAATTTTGCCTAAAACGCGTGAAAATATTGAACGAACAGCCCGAAATGTGGCGGTTCTGCTGAAGGGGAGAATACGGTGAAACAGTTAGAAGCAGTTATTTTTGATTTGGATGGTGTGATTACGGATAGCGCGCACTTTCATTATTTAGCGTGGAAACAGTTGGCGGCGGACATTGATATCGAGATCGACGAGGCGTTCAATGAGACGCTAAAAGGGATCAGCCGGATGGATTCGCTCGACTTGATTCTGGCAAAAGGTGGGCGCGAAAAAGACTTCACACTGGAGCAAAAAGAGGAATTGGCGGCTAAGAAAAACGCGCATTACGTGGAGTTGTTGAAAGACTTGTCTGCCGCGGATATCTTGCCTGGCATCAAGCCATTGCTAGCTGCGATTCGCGCGGCAAACTTGAAAATCGCCTTGGCTTCCGTTTCTAAAAACGCGCCGATGGTTCTGGCAGCGCTTGGCTTGACGGATAGTTTCGACTATCTTGCCGATGCAGCCAAAATCACACATTCGAAACCAGACCCAGAAATCTTCCTTGTCGCAGCAGCTGGACTTGGCGTAGAGCCTGCAAACGCGGTCGGAATCGAGGACGCCCAAGCTGGCGTGGAAGCAATCAAATCCGCTGGTATGAAAGCGATTGGCGTCGGAACTGGCCTCGTTGGAACAGACGAATTAGTCAGCGACACATCGAAATTAACACTTGCCATGATTCAAAAAGTATTCCAGATTTAATATGAAAAAAGTAGCGTGAAATTCAAACTTCACGCTACTTTTTTGTCTAATTTGGGTAGTAAATAATCATGCTCAGCCTACAAACATCTGCGCTCGCATTCGTATACACATGTTCCTGATCCGCCTTGAACCGAATCGAGTCCCCATCTTTAGCCTTCAACTCTTCCCCATTAGTAGCAATCACAAGCTCCCCAGAAAAAACCGTGATAAACTCCTCCGTACCATCTGGATGAGGCGTCGATTCCAACCTTCCATCCGGATCAATCTCCAAATAGTATGTCTCAAAGCGGCGTTCACTGTCAAAAGTAAACATCGGATAGTTGCGACATTTCCCGTCATCAGCAATGAGCGGTTCCCGCGTTTTACGATCAATCACTTCATAATCAATCTTCGGTTTTGTCACGAGTTCTGTAAAAGAAACCTTCAACCCATTCGCGATTTTCCATAAAGTTGATATCGTTGGATTGACGTCTCCGCGCTCGATTTGGCCAAGCATACTCTTACTGACACCAGTGAGTTTCGCTAGTTCATCGAGGCTGAGGCGTTTTTTCTGGCGAGCCAATTTTAGATTTTCTGAGACGACAGCACTAATATTATCCACAAATTTGTCCTTCTTTCATGTTGACAATATAACGCACGTAATGTATCGTATACTGTATAAACGTTATAGTATCCTTTTTGTGTATTATATCATCCAACGAGAGGAAGGTAAAGAATATGTTCAATATCGCAGCATTTTTATCCTATATATTTTTGACAGCCTACACACCAGGGCCAAATAACATTATGGCGATGTCAAATGCAAGTAATGACGGCTTTAAAAAGAGTTTTAAGTTCTGTTTAGGTGTTTTGGCAGGTTTTTTCGTTATTGTACTAGCATCGGCGATTTTTAGCGCAGCATTATATGATTTTATCCCAACTATTGAACCATTTATGCGTTTTGTCGGGGCTGCGTACATTTTGTGGCTAGCTTGGGTGATTTTGCGAGACAAACCGAATAATCCAGACGCGAAAAAAGTGCGATTAGACCCAAATTGCTTTTTTACAGGCATGGTAATGCAATTCATAAACGTGAAGGTGATTTTATACGGAATTACGACCTTTTCAACGCTTGTTTTGCCGTATTTTAGCGGCGTATGGCAAGTATCCCTGTTCATATTGATTTTGACCGTTGTCGGCTTTTCAGGCACGTGTTGCTGGGCTATGTTTGGCTCGGTTTTCAGCAAAATATTTGTAGAACATAAGCGTGGACTGAACATTGTGATGGCGCTCTTGCTTGCCTATTGCGCGGTATCGATTTTGTTGTAAAATGTATATTGTTTTTTACCCTTACTCGTAGTAAAATGAATAAGATATATAGTATTCAAAAAACTTCAAGAATCGAGAGAAAAGGGAGAAAAGTCATGCTATTTAGTACTACGACGTTTTTGTTTGTATTTTTACCACTTGTTTTAGCTATTTATCTTATCACGCCGAAAAAATTGAAAAACATTATGTTACTGTTAGCCAGCTTATTTTTTTACGCTTGGGGAGAACCGAAATTCATCTATGTCATGCTACTTTCGATTTTACTTAACTACGTGTTCGGACTGCTCGCGGACAAGGCGAAGCGGGAAGGAAAGCACGGCAAGTTAGTTATCACATTGATGGTTATCGGAAACTTAGCGATTTTAGGAATTTTCAAATATGCGAACTTTGTTGTCTTTAATATCGAGACGTTTTTTGGTTCCAATTTTGAATGGACAGCGATTGCTTTACCACTTGGAATTTCGTTTTATACGTTCCAAGGGATAAGTTACGTGATGGATGTGTACCGCGGTGACGGGCGTGTGCAGAAGAATCCATTGAATATCGCGCTATACATATCGTTGTTTCCTCAACTTGTTGCTGGGCCGATTGTGCGCTATCAGACGGTTGCGGATCAGATCGAGAGTCGAAAAGTCGATATTAATTTGTTCACGAGTGGAGTAAAGCGCTTTATTATAGGCCTCGCGAAGAAGATGTTTATCGCGAATAACTGCGGACTTGTTGCGGATCAGATTTTTCAAAGTCAAGGCGGTGGCTTATCGGTCGGGACAGCTTGGATTGGCTTGATTTTCTATTCACTTCAAATTTTCTTTGATTTCTCCGGTTACTCTGATATGGCGATTGGGCTTGGCCGCATGTTCGGCTTTAAATTCCTCGAGAACTTTAACTATCCGTATATCGCAAAATCGGTATCAGAATTTTGGCGGAGATGGCATATTTCGCTTGGAACGTGGTTCAAAGATTACCTCTACATTCCACTTGGCGGGAATCGTGTTTCTCCAATTAAGGTCTATCGAAATTTGGCGATTGTATGGCTGGCGACAGGGATTTGGCACGGCGCGAGTTGGAATTTCTTGCTTTGGGGCGCGTACTACGGGCTGTTCATCATGCTGGAAAAAGCCTTTTTGGGCAAAGCTTTGCTGAAAGTCCCCGCGGCGCTGCAACACGTGTATGCGTTAATTGTCATCATTTTCGGCTGGCTCTTATTCCGAATCGACAATGTGAGCGATATTTGGAGTTATCTGGGCTCAATGTTTGGTTCCGGGGTGTTCTGGGATGCACGAGCAACGTATTATATGCATGAATATGCAATTGTTCTAATTGTGGCAATCATTGCATGTACACCGCTTGTGAAAAATTTCTTTGCGAGCGACAAACTCTTAACGTTCATGCAAAGCCATCGAGCACTCCACGTGACAAAAGACGTGGCGACACTTGCAGTTCTAGCTTTCATTTTCGTATATTCCGTCGCGCTCGTTGTTGGCTCGACATTCAATCCATTCATTTATTTCAGATTTTAAAACGTTAGGAGAATAACTGTGAATAAAAAACTATTTAACATACTACTATCGACTGGGTTTCTACTCTTTATTTTCGGCGTTTTTTTCTTCTATCTGTTTGCTGGAAAAAATCAAGTGTCTATTTTAGAAAGTCGTAACTTGGCGCAAGAGCCTGCATTTAGCTCGGAGGCAGTGAAAAGCGGTCAGTATATGAGGAGCTGGGATGTCTTTTTTAACGATCAATTTCCGCGTCGTGATGCGTTTACGGAGCTAAATATGCGCGTGAACCAAGTGGCGCTGGGGCAAGATGTGTACAAAGATGTATACGTCGCGCCAGATGGCTATTTGCTGACAAAAGTGGAGCAATATACAAAGGCTGATGCGGATAAAATCGCTGAGCGTGTGAATGATGTAGGTAAGGAATTGCAAAAACAAGGCGTTACAACCAGTTTGGTGATCGTTCCGAATAAGTCGACGGTGTTTGAGGACAAGTTTCCGACCTATTATCCGAGTTTTGGGCGTGAGGGATACGAGCGTTTGATGCCGCTTATCGACGAGCAGTATGTGCAGAATATCGATGTTTCGAAAGTCCTTTACAAAAATAAGAACGAGAAAAACATGTTTTTCTATACCGATCATCATTGGCAAGCCAAAGCCGCATTTTTAGCATCGGAAAAAGTGGCGAAAGCGATGAATTCTGGCGTGAAACAATTGACGGTGGACGATTGGACTTGGAAATTGGAGGGGTTGCCATTTTACGGTTCGGATGCTCGGAAAACGACTTCTTCGCTTGTGTCTAAGTCGGATCAGGTGATGGTCGCGGAGCAGAAAAATCTGAGTGCGCCGTATCAATTGGATGTGATCAAGGAGAAGCGCGATTCGTTATATGTGATGAGTCGTTTGACGGATCCTGCGGTGTATGCGAATCGTTACACAGCCTACATTGGGACAGATTATCCGGAGCTTCATATTAAGACGCCAGATCCGTTGACGCAGAAGAATTTGTTGATTTTCAAGGATTCGTATGCGAACGCGTTTATCCAATTTATCGCGCCGTATTATGCGAATGTGCACGTGCTGGATTTACGTTATTATAAAAATCTCGATTTGCAAGCCTACGTGAAAAAATACGATATTGACCAGGCGTTGTTGTTTTTCAATAATAATTCGATTTATACGACACCGCAATTAACGACATTTAAGTAGGAGGTAAGCCCATGTTAACGCAAGAAACAATTATGCAAGTCGCGACGAGTGAGGCGAACGCTGGTGATTTCCCGAAAGTCGTGCAAGGATTCAAAGCGGCCGGCGTCGTGAAATACGATTATCTCGTGGAAACGGGGATGTATGTTTTCTGGGATGCAGAGGGCGCGAAGGTCGAAGCGCAGCTGAACGGCGTACCGAAAAGCGTGGCGCTAGCCTCATCAGTAGTTGCCATCAAAGACGCGGTGAAACAAGCCCAATCCGGAAGCATTGATTTCGAGCAGTTTTGCGAATTAGCAGGCACGGCTGGCGTCCCAGTTTGGCATTCCGACTTGGTTGAGATGATGGTTACTTATGAGGATAAGGAAGGTAAGGCGCTACTTCAAGAGCCGATTCCAAGTAAATGATTTGAAAAGTCTTCTTCGGGAGGCTTTTTTAAGTTGGCAGCACACCTCAAAAAACGATTCCACGTGTACAAAACAGTAGAATCGTTTTTTTGCGCATATTTTTTTTCGAATAGGGTAAACAATTAGAGTTGTTAGTATTTGTTTGAAAAGGGGCTATGTGATGTATCTATTAATCATTGGGATTGTAGTGTTAGGTATTGGACTTTTCATTTTTGAACCGCAGAGCAGGGAGCGCCCAGACGAGTAACCGTTAGCGTATCTAAAAATAGCATTTTCTATCGTTTGAGTTTTGGAAATTATTCCAGAGCTTTTTTTATGTTTTCGCTTCATAAAGCAGGCAACTCAGATAAGCAAACAGCAACCCGTCCGTTTTTCGCAGCGACAGGTTCGTCAATTCTTGAAATTTATCGATGCGGTATTGAATCGTGTTGCGGTGCATGAATAGCGCTTTTGCAGTCATACTCAGATTCCCTTGTTGCTCCCAAAGCGCCTTAATCAGCGGTTTCCAAGTCTCATCTTTCTCAAAAAGCTGGCCGATTTCACGCGCTAATAAGCTGTGTGTCAACTGCTCGGCAATCATCGGTAAGCAGTTGGATTCGACGGTTTGCACGAGTTGGCTGGAATGCTGCCGGAATAGGCGTTGTTCTTCGGCGAATAAGTCGCGGAGCAAGGCGTTTTTCTCGTGGAATAGTCCCATGAAAAAGTGAACCTGCACGTAAAAATCACCTTCCAGCGTTGTCGCGATGGCATCGAGTTCTTCTTCACCGAGCAGGGATCCCGCTATTTTTTCAATCAAAATGCCGTAATTATCGGTCAGCATGAGTAATTCGGTGTCCTGCGCGAAGAAACTAATCAACGCTTTTTGCCACTCGAGTAGTGTTTTTTTGGATGGCGGTGTGGACTGGATTTGGAATTGTGTGATGCGGTAAGAATGCGGCTCTGGCTTGATTGTGAGCGATTCTTGCGTGAATAGTAATGCGTGCCATTCGGTGAGCCGTTCGTTTTTGAAAACAGGTGCTGGTGCTTGGAAAAGCGTTTGCAGTAGGTCTATTTCCTCTTTTCTGAGCGTTTTCTTAGGAATCGCGAAATAGTATGGATTCTCGTAAAAGAAGAGATGTGTCGTATTTATTTTTAACGGTTTTTCGGAATATGTAAGGTCGGGATAGCGCTCTTTTAGTTTTTTGATTTGCATCGTTCTAGCCTCGCTTTCTACTCTATTTATTGTGTCAAAACCGCTAGATAAAGTCAAATTTGATTGCGGCGGGAACTTATATTCGGTATAATGAGTAAAGTTGATGTCGCAACCATTTAGAGGTTGGAAAAGGGGAATTTTATGGTGAAACATTATGAGATTATTGCAAAATCGATGTCTATCGTGAATCGGTGTGGAAATACATTTAAGTTAGAGCGATTGAAGGAGTATGGCCTGGGCGTTGGGCAGTTACGTTATATTACGACGCTTTATCATGAGGATGCGTTGTCGCAAGATGAGATTGTGAAGCGATTTATGGTGGACAAGGCGAACGTGGCGAGGCATATTCATCGTTTGGAAGAGTTGGGCATGATTCGCCGAGAAGTGAATCAGCAAGATAAGCGTAAACATATGGTTTATTTGACGGAAAAAGGGAAATCGGTGCAACCTGTTATTGAGGAGACGATGAAGGCGTGGTCTGGCGTTTTGACAGGTGGATTTTCCGAAGCAGAGCGGGAGCAATTACTCGATTTATTGCTTCGAATGGCGGACAATGCGCAAAATCATGAGAAGGCGGGTGAGTAGATGAAGGAACAAAGTAAGCGCTTAGGTGAGGATAAAATTGGTTCGTTGATGTGGCGTCTTTCGGTTCCTGCGTTTGTCGGAATGTTCGTGATGGGTATGTACAATATTGTCGATACGATTTTCGTGGCGCGGGGCGTTGGATCGCTTGGTGTGGCAGCGCTCTCGATTGCGTTTCCAGTACAGATGATTATGATGGCGATGGCAGCGATGTTCGGAATTGGCGGTGCGTCGATTATTTCGCGGGCACTTGGCGCAGGAAAAGGCGAGGAAGCAAACCGGGTGTATCATCAGGTTATTTGGCTTGTGGTCATTTCGAGTTTGCTGCTGGCGATTGTCACGTTCATTTTCCTGGATCCGCTGGTGACGATGTTTGGCGCGACGCCGGAGATTCACCAATACGCGAAGGATTTCTTGCAAATTCTACTGCTGGGCTCGGTATTTCAAACCTTTGCGATGGCGATGAATAACATTGTTCGTTCTGAGGGCAATGCCAAAATTGCGATGCTGACGATGATTATTTCGGCGGTTTTGAACATGATTTTGAATCCAATTTTCATTATGGGACTAGATATGGGGATTCGAGGTTCGGCTTTTGCAACGTTGATAGCGCAGGCGGTTGGCGCGGTTTGGCTGTTAATCTACTTCTTATCTGGCAAAAGTTCGCTGACGTTAAAAGGGTTCCGATTCCATATTGATTGGAAATTGTCGGGAAGCATCATGGCGATTGGGTTCCCGTCGTTTATCATGATGTCGGCTGGGAGTATCGTGTCGATTTCGGTGAACTGGATGCTCAATATTCATGGTGGGACGATGGCGATTGCGGCGTATGGCGTGGCGAACAGAATCGCATCGTTCATGATTATGCCGATTAATGGCGTGACACAAGGGATGCAGCCGATTGTCGGTTTTAACTACGGCTCGCGGGAATATAAGCGCGTGGTGAAAGCTGTGAAAATGTCGATTGTGGCCGCGACCGTGATGTCCGTCGTTGCTTTTGCGGTGGTGGAACTGTTTCCAGACTTATTGGTTAGCGTCTTCACGAATGACAAACAACTGCTGAAAGATGGGGCGCATGCGGTGCAAGTTGTCTTGTTAGCAGCTCCGACGATTGGCTTCCAGATTGTGTGTGGTGGTTTATATCAAGCACTTGGCCGAGCGCGGATTTCCTTCGTGATTTCGTTGATGCGTCAGATTATTTGCCTGATTCCACTGCTCTTAATCCTACCGAATTTTTGGGGACTCGACGGCGTTTGGTATGCCTTCCCACTTGCAGATGTCGGAGCCTTTACGGTTTGTCTGATTATCATGCTGCGGACATGGCGCGGGTTGTTTAAGAATCCAGAAATGGTTTAGTTTTATGCAGAAAAAAGGAGGCGAGAAAAATGTCTGAGATTATTAAGAAATACTGGGAATCATTTGCTAAGGAGCGTGGCTTAGACTTGGAATGTCCAGAGGCGTGGGCGTTTGGCTATGGTTCTGAAATGGCGGATCGGTTGGGAGCGCTCGTTGTGGATGGCGTTAAAACGGCCTCGTGTGCGGCGCATTGTGTGCATGAAATAGAGGGCGAGCCGATTCCAGAATTTGGGGAGTATAATATCGTTTTGGATGGGAAAAATGAACCATTGGTAATTATTCGATATACGGAAGTGGAGCTTGTGAAAATGAATGAGGTGTCGCAGGACTTTGCGAGGTCAGAAGGGGAGGGCGATCTTAGTTATGAGTATTGGTATGACGCGCATGTACGGTTTTTTACGTCGGAATTAGAGCAGTTTGGATTGACGTTTACGCCAGATTTATTGCTTGTGTGTCAGCGGTTTGAGGTGGTTGATACGAGATGAAAAAATAAAGACGTGTAGCTACTTTTCGAAGTAAATGCACGCCTTTTCTTATTTTAATTCAAATTTTGGGACTTCTAAAAAGTTGGAAATTGTCACAACCGCGGCGCCGAATAGAATGGCTTCTTCGCCGAGGCTGGCTTTTTTGATTTCGATGTTTTGTGCGGTCAAATATGGTAATTTTTTCTCTATCTTCTCTGGGAAATCAGGAATGAGGCGACTGATTTCACTGTGAATCGCGATAACTTTTGGATTGTAGAGCGTGATGACATTGTGAACGGCGATGCTCAAATAGTCCACCATGTTCGCGATGAGCTTCGTAGCAATGGCATCATTCGCGGCATAAGCGCGGTACAGGTCGGGAATGATGGCTTCCTGATTATCCGTTAGTTCGCGATACGTGTCTAAAATCACTTTTTCGGAGCTGTAGGTCTCGAGACAGCCTTTACCGCCGCACGTGCAGGGATTTCCTTTTGCCTGGACAATCATGTGGCCAATCTCGCCGCTGAGGCCATTTTCGCCAGTGTAAAGGGTGTCGTTTGTGATGATTCCGGCGCCAACTCCTGCGTGAATACTGATACAAACGAGATTGTGGTAGGCGCTATGCTTGGCGTGTTCACTGAGTGCGAGCAGATTCGCTTCGTTTTCTAGGAAAATCGGATAGTCAAAGTGCTCTTGCAGGGCTTCGGCCAGCGGGAAATCAGTGAAATCATAGGCGGGCGTGAAGTTAATCTGGTTGTTGTGGACAATGCCGTGAATCGCGATGGTCATACCAACGATGCCAAAAGGTGATTTTGGGAGCTTTGCGGTGATTTCTTGGATGATGGTGACTAAATCAGCGGTGATTGTGGCTTTTTCGATGGTTCGAAAGGGAAGCAGTTTGCGATTTCGGATGGTGCCGTCTAGGTAATGAATCATCGTATCTATGTAATCGTAGCCAAGATCCACGCTAATCGCGAAACCTGCTGCTTTATTTAGCTCAAGCATAATTGGTTTTCGACCGCCTTGAACGGTGCTTTCGCCGATACCGATTTCTGTGATTAATTGTTGTTCGATCAGTTTTTTGACGATGGCGGAAACACTTGCTTTGTTTAGGCCGATTTTTTCGGAAAGATTCGCGCGTGAAAGCGGACCGTCGTTAACGATGACGCTCAAAACCGTGCGTTCATTGGCTTCTCTAATTCCAGTTCGATTTGCAAACATTGTGGTACCCCCTTGTTCTCTTATCTATTGTAGCGATAAATGAGGGCTTTGTCTAATAAGAAAGCGCTTGACAAAATGTCACGTTCGTATTATTATAATGTTAGTTAGTTTATTATGCTAACTAACTTGATGAGGAGGGACCAGTGATGAAATTTACAGATGGTATTTGGCTCGTGAAAGAGGGTTTTGAAATTCAGAATCCGAAAGAAGTATTTGACTATAGTTTGAAAGCGGATACAGTGACCGTTTTTGCTCCTTTTAAAAAAATTAAATCGCGTGGGGATACGCTGAATCTTGGTTTGATGACGACGGAGATTAGTTCGCCGCGAGAAGATGTGTTTACAGTACGTTTGAAGCATCATGATGGCGGAGAGCGCAAGTCGCCTGCGTTTGGGATTAATGAACAGCAAGTTCTTCTGAATACGACGGATGATGAGAAAGCGATTACAATTCAGTCTGGTGATCTAAAAGTCATGATTGATAAGGAAAACTATGCGTTGTCTTTTTACGGGAACGAGCAGTTTTTGACGAAATCGGATGTGAATGGGCAAGGTTATATTACGTCTGCGGATCAGAATTACATACGCGAACGGCTTGATTTGGGCGTTGGAGAAAACATTTACGGGCTTGGCGAGCGCTTTACGAACTTTGTGAAAAATGGCCAGACGGTGGATATTTGGAACAAGGATGGCGGCACGAGTAGTGATCAGTCGTACAAGAACATTCCATTTTTTGTGAGTAATAAGGGGTATGGTGTTTTTGTGAATCATCCGGAGCATGTGTCGTTTGAGGTTGGTTCGGAGCACGTGTCGAAAAATCAGTTTAGCGTTGCGGGTGAGGCGCTGGAGTACATGATTATTTATGGTCCGACGATGGAGGCAATTTTGCGGAAGTATACGGATTTGACTGGGAAACCTGCGTTGCCGCCTGCTTGGTCGTTTGGCTTATGGCTGAGCACGTCGTTTTGTACGGATTACGATGAAGCGACGGTGAACGCTTTTATTGATGGCATGAAGGAGCGCGATATTCCGCTGGATGTGTTCCATTTTGACTGTTTCTGGATGAAGGATTTTGAGTGGTGCAATTTTGAGTGGGATCGTCGTGTTTTCCCAGAACCTGAGAAAATGCTTGCGAACTTGAAGGCGAAGGGTTTGAAAATCTGCGTTTGGATTAACCCGTACATTGCTCAGAAGTCGGCGCTTTTTGCGGAAGGTAAGGAGCATGGCTACTTCATTAAAAATTGGGACGGTTCCGTGTGGCAGTGGGATTTATGGCAAGGAGGACAAGCGATTGTCGACTTTACGAATCCGGCGGCGTGCGCGTGGTATCGCGATAAGTTGAGTGCTTTGATGGACATGGGTGTGGATGCGTTCAAGACGGATTTTGGCGAGCGTATTCCGACCGATGTGCAGTATTTCGACGGTTCTGATCCTGAAAAAATGCATAACTATTACGCGTACATTTACAATGAAGTCGTGTTTGACCTGTTGAAGGAGAAGCGTGGTGAGCAAGAAGCGGTACTATTCGCGAGATCGGCAACGGTTGGTTCGCAAAAATTCCCGGTTCATTGGGGCGGTGACTGCCTTTCTACGTATAGCTCGATGGCGGAATCGTTGCGCGGCGGGCTGTCGTTCATGCTATCTGGATTCGGATTTTGGAGTCATGATATTGGCGGGTTTGAGGAGGGCGCGACGCCGGATATTTACAAGCGTTGGACGCAGTTCGGCTTGTTGTCATCGCATAGCCGTTATCATGGGAACGTGGAATATCGCGTGCCGTGGATTTTCGATGAGGAAGCGGTGGACGTGACGCGGAAATTTACGAAGCTGAAAATGCGTTTGATGCCGTACTTGTTTAAGCAAGCGGTGACGGCGCACACGGATGGTATGCCGATGATGCGTCCGATGGTGCTTTCATACATGGAAGATCCAGCTGCTGCAACGCTTGACCGTCAGTATATGCTGGGCGAGAATTTACTCGTAGCTCCGATTTTTAACGACGAAGGCCGCGGCGAGTTTTATCTACCAAAAGGCAAATGGACGAATATCCTGACAGATGAAGTTTATGACGGCGGGACGTGGGTTAGCGAGCATCATGACTACATGAGTTTCCCGTTATTGGCGAAGGAAAATAGCATTATCGTGTGCGGTTCGCGGGATGATCACGCGGAATATGATTATGCGGAAAACCCAACGATTCACGTATACGGTTTTGAAACGGCTAGCACACACGCGGAAACGGTGATTTACCAAGCAAACGGTACGCAAAAAGCAACGATTCGCGTGGAAAACAACAACTCCGAAATCACGGTTCACACGGAAGGCTTGGCGAACTATGAAGTCATCTGGCACAAACAACACGAATCAGGGACAAAAACATATGAAACATCTGAAAAAACAATCAAACTAGCATAAAAAATCAAGAGGTCGGGACAAAACTCCAAATAAGAAAAAAATCGCCTCGCCCGTTATTTTGGGTAAGACGAAGATTGAGCTTCACACAAATCGAGCGAAAGCGTTTGTATTCAGGTGATTTTGTGGAAGCCGGAAGCGGAGTGTACGACTGTACATGAGAACCGGAAGTCCGCTAAATCACCTGAATGCGAGCGCTTGTCGCCGATTTATTTGGCTTATGTCCCAGACTTGACTACTAAAAAAGGTGGAGATTTAATGGAAGCGACAGGAAGAATATCGACGGAACAGCCATTGAAAGCAATGGTGCCATGGAAAGAACGAATTAGTTACGGTTTAAGTGATACAGCATGTAATCTAGCATTTCAAGTTATTTCGACCTATTTAATGTTTTTCTATACAGACGTTTACGGACTAAGCGCGGCCGCAGTTGGAACGCTATTTCTAGTCGCGCGCGTGATTGATGCCTTTGATGGACCGATTATCGGGATTTTCATCGATCGCACCAATACACGCTGGGGCAAAAGTCGACCATTCTTCCTCTGGTTCGCGATTCCATTTGGCCTCATGTGCGTGTTAACCTTTACGACACCAGGCTTTGACGACGCTGGAAAATTGGCATGGGCATATATCACATATATTTTAGTAGGTATTTTATATTCTTGCGTGAATTTGCCGATCACATCGATTTTGCCAAGTTTGACGAATAATCCGCAAGAAAGAACGGTTTTGGGAACAATTCGCCAATTTGGTGGTACGTTAGGGCAAATCATTGTAACCGTATTCACGTTGCCAATCGTAGCAGCACTCGGAAAAGGAGACGACCAAAAAGGCTTTTTCCTCACGATTTTGATTTTTTCCATCGTGGCTGTGGTATTATTGCTGAACACTTTCTTCAACACGAAAGAACGGATTGAAAATGTGCAAAAAGTGGTGCGCGTGAAAGATAGTATAAAGGCGATTAAGCGCAACTGGCCATGGGCAATTATGATTTTGATGAACTTCATTTACTGGATGGCTATGACGATGAAAAACCAAACGACGATTTACTTCTTCAAGTACAATTTAGGACGTGAAGATTTGGTGCCGATGATTATGGCGCTGGCGTTTGGTTCACTTTTGACATTGCTGATGACGCCTGCTGTAGCGGGAAGATTGGGCAAACGAAACACGATGGTCGGCGGACTTATTTTGGCGATTATTGGACAAGTGATTATGGGCGTTGGGGCGTATAGCTTGAGCGTGCCGATTATCATTGTCGGCGTTGTGATTAACGCGTTTGGAACTGGATTTATCTCCGGATTACTGTCGGTTATGCTTGCCGATACCGTCGATTATGGCGAGTGGAAAAGTGGTGTGAGAGCACAAGGATTGCTGACTTCCGCATCGAGTTTCGGCGCGAAATTCGGGATGGGAATTGGTGGCGCGATGACTGCAGGAATTTTAGCGGCGGGTGGTTATCAAGCGAATAAAGTCCAATCCGCGAGCGCGCTACATGCGATTGAGTTCAATTTTATTTGGATTCCGATTGTCGGCTTTGCGATTGCAGCGATTGCGTTGATGTTCTATAAAGCGGATAAGCAGGAGAAAATGTATCTTGTGGAATTGGCGGAACGGAACAGGAAATTGAGAGAAGAGAAATAATGAGACGAGCCACTCCGAAATTGGGGTGGTTTTCGTGTGTTATACTTTTAGAAAAAGCAAGGAGGCGAATTCATGGCGATGATTAGTCCACTAGCGACCCCGCATGATTTTGAAAGTTTTGTGAATCCCGGTGAGGAGAGATGGAACAGCAGAGAAGGCGCAGAAATCACGACGGTTGTTGTTCATCACATGGCAAAAATCGATTTTGATGATGTCCCTGAGGTTTGGCGAGAACGGGAGGCTTCGGCGCATTATGGCATTGGACCGAGCGGGGAAATACGTGCGTATGTTGGCGAGGAAAAGAGAGCTTGGCACGCACGAGCGGCGAATTCTTATTCGATCGGGATTGAATGTTGTAATGTTACGGAAGCGCCGGATTGGAAGGTTAGTGAAGCGACGATTGATTCGCTTGTGACGCTGATTCGAGATTTTAATACGCGGTACGGAAGGAAGATGCGGATCGTTGGGCATCAATGTGCGGAGGGGAATTCGGTGGAGACGACGGAGTGTCCGGGGCCATCGCTGAGTCCGAGATTGGTGGAAATTATTCGGCGGGTGGATGAGTAAACAAATTTCGAAGCGTGGGCGTAATCACGAGTTATATAAGATGAGAGATGCAACTATTTAATTCGCTAGTATGGAAGGGTTGATCTTATGTTAATAGTTAAAATAAGAAACTAGGAAATAGCACAGCTCCATCTATAAGAGCGGCTACTACTGGGTCACCGCAAATGGCACGCTCAAAAACAAATAGGCAGGTGAGACAAACGTGACGATAAAAGCGGAATTACTGCTCATCCTAGCACCACTAATTTACATTCCATTTCTAATCAACTGGATACGAAACAAAACACCCATCGAAAAAATTGTTTTCAAAAGCTTCATGTTCTTTTATTTAGCGGGAGTCATCGGCTTTACATTGTTTCCAATTGAACTTGATCCGGAGCTTCGAAAGACGATGTTTGCGAATATGCGCTGGGTTAATGTGATTCCATTCGCGACGATTAGCGAGGTATATGTCTATCGGAATTTTGATAATTATGGCACGGTTTTTCAGGCGGTTGCGAATATCATTATGTTCATTCCACTTGGCTGTTTGTACCCGCTGTGCTCGAAATATAGCGTAACATGGAAGCGGATGTTGGTGACAGCGCTTATTTTTACCCTTGCAATCGAGACGGCGCAACTGGTTCAAAACTTGCTATACCAAGCGATTCCGCATTCCGTCGATGTGGATGATCTTCTATTAAATACAGCAGGCGGCATGATTGGATTCGCAATTTTTTGCATGTGTAGGCCACTTTTTCGGAAATGGAATGTCTACGGATTTTAGGAAGGTGAGAAATGCTGAGAAGGATATTACTGGTTGTTGGAATTTTGCTAGTCGGATTGTTGGTATACATGGGCGTCCGGTGGGTTAAAAATGTCTGGCCGATTGAGGATACTTCGCTAAAAAATGAGGGCATCGGTAAATTGTCTATTGGCATGGATGAAGCGGATATCGGGCGTTATTATCCGGAATTCACGGTGACGCGTGAGGATGAGGGGAATGCGTATTATTTTGGCGATGAGGCTGATTTTATTGTGAGAACAGATGCTAAATGGAGCTTAGGGACAAGATAGACGAGCAGGATTTTATGACAAAAAAGGGAATAGGTGTTGGGAGTAGTTTTGCTGATGTAAAACGGGAGTATGGGACGAATTACAGGAAGAAAAATACGGAGATATATGGAGAAATGATTGAATTTCAAGATTCGAAGACTAATCAAAAAATAAGATTTGGAATTGATTATGAAAATAATAGAGTCACAGTTATTGTGATTTATGATTATGATACGTATAAATTTCCGTATTAGATTATCTTGAAAAAATATGTTATACTGAATCCAGTAGAAGATATTCATATGTTACCCAAAGCGAAGCCCCCATCTCGGGTAAGGAGATGAGGGCTTCTTTTTTGGTTAGCAAACCGTCTACTATTTGTTTTTCTTACGTCGTGTCTCTAACCAATGATTGAAGACTGCAAGGACGCAACCAACAATGACCGGCGCAAGAATGGTAGAAAAGATATTCACATGTTTCCCTCCTTCCCTAGATGCAGTTCTCGTCTCTAGAGGTAGACGGCTCTTCAAGTATAGCACGCTGAGAGGGCTGGATTTCATGACTTCATCACAATTTGATTTTACCCACAATAAAAAATTGGAATGCCCAATCAAACTAGGCACTCCAATCCTCATTTATAATCTTTCCCCATCCGATAATGTCCGCCAATTTTCGGAATCACGAACTCTTCTCCAACCGAATAGAATCCCATTTTTTCGTAGAATCCAGTAGCTATCACGCGTGCGTTACACCACAGCAAATCCACATCACGTCGCTCCAGTTCTTCCTCTGCAAACACAATCACTGCTTTCCCAAGTCCGCGCAATCGTGCGTTTGAATCGCTCGCCATACCGCGTAATCGGTACTGTTTTTCACCTTCAAAATGGTTATCTGATTCTTCGTAAAAACTCCCAATCGCAACCAGTTTCTCGTCGTCATCAAACACGCCAACATGAAACGTCGTCTGATCCTCGTCTCCGGGGTAGACAAGTGCCTCCACTGGGTGATCTGGAATTAGCACGCGGTGGCGCAAATCGTGTGTTTGGGTGGCCTCTATAAACCGTGTTTCCATCTATACCATTCCCTCTCTCAAAAGCAAGTTACTTGGAATGATTGTACCCAATTTTGCGGGATTTGGCAACGATTATTGTGCGGTTTTCGCGAATTCTGCGTCGCGCAGGGCCACTCGGCGAACTTTTCCGGAATCGGTTTTTGGCAAACTTTCTACAAATTCAATGCGGCGTGGATATTTATACGGTGCGGTGTGTTCTTTCGTGAAGTTCTGCAGCTCTTTCATAAGCGCCGTATCCCCAACAAAACCGTCTTTCAAAACGATGAACGCCTTCACAACCGTACCGCGAATCTCATCAGGGCTCGCTACAACCGCTACTTCTTTCACGCTCGGATGATTTGTCAACGCATCTTCCACCTCAAACGGTCCAATTGTATATCCGGAACTAATAATAATATCGTCATTGCGGCCTTGGAACCAGTAATAATCGTCCTCATCACGATACGCGCGGTCGCCGGACACGAAATAATCGCCGCGAATCGCTTTTTCCAGACGCTCAGGTTCTTTGTAATATTCTTGGAACAGCGCTGGGAAATCCTTGCGCATCGCGATATCGCCAATTTCGCCGACACCAACAGGCTGGCCATTTTCATCAATAATCGCCATGTACTCCGGCATAATCGGCTTGCCCATCGACCCCGGACGAATCGGAAACTCCACAAGCGTCCCAATCAGAAGCGTACTCTCGGTCTGGCCATAACCATCGCGAACCTTAATGTCAAAATTGTCTTGGAAAACCGTGATCACTTCGCGGTTCAGCGGCTCACCAGCAGAAACGGCGCTGCGCAAATGACTCAAATCATACGCACCCAAGTGATCTGCTTTCGCCATCAAACGGTATTCCGTCGGCGTACAGCACAACACGTTAATCTTCCTATCTTGCAAAAGTTCCAACTGTTTCGCGGGACGGAAACGACCGCTATAAATGAAACCCGTCGCGCCCTTACCTAGAACAGACAAGAACGGCGACCAAACCCATTTTTGCCAGCCAGGTCCAGCCGTTGCCCAAACCGTGTCGCCCTCGCGGATATCCAACCAGTGGTCCGCGGCAATCCGAATATGCGCGTAACCCCAACCATGCACGTGCACCACGCCCTTCGGATTCCCCGTCGTGCCTGACGTAAAGGCCAGCAAACACGGATCATCCTTGCGCGTCGCTACCTTCTCAAACTCAGCGTCGGCATCCTCAACCAACCGCTCATAACTCTGCCAACCATCGCGCACACCGTCCGCCCCAACAACAATCCGCGTCACGACACTGGGCGCGTCCACAATTTTATCAAATTCCGCCGTACAACTCACGTCCGCAATCACGGCTTTCACGCTCGCATGATGAATCCGATACTCCAAATCATGCGCCTTCAAAAGCTCCGAGGCCGGAATAATAATCGCGCCCGTCAGCCAAATCCCCATGTAAGCCGCGTACGTCTCAAGCAATCGCGGCATCATCACAATCACATGATCGCCCTTCCCAATTCCAGCATCCTTGATTACATTCGCAAACCTGTTCGCCTGCTCCAACAAATGATGATAAGACCATTCCTTCACGTCCCCAGCCTCATTCAGCCAAATCAGCGCCGTCTTCTCCGAGTCAAATTGTGCAATCTCATCCGTAATATTATAAAATTCAGGGGCAATTAAATTTTCTGATTTCATTTGGTAACATCTCCTTGTTTTCAATTCGTTTTTTTATGACCTAGTATTAATACATGGTACTATACGATTCCAACCAAAGCAAATAAAAGACACAAACCGCATCCCTATGCTAAAATAAAGAATAATCAAGAGGGGGAAAACAATTCATGTCTAAAGAAACCTACATGCGCGAGGCCTTACTCGAAGCCGAAAAAGCACGCGAAAAAGGCGAGGTCCCGATCGGCGCTGTTGTCGTGCTTAACGGGGAAATCATCGGACGCGCGCACAATCTCCGCGAAACAACGAAAAACGCCGTCACACACGCCGAAATCCTAGCCATCCAAGACGCCTGCAAAAATCAAGATGCTTGGCGACTCGAAGGTGCAGAACTCTATGTCACGCTTGAGCCATGCCCAATGTGCAGCGGCGCGATTTTACTCTCCCGTATTGCCACCGTCTACTACGGAGCTGCCGATCCAAAAGCTGGAACTGCCGGAACACTCATGAACCTACTCCAAGATTCGCGCTTCAATCACCAGTGCGAGGTCGAATCAGGAATCCTAGTGGATGAATGCGGTGCCATTTTAACGAACTTTTTCCGAGATTTGCGCGCGAAGAAAAAACAGCAAAAGAAGCCTTAATACCTATTTTAATGCAATTAACATCCATTATACTGTTTTATGTGAAAAAATGCGCAATAAACTGATGCCACTCAACTAAGCCACCCGACTCATTTCGAGCCTCCACGTTTTCCCTTATGAAAATAGAACCAAAAGAACTAAACAAATCTAGAGCAAAATGAGATAGAATAAGAACTAGGTAAAACTTATTCTAATGAACCGAGCTGTACATATTTATGTGAGAAAATAGACAAAGCCTGAAAAATAGAAATTTTTCACGGTAAACAGGGGATTTTCACATGTTTCTTTTCTTACAAAATCATTTGTGAATTAAAACACAACCAACTGCAATAGTATTCGCAGTTTTTCACAAGCGATTAACGTGTATAGTATACAATCGGCAAATTATGATAACGCTAAACAAAAGGGGTTAAACGCCCAAATAACACAAAAGGAGGAAAAAAGGTGGATAAACTTTTCTTAGCTAGACTTCAATTCGGATCAACAACCGTTTTCCATTTCTTATTTGTACCGCTTTCTATTGGACTTGTATTTATGGTTGCTCTTATGGAAACGTTGTATGTTGTGAAGAAAAAAGAAATCTACAAAAAAATGTCGAAGTTTTGGGGGCATTTGTTCTTAATTAACTTCGCGGTAGGGGTAGTAACAGGGATTATTCAGGAATTCCAATTCGGGATGAACTGGTCGGATTATTCGAGATTCGTAGGGGACGTATTTGGGGCACCGCTTGCTATTGAAGCGCTACTTGCTTTCTTTATGGAATCGACATTTATCGGACTTTGGATCTTCGGTTGGGATCGCTTGAACAAGAAATTACATTTGGCGTGTATTTGGCTTGTTGCACTTGGAACGGTTTTCTCCGCGTTCTGGATTTTAGCGGCGAACTCATTCATGCAACATCCAGTAGGGTTCCAAGAAATCAATGGACGTGCGGAAATGAACGATTTCTGGGCGCTTATTACGAATGGACAGTTACTTGTGGAGTTCCCACACGTTATCTTTGGTGCGTTCGCGACGGGGGCGTTCTTTGTAGCCGGGGTCAGCGCGTACAAATTACTTAAAAAGCAAGATGTGGACTTTTTCCGAAAATCGTTCCAGATCGCGCTCGTTCTCGTTATTATCGGTGGTTTTGGTACGGCCTTCAGTGGTCACCAACAAGCGCAATATCTTGTTAAAACGCAACCGATGAAAATGGCGGCGACGGAAGGGATTTGGGAGGATACAGCCGATCCGGCACCGTGGACGATGATCGCGGGGATTGATGTGGAAAACCAGAAAAACACGTGGGAAGTCAATATTCCATACGCGTTAAGTTTCCTTTCTTACTCGACGTTCTCTGGTAGCGTGCAAGGTATGAAATCGCTACAGGCAGAGTATCAAGAGAAGTATAAAGATCGTTTCGGGGCGGACATGAACTACATTCCACCTGTTAAAACGTCCTTCTGGAGCTTCCGGATTATGGTGCTTTCAGGGATGTTGATGATTCTATTCGGCTTGTGGGGAGCTTTCCTTGCATGGCGCAAAAAATTAACGACTTCAAAAGTGTATCTACGTCTGATGATTCCGATGATTGCTTTCCCATTCATCGCGAACTCGATGGGTTGGATCATGACGGAAGTTGGACGGCAACCGTGGGTAGTCTTTGGCTACATGTCAACGGCGGACGGGGTTTCACCAAACGTTTCGGCGGGCTCGATATTGTTTTCGCTCATTGCATTTTCGGCGATTTATTTAGCGCTCGCGATTGTACTCGTGTGGCTATTTGTTCGTGAAATTAAGGCTGGACCTGACGCGCATAATCATGATAAGAAAAAAGGTAAAAAAGAACCGGCGTCTGTGGATCCATTTGATTTAAAGGGGGCGAATTAAGATGGAATTAAACGAACTGTGGTTCCTTTTAGTTGCTGTACTTTTCATCGGCTTTTTCTTCTTGGAAGGTTTTGACTTCGGGGTTGGGATGTCGACTCGTTTTGTGGCTCGGAATGATTTGGAGCGTCGTGTTTTAATCAATACGATTGGACCGTTCTGGGATGCGAATGAGGTTTGGTTGCTGACGGCTGGGGGCGCGATTTTTGCGGCGTTTCCTAACTGGTATGCGACGATGTTTAGTGGGTATTATATTCCACTTGTGTTCTTCTTGCTGGCGCTCATTGGCCGTGGTGTTTCGTTTGAATTCCGCGGGAAACATGATACAAAAGCTTGGGTGAAGACGTGGGATTGGGTTATTTTTATCGGTAGTATTTTGCCGCCGTTCTTGCTTGGCGTCTTGTTCTCGTCACTTGTTGCGGGGATGCCGATTAATAGTGAAATGAATATGAATGCTGGTTTCTTTGATTATATTACGCCGTTCTCGCTTATGGGTGGGGTGACGGTGACGCTGATTTGTTACTTCCACGGTTTGCTGTTTATTACGCTTCGTACGCATGATGATCTGCGTGAACGTGCGACTCGTATTGCCAAACGGATGTGGTTTGTAACGGTTCCTGTCCTTGCGATTTTCGTCGTGATGGCATTCTTCTACACGGATATTTTCCAAGCTCGTCCGATTTTGTTGCCGATTATGATTGGCGCGACGGTCGTGTTCTACGTAATCTCTGCGCTTGCTCTTTGGAAGGGCCGCGAAGGTTGGGCGTTTGCCTTTAGTGGACTTGGAATTGTTGGGACGATCGGTGCGATTTTTGCAGGATTATTCCCGCGTGTAATGATTAGTTCGACAAGCTCGTTGTATGATTTAACGATTCATAATGCAGCATCCGGCGATTATTCGCTAAAAGTAATGACAATCGTGGCTCTGACGCTTTTGCCGTTTGTACTAGGTTATCAAATCTGGAGCTATTATGTGTTCCGCAAGCGTGTATCCAGTAAGGAGAAAATGACGTACTGATGGGTAGAGATTTATTGAAATACCAAGGTATAAAACCGATCCTTGCCGTGCTAGCCGTCCTGACAATCGTTCAGGGCGCGGCTATCATTGCGATGGCGAAATACTTAGCAACTGCGATTACGACGCTGTTTCACGGGGATCCGTGGGGTGACGCGCTGTTCGATTTAGGCCTCTTTGCGGGGGCTTATCTCGTACGGCATTTTTTGAATGTATGGAAACGTAAAATTGTGTACGATTATGCTGCCAAAACGGGGACGGCAATGCGTGAGGCGTTGCTTTCGAAACTGTTTCTACTTGGGCCGCGTTTTACGAGTGCGGAGGGGACAGGGAAAGTTGTGACGATGGTCATGGAAGGTGTCGCGGATTTCCGTCGTTATTTGGAGCTGTTTTTGCCAAAATTGATGAATATGTCGATTATTCCGGCGATGATTTTAATCTACGTATTTATAGAAGATACGACGTCGGGCGTGATTCTGATTCTGACGTTGCCGATTTTGATTCTGTTTTTGGTGATGATTGGGCTGGCTACGAGGGCGCAGGCTGATCGTCAGTTTGAGACGCATCGGGTGTTGTCGAATCATTTCGTGGATTCGCTAAAAGGGCTCGAGACGTTGAAGTATCTGGGAATTAGTCGCTCGCATGAGGGGAATATTGCGAAGGTGAGTGAGGATTATCGGAAGGCGACGATGGGGACTTTGCGGATGGCGTTTTTGTCTTCGTTTGCGCTGGACTTCTTTACGATGCTTTCGGTCGCGACGGTGGCGGTGTTTCTGGGCTTAGGCTTGATTGAGTCCACGATGATTTTGCAGCCAGCACTCGCGATTCTGATTTTGGCGCCGGAGTACTTTTTGCCGGTTCGTGAGGTTGGCTCGGATTATCACGCGACGCTGGACGGACAAGAGGCTGGGCGCGTGATTCAGGAGATTATTGATAAGGATATGACGGAGGTCGCGACGGGTCAGGTTTTGGATTTTGATGCGAATACGTCGTTTGCTTTGGAAAATGTGACGGTGCAACATCAGCCGGATGCGAAGGCTTCGCTTGATGCGGCGAGTTTTACGGTGTCGGGTTTTGAAAAGATTGGGATTATTGGTGCGACGGGGGCTGGGAAGTCAACGATGATCGATGTTCTGAGTGGTTTTTTGGAGCCGACAGATGGTGCGTTTTTGTGGAATGGGGAGGAGCGTGTGGGGTTGCGTGATGCGGCTTGGCAGAGTCAGGTGACGTATATTCCGCAACATCCTTATTTGTTCCACGAGACGGTACGGGAAAATATTCGCTTTTATGCGCCGGATAGTGATGATGTCAAAGTGGAGCAGGCGGCGAATGCGGCAGGTTTGCGCGACTTGGTTGCGGAGCTTGACGCGGGTTATGATACGCTTGTTGGTGAGGCTGGGCGTGTGCTTAGTGGTGGCCAGGAGCAGCGGATTGCGATTGCGCGGGCTTTTCTTAGTGATCGCCGAATTGTGTTGATGGATGAGCCGACTGCGCATTTGGATATTGAGACGGAGTATGAGTTGAAGCAGCCGATGCTTGATTTGTTCGCGGATCGTCTTGTCTTTTTTGCGACGCATCGTTTGCATTGGATGCTTGAGATGGACCGGATTATCGTGTTGGATCATGGCGCGATTGTGGAAGTTGGTACGCACGCGGAATTACTCGCGAAAAATGGCTTTTATGCGAAGTTAATCAAAGCCCAATTGGAGGAGATCTGATGAGACAAAGTAGCTGGATTGGGCCTTATATTAAACAAAATCGGATGCTTTTCCTCTGGGTTATTTTGCTTGGTTTGCTCACCGTTTTTTCAACGGGGGCGTTGATGTTTACGTCGGGGTATTTGATTTCGACGGCGGCAACGATTCCGGAGACGATTTTATTGATTTATGTGCCGATCGTTGGGGTTCGGGCATTTGGAATTATGCGTGCGGTATCGCGGTATATTGAACGGCTGGCGAGTCATTCGCTCGTTCTGCGGATTTTGGCGAAGATGCGTGTGCGTTTGTACAGAATCATTGAACCGCAGGCGTTGTTGATGCGTTCGCGTTACCGGACGGGAGATATTTTGGGGCTTCTTTCGGATGATATTGAGCATTTGCAAAATTACTATTTGACGACGCTGTTGCCGAATATTGTGGCGATGGTTTTGTATGGCGGGATTGTGATTTCACTCGGCGTCTTTTCGATACCGTTTGCGATTTTATTTTTCGCGTATATTGCGCTTCTTGTGCTAGTGATGCCTTGGATTTCGTTACTTTACGCGCGCGGGAAAAATGCGTACATGAAGCAGGAGCGGAATAAGTTGTATCAAAAGTTCACGGATGCGGTGTTCGGGATTAGTGATTGGATGTTTAGTGGTCGTGAAAAAGGTTTTATCGCGGATTATGAGGCGGACGAGAAAGAGCTGTTGGCAGCGGAGACGAAGCAGGCGCGTTTTGCGACGTTGCGGGACTTTGTTGGGCAGCTGATTATTGGTGTCATGGTGCTTTCGATGGTGTATTGGACGAATCGGCAAGTCGTGGATGGCGCTTTTGAACCGACGTTTATTGCGGCGTTTGTGTTGGCGATTCTGGCATTGTCGGAGAGCTTTATTCCGGTGAGTAATGCGGTCAGTGATGGCTCGCTTTACAAGGATTCGATTGCGCGTTTGGAGGAAATCGAGGACGCGGAACTTCTGACTTGGGAAGAGGAAGGTGCACTTGAAAAAATCGCAATCGATACGGAAAACGTGACTTTGCGTACGGAAAAACTGACTTTTAGTTATGCGGAGTCGAAAGTGCCAGTTTTGCGTGCGTTGGATTTTGAGTTGAAGCAGGGCGAGAAGGTCGCGATTTTGGGCCGGAGTGGTACGGGGAAATCGACTTTTCTGAAATTAGTGCAGGGGGCTTTGGTGCCTACATCGGGTTCGGTTACGTTAAACGGGGATGATGTGGCGAGGCTCAGACCGCAGATTTCGGAGATGATTTCGATGTTGAACCAGAAGGCGCATTTGTTTAACACAACGGTGCTGAATAATATTCGGATGGGGAATCAGGATGCGACGGATGAGGAAGTGGCGGAGGTTGCGAAACAGGTGAAGCTGCACGACTTTATTATGAGCATGCCGGATGGGTATCATACGCAGATGACGGAGATGGGCGCGCGTTTTTCTGGTGGCGAACGTCAACGGATTGCGCTGGCTCGGATTTTGCTGCAGGATACGCCGATTGTTGTGCTAGATGAGCCGACTGTTGGACTTGATCCGATTACGGAGAAGGAATTGCTCGGCACGATTTTTGAGACGCTGCAAGGGAAGTCGCTCGTTTGGGTGACGCATCATCTTGTTGGTGTGGAGAAAATGGATCGGGTGTTGTTTTTGGAAAATGGCGATGTGATTATGGACGGAACGCATCAGGAATTGCTGCGGACGGAAGAGCGGTATCGTCATTTGTATGAATTGGATCGGCCAATCAAGCTGTGAAAAAAGTGATATAAAGTAATTTTTTTAACGTAGTAAAGACCTGTTTTTGTTGTTTTCGACAATAAAAGCAGGTTTTTCTTAGTTTTATAAAGAAATATGTGTTATTATTTACTTGCTGCGTAAAAAGTCACAATTTAGACACATTTAACTTTCGATACATATGCATCTTATCGAACAAAAAATAGTGCTTTTTTAATTGCGTTGGAAAGCTCGATTTGAGTGGACGGCGTTTTTATATGACACATCTTGAACAGGCTTATGGTTTATTGGACTCAGCAGAGAATTACCATAAAACTTAGGGGCCATCCTAGATTCAGCAACATGTTGTGCAGTGCGGGAACTGTGCAAATAAATGAAGAGGGGATATTTAGAGATGAAAAAGGCAGTAGTTTTTACGGTTTTGGTGATGTTAGTTATGTTTCAATTTGTGTCGGTTATTCCAGCGAGTGCGGATGGTGTCGCGGATGATTTTGTGAAGGATATTACAATTGAAAAGCAGGATGGAATTTCTGATGGCGATTTGAAGGTCGTGTATGCCTGGGAGTCTGGGATGGGCGTTGTGCAGGCTGGGACTGATACGGTCTTGGAGTTGCCTGAAAATCTAATTGCTGCAAAACAGGTAGTGGACTTGAAGGATGCGTCGGGGGGAGTTTACGGGAAAGCAACGTTGGACCCAGTTACCCGGAAAATGGAAATCAAGGTGGATACGGAGATTCCTCGTTCGGCGAGTGGGAATTTGTCGTTTTTGGCGAATGTGGAGAATAAAGAGGCTGACGTGAAGCTGGCGTTTGATATGGGGGCGAAGTCAAAAGAGGTAACGGTTCCGATGAAAGCTGCGCCAAAATTGAAAATGGGGAAAAAAGCAATTACCGGGTCTGTGCTTACGGACGTGGCGTTGACGGATAAGGATGGAAACGCTTTTACGGAGGGGAATCGGCCTACGGTGGATTCGGCGGCGAATATTTATTTTGAATGGGCGTTGTTGGATGAGTGGAACGTGCAAGGTGGCGATACGTACACGTTTCAATTACCTGATATTTTCAAATTGTACTCGAATGTGACGGGGTCGCTTGGGGATTATGGGACGTTTGTTGCTTATACGGACGGGACGGTGGTCATGACTTTTAATGAGAATGTTGCACTCGATTCGGGCGTGACTGGATCGCTGCAATTCAATACGAAGTTTGATTTGTCGAAAGTGGATACGTCGACTTCGCAAGTTGTGGAGTTCCCGGTGGAGGATTCGGATAGTTTGACGCTTCATTTTATGCCTGAAAATGGGAAGGATATAGATAAAACGGGCGTGGCGAATCGGGCGTTTAGTCCGGATGGTTTGAATTGGAAGATTCAGGTGAATGGGAAGCAGAACGTGATGCAGGACGCGGTTTTGAAGGATGCGATTCCGGATGGTTTGGTGCTTGATGCGGATAGTATTGAGGTTTATCGTTTGGATGTGTTTATGGATGGGAGTTCGAAGGTTGGCGAGCTTGCGGATGCTTCGGAGTATACGATTGTGAACACGGATGATGGATCGCTTGAGATTCGGTTTGCGGATGGATCGACTGCTGCGTATGAAGTGCGATACAAGACGGCGATTGAGGATATGAGCAAGGTTGATTTTACGAATGTGGCGACTTTTGAAAATGGTGGGAAGACAGTGACGGATTCGGCGACGGTTCCGATTAAGCGCGGGGAGCATTTGAATAAGCGTGGTACGTTCGATCCGAAGACGCAGCGTGTGAAGTGGACGATTGAGTATAATTTTGATGGGATGAGTGTGGCGCAGCAGGATGCGGTTTTGCATGATTTGTTTGATGGGACGCATAGTCTTGTGGACGGCTCGATTGTTGTGAAGCATGTGAGTATTGATACGGACGGGAACGCGGTTGCCGGGGATGTGGTTCCTGCTGAGGATTATGTGGTGACGCCGGTTGTGAATGGGACGCAAAATGGGTTTGATTTGCAGTTTAATGACGGGGTACAGACGGCTTATGTGATTACGTATGAGACGGAAATGACGGACGCGAATGCGGATTTGACGACGGTTGTGAACGAGGTAGAAACACCGAATGCACCGCCTAAGAAAACGACGGTAAGCGTTGTGGCGCATAGTATTACGAAGCAATTGGTGGATGCGGATTATAGTTCAAAAACGATGAAGTGGGAGCAGCATATCAATGTGCATAATTATGCGATGGATAATGCGGTGATTCGGGATACTTTTGCTTCGGGTGGTTTGACTTTATTGCCGGAAACGTTGAAGTTGGTCGATGGTGAAAAAGTGTTGACGGAGGGCGTGGATTATACACTGAGCTCGCATGCGGGCGGTTTTGAAATCGCGCTGATTGGGGATTACGCGAGTCAGATGACGCATGAGCTTGTTTTGACGTACGCGACTTCTTTTCAATTTGAGGATATTCAAAATGGCTCGGTTTTTAAAAATGATACGAAATTAGAGTGGAATTTGGGCAGTGGGAAGAAATCGAGTACGGATTCGGTGACGGTTGACCCGGGGTATTATACGCAGAAAAATGGCTTTAAATTGGGGTCTTATGATGCGTTAAGCAAGGAGATTACGTGGACGGTTGGCTTTAATTTTAACTTGTTGACGATTGAAAAACCGATTTTGAAGGATGTTGTTCCGGATGAGCAGAAGCTGTTGCCGGAGACGGTGGAAGTGCATAAGATGGCGCTTGGCAAGGACCCGTATAGTTATTCGGATGGTGGTATAGTCGATGCGGATGCTTACACGCTTGATACGAGTGATAATACGGTGACAGTGACTTTCAAAAACGAGATTTCTGAGGCGTATTATGTGACTTTTAAGACGAGTATTGCGGATGGAAAAATTTTGCCGGTGTATGAGAATTCGGCGACTTTGGCTGATGGAGATCAGGTTTTGACGAAGGTGGATGGTTTTGTTACGATTCCGCATGGTGGGAATTATGTTAGCAAAAATGGCGTGCAAGATGGCGATAATATGCGCTGGGACGTGACGATTAATGCTGGGCAGTCGGTGATTCATAATGCAAAAGTGGTCGATACGCCGAGTAATAATCAGATTTTACTGCCGGAAACGATTCATTTGTATCACACGGAAATGGCGGCGAATGGGAGTTTTGTGAAGGGCTCGGAGCTCGTTCAAGGTGAGGATTATGAGCTGGTTGTGCATCGGGATAGTGTGACGGGGGAGCAGTCGTTTGAGATTGTTTTTGCGGATACGATTTCGACGGCTTACTTGCTGAGTTACGAGACGTTTATTGATGCGGCGGACATGGAAGTGGTCAGCAACGGGATTCATTTGACGGGATCTAATTTGACGACGGAGCAAACGACGACTTCGGCGGACGTGATTGTTAGGACATCGGATGGATCAGGTGGCGCTTCGGGTGGACGCGGGATGTTGACGGTGCATAAGGTGGATCAGGCGACTTCGGAAAAATTGGCGGGCGCGGAGTTTGGCTTGTATAGCAAGGATGGGTCGGTACTTTTACGGACGGCGACATCAGATGAGTTTGGAGTCTTGACTTTTGCGTCGATTCGTTACGGGGAGTATGTCGTGAAGGAATTGACGGCGCCGACGGGGTATTTCAAATCAGAGAGCTCGGAGGCCGGGATTGTCGTTAAGATGGACGCGGCGAATAAAGATGTGACGGTTGTGAATGAGGCTTTTGTCGGTGAGGCGCGGCTCGTGAAGTATGAGAAAGGCACGACGGAACGCTTGGGGGGCGCGACTTTTAGCTTGATGAAGGGCGAGGAAGTCGTGTTGACGGATTTGAAAACAGATGAAAACGGTGAAATCGTAGTGCGTGATTTGGAGCCGGGAGATTATAGTTTTGTAGAGACGATGGCACCGGATGGCTATAAAATCAATGAGGAACCGCAGTACTTCACGATTGGTGAGAAGCAGAACGCGCTGGTAAATGTGGTCGTGGAGGATGAATTGATTCTCGGAACGTTGGTTATTACGAAGCAAGACCAGACGTCAAAAATGCCACTTTCGGGTGCGATGTTTGATTTGGTGGACAAGGATGGAAACGTTGTGGAAGCTGGACTCATCAGTGATTTTGAAGGGAAGATTGTGATTGATAATTTGCCGCTCGGGGAGTATAAACTTGTGGAAACGCAGGCGCCGACGGATTATCAATTGGACGCGACGGAGATTCCGATTGTGATTTCAAAAGCGACGGGGGATCAGAATGTGTATTACCAAACGGTGGATAATACACTGATAAAAGGTGGCGTTGTTTTGACGAAAATGGATAGCGTGGATGCCGCGAAACATTTGGCGGGGGCCGTTTTTGATTTGATGGATAGTGATGGGAATGTGATTCAGGCGAATTTGGTGACGGATGATTTGGGACAGATTGTTGTTGCGGATTTGGAGCCGGGGGATTATCAGTTTGTGGAAACTGCGGCGCCAGAGGGGTATAAGTTAGACGCGACACCGATTCCGTTTTCGATCGTGAAGTCGCAGCAAGAGTTTGTGCATGTTGGGGTGAGCAATGTGATTTTGGATACGCCAGAGGAATTGCCGGAACCACCGACACCGGTCACGCCAGAGGAACCAGGAACACCAGTGAAGCCGGATCAAGAAGTGGTTCCGCCGAGTGATGAGTCACCAGAAACGGCAATTCGTGTCACACCAGAAAAAGTTACGCGAAATCAGATGGCGCAACCTATGACTCAAAAAATGACAGCGCATCGTTTGCCGAAAACTGGCGATACAGAAAATCAGACGCTAATCTGGATTGGTGGAGTTTTTATTTTGATGAGTGGTATTTATTTAAGCAAGCGTAGAAAATAATAGTGAATGGTGCTCTCGCGCATGACAGGTCGGTTTCCTGAAGTGCGCGGGAGCTTTTTTGTGAAGAAAGGCTTTACATTTCCGGTTAATTTTTATATAATTAAGGTACTTAATTAAGTCTTTTAAATATATTCCGGAGCGGTGAAATAAATGGAAAATAAGCATGTGGTGAAAGCGGCAAATTTGAATAGAATTCGGCGTATTTTGTTCAAATATGGCTCGGCGACGAAAGCGAAATTGGCGAGCGAGTCGGATATAAGTACGGTTACGGTGAATGGTCTCGTTAAGGAGCTTGTGGAGGCGGGCGAGTTTATCGGTGGGGAATTGATTCACCCTAAAATCGGGCGTCCGTCTGTGCATTATCATTTCAACTATAATTTTGAGCATTACGCGCTCCTTTCGATTCAAGAAACGGCCGGGAAATTACATATTGTGGCGCGAATTGTGAATATGCGTGGGGATGTAAAGCTGGCGAAGGATTATCCAATGGAAAATGTGAAAATTGACGCGGTTGTTGATGCTGCCACGGAAATTTTGGCGGAGGAAATTGCGATTTCTGGCATTGCGATCTCGATTCCTGGCAAAACGGTAGGTTCCAAAATCGCGGTTAGTTGGCATAATGCGCTCAACGGCTGGGATTTGGAAGCGGAAATTGGGAATCGTTTTGGCATTCCGGTTCATGTGGAAAATGACGCGAATTTGGCGACGATCGGTTATTGCAAGGCGATGAAAATCCCGGAATCGGATTATGTTGTTGGGATTTATTATTTGCCGATGAGTATGCCTGGCGCGAGTCTTTTTCACAATAATCAGCTTTTCAGAGGGCAGAATGGTTTGGCGGGGGAAGCCCGGTATTTGCCGCAGTTGATTGGTCAGGATTGTGCGAGCTCGTTTGCGGAATCGGTGCAGAATTTGTTGGAGATAATCGGGATTTATAACAGTCTTTTGGCACCGCATACGTTTGTGATTCACATGACGGGTTTGAGTCAGTCGGAGCTTATGACGCGGATTTCGGAGGATGGAATTTTGCAGGGACAGCCGAATGAGGCGCAATTTTTCTGTGCTGATTCGTTTGATGAGGATGTGATGGCGGGCTTGCAGTGGCTGGCGATGTCGGATTTGGCTTATCTTACTTGAGGAGTGTTGGCGATGAGGGGATTGCTGAGAGTGGAGAAACAGGAGTATCGGCGGGAATATGATGTGGGATATCGGTTGTCGCAGAACAGTTTGTATATGATGGCGCTTCATCAGGATGACGTCACGATAATTCCGATTCGAAAAATTTTGGCGACGTGTGAGCTGGATAATCGCGCTGGGATGCGGTTTCACGATGCGGGTTTTACGTATTGGATTCAAAATGAGGCATTGGTTGAAAAATTATGGGAAGTGGTGAAAACGGATGATTAAATTAGTGATTACGGATATGGATGGGACGTTTTTGGATAGTAAGGGTGCGTTTAATCGGAAGTTTTATCAGGAAGTGAAGGAATTGATGGCCCGAAAAAATGTGGCGTTTGCGGCTTGTACTGGGAAGCAATGTGACCGCGTGGAGGAAATGTTTGGACCGGCAGACACGAAGGATTTGTGGATTTTGGGGGATAGTGCGGCGCGGATTAAGCGGAACGGGGAGTTTGTTTATGAGTCGCTGATTCAAAATAAATTGGGGCTTGAGATGATTGCAAAATTGGAGGCATATCGTCTGGATTATGTGATTATTGCTTGTACTTCGGCGGGCGCGATTGTGAAGGATACGGTGCCGGATGAGATTTTTAATCGGATGAAGCATTCGTATTCGGAATTGCGTCGGGTTGCGGATTTTAACGAGATTGATGTTGATTTTGTGAAGATTTCCATTTATGATGTGAAAGAGGATAGTTTTCAGACGCGGACGCAGTTGGAGGACTTTTTTGATAAGGCGTATATCGTGGCGTCGGAAGGGGCTTGGATTGATATTTCGGATGTTGGCGTTCACAAGGGGACGACGGTGGCGAGATTGCAGGAGATTCTGGGCGTGACGCATGATGAGACGATGGTTTTCGGCGATGGGCTGAATGATTTGGAGCTGATGGAGGCTGGGCTTTATAGTTTTGCGATGCGGAATGGTTTTCCGGAAACGAAGGCAGCGGCGAATTTTATCGCGCGGTCGAACGATGAGGACGGCGTATTGTGGACGATTAAGCAGATTTTGACACTGCAGTAAATGGGATAGAAAAGGGAGTTTTTATGGAGAAAAAGTGGTATTATGCGATTTTGATAATTTTTACGACGTGTGGATTTAGTTTTTCGAGTTGGATTTCGCGAACGCCGGAATTGCGGGACGCGTTGCATGCGACGACGGGGACAATGGGGGTTATTTTGCTCGGGTTGTCGATGGGATCGATTCTCGGATTGGTGTTGGCTAACTTTTTTGTGCGGGCACGGGGCGGAAGATTTGCGATTATGACGAGTGCATTTTTCATGTTTAGCGGGTTTATCGCGCTTTCGATCGGTGCGCTTGTCGCAAGCCAAATCGTGGTTTTCGCAGCGCTCTTCATTTTTGGAATGGGCGCGGGGATGTGCAATGTCGCGATGAACTTGGAAGGAACGGAGATCGAGTACCGGATCAAAAAGACGATTTTGCCAGTGTTGCACGCGATGTTTAGTATTGGGACGTTGGCGGGCGCTGGAGTCGGGGCGATTTGTATCAAATTGGACATCTCGGTCAGCTGGCATTTGACGGTCGTGGCGTGTTTGTTATTCGCGACGCTGATGATTTCGACGCGGTTCGTGCCGGCGGGAATTGGTAAAGATTCGGAAGCGGATAAGATGGCGAGTATCGAGGAAAAGACTGCGGATCGGCGTTTGTGGCTGAATAAACGGACGGTGGCGCTGGCGATTATGGCGTTGTGTCTCGCGTTCGTGGAAGGATCGGCGAATGATTGGATTCCGCTCGCGATGGTGGATGGCTATGATGTTTCGCATAGTTTTAGTACGATTATTTACGGGGTTTTCCTGACCGGAATGATTAGTGGGCGGTCGGTGAGTGGGCGTCTGATTGATACGTATGGCCGCGTGTTGCTGCTCCGCATTGCGGTGGTTCTCGCTGCAATCGGTCTACTTCTAGTCATCTTGAAAATTTCCATCGTGCTCTGCGTCATCGCGATTTTCTTATGGGGACTTGGCGCTTCGCTCGGATTCCCGATGACGATTTCAGCGGCTGGAGATGAGAGTGAGTTCGCGGTTCGGCGTGTTAGTTTGGTGACGCTGGCTGGATATAGCGCATCGCTTGCAGGGCCGCCGTTGCTGGGATTCCTAGCGAATCATTTCGGCTTGCTTAACGCGTTTATTTTCGTGCTTATCGCGATTTGTGTGGCGGGATTATTTACGAGTAATGTGGCGAAGGTTCGGCAGGCATCATAAAAATACCCCGATTTCTCTGAGTTTCAATGAGAAATCGGGGTATTTTTGTCTAGATTATTGAACAATTTGTGTGGAAGTGTAAAGAATGTTACCAGCTGTGTCTAATGCTTTTACTTCAAAAGTAGTACCGGCGATACGTAGAGCTGGGACATCGTAGATATATACTTTGTAGTCTGTGCCAGTGACTGCACCATAGCGGACAAATTTACCGTCTACATAGAGTGCGATCATGTGAACATCGCCAGTGACTGTACCTGTGTTGTAAGTCGAAAGTGTTGTTGTTTCATTCGGTAAGACGTTGCCTTTTACTGTTTTCGATTTGACATCGGATGAAGCGCGTTCGCCTTCGTTGCCAAGGTTATCGACAGCGACTACTTCGAATGTTTGACCTTCTGTTTTCATTAGAGCGACATCAGATGCATAGATTTTGAATGTGTCACCTGTAACAGCGCCGTAGCGGACGAATTGACCGTCGATGTAAAGCGCGATTTTCTTCGCTTCAGAGGAGACTGTACCTGTGATGTAGCTTGTGCCTTTGAAATAGTCGTCAATCATTGGTTTTGCAATTTTCTTAGGTGCTACTTTTGCGGAAACTACAGAGTTTGATTTAAGACCGATTGTTCCGTCTGTTGCGATTGGAGCGACTTCGAAGGCTTGTCCAGTGACCTGTAGTTCGGGTGCTGTGCTAGCATAGATTTGATACGTGCCATTGCTTGCAGCAGCTGTGCGGATAAGTTTACCATCCACATAGATACCGACTTTAGTTACGCCTGTTTTCGTTGTTCCTGTGATATAGTTGCCGCCGATAGTGTAAGTGTCGATTGTAACTTCACCGAGTGCGAGTTGGCGTTGGGCTTTGTTGACTGCTTGTTGTAGCTCGCTTTTCTTGGCTGGATCAATCACAGAATTGACGAGTTGTTGAGCAGCATCGATGGCAGCTTGGTCCGTCGTGTTTTTGATAGTGCCTTTCGTATCGTCGTTGTTGAATAGTGCTTTGACTGTACTTTCAGCTTGTAGAGCGGCATTTTGTGCATCAAGGATACTTTGAGCTTTTGCGATGTCTTGTTCTAAAGTAGCTTTAACAGTTGGGTCAGTGACTGTATTTACAAGAGATTTCGCGTCATCAATGGTGCTTTGACTAGTTGTGTTTTTGATAGTGTCGCTTGAAGTGTCATCATTTGTGAAAAGTTCTTTGACAGCTTTAGAAGCGGCATCTTGACGGTCTTTTTCTGCTTGAATAGCGGCGTTTTTAGCATCAAGTAAATTTTGAGCTTTTGTAATGTCTTGTTGTAGAGCAGCTTTTACAGTAGGGTCGGTGACTTTGTCTACTAATGCTTTTGCAGCGTCGATGGCTGTTTGGTCTGTTAAGTTTTTGATGCTGTTGCTAGAAGTATCGTCGTTCGTGAATAACTCTTTGACAGCTTTAGAAGCAGCATCTTGGCGGTCTTTTTCTGCTTGAATAGCGGCATTTTTAGCGTCAAGTAAATTTTGAGCTTTTGTGATGTCTTGTTCTAGAGCAGTTTTGACAGTAGGATCAGTGACTTTGTCTACCAAAGCTTTTGCAGCGTCGATGGCTGTTTGGTCTGTTAAGTTTTTGATGCTGTTGCTAGAAGTATCGTCGTTCGTGAATAATTCTTTGACAGCTTTAGAAGCAGCATCTTGGCGGTCTTTTTCTGCTTGAATAGCGGCATTTTTAGCATCAAGTAAATTTTGAGCTTTTGTGATGTCTTGTTCTAGAGCAGTTTTGACAGTAGGATCAGTGACTTTGTCTACCAAAGCTTTTGCAGCGTCGATGGCTGTTTGGTCTGT
>NZ_JNFB01000004.1 GCF_000766145.1 Paenilisteria newyorkensis | reverse complement strand
GCTTTTGCAGCGTCGATGGCTGTTTGGTCTGTTAAGTTTTTGATGCTGTTGCTAGAAGTATCGTCGTTCGTGAATAATTCTTTGACAGCTTTAGAAGCAGCATCTTGACGGTCTTTTTCTGCTTGAATAGCGGCGTTTTTAGCGTCAAGTAAGTTTTGAGCTTCTGCAATATCATTTTCTAAAGCCAATTTTACTACTGGATCAGTGACTTGGCTTACAAGATTTTTTGCGTTATCGATGGCAGCTTGCGTCGTTGTATCTTTGATTGAATCGCTTGATGAGGTGTTGTTTACAAATAGTGCGTCTACAGCTGTTTTGGCATTATTTGATTTCGTTATATCGTCAGCTACTTTTTGTTTCGCTTTGTTTAGTTCTGTTTGGAGCGCTTGTTTTTTCGTTGCATCTGTTACTAAGTTGATTTGGCCTTGAACTTCATCGATCCATGCTTGATCCACAGTTGTCTTTACTTTGCCATCTGTTTCGAACATAGCGCTAACGCCTTCTTTCGCCATTTGGTAGTTGGACTTAGCTGTGGAAAAATCAGATAGTGTTAGCGTTTTAGCTCCGGTAGTTGTGACAACTTGTTGTATGAAAACAAGTGTTTGACTTTCTGTTGCTGTAAACGTATGCTCGGCTGTGCCACTAGCTGCGGTAAACTTACTATCATTAATTACATCGGCGCTTGATTGTACACCCATCCAGAAGTAATTGGATGTAGCGTTCGGATTAGGATTTGTATACTTAGATGAGATTGTATATTCTTTTCCAATTTCTGTATTAATGTATTGACCGACCATGAAATATTTTCCACTTGTGTTGACTAGGGCAATTTCAGTGGGGCTATTTACTTGAATAGTTTTACCATCCGAAGTGGAATATTTATTTCCGCTTTGGGTGAAGGTTGGGGTATTAGCTTTTATATTGTTTGTCGCAGTACCAGTAATCCAGTTTTTAAGTTTGAAGGATGTTGTTTCTGTAGCTTTATCAAAATTAAGATTAAGCAAGTTTGGATTTGCACCTACGGATTGTGTTGTCACAGAGGCAAAAGCTTCTGTGGATATAATATTTAGAGGAGTAACAATGCTTGTTCCTAGGATAGATGTTGCGGCTAAAACGCTAATAATTTTTTTGATTTTCAAATGAATAACCTCTTTCGAATTTTGGATTTTTTTTGATAAATTAGGCTTACTAATAGTTTGCTGAATGGTTGCATTTAACGAGGGGAGAAGTCTTATTGAACTGTTTGAGTGGAAGTGTAAAGAATGTTACCAGCTGTGTCTAATGCTTTTACTTCAAAAGTAGTACCGGCGATGCGTAGAGCTGGGACATCATAGATATATACTTTGTAGTCTGTGCCAGTGACTGCGCCATAGCGGACGAATTGACCGTCAACATAGAGTGCGATCATGTGAACATCGCCTGTGACTGTACCTGTGTTGTAAGTCGAAAGTGTTGTTGTTTCATTAGGCATGACGATACCTTTGATGGTTTTCACTTTCACGTTAGAAGAAGCGCGTTCACCTTCGTTTCCAACGCTATCTACAGCAACTACTTCGAATGTTTGCCCTTCTGATTTGAGCAAGGCAATATCGGATGCATAGATCTTGAATGTGTCACCTGTAACAGCGCCGTAGCGGACGAATTGACCGTCGATGTAAAGCGCGATTTTCTTCGCTTCAGAGGAGACTGTACCTGTGATGTAGCTTGTGCCTTTGAAGTAATCGTCAATCATTGGTTTCACGATTTTTTCTGGTGTTACTTTTGCGGAAACTACAGAGCTAGATTTTAGTCCAATTGTGCCGTCTGCTGCGATTGGTGCGACTTCGAAGGCTTGCCCCGCGACTTGTAGTTCTGGTGTTGTGCTAGCGTAGATTTGGTACGTGCCATTACTTGCGGAAGCAGTGCGGATGAGTTTACCGTTCACATAGATGCCGACTTTGGTTACGCCTGCTTTCGTTGTTCCTGTGATGTTATGGCTACCTAGAGTGTAAGTGTCGATCGTGACTTCACCGAGTGCGAGTTGGCGTTGGGCTTTGTTGATCGCTTGTTGTAACTCGATTTTCTTGGCTGGATCGATCACGGTGTTTACGAGTTGTTGGGCAGCGTCGATAGCAGCTTGGTCCGTCGTGTTTTTGATAGTACCTTTCGTGTCGTCGTTGTCGAATAAGGCTTTGACTGTATTCTCGGCGGCTAATTGATTGGCGATTTCTGCATTTTTGGCGTCTAACAATGCTTGAGCTTTTGCGATATCTTGTTCTAAAGCGACTTTAATAGTCGGATCTGTGACTTGGTTTACGAGATTTTTTGCGTTGTCGATGTCAGTTTGGTCTACGTCATTCGCTAGATTTGTATGGTTGGTGTCGCTAAACAAGTTGTCGACAGATGTTTTTGCGCTGTTTTGAAGAGCAAGTTGTGTATCTAATTGTGATTGTGCGTTGTCTAATTCGGTTTGTAACGCTGCTTTTTGCGCTGGATCTGTGACTGTATTGATTAGATCTTGGATGGTATCAATAGCTTCTTGGGTGGTTGTGTCTTTGATTGTTCCGCTTGGATCATTGTTATTGAACAAGTCTTTTAAGCCATTTTCAGCGGCATCTTGGCGGGCTTTTTCGGCCGTTTGTGTATTTAGTAGGTTTTGAGCCTTGTCTAAGTCTTCTAGTAGGGCTGCTTTTTTCGTAGGATCAGTGACTGTATCTGCTAATTTTTTTGCGTCGTCAATTTCTTGTTGTGACGTTGTATTTTTAAGGGTGTTATTGGTTGGATCATCTCCTGTGAATAGTTCTTTCACTGCTTTTTCGGCAGCTTCTTCACGGGCTTTTTCGGCAGCAATTGCTTCATTACGAGCATTTAGTTGCGTTTGAGCTTCGTTTAATTGATTCTGCAATTCTGCTCGTACGCTATCCGATAGTACGGCATCCACTAGTAGTTTTGCGGCATCTATTGTTGCTTGATCCGCGTTGTTGTTTATAGTACCAGTCACTTCTTTATCGATAAATAGGTTAGCTACAGCATCCCGTGCCTCTTGGTTTGCAGCTTCATCTATTTCTGTCACAGAATAATTACTCATAGCAGCAAAATGATAACCAGTGTTCGTACCAAGATTCTGGTAGGACATTTCTGCGGAAATAACTGTTTTATCGGAGGTTGCTCTAAACTCAATAATTTCATTTTTATTCGTTATGGTTTCTGCGGATCTTCCAGCTAAACTATACGAATTACTTTTGTATGTCACATTACCAGTATGTGTTGCGACCCGTGCGTTCATTTGGATGAGGCCATTTTGTGGGCTTGTAGCAAAACCGCCTGTATTATAGAGCTTTGTGTCATATTTAAACTGATATAATTTTCCAGGTTCTGTTTTGATAGTTGTCGCAATATACGCTTTCTTTTGAGCAGTAACTGCGGTATCACGTGTAGAGTAACTAAATGGATTAGTTGCGGAAATTGCTTGAGTGGAGTTGATATTTGTACGTAACCAGTTGCTATCATCATACAAGGTTGGCGTTTTTGTGGGATCTGGGTTTGTTATAATGCTCGATTCACTGATTTGGTAATCTTTGAATTTGTTATTGATAGTTGTGAAGTCTTGGCTGATAAGATTCGGTCCAACGGGGGTGTTAGTATAGTTTCCAGTAGATCCAATGATGATTGGATTTTCCTCAGCGGCAACTGATAATGCTTGAAATGGTGTCATTAAGCTAGCTCCAACAATAGATGTTAGTGCGAGTGTGCTGACTAATTTTTTCATTTTCATAAATAATAACCTCTTTCAAATTTTTTTGGAATTGGTAATTTATTTTTGTGGCTTTCTTTGTCTGTGTGCTTCTTGCTGATAACTCTATTTAACCATGGAAGCCAAAAGTTGTGTATTCACTCTTGTCAGTTATGAGTGTCATTTTTAAAAGAAGAAGTTGCGGTAAAGAGGAAGTTGCATTTATAATAAGTCGCAGAAAGGAGGAATGATATGGAAACCTTTTTTAGAAAGGAGGAATGTTTTCCAAGAGAGCAAGGTAACGTAAGCAAGGATATATAATTTGAAGGAGGGTTTATCATGAATCATTTTTTTTCACAATTGGTTGCTGATAAAAAGATAAAACGCCAAATTAAGTTGTTGAGAGCAATTTATGAGGCCAACTATCCGATAACGCTGGATGAGATTGCGGATGATTTCGGGACTTCTAAGCGGACGTTGTTTCGGGATATGAAGGATTTGGAGTATATCTTGCCAGAAGATAATATTGTGGAGTTTAGTTCGGCTTCTGGATATACTATTAATCATGCGCATTTAATTGAGGATTTAGTCGTCCAAATTGCAGAACAATCACCGCTGTATACGATTGTCAATAGTGTATACGATGAGATATTTTTAACTATTGATGAATGGGCAGATGATTTATTTTTATCTACCTCGACGTTGTATCGCTATCTAGGTCATCTGAAAAAGATATTAAAGGAATTTAAATTGGAGTTGACGTTAACCCCAGTTGCAATCGTTGGCGATGAAGTGAACATTCGTCATTTTTACTTTCATTTTCTCTACAATACGAATGATATTTCTTCTATGAACAAGCCGACAGAGGAGGATAAAGAGATTTTTCTACGGTGGTATAGTGAGGCTATAGATAAAACGGATCGTAAAATAGCGACACAACATTGGAGTGGTTTGTATTGGATTATGATAATTAGGAAACGATTGGAGCAGGGGCACACGCTTGTATTAGAGTCACGTTTGAAAGCGTCTGTGAGACAGTTGTCAACGTATAAGTTCATGCCTAGGTCTGGACGGAGTTACTTTCCAGGTATTGAGGAACAGTATGTGACAGAAGATGAGTTTATGTATGGTAGCTTGTTATCTCTTGATAACTATGTGTATGAGAAAGGCAAGACAGTAGACATAGAAGGATTGATAGATGTAAAGAATTTAGAATTAATCAATCAATTTTTAGTAAATGCTTTTACGAAACTAGAAAAGGAATTGCCTGAACCAGAGATGTTTTCTTTATACGTGCTATACTTGCGGAATGTCTATTTTCTCACCCAGTTAACGCCACTTTTCCAACGAAATAGCACGGATATCAATCGGCTTATTAAGCACAGACATCCAGCTATGTATATAAAGTGGTTAGAAATATTGACTGATGCGCCGATTAAAAAAAAATTTGGGATAGAGTATGTAGAGGATGTTGCGGTTAATTTTACGATGTTTACCTATTTTTCACACCAAAGTAAAGGAGAGCGGAAAAAACATGTGGTGTTTGCTTTTGATGGCAAAAATTCTTATCTGAATTATTTGAATGTTTTGGTGGATAGTTTTGTGAATCCCGATGTAGAGATAACTTTCCTAGTAAACCAGCATATTACGAATAAAGTAGTGAAGGATTTAGACGCGGATATTGTTGTATATAACTACAAAGAGGATGGTGAGCGACTTGATTGTATTAAATACAGAACGGAACGCATGCCTACAGATCAAGATTGGGAGAAAATAAATAGCCTTATTTTTGATGTGGAATAAGAACAGCATTGAGCAAAGAAACGTGGTTTAGGCTACGGTTCTTTGCTCTTTTTTGTAAGTTTTTTCACGTTTGGCAGTCATTAGTGACAATTGTGATTACTCTAACATACCAGGAGATGATTAAATAGAGTTAGCAGCAAAGCAACAAGGCACTGTCGGATAATTCACGAAATAGACATAAATTAACGGGATTAGTAGTGTTTTTTTAAAATAAAAGATAATTATAACTGTTAGTATAATTTTGGAGGTGAGGAAATGGAATTAATGGAGCTTTATAATCGTGATACGATTGAACAAGATTTCCATCCGCAAAAATTATTTAGGCTATTACTTGAAGACAGTAACTTCCCGATTTATAAGGAACGTGTTGTATTTGGGAGAGGTGATCAGATCATTTTGGAATCGGCTCAAGTGGAATCACCATATGTATATGCTGTAGAAAATGGTGTCGGCGCGCTGTATATTGGCAAGCAGATTATTGATTTCGTCGGTGAAGGAGATTTTATCGGTTTACATCATAGTCAAGAGATTCGCAATACGCAGATGCGTGGTGAGGTTTTAACAGGAAAAATGATGGTTTGGCGCTTTTTGCTAAGTGATGTTATCGCTAAAATGATGAGTATTCAAGAAGGTTATTTGTACCATTACAACTATATGAGAATGATGTACGAACGTTACGCGATGAAAATTGTAAGTGGTAGCGATACGAATCAGCAGAAGATTGAAAATATGCTTCAAGTCATCGTGGAGCGTTTTGGAACAGATCGCATCGATAATTATGTGAAACTGCCAAGATGTTTCACGCGTGGAGCAATGGCTAATTATGTTGGGGTAAGTAATACCACCCTGAGTGCTGTATTGACGCAGTTGGAAAAAGAAGAAAGTATTATTTTTCAATCACGAAATATACTAGTATTAGATGACTTATTTTTCTGATGATTAGTTTATTAAATTTTTTTAGAATAAATAGATATTATTAGAGATGAAGATAAATACAGTTACTGAAACAGTAAATGCGTTTGGAGGGATTAGAGTGTTCAAAAAATTATTAGCTATTGCGGGTATCGTTGTAGTATCCATGACTATCGCCGCCTGTACTGGGAGTGAAACGCCTGAAAAAGCAAATAGGCCAAGTCACCAAGTTCAGGAAAAAGTAGATGCGAAGGGTTTGGAAATAAATATGGAACAGGCGAGTTATACGGATGAGCGAGATCAAGATACGCAGCAAGTGAAGCAAGTTTTACGGTTGAAAATAACGTTGAAAAATACATCGATTGAGGATTTGTTCTTTGATAGTACAGCACTTCAGGTGACGAACAATAAAAATGAAAAGCTAGCTATATATCCATTTGAAAATATGATAGAAAATATTGCATCGAAGGAAAAAATGACTGGATATGCCTATTTTAAATCAGATAATAAGGGCCCGTATACGGTAGTTTATAAGCATCCGATTACAAAAGAAAAATATGAATGGCAAGTGAGCCCTGAAAAATGATAGACAATGATTGCGAGGTATAACAAATGGTTTTGAAAAGGACGGTAATTATCGGTGGTGGAGAAGCGGCTAACTATGTTTTTCACGAGCTGACGAATAGAACGGGTTCCGAATACCAAATTATTGGGTTACTAGATGATAGTCCGCATGTGAAGTTGGATAGAGCGCCGAGGCTTGGTGGGCTAGATCAATTAGAGACAATTGTGAAAGATGAAGCCATTACATGTGTATTGCTGGCGATACCTTCACTGGAATATGCCAAGCGCGCACAGATATTGGACATATGTATCGCATTACAAATTGAGACGCAAGTTTTGCCAGCATTACAAGATATTTTTGCTGGAAAGGCGAAAATTGAAATGCGTCCTGTTGCGTACCAAGATATCATTGAACGTGATGAGTTCGAGTTGGACTACCAAGACGTAGCACGGATGGTGAAGAATAAAACGATTTTAGTGACTGGTGCTGGTGGCTCGATAGGATCAGAAATTACACGCCAAATTATGCGTGGAAAGCCGGAAAAGTTAATTTTGCTGGGGCATGGTGAGGCGAGTATTTACAATATTCATCGCGAATTAAGAAAAGCGTATTCGCACGTGGCATTGGTTCCATGTATTGCAGATATTCAAAATAAAGAACGACTAGAAGCTGTTTTTGAGGAGTATCGTCCAGACATTGTTTACCATGCTGCAGCGCACAAACATGTACCGTTGATGGAACAAAACAGCACGGAGGCAATTGCGAATAATGCGCAAGGTACGTGGAATTTGGCGGCAGTTGCTGATGCACACAGTGTGGACAAGTTTGTCATGATTTCAACTGATAAAGCTGTGAAGCCAACAACTGTGATGGGCGCGGCAAAGCGTATCGCTGAAAAAATTGTACAGTTATTCAACCAAACATCTCAAACGAACTTTTGTGTGGTGCGATTTGGAAATGTGTTAGGCAGTCGTGGTAGTGTAGTCCCGCTATTTCACGGTCAAATTTGTAACAACGAACCGGTGACATTGACGCATCCTGATATGGAACGCTACTTTATGACGATTCCAGAGGCGAGTAAGCTTGTGATTCAGGCGAGTATGCTGACATCCGGTGGTGAAATATTTGTTCTTGATATGGGTGACCCGATTAAGATTTTGGATGTTATTTATAAATTAATTGACTTGACTGGAAGAAGACGTGAAACGGTTTCGATTGAATTTATCGGTATCCGTAAAGGTGAAAAAGTACAGGAAGAATTATTCGAAAATCACGAAAAAAACCCAGTTCAAATTTTTGATAAGATTTTTGTGGGGGAAGGCAATCCGCATCCGGCCGAATTAGTCGGCATTCAGATGTTGCTGGACATTTATATGGGTCTCACAGATGAGGAACGTAAAAAGCGGTTATTCGAATTAGTAGAATTAGATTGGAGATATGAAAAAATATGACGTATACGCAATTGGAAACTATGACAACAGTTAGCAACTACGACATTTTGACGAATAAAATTTTGCAAAAAGAAGCGGTGATTGGCGTTATCGGTATGGGTTATGTCGGCTTACCATTGGCGATGGAATTTGCATCGGAAGGTTTTCAAGTTATTGGTGTGGATTTGGATGATAGCAAGGTAGAAACCCTATCACTCGGAAAATCGCACATTATCGACATTCCAGAAAGGGTGATTGGTGAAGCATTACAAAATCAGCGCTTCCAAGCAACGACGGATTATCAGGAACTGGAAAAAGCCAACATCATCAGCATCTGTGTTCCGACGCCACTTACCAAATCCCATGAACCTGATATGAGCTACATCAATGACACTGTTTCTCGTTTGAAACCAGTGATTCAAAAAGGTACGCTACTCGTTTTGGAGAGTACAACATATCCAGGTACAACGCGCGATCTGATTTATGCCGAGTTCGAAAAAGAAGGCTGGACAACTGGTGAGGACTTATTCATCTGCTTTTCTCCAGAACGAATCGATCCAGGGAACAAACAATTTAAGCCGAAAGAAGTCCCGAAAGTAGTCGGTGGTATGACAGAGAAATGTTCTGCACTCGGCCAGTTATATTATGAAAATGCATTTGATACGGTTGTTCCAGTATCTACGCCAGAAATCGCCGAAATGACAAAATTACTAGAAAACACGTTCCGCAGCATTAATATTGCGTTTATCAATGAAATGTCGTTGTTGGCAGAACAACTTGGTATTGATTTGTGGGAAGCCATCGATGCAGCAAAAACCAAACCTTTCGGATTCATGCCATTTTATCCAGGGCCAGGTGTTGGTGGGCATTGTATTCCGCTTGACCCGATGTACCTTTATTGGAAAGGCAAAGAGAAGAATTTTTTCAGCAGATTTATTGATCTGGCGCAACAAGTGAACACTTCGATGCCAAAACATGTCGTGGAAATCGCCAGCAAAGCGCTTAATAAACAAGGCAAGTCACTCAGTCAGTCGCGCATTTTACTCGTTGGTATGGCGTATAAGAACGATATTGACGATGTGCGAGAATCCCCAGCATTACACGTGTATGAGCATTTGAAAGAAGCTAATGCAAAACTCACTGTACTCGATCCTTTTGTGAAATCGTTCCGTGATGCTTCTGGTGAAACTATTTATCCGGTATCCAAAATAGCGGATGTCAAAGCCTATGATGGTGTTATTATCATGACAAAGCATTCGACGGTTGATTATGATCAGATATTAGCAACAAGTCCCTGCATTATTGATACTAGAAATGTTTGGAAGAAGCAACATGCACACGTGCACAAGATAGGTCAAGCATGAATAGAAAAAGTAGAGGTGAACAAAAATGAGTGCAAAAACAATGGAGCTGGGCGTCACATTAAAGATTATTAAAAATAATCTAATCTGGCTAATCGCCTTGCCATTGATTGCCATGACGATTGCGTTTGGTATTAGTAAATATTATATCGCACCGCAATATACTTCATCCGCGCAGATTTTTATCACAACTAATGTGGAGTCTGGTTCGGAAAAAGAAACAACGGTGTATTCGGAGCAACTAAAGACCAATATGCAGATGGCGAACACATTCAACACGATATTAAAAAGCTCACGAACGCTGGAAACAGTGAGGTCAGAGCTGAATCTAACTGAATCAAATGACGCTTTAGCAAAAAAAATAAGCATCCAATCAGATAAGGATTCCCTCGTTTTCACGGTATCAGTAGAAGATGGAAGCCCTAAAAGAGCACAAGAAATCGTAAATAAGATTACAGAGACTTATCAAAAAGACCTACCGAAGCTCGTTTCTAATAATAAAGTCATTATATTAGAGCCAGCGAATCTTCCACTAGAACCAACATCCCCAAATATTATTATCAACACGATGATTGCTTTTGTTCTTGGAATCATTGGCAATATCCTCTTAGTCTCACTTATTTACCTTTTCCGGAATGTCATTGAAGGAGAATCCGATTTGGAAGAACTGTCGCTGAAATTTATTGGTGATATTCCGCTTATTAAATAACGCAGAAAGGAGACTGGTATGAAGACATATCGTGATTTTGAACAGAGTAAAGAGATTCAATTTTACAAAGAAAAATTCCATAGCATTCAGACAAGTCTGCAATTCATGTTGAAAAAACAAGGTATCCGCAATTTTATGGTGACTTCGGCGAATATGAGTGAAGGCAAGAGTTTTACGAGTGTTAACATTGCTGGTATTTTCGCGGAGAAAGGAAATAAAACGTTACTAATTGATGCGGATTTCCATAGGCCATCTTTGCGAAAATATATGCAAATTTCGGAAAATATAGGATTGATAGATCGCTTGATGGGTGAAAAAACATTGATGGAATGTACCCAAGAAACGCATCATCCGAATTTGAGGTTAATGCCCACAGGAATTGCGCCGCTAAATCCGAGTGAGTGGGTGGATTCTTTAGAGATGAAGCAGCTTATTGAAGAGGCGAAACAACAATTTGATTACGTTATTATTGATGCCCCGCCGCTTCTGCCAATTACCGATAGCCGGATTCTCAGCTCATTGTGTGACGGTGTACTCTTTGTTGCTTTTGCTAAACGGACGAAGCGTAGCGATATTAAGCAGGCGATGCGATATCTGGAGATTTCTGACGCGCATGTGATTGGCAGCGTAGTGAATGGTGTGCCGGCATCTAAAAATGATATGAAAGGTTATCGCTACAAATACTGAGGTGGAGATCGTGAATAAAACAATAACTTTAAAAGTGACCTTTGTATTTAGTTTCTTAGCATTACTTGCTGTAGGAACGCTGTATAAAGAAGTGTTAGTTCTCCCGTTTCTTATCGCTATCATAGTATTTAGTTTCTTTTTCACACTGAAACAATTAGCAGAAATGACTTGGGTAATTCTCGTTGTTGCCTCATTCTTCGGCTCAATCCTTTCTATTCCTGGATATGAGAGCTTGTTCTTGTATCGAATTTTACTACCAGTTCAAGTGCTGTTATTACTGCTAACTTGGAAAGACTGGTCCTGGCTCAATAGACGTGTGCGAATCATGTTACTTCTGCTCCTCGGTTGGCTCCTTGCAGCGGCAATAACACTCGTCTGGGCAAAATATCCAGTAGCAGGATTCCGAAATTTATATTACATCATCGAAGCGATTTATCTGATAGGAACTGGAATTTACTATTTGGATAGCAAAAAGAAACTAGAACGACTGGCGCTACTCTTGTGCGGTGTGATTAGCATCAACATCAGCATCGCTATGTATGAGATAACGACAGGGCTTCACTTGAAAAAATCAGCGTTAAACGGTGCGATTGGAAATGTTCAATTCTTGCCTAGTGGAACTTTTTTTAACCCGAATGACCTCGCGTCTTTCCTTGTGTTATTCCTGCCCTTGGTCCTCGTATACATGCGATCTGAGACATATTTTGGGAAAATAATAAAAATCTCGCTCTCAGTTATGTCTGTTTATATTATCATCGCGACACAATCTCGCATTGCACTTGTCTTAATCGCAGGTATTTTGTTTCTCCTTATTGTAAAAAAATCGTGGAAATGGGGAGTGCTGATTGTACTCTCTATCCCACTTATCTTACAGTTACCAGCGATGCAAGAAATCACAAAACAGGTGAATCGAACCTATACAGAAAAAGATACGTCAACTGATTTTCGACTGGAGATTACAAACTACACATGGCAGACGATTCAAGATACGCATTTTATTGGACTTGGCCCTGGGAATGTGCAAATGGCATTAGCGCAATACTTTCCAGCCGATGAGCAAAATGGAGAAGGTGGCGTATCCGTGCATAATTTCTTGCTAGAAGTTTTAGCTAATTACGGTTTGCTATCCGCGTTGTTCCTTTTCTTATTCCTGTACTTCGTGTGGCAATTTAGCTTCCGATTATGGTACGAGAACAAAGGAAAAGAACCTTGGTATATGTTGCCCCTAATCATTAGCATCGCCTTTCCATTCATTTCATTCGCATCAAGCACAACACTTGAAAAAAGCTATGTATGGATCAGCTTTGGGATAATTCTGGCGATATTGAACCATTACTTTAAACGAACGGAGCTTGAAAATGAAAAAAATCATACTTTTAATAAGTAGTCTATTTGTAGTAAGTGTGCTTGTTTCTTGTCAGCAAAACGAAGAACCGAAACAAACTACGGCGAAACAAACGCAACATGATTTTCCAAAAGATGAGGCAGCAATCGTCACGAGCTTGAAAATAGAAATGGTATCTATAAAAGATGCCAGCAAAAGCCTACCAAAAGGCGAGAACCTAAAAGAGAAAAAATTAATGAAAGTAAAAATGAAGATTGGAAATATGACAGAATACAACATTCCGATGGCGGCGAGTTTTTTCAAAGCATTGGATTCCAATGGGAAATATCAACTAAACTACCCAATGGTAGACGAGCTTGGCGAAACGATTTCTGGGGATAAGGTAATTCACGGCGCTGTATATTTTGCCATTCCAAAGGATCGTGTCATTGAGAAAATCGTCTATGAAGATCCGAAAAGAGACGCGTTTTATGAGTGGGCGGTGGAAAAATAATGATGGAGAAACTGAATGTCTTAATGGTGTCCGATGATTTCTATCCAAGTGTTGGAGGAATTGCCGCTCATGTACTAGAAATTAGCCGCGCCATCAGTGCTCTAGGGCATAACGTTGTGTTGCTTACAAAAATATATGACCCGGAGAATGAATTGCCGGAAGAAGTGTATGTCGGTAACGTCCGTGTCGTGCGGGTGAAAGTAAGTAATAGACGAAAAATTAGAGCATTAGAATTCATGTATAAAGGCAGGCGTAAAATAAAACAACTGCTGGAAGAAGACGTATTTCAAGTGATTCACTGGCATAAACTTATCGCTGATTCGGTCATTACGAAAATCCCATTCGACGGTGTAAAAATTTTTACAAACCATTCCTCCACTTTTCTGAATTGGTATGCGCAAAAGAAATTTACGCGTTGCCGTGTTTTGCTTGGGCATATGGATGGCGTTATCGCGCCGAGTTCTGAGCTGACGAGTAAAATTGCTATGGTTTTGCCAAAGAAAGCTGCTCGGAATATTTCAAACGGTGTGGATGTCTCTAAATTTTATCCAGATAAAATGATGCGCCGTGTAATGCGCTTGAAGCTAGGATACGAGGCTTCGGATAAGGTTGTGATGATTGCGAGGCGACTGGAAGAAAAGAATGGTGTCCTGTACTTTACGAAAGCTATTCCAAAGATGCTGGCAAACAACCCAACGATTCAAATCTTGATTGTTGGGAGTGGAAGTCAGGAAGCTGCAATCCGTACTTTCATTGAAGAAAATGACCTGGAAGAGCGTGTGACAATCGTGACGGGTGTGATGAATCCAGAAATGCCACATTATTTTAATGCAGCGGATGTTGTCGTGCTACCTTCCTTGATGGAGGCGACGAGCATTGCTGGCCTAGAAGCGATGGCGTGTGGGAAACCGCTTGTTGGAACAAGTGTTGGCGGGATTCCTGAGATTATATCTCCTCACGAAACGGGTTTGCTCGTACCTGCGAAATCTATTGAATCATTGGCGAACGGCGTTTTGGAAATGCTAGCTGATGAAAAGAAACTCCTCGAGATGGGGGATAAAGCTTTGAAAGCTGTTCATGATAATTTCGCTTGGCAAGAAATTGCAAGAAAAACAGTGGCGTTTTATAAACAGAACTTAGAGGCCTAAAAAGCTAGAAAAGGTGATTTACGAGTGACTTCCAAATTAATGAAACCATTCATGCTGATGATACTACTGACGATTGCCACTCAATTTTTCGGTTTGATAAAAAATGTATTTATCGCAAAAATTTTCGGAGTGGGCGCGGAAGTAGATGCTTATAATTTAGCGAATACGTATACGGTATCGATTACGAACTTAGCTATACCAGCGATTATCATTGTACTCATCCCGTTTTTAACGAAGCGCGGAGATACTGTGGCTGAACGAGCGGCAATCAATACGTATGTCAGTGTCTTGCTGCTAGGAATTATAGTGGCGGTAGGGCTAGGTATTGGAAGTTTGTTTTGGATATTGAAGCATCAGTCTGGTTTATCGGAAACACTAACATTAACCTTGTTGATTATTATGATTCTGAGTGTTGCACAAATTTATCGCGTCTTGACCGCTGTCTTAACTGCATTCCGGCAAGTCGAGAACGATTTTCTAACTGCAAAAATAGCGACGTTATGCAGCACAATTTTCAGCGGTATCTACATCGTCTTGGCGCAAAAACCCTCTATTTTGTTAGTCAGCTTATTTTTGACTATTTCATTTATTCTTGAAGCAGGCATCTTGCTTGTTCGAAACCGTGGATTTGGATTTCGTATCCAGTTTAAATGGGGAAATCAAATTTTCCACAAATTAATACGCCAAACTGGGCCAGTTGTTTTTAACTCGATTGTGTTTCAAGTTTCGCTACTTTTCTCAACAACGCTGGCTAGTTTTTTAGGTCAAGGGTACGTGGCAACATTAGGCTATGCAAACCAGATTTTAAGCATTATTCAGGCGCTTGTTCTTGTTAATATTTTAACTCTCGTGTACCCTTCATTGACGCGCATGTTTGCTAAAAAAATTAACGCTGGAAAAGAATTATTTATCAAATATGTCACCGTTACGAACATACTTGTCATTCCATTGGTCGTTGGGATTGCGGTTATCGGTGACCTGTTCACGGCACTGCTTTTCGAACGGGGTGCGTTTACCTCAGCGGATACGCAACAAGTGACTTTATTTATGACCATGCTGGGTATTGGTTTACCGGGATTAGTGCTACGAGATTTCATTTACCGGGTTTACTTCTGTTTAGATGATACAAAAACGCCGTCCCGAATTTCTATTTTCACAATACTCGCCAATGTTTTGTTACTCCTGATTTTAACTCCTATTTTTAATATCTACGCAGTACTTCTTATCCCCGGATTTATGAATTTTGTATCTGCTTGGTTTGCTTATCGACTACTCGAAAAACGAATTGGGCGAATGGATGCGCGGCATAAGTTGGTCAAACAACAACTGATTATTCTTGTCAACGCAGGCGTGATGGGAGCTGTACTCTACTATTTAAAAGTGCAAATTAGTTTGTCCCCAATCGTATCTTTATTACTGCTTGTTGTAGTTGGAATAGCAATATACGGCGCACTTGTCGCCCTCACGCAAAGACGTTTTATCCGAACTTTAAAAACGAAAGGAGCAAGCGAATGATGAAAAAAGTTCTAATAATGAGCTCGGTCCATCCTTGGAATGATACGCGTGTTTTTCATAAAGAGGCTGTGAGTTTGGCTAATCTAGGCTATGATGTAACGCTTTATGCAGCAGCCAGTAATCATGTCTATGAAAACAACATTCCGAATTTGCGTGTGATTACATTTACGTCGAAAAGCATGATGAAGCGGTGGCAAACATGGTTTAAATTCTATTCCATTGCTAGCCAATCTGATGCTCAAATCATTCATCTACACGATCCAGAACTACTACCACTCGGCTATTTTCTGCAGAGAATGCATCATAAAAAAGTGATTTTTGATATGCATGAAGATTTCCCGGCAGTGTTGAAAGCGAAAAAAATCGGTAAGTTAAGCATGCCGAAGTGGTTGATACGAATCGTTTCTTCCGCTGAAAAAAAGATGCTTCAAAACATGAACGCAGTGATTTATGCAGAGAAATATTACAAAGAAAACTATGGGGTATTGACGACGAAACAGATGGACGTTTACAATTATCCCTTTTTACAAGAGGTATTTGAAATAGCGAAATATGAGACGCCGACATTGATTTATGCGGGAGCGATTCATGAAATACGCGGTTTCAAGGAGATGCTTGCAGTCGCGCAACTTTTGAAACAGGCAAACTATCAATTTCAGTTGCTTATTATAGGAAAAGTGCCGGAACGATTGGAAGTGTATACAGAGGAATTCCTGGTTGAGAACGATTTGGTGAACGAGGTGCAGCTGGTTGGCCGCTTAGATTTATGTGAGTTGATGACGTATTACGCGAAGTCCCACATTGGTCTGGCAATACTTCACCCTGAAGCGAACTATTTACGCTCATTACCAACGAAAGTTTTTGAATATATGTCGTTGTCTTTACCGTATGTGCTTTCCAATTTCAAGTCATATGAGCGTTTGGCGGAGGAAACGAAGAGTGGCTATGCGGTCAATCCATTGTCTCCGAACGAAATCGCAGCACAGATAAAGATGCTACTAGATGAACCAAAAAAGCAAATGGAACTCGGCTCGAATGGCTATAAACAACATGTAGCTAACTTCAATTGGTCGATTGAGGAACGCAAATTAGGCGAATTATATGACGAAATTTAAAGGAGTCAGTTACTTTGAAGATACTATATATACACCAGCATTTCCAAAAAGAAAAAGGCGCGACACGGTCTTATGAGTTCTCAAAATATTTCTTAAAACAAGGTCATAACGTCACGCTTATCACTGGAACTGGAACGAGTGAAACGACGGCAGAAGGGCTTGAGGTCATTTCTACCGCAACGAAATATAATCAAAAAATGAGCAAATGGCGCAGGATTCAAGCATTTGGCCAATTTATGACTGGTAGCTTCAAACAAGGCATGAAACAAAAAAGTGTCGATGTGATATATGCAACGTCAACGCCTCTAACGGTAGGTTTGGTTGGTTTAGCGCTCAGCAAAATAAAGTGCGCACCATTCGTATTCGAAGTCCGCGATGTTTGGCCAGATGTGCCCGTGAAATTAGGTTATTTGAAAAATCGTTTTTTGATTGGAATGCTGTCTTATTTAGAGAAGCAGTTGTATAAGCATGCAGCACATGTTGTGGCATTATCGCCGGCAATGAAGGAAAACATCGTTGCGAAAGGTGTGAGCAGTGAGAAAGTGCACGTTGTGGAAAACCTCGCAAATAATGAAGCAATGAATCGAATTACCGCGAAAATACCGACTTCTCTCGCTGTGAAATCGTGGATGAAGGATCGTTTCGTCGTCGTACATCCAGGTACGATGGGTGAGGTAAATGGATTGCAACATTTGGTGAATGCCGCTCGTGAAATGAAAGATAAATCGCATATTGGTTTTTTACTCATCGGTGAAGGCTCAGAGAAATCGGTATTACAACAACAGGTTGCGGAACAGGGACTGGAGAATGTGCTAATTCTAGATGAAATGCCAAAAAAAGAAGTACAAAGTTTCATTAAGTGTTGCGATTTAGGTGCGATGACAGTGAAGGATGCTCGGATTCTTTGGGATAACAGTGCCAATAAATTTTTCGACTTTTTAGCAGCGGGGTTACCGGTGATATTGAATTATCAAGGTTGGCAGCATGATGTCCTAGTGAAAAGCGGTGCTGGCAAAGGATTTCTATATACAGATCAGGCAGGGTATTGCCGATTTATTGAAGAGATGGCAGAGGACAAGGCGCGTTATTTCAAAGCGCAGAAAGCAAGTAAGCGACTAAGTGAAAATTATGATGCTGAGCGTTTGGCAGGTCGTGTACATGATATTTTGGTGAAAGGAGTCGCTAGAAATGAAGCGTTGTATTGATGTTGTTGTTGCTTTTAGTATGGGAATTATCGCGATTTTGCCAGTTTTAGGTTGTGCGATTATATTTTACCTTTTATATAGAGAAATACCGTTTTATGTAAGTGAGCGTGCTGGGAAGAATCGGAAAGCTTTTCGAATTTATAAGTTGAAATCGATGCGTCAATTGTTTGCCTCATCAGGAGAAGCGTTGCCAGATGATGCGCGATTAACCTCGTTTGGGATGTTTTTGAGGAAGTACAGCCTAGATGAGTTGCCGCAATTATGGAATGTGTTAAAAGGTGATATGAGTCTGATTGGGCCACGTCCGCTCCCGATGGAGTACAACGATTTGTATAGCGAAGAACAGCGTAAACGAAATGACGTGAGGCCTGGCATAACAGGTTTGGCACAAGTGAACGGACGCAATGCAATCAGTTGGGAAGCAAAATTTGCATGGGATGTTTATTATGTGGATCATTATTCAGCTAAACTGGATTTAAAAATTTTTATCCAAACTATTGGTAAAGTGCTTGGTAGCGCGGATATTAGTCAAGATAATCATGTCACCACGGAAAAATTCCAAGGAACGATAGGCGAGACACAGGTAGAATGAGTCACGTATAAATTTAATGATGAAAGAGGTTAAAACGGATGAATAAAGCCATTTTACTATCAACACCACATATGAGCGGCAAGGAACAGGACTACATTCAAGAAGCATTTGACACGAATTGGATTGCGCCGCTAGGAAGGAATGTTACAGAATTTGAACAGCAAATTAAACAGTACACTGGGGCTAAATCAGTTTGTGCGACAAGTTCTGGAACAGCTTCGATTCATTTAGCGTTGCGTTTATTGGAAGTAGGGCACGGAGATATGGTTTTCTGTTCCTCCTTCACGTTTATAGCCAGTGCAAACCCGATTAAATATTTAGGGGCTGACGTGACTTTCATCGATTCAGAACCAGAAACGTGGAATATGTCGCCTCAAGCATTAGAACGCGCGTTAGCAGATGCGAATAAAGAACAATGCTTACCAAAAGCGGTGATTATCGTACATCTATACGGACAAAGTGCAAAAATGGATGAATTAGTCACTGTTTGTGAAAGCTTTGGTGTTCCAATCATTGAGGATGCCGCAGAATCACTAGGCTCTACTTATAAAGGGCAACAAACAGGGACATTCGGAGACTTTGGTATTTTTTCCTTCAACGGTAACAAAATTATTACAACATCTGGCGGCGGTGCGTTGGTAGCTAAAGATCCAGCGATGATTGAAAAAGCCATTTTTTTAGCCACACAAGCAAAAGAAAAAGCGTGCCATTATCAACATGAGGAAATCGGTTATAACTACCGAATGAGCAATATTTTAGCAGGGATTGGACGCGCGCAAATGGAAGTTTTGGATGAGCGTATTGCGGCAAGACAAGCTAATTTCCGTTTTTATACAGAGAAGTGTCGATATTTGGACGAAGTAAGTATGATGCCGGAATTTTCTAACTCGGTATCGAATCATTGGCTCAGCGCTATCACATTAGATATAGAGAAAACAGGTATGACACCGTACGATGTGATGGAAAGAATGCAAGCATACAATATTGAAACGCGTGTCCTGTGGAAACCGCTACATTTGCAACCAGTTTTTGAAACAACGCCATTTTATAAACATGAGCAAGAGGAAGAATCTGTTTGTGAAAGGTTGTTCCGCGAGGGGTTGTGTTTACCATCAGGATCGAACTTGACGCAGGCCGAACTAGAATATGTCAGTACAGCTTTAGAGAACATTTTTAAGGAGAATGAACAAAGCGAGAAAAGTAAAGGAGGTGATGGCAAGGCTAATTTGGTTGAAACGGGAACTATGGCGCTGCTTTAAAAACATCTATGCGCAAGGGACATGAATTTTTTTTTGAAGGGGGGCACAGTGATTTTTAGATAAGAGAAGTGTCTAAAATAGAAAGATAGATAGACATAGATAACTCAGGTAAAAATATAAAACTGTGGGGGAATTGAATTTGAAGAAATGGATATATTGCTTAATGATGCTCGTTCTTTTCATAAATACTATTTTTATGGCAGCGGTAAATGCTAGTGCGGTAACAACGAATAATGGCGTGCGGGCAACAGGGAATTTCAATATTGATTTAAGGGTATATGATGCGCCAATTATTAGCTCGGGTAAAGTGAATTTACGCGTGACATTAAGCGCGGATGCAGATACTGTGCATGATGACGGAGAATTAATTTCGGTAGTGATTCCTAGAGAAGTATACAACGCAGGCACGTTAACAAATATAAATTCAACGGCTTTCACAATCGATCACGTGGACAAATCACCAGCATCGATGCCAGACAGCATTATTGTGTACGTAAAGCCAGTTAGTAGCTTTAACGTTGGTGCGGCATGGTCGGCGTCATTTACAATCTCTTTTCAAGCACCGATTATCCGCACCAATACGACATTGCAAGCAGATCAAAAATTCACAGCGAGCTACCGAGGAAAAACGGACACTGAAATTGTACCGATTTCGATGCAGCCAATTGGAACGCCTGTCCCTTTTGAGAAATGGTGGAAGGGAACAGTAGATAAAAACGGTATTGCTTTGGTTCATGCCTCGGATAGTAGTTTTAATACAGTTCATTTGGCGATGAATGTGCAGACACATTTGAATCTGCATGATGTCGTCGTTACCGATGAAGTGCCACAAGGCTTAGAAATTGATCCTCACGCACCTGTTACAAAAGGTATTGATGCAACAGATAGCAGTTCCGTCGATGGTATTCGGATTATTTTAACACATCCAGATGGCTCACGAGAATACGTCACAGCTCAATATGCTGATAAAATCAACTACGATCCAGTCACCCAACAGCTAACATTTAGCGTCGATCAGTTAGATCCCGATGAAATGCTTCTTGTCGAGTATAAAGTAAAAGTAACGCATGTTTATGAACAATACAAAGGCCCAGCGAAGATGACAAGTCAAGAAGTTACGAAAACAGCGAGTCTCACGTACCGACTAGATGGTGATGAGAATTTTAATAAAGTATTGAAAAAAACAGTGGACGAAACAGTTATTACAGCAAAAAATCCAACCATCCATTATTCTCTAGAATTAGGTGCGATAACTGGAACGATTAAAGCTGGCCAAACATTTACCGATAAATTGGATAGCCGTCTTGATTACAGCGGTATCATAAGTGACGATTCAGGTGCATTTGACATTGTAGAACAAAACAATGAGCTAACGATAGTTGTCAAAAAAGATATTCCAATCGGTAGTTCAGCTACAGCCAAATTTAGCGTCGATGCAACACGTTTAGCGATTGGAGATAGTGTTCATAATACAGGAGCGATTTTGCTAAATGGCGAATATTATGATTCCAATACGGTTACTACGAAGAAAATCCGCGGTGATATCCTTATTACGAAGCAAGATGCAGCTGATTCTACACAAAAACTAGCCGACACAGTATTTGAATTACAGAACCCAAACGGAGATGTAGTAGATACTGGTGTGACGAATGCAAATGGTGAATGGCTAATCGAAGGCTTAGTACCTGGAGATTATCAGCTCGTCGAAACAAATGCAAGTCAAGGTTACGCGTTGGATTCGACACCGATTCCAGTCACAATTACGAACAACAGCCTGAGCACACTAAACATCACAGTTGAAAATAAAAAAATAGCACCAAGTACACTTGAAGTTACAAAAGTGGACAAAGATACTGGCGTGTTTTTAGCTGATGCAACCTTCCGTTTAGAGAGCCCCGATGGAACTTTTGTTGAAGGAAAAACAGATATCAATGGAAAACTATATTTCATTGGGTTGCTGCCAGGTAAATATTTATTAGAAGAAACAGCGGCACCGATTAACTATTTGTTAGACCCAACGATTCATGAAGTAGACGTAGTTAGCGAAGGAAGTAACATACAATTAACTGTCGAAAATAGCGCGATTCCAGTAATACCACCAATTTTCAACGACCCAATCGATCCGGTTGAACCTAATGACCCAAGTAATCCAGATGATCCTGCTAAAACACCAGAGAATTCTGTCACAACACCAGAAAAACCAGTAAAAACACCTAACAAGCCAATAAGCCCTATTTCGCAAAAAGCACCATCTATTGTGCCAATCTCCAAATCAAATATTAGCGTAAAACAGGAAAAAATAGCACAAAAAGCAAATGATTCTAAACTCCCTAAAACAGGCGATCATAGTTCCTTAGTTTGGGTAATATTGGGCTCTTTACTACTTTTAGCGTGTATTAGACATCGAAGAATAAGTGAGAAGTAGAATATATTTGACAAAAAAACGAAAAAAGTTCATGAAATCGTCATATAAAAAAAATATGGGATTGAAAACTAAAAAAAAACTGACAATTATAGCTGGTAAACTTAAATTAAGGAGGTGAGAGAGAAAAATCGTTAGAAGGTAATACTAAAGAGTTCCTATTCGCGGTATAAAAAGCCGTGATTGTAAGAAATAAAATTTTAAAAATTGAAAGAGGTAAAAACTAAAATGAAAAACGCAAGTAAAAAAATAGCAGTAGGTTTATTAACAACGACAATTGTAGCATCGCAAATTTTCCCAACATCATTAAGTTTATCAGAATCATTGAGCGGTGGACATCTAGCAGAAGCAACAGTAGCAACGGATTACTTCAGTGCTATATCATCTCAATCATCAAACATAATTGTGAATGAAGCTAACGGAAAAATTAACGTTGTAGTTAATTTAACAAAACTTAGTACTGGTGGAACAATTAGAATTAGAGCTACTAGTAATGGAGTTGGTGCCGAACTTTATAATTATGGAATATTGGAAACACCAACAGCTACTGGGATAAAAATCTATACATTAGATAAAAAAGTTGAGATTCCTAAATTTGGAATGCTTACTGTGGATTATTATAACAAGGCAGGAACAGCTGTTGTTGCAAGTGTAAGTTATTTAGTTAACGATGGCTTTACATCGACTAGCCAAGATATTTCGGATGCAACAAACAAGGTCAATAATCTTTTCAAAGATGCTAATAAAAATAGCTTGAAGCCAACAACAGACCAAGCAGCAATTGATGCAGCACAAGCAGCAGTAGATAAACTTGCAGCAGGAACGGATAAAACCAATTTACAAAACGATATTAATAAAGCAAAAGAATTGTTAGCAAAACAAACAGCAGATAAAGCAGCGCAAAATACTGCGAAAACTGCTGTGGATGCCCTATTCACAGATGCAACAAAAACCGGCATTAAATTGACAACAGACCAAGCGGCAATCGATGCGGCACAAGCTTTAGTGAATAAAGTACAAGATCCAACAGTAAAAGCAGACTTACAAAAAGATATCGACAAAGCACAAAGCTTACTAGATGGACAAAACGAACAAGCGAAACAAAACACAGCGAATACAGCGGTAAAAGAGCTTTTCACAAACAACGACCCAGCAAGCAACGCGATTAAAGACACAACGAACCAAAAAGCGATTGATGACGCACAAAAAACCATCGACGTTCTAGCAGCAGGTCCAGTGAAAACAGCCCTACAAGCAGACTTAGATAAGGCACAAGATTTACTTGACGCACGCACACAACAAGCGGCAGACGACCAAAATCAAAAAGCAGTCGCAACTTATGCCGTGAATCAACTATTCGTGAACAACACACCAATAAGTGATGCAATCAAAGCTTCGACAGATCAAGATGCCATCGATAGCGCCCAAGCAGAAATCAACAAAATCAAAGATCCAGCTCTAAAAGCAGACTTACAAAAAGACTTGGATCGTGCACAAGAATTGTTGAACCAACGCAATGCAGCAAACCAAGCAGAGCAAGCGAAACAAGATGCAGCCAGAAAAGCAGTCAACGAACTATTCAACAGCAACACCCCAGCAAGTAATGCAATCAAACCAACAACGACACAAGCAACAATTGATGCTGCACAAAGACTCATTGACACTGTAACTGATCCAACAACCAAAGCAGCATTACAAGCAGACCTAAACAAAGCACAAAGCTTACTAGATGCAAAAAACGCAGCAGCAGCAACAGAAAAAGCGAAACAAGACGCAGCGAAAAAAGCAGTGGATGAAC
>NZ_JNFB01000003.1 GCF_000766145.1 Paenilisteria newyorkensis | reverse complement strand
AACCATTTACAAGCCGACAGGCTGTTATATGAAATTTTCAAAGAACAATTAAGAAGCTATAAACTTATTATACGAGGAGTGTACTGCATGAAGAAAAAACTTACTTTAATGTTCGTAGTCGTTTTGACAGCTGTGATTACTCTAAGTGCATGTGGGAGTAACAATGCCGTGGAACCAAAGGCAGCCGCAGACATCGCTGTGAATACGATTATCTTCAATAAAGATGTCGAGAAATACAAAGATACATTCGGTAAAAGTGCCACCGCTCTGCAAATAAACAACAAAGAAACCTTTACAAAGCGATTTGCAGCGAACTTAAAAATAACGGATGGTAGTATGAATGAGGAAATAGGCGATTTATACGATGCCTATACAAAACGTGCGAAAGAAGTAACCAAATATACATCAAAAGTAACGAACGACGACAAGAAAAAGCCAACTGTCGAAATTTCTGTCAACGGTCTGGATATGGCAAGCATGCAGGCAGAAAGATTGGCCGCTTTTAAAGCAAAAGTGAAAGCAGACCCATCCATTGAAAAAGACAAAAAAAAATCTGCAAAAGCGGTCATTGATGGCTATAAAACAACGATTCCAAAAGCAAAAGCGTCCAAAAAAGCAGTTCAAGTAAAACTGAATCTAGAAGCTAATGAAGATCAGTGGAAGATCAAGGATGACGAAGATTTTGCCAACAATTTATACCGAGCGTTCTTTACTGGAACCGCACAATAAAAGAGTTGCGTCGCAAAGAGGCTAGCTGACTTGAAACTATTATGCGAAACATTCCCGTCTAAATACTTGTAATCTGCTGGGATTCCTTTAAAATAGGAAGAGTATGAAAATAAGGTTGGGAAAAAGGAGTGTATCACATGAAGAAAAAGTTAGCTTTAATGCTTGTCGTTGTTTTAACAGCTGCGATTACCCTAGCTGCATGTGGAAGTAGTGCGGTAGAGCCGAAAGAAGCGGCAGATATCGCTGTTAACACAATCATCTTCAACAAAGACACAGATAAGTTTGAGGACGTATTTGGGGAAGATGCGAAGAACTTAGAAAAAGAAATCAAAACAGGTTTCAAAAAAGGGTTCACGAGTAGCTTAAATATTACAGATGGTAGTATCGATGATGAGGTTGATAAATTATACGATACGTTCGCCAAACGCGTAAAAGAAGTCACAAAATATACAACAAAAGTAACAAATGACGATAAAGACAAACCAACCGTTGAAATCTCTGTAAACGGCCTTGATATGACAGGCGTGCAAGCAGAAATGACAACCGCTTTACAAGCTAAAGTAAAAGCCGACCCATCGATTCAAACCGATGCGAAAAAAGCCGCTACTGCCATGCTTGACGTGTATCAAGAAACCATCGCAAAAGCAAAAGTTTCTGAGAAAGCCGTTAAAGTGAAAATGAATCTAGAATCAAACAAAGATCAGTGGAAAATTAAAGATGCAGACAAGTTTGCACAAAATCTTTATTTAGCCTTCTTCACTGGCACGGTTCAATCTTAATATTTGAGCCAATAAGGGAAGCCCGACGAACGCGTAACATGCAGCGTTCATCGGGCTTCTTTTGATATTATCGTTGTCCGACTGTGAAACGAGCGCGTACGTGTTTCGCGTTCTCGGCTTCGTCTACAAGTGCGATGGCGTAGTCTTCCATGCTGATGTAGCTGTTTCCTTTTGCATCAACAATGAGCTCGTCTGTTCCTGTTGTGTAAGTACCTGTGCGTTCGCCGGGTTCGAATAATCCTGCTGGGCTGATGAACGTCCAGTCAAAAGTCGCATCTGATTTTAAGTGGTCTAATTGAATCGCTTGTGCGGCTCCTGTTGCGTAATAGGGAGCTTCTTTGAATGATGGTGTGTCTAGAACGCGCGTCCCTTTATCGTCCACTAGCGAGCTTGCTGCACCGCCAACAACGATGAGACGAGGCGTTGTTGTTCCATTTAGTTCCGTAATCAGATGGTCGATCGATTTCCAATGGTTATCTGATACCTCGATTGGTGCGCTAAAAGCATCCACTAAAACGTCAAAAGCGGCGACATCTTCTTTTGTGAGGCTGAAAATATCTTTTTCAATCGCGGGCAATGATGTGTCCTCTAGTTTACTAGCGTTGCGAACGATGGCTGTTACCTCATGCCCTCGATTTTTGGCCTCCGTCAATACGCGTGAACCTGTGCGACCTGTTGCTCCGATAATACCGATTTTCATAATAAATGACCTCCTCATGATTTTAGTTGTAACTATTATTGTTACAACGATTGATTTTAGTATACCGATAATCCTGTGAAATGTAAAGGATAAAGTTTTTCGAGCATAAAAAAAGAGGCAAGAAGTCGTTGGTAGACCTTGCCTCATTGCTGTATTAAGATAGAGTCACTTTTTTCATTTTTTGTGTGATGACGATGTTGGAGACCGTGAAAATAAGCAGTGCGGCCCAGATGAATAGGAACGCGATGAGTTGTGTGCTATCGAAGGCTTCGTGGAATACGAAGACGCCTAGGATGAGCATGAGTGTTGGCCCAACGTATTGGATGAAGCCGAGCATGACGTAGGAAATTCGTCTCGCACTTGTTGCAAAGAGCAGTAGTGGAATGGCTGTAACGACGCCAGCTCCGAAAAGAACGAGATTAGTATCCAAACCGAATTGCATGAAAGCATCCTGCGCGAAAAATAGCAAAAAGATCATCGCGAATGGTGTCATAATAAGCGTTTCAATCGTTAACCCGCCCCACGCACTGATGGGAACTAATTTCTTAATCAAGCCGTAAAGTCCGAATGTGACAGCCATCGAAATTGCCGCCCATGGGAAAACGCCTTGATGAATGGCTAAAATAAGTACGCCGATTGCAGCGGATAGCACGGCTAACATTTCGCCACGGCTGAGTTTTTCTTTTAGAAAGACTGTTGCAAGCAGGACGTTCACGAGTGGATTAATATAGTAACCAAGGCTCGCGCTGATTACATGACCGTCATTCACGGTGAAGATAAAAATGAACCAATTGGCCGTGATTAAAACGGAAGCAACGGAAATCGCTAGAATCAGTTTGGGACGTTTGAAAATCGAGATGATTTCCGTCCATACCTCTTTTGTTTTGCCAAGAATCGCTATAATCGCCACCATAAATACGAACGACCAAATAATTCGGTACGCTAGAATTTCGCTAGCCGGGACAGCCCCAGCCATTTTCCAATATAGCGGTAATACTCCCCAGATAATATAAGCCCCGATAGCAGCTAATATACCTAATGTTTTTTCTTTTTCTGCATGCATGTCCTCACCTTTTCTATTAAAAAATAATAGAACCATTGTAACACATATTTGGAGGGGACAAGGCGGAAATTTAATATAAGTTGCTGAAATATTTTTTTTCGCATATGATAAGGGGAGAACTATGGGAGTAGGTGCGTGATTTATGCTAACGAAAAAGCAAGTGATTGATGAGAAAAGAGAACAGTTGACGCCTGATAAAAAAGCGTACATGAAGACGGTGGAATGGATCATTGGCGCTGAGAAAAATGTGTCAGAGCAGGAGAAAGATGCATTTGTGTTGCAGGCGATGGATCAACTCGTAGCATCAGAAAAAGCAAATCCCGCTCAGGTTCTAGGGATGGATGCAACAGCTTACGGTAGGCAATTGACGAAGCAAAAGGCGGAGCAATCACCAAATACAAAGACGGATTATACGAGTCAGATTCCGTTGTTTGTTTTGATAGGAATTTTGGGCATAAGTCTCTTTTTAGTCGCTATGGGGATTATCGGCCTGGTCACTAAAGATAGTGTTATTTATGCAGGGACATTTGTGTTGACCGTTTTGATGGTTTTTATTTGTATCGTGTGTATTTTAATAGGCGGGTACATATTGTGGAAGCATTATTCGGTCACAGAATCGAAATCAATGGCTGCCTACTTTTTAATAGGCAGTGGTATTGTCGTTATGTATGTTTTTGTACTTGTATTCTTGTTGATGATTTTGCCAGACCTAGGCCCCGTAATGAGCGGCGGAGCTTTGTTTGAATTGATACTAGGCGTTGGAGGATTTATGACAGCGGCACTCGTATGGAAAAAAATCCAGAAAAATAAAAGGTGAAGTTATGATACTCATAATCAAAAAGGAGATAAATCATATGCGTCTTTCATTAATTGTACATATATTCGGAAGCATAATATTTTTTCTATTCTTAAGCTATATGACAATCACAAAAGCAGATAAAAGCCTTATACTCTTATCATTAGGAGCCATGATATATTTCATATTGATGACACTAATTACCTACCGAAATTACAAAAAAAATAAAAAAAGCAAGTAACACTAACAAACAAAAAGCGCCCTTTTACCCCCTAAATAAAGTGGTACCCATGTCACGGACGCTTGTAAAAAAAGAATTAAGCACTTGCTAGAAGATGGTTTCTGTATTGTACAGGAGCCATTTTTTGTTTGCCCATGCTGGGCAAACTCTAACGGATGAAAGTCCCGAGTGCGATCTGGTAGTGGTAAGCACCTAGCCAACAGCAAGGGTGTCCATGGCGACGTGGAATCTGAAGGAAGCTCAAGGCAAATCTCTGATCCGACAAACAGAAATCACATAGAAGGCGACATGCAAGGATAAGGTTGCAAAAGAAGCCGAAGTCCAATAACTACTAGAAACTTGTATGGTGTAGATGTGGCGATAGATGGAGAAAATGATGCCAAATTCATTCTCTAGTATCATTTTGATACTTCTAGCGCCCTTTTTAAAACCGTGACGATGGAAAGCTTTTAGTATAATATCGCGCGAGGCCTCGTCTTGATTTTCTAGCTGTGTTCGTTGCGATTGACACTGTACATACCGATAATAGCCTGATCTAGATACCTCTAATAAGCTACAGAAATAGCTAACGCAACGAGAAAAGTTGTTATTTGAGACCAGTGTTTGAATCTATTGAAATTTCATATCCGTTGTTAATCTGTTTTTTCTTGTGAAGCACCTTCCTTCTATCTTCTCAAGCTTTTTTTAAAACCTCTACTTGTTCTTCTAATACAGCTGTTCTTGCTTGTTGTCGTTGGATTGATTCTTCAAGTGTCAGTACTCGTTTGAGATTTTTTGAGCCTTTTGCGATTGTCCATCAAACCAATGACACTGTCTTTTTCATAGGCTTTTTCCAGTGGCTGGCACATTGCTCGAAACGTTTCTTCCATTTGGATTTTGTTTTATTTTTTGGATTTCGGCGTTCGAGAATAGTTTTTTGCTCATGATTGCTTCCTTTCTAGCGGAGTTATTGCTTTATTTGAGTATAAAAAAAACCTATAGAATGCACTTCTTTTTTGAAGTGTCCATTCTATAGGTACCATTGTAGATTGAGCGTCTTAACTTCACCTTTTGCATTATTTGGAAACTTCGATTTGGATGTTAAGTTTTACTTCGTCGCCAATCAGTACGCCGCCAGTTTCAAGTACTGCGTTGTAATTTAGGCCAAAGTCTTTACGATTGAATTTTCCAGTTCCTTCAAAGCCAGCAACCATATTGCCTGACATTGGGTCTTTGCTTGTTCCTTCGTACTCCACATTTAGCGTGATTGGTTTTGTAACGGAACGAACCGTCAAATCACCAGTCACTTTGTACTCGTTACCGCCATCTGCAACGATATTAGTAGATTTAAAAGTAATCGATGGGTAGTTCTCAACATCGAAGAAATCCGGGCTCTTCAAGTGACCATCGCGCGCTTCTTGACGCGTATCGATAGACGCCGCATCAACGGTGAACGTTAGGCTAGCCGTTGTTAAGTCTTCTGGATCAAGCGTTAAATCAGCGCTGAAATCTTTGAAAACGCCTTTCACTTTAGATACCATCATGTGTTTTACTTGAAACTCGATTGAACTGTGTGCTGGGTCTACATTCCATTTTTCTACTGTCATTTTAAAATTCCTCCAATTAATATAATTTTTTGTTGGCGCCATCTTCATTTTGCTCGCCAGTGGGATTCGGCGTTTAGACCGATTGTTTTTAGTCCCATTATTAAGGTTTCCTTCTCTTCCTCGTCTAACACATCGAGTTGTGCTTTTATCAATGCTTCGAACTGCGGAAATAAGTTGCTGATGAAAGCTGTGCCTTGTTCTGTTAGCTCTGCATAAATGATACGGCGATCATTCGGGTCTGCTGTGCGAACTAAGTATTGTTTCTTTTCAAGTTTGGTGACCATGTACGTCGTGTTGCCGTTTGAAATCAGATTTTTCTGACCGATAGCTTGCAGTTGTTGTGGTCCAAGATGATAAATCTGCTCTAAAACACCGAATTCACTTGGCGTAATACCATGTTCCTCGACCAATCTGGCCGTGAGTTTTTGAATCCAGCCTGCTGATCTTAACAAAACGGTAAACAATTTCAGATCAACATTGTCCAAGGAAACCACCTCGTTTCAACAAAATGTTTTAATATCGAAATATCTTACAAACAAATAATAACATACTTATAAAAAGTAAGTCAAGAGATTTAGAAAAAAATTTTAAAAAAAGTGGATTTCGTTAAGTTTATGTAAAGATGATTGTGTATAATAGAAAGTAGCGTAAAATAGAAGAGGAAGAGGTGATGATAGATGGAATTGAGTGAAGATAGAGTAAATCGGGTACGGGACGTGTTGGGCTCGTATTGGGCAATCAACCGGATTACCGCGAAACATGCGGAACAGAACGCATTGAGTTTAGGCCTGTCATTGCAACAAATGGCGATACTTAATATTTTGTATGGACGTCCAGAATCGACGGTAGATGATTTAAAGAAGAAACTATTCACATCGACAGAAGTCATTTCGGCAAATGTTGATGGCTTAGTTCACGCCAGACTAGTCGAAAAAATGAATACGGAATTCGTGGAAAACGCAGATGCTTGGCGCTTGCAATTGACGGAAAAGGGCAAAGAGATGTCAGAGCGCTCGACGCAAAACGCTTTTGCTTATAAAGCCATGATGAAAGCGTTGGATGAAATCGATGATGCGGATATAGATAAGTTGATTGAGATTAACCGGAGAATTGAAAGTTTGTTAAAAACAGACTAGGAAAAACTGCGAAACGTCTCTATCGAAGACGGCAAATGTCAGCGCATTGAGAGATTGAAAAAAGCAGATTGGCATCAAGCCAATCTGCTTTTTTCAGTCACGTTTTCCATCTGCATATGAGTGTTCATCAAAAGAACATTCGTCGAGTGGGATCACTTTTGATTTTTGCGTATACTTGTAAATAAGCCAAAATGCTAGGAAAATCGGTAATCCGATATAGGAAATCGCGATTTTCTGCCACCATTGTGGGTTTGTAATATCTGGATGTAAGAAGGCGTTGTAATCTTGCCCAACGATAACTAATAAACACAGTACTAGCGCCAAAATCGGGCCGAATGGGAAGAATTTGGCCTTATATTTCAGGTCGTCTAAGTTCAGACCTTGTTTCACGTATGCACGTCGGAAACGATAATGACTAATCGCGATGCCGACCCAAGCGATGAAACCGGTCAGACCAGATGCGCTTAGAAGCCAAGTGTAAATAACGGCACCATTGTCGCTTAACGTCGTGATAAATGTCATTGCACCAACAATTGTTGTCAAAATAAGAGCTGCCATCGGAATCCCGCGGCGGTTTACTTTGGATAGGAATTTCGGTGCTTTCCCGTCTTTTGCCATGGACCATAACATCCGCGTCGAAGCATAAAGTCCTGAGTTACCAGCGGATAGCACGGACGTCAAGATAACCGCGTTCATCACAGAGGCTGCAATGGCCAGACCAGCTTTTTCAAAAACGAGCGTGAACGGGCTGATCGCTACGTCTGTTGCTTCGCCGCCAAGTAAATTTGGACTAGTGTAAGGAATAATCATCCCGATAACGAAAATCGCAAAAATATAGAAGAGTAAGATACGCCAGAATACTTGTTTAATAGCTTTAGGCACGCTTTTTTCAGGTGTCGCGCTTTCGCCAGCTGCAATACCTACGAGCTCCGTTCCTTGGAAGGAGAAACCGGCGAGCAGGAAGGTCCCGAGTATCGCGAAGAATCCACCGTTAAATGGTGCATCTCCCATTGTGAAGTTCTCAAAACCGATGAAATGACCACCAAGAATACCAAGAATCGTTAGCACACCGATGATTAAAAAGACGATAACGGTGACTACTTTGATAATCGAGAACCAGTATTCTGATTCCCCATAAGCTTTGACGGATAGGGCATTTAGGCCGAATATGAGCAATAGGAATACGGCGCTCCACAGCCAAGCCGGTGCATCTGGATACCAAAATTGAATAATGAGTGCGGCAGTTGAAATATCAACGGCAAGTGTGATCGCCCAGTTAAACCAATAGTTCCAGCCGAGTGCGAATCCAAATGCTGGATCAACAAAACGGGAGGCATACGTACTAAAGGAACCCGAGACAGGCATGTATGTCGCCATTTCCCCGAGGCTCGTCATTAAAAAGTAAACCATTAAGCCAATCGCAGCGTAAGCGACAAGTGCGCCGCCGGGACCTGCTACTGCAATGGCATTTCCGCTCGCTAGGAATAATCCTGTTCCAATCGAGCCCCCAATCGCGATCATCGATAAATGACGCGTTTTTAAATCTCTACGAATGTGACCTTGTTGATGTTCTTTTTTCACAAGTAAAACTCCCTTTCTTCTCTGTTTGAAAATGAGGTTTTGGGAACAAAAAAACCGATCCCGTGTGCTTCTTTCGAGATCAGTCTATAGATACCAACATCAAAAAGCGTTAGATAGCACATCCGTTTCGTCAAGCTAATGGCAAAAACGGCAGTCCTGTTTCTTTCGACAACAGTCCCAGCTAAAGAGCAGTCATACACCTGTCTTCACTTCGGCGAGCATCCTTTTCGCGATGAGTCATCGGTGTGTGATGCACCTCGTCAGCGTTACTTGTGAATTTCGCAACCTCTACCTCACCGTTTGGATGAGGATTTTATTAAGTTTTCATGTTCTATAGTAACGAATATAGCGAGGAATTGCAAGGCTTTTTTGTATTTTAAACGTTTTTTAAGGCTTCACGAACGGTGCTGTAAGTGGGAATGCTTGGTAGGCGATTGTCGTAATTAACCATCAACATCGCGAATCGTGGGGAAACACCGGTCAACATGAGGCTCACGCCCGTTAATTTCGTTAAGGCTAAAAATTTGATCAAATTCGCGGCCACTTCTTCATTGAAATCAGCTAGCCCAGAAATGTCCATAATTAAATAATCGATGTGACTTACCTCAAGATAGGAAGCTACATTTTGCGTCATTTCTTCAAAGCGATCTGTCGATAATGCGCCAACTAAGGGAAGAACAGCGACGCCTTCTTGGACGGGAACGATTGGCGTCGACATTTTGACGATTTCTTCAATCGAATCTTCGAGCAGCATTTTGTATTTTTCTTCGCGCGTGACATCTCGTTGAATGCCGATAAAGTAGTTTTTCCCAGATGCTTCGTCGTGAATCGGATCGATCGTCAATTCATTGAAAAAGATATCGCCATTTTTGCGGTAGTTTTGGAGGAAGACGCTTACGGTTGTGCGATTTTTAATGGCTTGGCCGATTTTAGCTAGCGCGGATTTGTCTGTTTTGCGACCTTGGAGCATGTGGCAGTTTTTCCCCATAACTTCTTCGGAGGTGTAGCCGGTGATTCGTTCGAAGCCGCTATTCACATAAATAATTGGATTTTTCGGTAAATCGCCGTCCGTAATGATAACGCCAACACTGGTCATATTTAATGCTTTTAGAATAATATTGAATTGCAACTCTGCTTCTTTATTTAACATGCCAAACAAGCCCCCGTTTTCGATTTTTAGATATGTCCATCATACCAAAAATGACAGCAAATAGAAATGGCTTTTTGGAAAATTCATCTGCCGTTCATAAAGGTACGGTATTGTTAAAAATAGCTTTTTTTCTGATAAAATGATGATAATATAGTAAGAAAGCTCTTTTATTTGACGAATTACTGTGCGAAAATGTGCAAAATGTAGTAACATAGGAGGGTAGAATAGTGAAGTGGAGAGAGGAGTAATTTTTGTGCAACAACAACCTTCCGTAAATGAGTTGAAAGAATGGCGTAATGTGATGTTAATGCATCGTTTTGCCTTAGAAGAAGTGAATACAAAATTAAAAATATTGAATGATGAGTTTCAGTTTCTGCATGATTATAACCCGATGGAGCATTTGAAATCACGGGTGAAGAGTTTTGAGAGTTTGACGGCGAAATTGGAGAAAAAAGGACTTGATATTACGCCGGAGAATGCCTATGAGCATGTGCATGATATTGCCGGCATCCGAGTGACGTGTTCGTTTGTGTCGGATATCTATAAGATTTATGAGATGTTGGCGAACCAAGATGATATGACTATTTTGAATGTGAAGGATTATGTGGAGAATCCAAAGCCTAATGGGTATCGGAGTCTGCATTTGATTTGTGAAGTGCCAATTTTCTTGACGAATACCTCGCGCAAAATGTGTGTGGAAATTCAGATTAGAACGGTTGCGATGGATTTTTGGGCGAGTTTGGAGCATAAGATTTACTATAAATATAAATCGACGGCGCCGGCGCATCTGACGCAGGAACTTTATGAAGCTGCGGCAATTATCCAGCACTTAGATGAGAAAATGAAGTATTTAAATGACGAAATTGACCAATATAAAACTGAGGTTGAAGGCGAATAAGGGGTTGAAAAAGGGTGGACATATTTTATTACGTATTAATCATGCTGGCGACGATTTTAATTTCGAACGTTGTAAACCGGTTCATTCCGTTTGTGTCGATACCGTTGATACAAATCGGATTGGGTGTTTTGGTGGCTTGCATGCCGCTTGCGTTCGAGTTGAAATTGAATCCAGAACTGTTTTTGGTGCTTTTTATCGCGCCATTGCTATTTAATGATGGGAAGCGAACGGATCGGCAGGCGTTGTGGAACCTGCGCGCGCCGATTTTAATGTTGGCGTTAGGGCTTGTGTTTGTGACGGTGCTCGTGATTGGGTATTTTGTCAACTGGATGATTCCAACGATTCCACTCGCGGCGGCGTTTGCACTGGCAGCAGCACTTGCACCGACGGACGCTGTGGCTGTAGGTTCGCTTTCTGGACGCATCGATTTGCCGAAAAAAATCACGCATCTTTTAGAGGGCGAGGCGCTCATGAACGATGCTTCGGGCTTGGTTGCCTTCCAATTTGCGATTGCGGCGATGGTAACGGGAGTGTTCTCGATTTGGAGTGCTTCGGTTAGCTTTGTGATTATCGCGGTTGGCGGGATTATTTGCGGTCTCGTGCTGACTTTCATTAAATTTAAATTTCTAAAATGGATTCGTAGTTTGGGCATGGAGGATGTTACGCTACATATGTTGATTCAAATTTTGACGCCATTTGTGATTTATTTGGTGGCGGAGGAACTGCATGTATCTGGTATTTTAGCGGTCGTTGCGGCTGGGATTATGCATGCGTTCGAGAAGCGGAAAATGGATCCGATGACGGTGAAATTGAACGTGGTTTCACAAGGTACGTGGTCGGTTATTATTTTCGTGTTGAACGGTTTAGTTTTTATCATTTTAGGAACACAATTGCCAGATATTATTCAAGTCGTTTGGCAAAATTCGGGCGTGAGTAACTGGCAAGTCGTGTTTTACGTCCTTCTCATCACGTTTAGCTTGATTGGGATTCGCTTTTTGTGGATTCATTTAGGTTGGCTGATTCCGCATTTGATGAAGGGAAATGATTTGGGTAAGCCGAATTTACGAGCGACGGTGCTTACCTCTTTATCCGGTGTTCGTGGCGCGGTAACGCTTGCTTCGGCGCTCTCGATTCCCTTTGTACTCGGAGATGGCAGTCCGTTTCCGCAGCGATCTTTGATTATTTGCATCGCATCCGGCGTTATTTTATGCTCGCTGATTATTGCCACGGCGATTTTACCGATTTTAGCTCGAAAAGATGAGAGTCAGTCGGATAGTCCTCGCGCGGAGAAATCAATGAAGCTGAGCGTTTGTCGGCATGTCGTAGAGCAATTAAATCGAGAAATAACATCGGAAAACAAGGCGGCGACACAGGTTGTGATGGACGATTACCGCGGGCGTATGCGTGCTATTCAGAAAGAAGATATAGATGCGGGCAAACAACGAGAAATCGATAAAGAGCAACATGCTTTGCGATTACAAATTGTAGAGTGGGAAAAGCAAAATACGGAGAAATTGTTGACGCAGGGCAAGGCTAGTAAGCAGGCGGCTAATCGTTATAATAACTATCTAGATGCGATGGAAAAAGCCCTATCAGGTAGAGGCCGTTCGCGCTCTGGTATGATGGGTATGATGTTCAAACGGCTGATGCGCCAAGTGATGCATCCGAAGCAGTGGCAAAAGGCGAAGGAAAGAATGAGCGAGATGAAGCAAAATCCGGAACAATACCAAGAAATGATTGGCGAGATTAGGGATTTGCGTGAAAAGAATACGCGTGTTGTCAATGAGAACTTGATGGCTTTGTTGAACGATACGAACCAAGCGGTGATTTGGCCGCTCATCAATGAGAATAAACGGATTATGGAGCAGATGCGTCAAGAACGTGGCAGTATCAAATCCAGGGAGAAATTCGAGCAAGCGAAAAAAGATGTGCAACTTCAAGCGGTTCAAATTGAACGTGATGTTATCCAAAACCTATTTGAACAAGGCAAAATTTCAAGGGATTTGGCGCGTGAGTTGAGGCAGAACTTGAATTTATATGAAACGTATTATTTTGGAAATGAAGAATTAGCTTGAATAGGCAAGCCTGATGGGAGTATCAAACTTTCACAGGCTTGTTTTTTTGCAAAAAAAGTATTGCGATTGTAGGGGGGAATGATGTATAATTAGCGGTGCTGTGGTAAACATGGAGTTTACTATTACTAAACAATAATGACTCGGAGTTTACTTCTACTAAACTAATGGGAAGGTTGCGACTATGGATATTGGCAAGCGGATTAAGAATTTACGACTTAGCAAGAATTTGACGCAGGAAGAGCTTGGGGAGCGAACGGATCTGACGAAGGGCTATATTTCACAGTTGGAGCGCGATTTGAGCTCGCCTTCTATTGAAACGTTATTTGATATTTTAGAGGTGCTGGGCTGTACGCCGAAAGAATTTTTTGATGAGGAAGAGCAGGAGCAGAAGGTTGTGTACGGCGCGAGTGAGCATACTTTTTTTGAAGATGAGGAAAAAGGGTATCAAGTAAAGTGGTTGGTACCTGAATCGAACGAGAAGGAAATCGAACCAGTGTATTTAACGCTCTCTGGAAAAGGGGCTTTTAAACAATTTGAGCCTTCGTTATCAGAGACGTTTGCCTATGTGTTAGAGGGGAAAGTGACTATCAAATTAGGTAGGAAAATATATACGGCGGAAAAAGGCGAGGCAATTTATTTCCATGCTTCGGATGAACACCAAATTTGTAATGAGGAAGACGTGCCGGCGACGCTGATTTTGGTGGCGACGGATTCGTATTTGTAAGGAGGAAGACGCAAATGGCAGAAACAATTATTCGCTTTGAAAATGTGACAAAGCAGTTCGATAATGATCCACCAGTACTTGATAATGTAAGTTTTGAGATTGAAAAAGGGAAATTCTATACGCTGCTCGGGCCGTCTGGTTGTGGTAAAACGACGATTTTGCGGCTGATTGCTGGTTTTTTGGAGGCAAGTGATGGCAAGATTTTTCTGAATGATAAGGTGATTAATGATATTCCGGCGAATAAGCGACCGGTCAATACGGTTTTTCAGGATTATGCGCTATTTCCGCACTTGAATGTGTTTGAGAATGTGGCTTTTGGGTTGCGTATTAAGAAATTGAAGAAAGACGTGATTCAGCAAAAAGTGACGGAGGCGTTGCGGTTTGTGAATTTGGCGGGATATGAGCAGCGTGAGATTACGGAAATGTCTGGTGGTCAGCGTCAACGTGTGGCGATTGCGCGCGCGATTGTGAATGAGCCGGAAGTTATTTTGCTAGATGAGCCGTTGTCGGCACTTGATTTGAAGTTGCGGACGGAGATGCAATATGAGTTGCGTGATTTGCAACGTCGGCTTGGCATTACGTTTATTTTTGTCACGCATGATCAAGAAGAGGCGCTCGCGATGAGCGATGAGATTTTTGTGTTGAATAAGGGCGAGATTCAGCAAAGTGGGACGCCGATGGACATTTATGATGAGCCGATTAATCGCTTTGTGGCGGACTTTATCGGGGAGTCGAACATCGTTTCTGGTAAAATGGTGCAGGATTTCGAGGTCGAGTTTGTGGAACGCCGGTTTGAGTGTGTCGACCAAGGTTTCAATCCGAATGAGGTTGTCGAAGTCATTATTCGACCGGAGGATTTGGAAATTACGGCGGAGGAAAAAGGGAATCTGCGCGTGACGGTTGACTGGGTCTTGTTCCGCGGCGTTCACTATGAGATTGGTTGTATCGATGAGGACGGGAATGAGTGGCTTGTGCATTCGACTAAAAAAGCACGAATTGGTGAAAAATTAGGACTGGCGTTTGATCCAGAAGCAATCCATATTATGCGTCTTGGGGAAACCGAAGAAGAGTTTGATGCCCGTCTAGAAAGTTACGAAGAGGCGTAATGAGATGACGAGACGAGCGCGGACTTTTTATCTGATTCCTTATGCCTTTTGGATTTTGCTGTTTGTTATTGCGCCGATCGTGTTGATCGCCTACTATTCGTTTTTTGATATCGATGGCAACTTTACGTTTTCGAATTACGTGAATTTCTTTACGCCGGTTTATTTAAAAATGACGGTGAGCTCGTTCTGGTATGCGTTTTTGATTATGCTATTCACCTTATTGATTTCATATCCGACGGCGCTCGTTTTGACAAAATTGAAGCATAAACAGCTTTGGTTATTGTTGATTATTTTGCCGACTTGGATTAATTTGTTGTTGAAAGCCTACGCGTTTATGGGGATTTTTGGGACGTACGGGACGGCAAACAAGTTTTTAGAATTTATCGGGATCGGCACGCAGCAGATTTTGTTTACGGACTTTAGTTTCCTGTTTGTGTCGACGTATATTTTTATTCCGTTTATGATTTTGCCGATTTATAATGCACTCGAGGAGATGAATCCGTCGCTCACACACGCGGCGCAGGATTTGGGTGCTACGCGCTGGACTACTTTTTGGCGGGTTGTTTTTCCGATTACGCTAGATGGGGTCAAAGCGGGATGTCAAGCGGTGTTTATTCCGGCCTTGTCGCTCTTTATGATTACGCGTCTGATTGCGGGAAACCGGGTGATTACGCTTGGGACTGCGATTGAGGAGCATTTCTTGGTGACACAGGACTGGGGAATGGGCTCGACAATTGGCGTATTCTTGATTATTGCGATGTTTATTATTATGTTTGTAAGTGGTGCCAAACGGAAGAAAGGGGCGGTGAAATGAAGAAAAATAACAAGTTGGGAAAAATTTATTTAGCCGTCGTATTCTTTGTTTTGTACGCGCCAATCTTCTATTTGATGTTCTACTCCTTTAATGCGGGCGGAACGATGAATCATTTTAGTGGCTTTACGTGGGATTATTATAAAGAAGTATTTCAGGATACGCGACTGTTAATCATCGTGTTGAATACGTTCGTGATTGCGCTACTTTCTTCTGTTGTAGCAACGATTCTTGGCGTTCTCGGTGCACTGGCGATTCGCTACATGCCGCGCCCGTTTGCCAAAAATTCATTGCTGAGCTTGAACAACGTGCTGATCGTTAGTCCGGATGTTGTGATTGGTGCTTCGTTCCTGATCTTCTTTACGATTTTAGGTGTGAAACTGGGCTTTATTTCGGTACTCGTATCGCATATTGCGTTTAGTATTCCGATTGTCGTCTTGATGGTTTTGCCAAAATTGCAAGAGATGAGTCCGACGCTGATTGATGCGGCGCGTGACTTGGGAGCAAGCCAGTGGAACGTGCTTAGCAAGGTGATTTTGCCGTATATTTCGCCTGGTGTTTTTGCCGGATTCTTTATGGCTTTAACGTATTCACTCGATGATTTTGCGGTGACTTTCTTCGTAACGGGAAATGGCTTTTCGACGCTTTCTGTAGAGATTTATTCGCGGGCGCGCCAGGGGATTTCGCTATCGATTAATGCGTTGTCGACCTTGCTATTCCTATTTACGATTGTGCTCGTGATTGGCTACTACTTCATTAATCAGCGCAATGCGAAGGCCGCACAAGCGATGGAGGTGCCGAAAAAATGAAGCAATTAGTTCGTGTTTTTGGTCTGGTCGTTGTTGCGGCGCTTCTGATGATGGTGCTGACGTATTCGCTGAACAAATCGGAAGGCTATTCAGGCGGCAACACGCTGACAATTTACAATTGGGGCGATTATGTGGACCCCGACTTACTGAAAAAATTTGAAAAAGAATCTGGTATCAAAGTGATTTACCAGACGTTTGATTCGAATGAGGCGATGATGACGAAGATTGAGCAAGGCGGGACAACGTTTGACATCGCGGTGCCGAGTGATTACGCGATTAGTAAGATGCGGGAGGAGAATTTGTTGATTCCGCTCGATAAGGCGAAATTGCCGAATATGAAGTACTTGAATCCGCGTTTTATGGACTTGTCGTTTGATCCGGGAAACAAGTATTCGATGCCGTATTTCTGGGGCACGCTGGGCATTATTTACAACAAGAAAATGATTCAGGACATCCCGTTCACGAGTTGGAATGATTTGTGGCGCCCGGAATTGAAAAATCAGATTCTGCTCATTGACGGTGCGCGTGAGGTGATGGGGCTGGGACTGAACAGCCTTGGCTTCTCGCTGAACAGTACGGATGAGGCGCAATTGCAGGAAGCGTTGATGAAATTGAAGGAAATGACGCCGAATGTGAAGGCGATTGTTGGGGATGAAATCAAGATTTTGATGGCTGGAAATGAGGCCGGAGTTGCGGTGACGTTCTCTGGTGAGGCTGCCGAGATGCTGGACCAAAATGAGGATTTGGAGTACGTGATTCCAAAAGAGGGCTCGAATCTATGGTTTGATAATATGGTCATCCCGAAAACTGCGAAAAACGTCGATGGGGCGCATAAATTCATCAATTTCATGCTAAAACCTGAAAATGCAGCGCAAAATGCGGAATATGTTGGTTATGCGACGCCAAATGAAGCCGCGGTGAAACTTTTGCCAAAAGAAATTTCGAGTGATGAACGCTTCTATCCAGACCTAGACCAATTGAAAAACTTAGAGGTTTACGATAATCTAGGAAAGAAAATGTTGGCGCATTATAATGAATTATTCTTGGAATTCAAAATGTATCGTAAGTAGACCATTTCTGTGAAATCACCCAACTTTTGTGTGCAGCTAGGTTATAGATTGTAATTCATCGATCCATCCCTTATAATCCAGATGTAACTTCATTTGAAAGGTGGAAAATAAGATGGCAAAATTACATTCCTATTTAAGTTTTGAAAATGCGAAAGAATCGATGGAATACTATAAAGACGTGTTTGGAGCAACTTTATTGGAGCGCATGAAAATGGATGCGAACATGGCGAAAGAATGGGGCGTAACAACAGATAATTTAGAAGATACAACGATTCATGGCGGATTTGTTGTGTTGGGAAATACGATTTTCTGTAGCGACCGTTTTGGTGAAGGCGAACCGTTTTCCTCAAGCGTTACGTTGATGCTTGATTTCAATTCAGAAGACGCAGAAGAAGTTGCGGCACTAGAGACGCTATACAAGAATGTCACAGAAAGTGGTGTAGAAATTATCGACCCGCTAAAAGAACAATTCTGGGGCGGTAGAATGGGTATTATTAAAGATAAATACGGTTTAACATGGATGTTCCACGCGCAACCGTATTCGCGATTTGCTAAATAACATGTGAAAGGCGACGAGTATAAATCTAAAATTAGATGTATGCTCGTTGCTTTTTTCTATCGTAATTTTCCGAAAAACTGTAAAAGAAGTGATGGCGGAACGGTGAGCGTACAGGTATCATTAACCTTTAAAGTAAAATTTTAAAGGAGTGCGACACATTTATGAAGAAATTAAGTATCATTGTCATGACTGGTTTACTGGTTACGACAACATCGGGAAATTCGGTGTTAGCAGCAACATTTGATGGACCAGACAGTGCCGAAAGCGAGGCGTCCATTCGAATTTTACCAGGGACAGGCACGACTGATCCTGAAATCACAAATCCAATCGATCCAGGAGAGCCTAGCGTGCCAGTTGACCCAATCAATCCGAATCCTGGTGCATTGCGAATTAACCACGTATCAGACTTGAATTTTGGCGATGTCACATTAACGGGTCGGAAAGAAACGCTACACGCTGAAAAAGTGAAGACGAAAACCGATCAAGAGCTACCAGCGTTTATCAATGTTGCCGATTTACGTGGGACTGGAGAAGGTTGGTCTTTAAAAGTATCGCAAAATGGTGAGCTTGTTCGTGGCGGTGTTCTTGGGTTCCAACCAGAATATAATGGCGCTGACAAAGGTATCGAGACGGTCGGTGGCGAGCTTGCTAGTGACGGCGATGAGATAGATTTACTGATTGCAGGAGAAAATGCTGGAATGGGGAGTCACTCGGCGTTACTTGGCGGAATGGACGGCGTGACGCTAACGATTCCGAAAGACGCCACGGTTGGGAAACAGCAAGCCTCCTTAAACTGGAATATCGTCGCAGATCCATCGACGACCATTCCAGATGAAGTAGTCGAAATTCCCGATAGTCATTTGCGCACAGCTATAAAAGAGGCGCTTCGTGTAACGGATGACAATCAAATCACAAAAACAAAGATGGAAACCTTAACGGAATTTACAGCATTGGATAAAGGTATTGTGGATTTAACAGGAATCGAGTATGCAAGCAATTTAAAGACGCTAAAACTGGATAACAACAGAATTACGAACGAGGGCATTGTTCCAGCAACAAAGCTAGCAAAACTGGTCACCGTGGATATTAGTGGGAATCAAATAATGAATAGTAAAATATTATCAGATTGGGCTCCTACGATTTCTTCTAAACCATTGGAACGTATTAATGCACACAATCAAAATCTTGGTAGAACATTAAGCATACTGAGTCCTGATGATGTAGCTTTACTCGAAATAAAATGGATAGACGCAGCAACACTCCAATTACGAAATTTGATTGGCAATTCAACAGGTAGCTATTCTAGCCTCTCTGGTGTGAGACTAGACGGCAACAGCACGACTTATTATTTTATTAATCATCAACTATTTAACGTTGATGTAATAGGAAACGTAAATAAACTGAAATATGAAAGTAGTTGGGGGAGGACAAAAATCGGGTATGGTGCTTACGTAGAAGTGGATGATTTAGATGTACAAATTGGAGGTTAATAAAGTATAGAGAGATGGTAGGTAGAGTCGCGATACATTGGCTTTACTTACTATCTTTATTTGTATGACTTCAAAATGACATGTACAACTTGATTTCTTGCCCCAAGAAGCATAAAATCAAGAGGTTAGCTTAGCAAAACTGAAAGAGGCAAGGAAGTGAACATATGTTTCAAAATTTACCAGATTCTTTTTTACAAATGAATACGATTTTTATCTCGATTATGATTGAGGCTTTGCCGTTTGTGTTGATTGGTGTTTTTATTGCAGGTTTCATTCAAATGTTTATTTCTGAGGCGTTTATTGCTAAGATTATACCCAAAAATCGATTTTTAGCGGTGATTGTTGGTTCGGTTATCGGTGTGCTTTTTCCGTCGTGTGAGTGCGGGATAGTACCGATTGTCCGGAATTTGATTGCAAAAGGGGTACCGCTTCATGCGGGAATCGCGTTTATGTTGACGGCGCCAATCATTAATCCAGTCGTGCTATTTTCGACCTATGTTGCGTTTGGAAGTACGTGGGAAGTGCCACTGCTTCGTGTTTTAGGGAGTTTAGTCGTCGCGATGGTTGTAGGGAACGCGATTGCTTATTTTTATAAAGGTGAGGGTTTGAAGGAAAAGTTTCTATTGTATGAAACGGCGGGTGAGCGCAGGGAGAAGGCTGAGGCACCTGCTGTGATGGCGATTGCCGGAATGGGCGGGGCGGTTGCTTCGGGAACGGCGCATACGATGCCAATGGAGACGGCACACCAGCATCATCACGATCATAGTCATGATGATGCTAAAATGCCGATGAAAGATAGGATTTGGCATACGTTGCAACATGCGGTGGATGAATTTTTCTCAGTTGGGAAATTTCTTGTGTTTGGCGCGTTACTAGCGGCGGTGATGCAGAGGTATATTAAGACGTCGACGCTCGTTTCGATTGGGCACGGGCCAGTTTTGTCAATCCTATTAATGATGGTTTTGGCGTTTGTTTTATCGCTTTGCTCGGAGGCGGACGCGTTTATTGGTGCTTCTTTCCGCAGTGTTTTTTCGACGCAATCGATTGTTGCGTTTCTTGTTTTTGGACCGATGCTCGATATTAAAAATCTCATGATGATGCTGGCGACTTTTAAAGCGAAGTTTGTGGCATTTATCGTGATCGGCGTTACGGTGACGGTGTTTGTCTATGCATTATTTATTTAGAAAGAGGGCGTTTTGATGTTTCGTGTGTTTATTTTATTCGGATTCGCCTTCTACTTGATGCAACTGCACGTGACGGGCGATATTAGTAAGTATATTAATATGAAATACTCCTATTTGTCTCTAGCTGCGATGATTGCTGCGTTTTTCCTCGGTTTGGTGCAGCTTATCATGATTTTCCGCGACGAGGATTTGGAGCAGGATCATGCGCATATGGGGCACACGCATGACGGCGAGAATACGTTTTGGAAAAAGATTTTGGTGTATGGACTGCTTGTTTATCCGCTGATTGCTGGATTTATGTTTCCGATTGCGACGCTGAATTCGACGATTGTGGATGCAAAAGGATTCCATTTTCCTAAAAATAATGCGGCGGGCGATGATCCGTATGCGATGAATCAGTTTTTGAAGCCGGATACGAGTGGTTATTTTGGCAAGTCTGATTATGAGAAGATGATTGCGAAAGAGAAGACCCAAATTATTGATCAGGATCCAATTAAGGTAACGGATGAGAATTATTTGATGACGATGGAAATTATTTATAGTTATCCTGGTGAATTTGAAGGGAAGCGGGTTGAATTTACTGGCTTTGTGTATAACGATCCGGTGACGAAGGGCGCGAATTTGTTTGTATTCCGTTTTGGCATCATTCATTGTGTTGCGGATTCTGGCGTTTACGGAATGCTTGTGCATATGCCGGATGAGGAGACGGACCTGAGTAATGATACGTGGGTGAAGGTGAGCGGCGTGATTGAGCAGGAATACTATGCTCCTTTTAAAATGGATATCCCGGCTGTCAAGGTGACGAAATACGGTGAAATTCCGAAGCCGAAAGATGTGTATGTTTATCGCAAATATTAGGTTGCGGAATCGAGTCAGATACGTTATGCTTAAACCTGTGAAAACGAAAACAAACTAGAGAAGGATGGAATGACTATGAATCATTATTCCCCCTACTTTCATTTTCCGCGCGAGGATTGGCGTAAGCTGGAAGTAAGTAAAGACCAGATGTTATCGGCGGAAGAATTGGAAGATATACGTGGTTTAAACGACCGAATCTCACTCGAAGATATCGCTGAAATATATTTACCACTCGTGAAATTACTCGCGATTCATTATCATGAGCAAATCTTCATTCACGGTGAAAAAATGGAATACTTGAAACGACATGCGACGCACACACCGTTCGTGATCGGTATCGCAGGTAGTGTGGCTGTTGGCAAAAGTACAACGGCGCGGGTGCTGAAAATCATGCTTGATCGCTGGTTTTCGAAAACGCGTAAAGTCGAGTTGATCACGACGGATGGCTTTTTATATCCAAACGCGGTGCTCGAGGAGAAAGGCTTGATGGAGCGTAAAGGTTTTCCAGAGAGCTATGATCGGAGTCGGTTTGTTGCTTTTTTGAGCGATTTGAAAAGTAATAAGGAGAACGTAGAAGTGCCGCTTTATTCGCATTTTACGTATGATATCTTGGAGGAGACGCGCATGATTAGTCAGCCGGATATCATCATTGTAGAAGGGATTAATGTGTTGCAAGTGGACCCTGAACAAGCCGTTTTTCCAAGTGATTTCTTTGATTTCACGATTTATATGGACGCGGAAGAAAGCGAGATTAAGCGTTGGTATTTGGAGAGATTCTTCATGCTGCGCGAGACCGCTTTTCAAGATACAAGCTCCTATTTCCACCGCTATACAAAAATCAGTGAGGCCGAAGCACGCCAGTTCGCCTTAGATACTTGGGATAAAATTAATGGCGTGAATTTGAGGGAAAACATTGAACGGACGAAATATCGCGCCCAACTTATTTTGAAAAAAGGCGCAGACCATTTGATATCGGATGTTTATTTAAGGAAGTAGCGCAAGGTGTTGAAAAAGGAAAAAATGTGTTAAGATGGTGTTAGGAAAAAGAATCAATGGACACACAGAAGAGCCCCGAATCTGGTTAGAGACGTCGGGGCTTTTGTTGTGGCTCTTATGAAGCATTTCTTGCTGAATTAGAGCCTCAATATGCATGAGAACGAAGTGAACATGTAATCCTTTAGTGGTTATACGTGACTAATTGCTGTACATAAATATGAGCTCGATTTGCCACGATGTTCTAACCAATACTTATAAGTGACGAGCGTTATACCTACAAGAATCGGAGCAACAATGCTGGAAAAAATCAGAATCAATGGAACACGCCTCCCTGACTAAATTAAGTCTTTATTGTAAATTTTTATTCTAATGCATTTGGATGTTTTTCTACCCCTGTTTACAGCTTTTTACTTTACTTTTATTTTTTTTAGGTTAAAATAAAAGTGAGTAATCACTCATTTTCGGTTTTTAACCTAGAGGAGGTTTTAGAAATGGGAGAAGTAGCGATTCGGGTGGCAGATCTTGATGTGTCATTCGGGAAAAAACAGATTTTAACGGATATTGGACTGGAAGTGGCGAAGGGTGAAATTTTTGGATTGATTGGTCCTTCTGGGGCTGGGAAAACGACGCTTGTGAAAGTCATTGTCGGAATGGAAAAAGGGGATTCTGGCGAGGTGACGGTGCTGGATAAGCGGATGCCGGATCTTAGTGTGATTGCCAATATTGGTTACATGGCGCAATCGGATGCGCTATACATTGATTTGACGGCGAAGGAGAACATGGAGTTTTTTGCGGCGTTGTATTCGCTTAAAGGGGCGAAACGGAAGGAACGGATTGCGTATGCGGCGAAACTTGTAAATTTGGAAGGGGAATTGAATAAGCAGGTGAGCGATTTTTCGGGGGGGATGAAGCGGCGTTTGTCGCTAGCCATTTCGATGTTGCAGGATCCTGATGTGCTGATTTTGGATGAGCCGACAGTTGGGATTGATCCGGAATTGCGGAAGTCGATTTGGGAGGAACTGGACATGTTGAAGGGGGAAGGCAAATGTATTCTCGTGACGACGCATGTGATGGATGAGGCGGAGAAATGTGATCGGTTGGCGATGGTTCGTGATGGGAAAATTATCGCGGTTGGGACGCCAGCGGAATTGGAAGCGCAGACGTCGACTGGGAAATTGGAAGATGCCTTTTTACAATTCGGGGGTGCGAAATCATGATGCGAGTTATGGCGATTGTGAAGCGGATTGCGAATCAGTTTAGACGGGATAAAAGGACGCTGGCTTTGATGTTTATTGCGCCGCTTATTTTGATTACGTTGATTAATTATTTGTTTGATGGGGATACGGTGAAGCCGAAAATTGGCGTGGAAGGTGTGTCGTCATCGATGGTAACGCAGCTCAAGGATACGGATATGTCGGTGAAGCAGTATAGCTCTGTTGGAGACGTGAAGGGGACGATAAAGTCAGACGGGCTGGATGCTTTCGTGAAGCAGGATGGCGCGGATGTGATGCTGACTTTTGAGAATAGTGATCCTGGTGTTAGTAAGCAGATTCAGATGAAATTGCAGGCGGCTTTGATGGCGGAGCAAAAGGACGCGATGAAGCAGCTGGGCGTTTCGATGCAGGAGGCGAGTGCGAAGATACAGCAGTCGTTGGCGGGAATTGCTAAACAGTATGCGGCGCAAACAGGGCAACAATTGGATATTCCGGCGGTGAATTTGAAGATTCCAGAACAGCAGCAGTTATCGATTGACACGGCGTATATATACGGGGATGCGGACACGACGTTTTTTGATACGATTGGACCGATTTTTATTGGGTTCTTTGTTTTCTTCTTTGTCTTTTTGATTGCTGGAATTTCTTTCTTGCGGGAGCGGACAACGGGGACTTTGGAACGGTTGATGGCGACGCCGATTAAGCGGTGGGAGCTGGAAACGGGATATTTGCTCGGATTTGGTATTTTTGCCCTAGCGCAGTCGATTATTGTGGCGCTGTACTCGATTCATGTGCTAGATATGGTGCAGATGGGGTCGATTTGGTATGTCTTGCTGATCACGTTGATGCTGGCTATGGTTGCTTTGACGCTCGGGATTTTGCTGTCGACGTTTGCGAATAATGAGTTCCAAATTGTGCAGTTTATCCCGATTGTGATTGTGCCGCAAGTGCTATTTTGTGGGATTTTCCCGCTGGAGGGCATGGCGGATTGGTTGCAGTGGATCGCTCACATTATGCCGCTTTATTATGGTGCGGATGCTTTGACGTCGATTATGGTAAAAGGAGAAGGATTCAGTGGTTTTGCAACGGATTTCTACATTTTGGTCGGATTTGCGCTCGTATTCATGATTCTAAACATTTTTGCATTGAAAAAATATCGTAAAATATAGGAAGGACTGGCGGCGATGGCGGAAAGTAAGGACATTCTGACGCAAATGTTAGAGGTGGCAGAGCAGGATAAAAAAATGAGTGAGAAGCAGAAAAAAATCGTGGCGGCGGCGATTGAATTGTTTGCGGAACGTGGTTTTGCAGCGACATCGACGAGTGAAATTGCGAAGCGTGCTGGTGTTGCAGAGGGGACGATTTTTAGGCATTATAAGACGAAGAAGGATTTGTTGACCTCGATTACGGTGCCGATTATGATTGATAGCGTGGCTCCGTTTTTAGCGCAGGCTTTTGTGGCGGAGGTTTTTGAGCAGGAATATCCTGATTTTCGGACTTTTTTAATGACGCTTGTTCGGAATCGGTTTGAGTTTGCGCGAGAGAATAGTCAGGTGATCAAGATTTATATGCAGGAATTGCTGTATCACGAGGAGATGCGGGATCAGTTTTCGAGGGTATTTATGGTGCATGTGAAGGGGCAGTTTGATCGGATTATTGGCTTTTATAAAGAGCGTGGGGAAATAAATGAGATGCCGAATAGTACGATTATGCGGACGTTGATTACGAATATTGTTGGCTTTTTGGTGACGCGGTTTATGATTATGCCGAGCGCGGAGTGGGACGATGAGGCGGAGATTGAGCGGACGGTGAGTTGTATTTTAAATGGTATTAGTTAACAAAACAGGGTGGATGCGCCAGATTTAGCATATCCACCCTGTTTCTTTAGTTTTTTCTGGAATCTGCGACGATGTGGATATCGATGCCGTCTGTTTCTCGCATAATCGCGTTGACAACGGAGCCTTTTGTGAGCTCTTCCAATCGTGTTTTTACCGATTGACCCAGGATGATTTGCGTGATGTGATGTTTTTTGGCCACCTCTGTAATGACGCTGAAAATTTTGCGATTATGGTTTGTTTCAATTAGAAAATGGGCATCGAATTCATTCGCAAGTTTTTTCCAGGATTCGTATTTTTTACGTGTATAGGGATCTAAATCGCTAAGGCTCCCGGGTATGGCGGTTAGAATGAATAGCTCGGCACGCAAGCGATTGGCAATTCGCCAGCCACGCCGGATTAGTTTTTCTGCATTGTCGTCATTTTTAACGCAAACAAGAATTTTCTCATTTACGGCAGCAGCGCGGAGTTTTGCTTCGGTTTTGTCCGTTTTGTCATCGACGTCATCGGCAACTTCTCGAAGCGCCATTTCACGAAGGGCGGACAAGTTGCGTTGCGTAAAGAAATTTTCGAGTGATTGGTTGATTTTATGACTGGCGTATATTTTTCCTTCACGAAGCCGTTTTTGAAGCGTTTCAGCGGAGACGTCGATCAGGATGACTTCGCTTGCTGTGTCCAAAAGATGGTCGGGAATACGTTCACGAACTTTGACACCGGTAACGGTTTGCACAGCGTCATGTAGACTTTCTAAATGTTGAATATTGACGGCGGATAACACATTAATGCGATGATCGAGGATTTCGAGCACATCTTGATATCGCTTGCTATGCTTGGAGCCGGGGATGTTGGTGTGCGCGAGTTCGTCAATCACCACAACATCTGGATTGCGTGCTAGAATCGCTTCAACGTCTAGGTCTTGGAAAACGGTGCCTTTGTAGGGAATCTCTTTTAAAGGAATCGTTTCGAGATTACCAATCATGGCTGCTGTTTCTGGGCGATTATGCGTTTCCACAAGACCGATAACGACATCGATGCCTTCTTTACGCAAATCTTGAGCCTCTGAGAGCATCCGATAGGTTTTGCCGACGCCCGGAGCCGAGCCGATGTAGATTTTCAGCTTCCCTTTTTTCAAGCGCTCGATTTCGGCAAGGATTTCTTCTGGACTTTTACGGCGAAAGGAAAAATCAGCTTCTTCGGACATGGCGGTGGACCTCCTTAATCAAGTAGTTTTTCCAAGGCTAGATTTAGTTCAAGAACGTTGATGCGCGGTTCACCAAAAATACCGAGGGAGCGCGTTGTCGTGTTATTTGCTACCAGCTTTTGAACAGCGTCGGGTTTTAGGTTGTTTGCTTTGGCAACACGTGCGACTTGTAAATTTGCACTGTCAACCGAGATATCAGGATCGAGTCCTGAGCCTGAATTCGTGACTAAATCAGCAGGGATATTCGTGCGTGGCATCGATGGATTTTCTTTTTCTAGACGCTTAATCGATGCTTCCACGCGTTTTTTCAGTTCTGGATTTGATGGTGCTAAATTCATCGAACCGCTTGCGCTGGCATCATTTTCAATCGATGAAACGCGGCCGTGAAAGAATTTTTCTGATGCAAAATTTTGACCGATCCATTTGGAGCCGACGACCTGGTTATCCTTTTTAATCAAAGAACCGTTCGCTTGGCTTGGAAATATAACTTGTGCGACGCCGGTTGCAGCGAGCGGATAGATCAGCCCGCAAATGACGGTGAACACGAGACATAATCGTAGTGCTTTCATCTTGTTTTCCCTCCTACATAAAGACCGAAACGGCCATATCAATGATTTTAATACCGAAAAATGGGGCAATGACGCCGCCAAGTCCGTAGACGAATAGGTTCTTTTTAAGCAGTTTGCTAGCTTTCATCGGTACATACTTGACGCCTTTCATCGCGAGTGGAATCAAAATCGGAATAATGACGGCGTTAAAAATCAGTGCCGAAATAATCGCGCTAGTAGGGGAGTCGAGTTGCATAATATTCAGCTTGTCCATGGCAGGAATCGCGATGGCAAACATGGCTGGAATAATCGCAAAGTATTTGGCAATGTCATTTGCAATGCTGAACGTTGTCAACGCGCCACGTGTCATAAGTAACTGCTTACCAATCGACACGACTTCGATGATTTTTGTTGGATCAGAATCGAGATCGACCATGTTAGCCGCTTCTTTTGCAGCGATCGTTCCAGAATTCATCGCGAGACCGACATCTGCTTGAGCCAGAGCCGGCGCATCGTTGGTTCCGTCGCCAGTCATCGCAACGAGTTTGCCGAGCGCTTGTTCATCTTTAATGACCTGAATCTTATCCTCGGGTTTTGATTCTGCGATATAATCATCGACGCCAGCCTCTGCCGCAATCGTTTTGGCGGTCAATGGATTGTCACCGGTACACATAATCGTTTTGATTCCCATTTTTCGGAGCTCGGCGAATCGTTCTTGCATTCCAGGTTTCACGGTATCTTTCAAATAAATAAAGCCGTAAACCTCCGAATCAACCGAGACAGCGAGCGGCGTACCACCAAGGCGCGCGATGCTATCCCCAACTTCTTGCATTTCTGCGGGCAAAATGCCACCAAGACTCTCGACCCAGCGGCTAATCGAATCCGCCGCGCCTTTTCGAATTTTGCGACCATCTTGTAGTGTAATGCCGCTCATCCGTGTTTCTGCTTGGAACTCGATTTCCTCAGCAATTTGCGCGTCATCACTAGGGAACGCGATGTGCATTTGCTTTGCGAGTGCCAAGACCGACTTACCTTCTGGCGTATCATCTTTTAGCGAACTTATCGCTGCAATTTCAGCTATCTCCGCCACCGAATGACCACCCACAGGCAAAAATTCACTCGCCATCCGATTTCCAAACGTAATCGTTCCCGTTTTGTCCAAAATAATCGTGTTGATATCACCGGCAGCCTCCACGGCTTTCCCGCTCATCGCAAGGACATTAAAACGCGTCACCCGGTCCATTCCAGCAATACCAATCGCCGAAAGCAGAGCACCAATCGTCGTTGGAATCAGGCAAACAAGTAGCGCAACAAGCGTTGGAATCGACAGCTCGACACCATTAAAACGAGCAATCGGATAGAGCGTAATCACAACGATCATAAAAATAATCGTGAGTGTAATCAGCAAAATCGTGAGCGCAATCTCATTCGGCGTTTTTTGACGCTTAGCTCCTTCGACCATCGAAATCATTTTATCGAGGAAAGATTCACCGGGATTACTCTCAATCCGAACTTTAATCGAATCACTCAGCACCATCGTACCGCCCGTAACCGAGGCAAAATCACCGCCACTTTCCTTAATGACAGGCGCGGATTCCCCAGTAATCGCGGACTCATCAATCGAGGCAAGCCCTTCAATAATCTCACCATCACTCGGAATCAAATCGCCCATTTCGACAAGCACAATGTCCTCTTTATGCAATGTCGAGGCCGCGACTTCCTTCACCGAACCATCTTTTTGAATAAGTTTTGCGGTTGTATCTTGCTTCGTTTTTTTGAGCGAATCGGCCTGAGCTTTCCCGCGACCTTCCGCCAAACTCTCTGCAAAATTAGCGAATAAAATCGTAACGAATAAAATCAGAAATACCGTCAACTCATAGCCAACCGAGGCGCTAATTCCGAAAAATTGCGGAAAAAGCATGAGCAATAGGACAATAAAAGTCCCAACTTCGACAACAAACATGACTGGATTTTTAATCATCGCTACTGGATTTAATTTCACAAAGCTATCTTTTATAGCAGTGAGCATCATTTCGCGGTTAAATAATACGTTTTTTTTCTCCATTTTCACACACTCCTATAAAGTTAAACTTTCTGCAATCGGTCCAAGTACGAGAACGGGCAAGAAGGTGAGGGCGCCGATAATGAGCACAACCATCACTAAAATTCCAGTAAACAAGCCATTATCCGTTCTAAAAGTACCAATCGTTTCTGGGATAAACTGCTTACGCGTCATCGAACCAGCGACTGCGAGTAAAAGTACAATCGAGAGATACCGACCTAAAAACATCACGATACCCGTCGTCATATTCCAAAACGCCGTGTTATCGCCTAGCCCTTCAAATCCCGAACCATTGTTCGCAGCAGAAGACGTAAACTCATATAAAACCTGCGTCATCCCGTGAAAACCAGGATTGGAAATTGCATCCGTTCCTGCTGATGTAAGCAAGGCCACCGCAGTAGGGATCAAAATAATAATCGGATGTATCAGAAGCGTCAGCGTAATCAACTTCATCTCGCGCGGCTCAATTTTGCGACCGAGAAATTCAGGTGTGCGACCAATCAAAAGCCCGCATAAAAACACGCCTAGCATCGCGTACATCAACATATTAATCAAGCCAACACCGTCACCGCCAAACACCACGTTCAGCATCATTAGCGCGAGTGTCCCCATACCACCAAGCGGCGTCAACGTATCATGCATATTATTCACCGAACCAGTCGTAGCCGCCGTCGTAATCGTACTAAACAACGTAGAACCACCAAGTCCAAATCGCATTTCCTTGCCTTCCATGCTGCCCTGCGCGTTCGAAACACCAAGCTCCGTCAACACCGGATTTCCCACTTTTTCCGACATGAAAATAAGTCCGAGAAACACGATAAACAAGACAAACATCGCTGAAAAAATGACCCAGCCTTGCTTTTGATTTTTAGCGAAGCGGCCGTACGTGTAGGTCAAGGAAGCAGGGATACACCACATCGCCAGCATTTCGAGCACATTCGTGAGCGGCGTCGGGTTCTCAAAAGGATGCGCCGAGTTAGCCCCGAAAAAGCCACCACCGTTCGTGCCCAAGTGTTTAATCGCCTCAAGCGACGCCACCGGACCAAGCGCAATCGTCTGCTTCACACCTTCCAGCGTCGTCACCACATGCGAGCTCGCGAACGTCTGCGGTACCGCGAGCCCAACCAAAACAAGCGTCAAAATAAAAGCCAGTGGCAACAATAAGCGCGTTATCGCCTTCGTGAAATCCTCATAAAAATTGCCCAGCGTCTCGCCCTTACTCGTAATCCCACGAATAAAAGCAATTGCCACCGAAATTCCAGTTGCCGCCGACGTAAACATCATCATCGTAATAAAAATCATCTGCGTCATGTTCGTCAGCGCCGTTTCCCCGCTATAATGTTGCAGGTTCGTATTCGTCATAAAACTAATCACCGTATTAAAAGCAAGCGTCGGATCAAGCCCCTTCAAACCAGCAGGATTCGCCCAAAGCCCTTGCATAAGAACAATCACAAAACCAACAATCATCAAAATCCCGTTGACTAAAACGAGCGAAAAAGCATACCGTTTCCAAGTCATCGCAGGGCGCTCGCTCAAGCCAGCCAACCGAAAAATCCCGGCTTCTATTTTCTCAAAAAAGCGATTTCCCTTTGTCGGTGCCCCCGCAAAAATCTTGTACATGTAAGTCCCAAGCGGCTTGATTAAGCAAAACAAAATCAAAATGACAACAACAATTTGTAAAATCTCCATGTCTCCCTATCTCCCTCAACTAAAATTTCTCCGGATGGATTAACGCATAAACCAAGTAACCCAACAACAAAATCGCAAATACCAGCATTAGTATCATCCAATAAACCTCCCACAATTCCCTAGGCTAAGTTTTAAGCTAGATTCCAATAAAAAAACACCCCAGATTCATCATCCGCGGATCATAAGTAAGGAACTAGCTAAACGATGCTTCATCTCCCTTTTCTTATCGCGAAATACAAGTTCTGTATCCTGTGATTCACGCCATATGCACTTGTTAAAAATCGATTTTTAAACGAAAATATAGCTGCCGAAAAACCATGGAAATCTAGTTATACCAGTACTTCATAAAGTGAACTATTATTTCTATTTCGAGCTATGCGACATATCATACTCCTAAATCTGAGAAAAGTAAACCATAATTTTGAATAATTTTTTGAATCGGGGAGGAGCCTCCATTTTAGGCAAAATAAAAAGGCGAAAAGAAGTCCTAAAACCTCTCTTCGCCTTGCAAGTAAATCTAAGCAAACTGTTTCGAAAGCCAATTCTTACCTTCCACAAATCGGCTGACAAGCATCGCACAAACCGTGTTTCCTGTGGAATTCAATAATGTTGCAGGTATATCAATTATAGTGCTAATAATCATAATCGTCCCAACGAGCTCAGGATTGAAACCAAACACCGCACAAATCATCAATTCCCCAGTCATACCGCCACTTGGAATCGCGCCCATGACGGCACCAACAAGGAAAGCGACACCAATAATTGCAAGAATGCTCATCGGCGAAGTCATATCCTTCCCAAACAACGTGAACAGGAAGATAATCTTGATAATTCCGCCCATCACAGAGCCATCCTTATGCGTATTAGCCCCAAGAGGAATGACCGTTTCAGCGATATCATCCGGCACACCCATTTTTTTCGTCGCCTGCAAGTTAACCGGAATACACGCCGCACTCGATGATGTAGCAATCGCTGTAATCGAAGGTGTAATAACGTTTTTCCAGTAAACTTTGACACCTAGCGGACCACCCGCGATAAAAGCATACAAGGTGAAAGCGCCGAAATAATAAATAACCGCGAGTACTAAATAAAGTAAGAAAGAATTCAAATAACCATTAATAATCTGCGGTCCGAGTTTTCCAACTGTATCTGCAAAGTAACAACCAAGACCAATCGGCGCGGCGTACATAATCACCTTCACCATTTTCAAAATAACTTCCGTTCCAGCGTTCAAGAAATCAGCCACTGGTTTTCCTTTCGCGCCTGCCATCGACGTAGCGAGCCCCAAGAGGATCGAAAACACAATCAAGGGCAATAAGTTAGATTTAGAGAATAAGTCCAGAAAATCAGGCACTGTGAACGTTTTGACGATCGTCTCGCCAATTGTCGAGCTAGCCGCCTCTGGAGCAGCAGGCAAGTTCTTGATAATCTGCGTCATATCCACGCCTTTTAGCGGATTATAAATCGTCGTCCCGATAAACGCAATCACCGCAGCAATCAAAGCCGTCGTAAAGAATACCGCAAAAATAGTCCCCATAATCTTCCCAAGCCGCTTCATTCCTTGCATGTTCGCAATCGCACTCGAAACGCTCAAAAACACCAGCGGCACAATCACGACAAACATCAAGTTAAGAAATAATTCCCCAATCGGCCGAACCACCGATGTCTTATCTCCAAAAATAAGGCCAGCCGCACCTCCGACGATAATTCCAGCGATTAAGAATAAGCTGAATGCGTAGTTTTTCAGTATTTTCATATGTAGTAAACCTCCCTTTATCTTTTTCTAGAATAGCATTTTAAAGCACGAAAGGGAAGCGCTTTTTAAAAGAAGTGCAAAAGAAAACCTCCCATCCTAAAAGTTTCTTAGAACGGGAGGTTGGATGATTATTTAGTTTCAGTCGAAGTGCCGTCTGTACTATCTTTGTCTGTGCTGATTGTTTTATTCTTGTTGTTATAGTTGTACTTCGAAGGATCTGTTTTCTTGAAGCCTTCCGGTGTGTAGAAACGAAGCAGGTCGCCTTGTAACACTTCATCGGAAAGTTCGAGCTCTTTAGCTACATTGTCTTTCGTTGCTTTCATAGCGTCCGTCTCAGTTGTGATTTCCTCACCTGTTTTCTGATTGTAGAACTTGCCACCAATCATCGAGTAAGCAGGAGTAATGAAATCGCCGTTTCGGAATGGCACGACTTGTTTCGCATCTTTAGAAAGCAGGTCATTACCTAATTGGACGTAGTTTTTCGTATCCGTACCTAGCAAGTGAAGAAGCGTTGGTAAAATATCGATTTCACCGCCGTAGGTATCTTTCACGCCACCTTCCACACCAGGAACACGAACCATGAATGGCACACGTTGCGCTTGAGCGTTTTGGTAAGCATCGTAATCCGTACCAAGCACTTTACTCATAGCCTGCGCGTGATTATCAGAAATACCGTAGTGATCGCCGTACATCACGATAACCGAATTCTCATACAAACCGCTATCCTTCAAATACTGGACAAAACTTTTCACAGATTCATCTAAATAACGCGCGGTTTGGATGTAGCTATCCACGGAAGCATCACCAGTCTCTGCTGGTTTAATCGTTGCTTCTTCCTCCGAAATCGGATAAGGGAAGTGGTTCGTCAGCGTGATAAACTTCGCGTAAAACGGCTGTTTCAGTGTTTGAATATACTTCTCTGATTCTTGGAAGAAAGGCTTATCTTTCAAACCGTAGTTGGAAACATCTTTTTCATTCATGTCATAATAACTGGCATCGAAGAAATGATTATAACCGAATTGCTTGTAAATTTCGTCGCGATTCCAGAAACTCTTATAGTTACCGTGGAAAACCGCTGAATCATAACCTTGCTGACCTAAAATCGCAGGCGCTGATTGATACGTATTCTTACCTTTTGTTGAGAAGGCAGAACCTTGTGGAAGTCCGAATAAAGAATTCTCAAGCATCATTTCGGCATCGGAAGTTTTTCCTTGTCCAGTTTGATGGAAGAAATTCGTGAAGCTAAATGTATTTTTGTCCTTAAAGAACGAGTTGATAAATGGCGTAACTTCTTCACCATGAAGCTTGTAACCAATCAAGAACTGCTGGAAACTCTCCAAGTGAATGTAAATCACGTTTTTGCCTTTCGCTTTACCAAAGTATTCTGGATTTGGCGCGGCATAATTCGATTTTGTATAGTTCAACACGGCATTGACATCGCTACTATCAGCAAGGGCACGCTGCGTCGAGTTCTGTGTACTTTTCACTGCATCATACAGCTGGAAGTTCGTCATACCAAGATATTTCACAATATACGTCCGGTCAAAAGTACGCGTTAACAGCTCAGGACGATCGATTTCAGCAAGACCTAAGTTAGCAAAGAACATCGCCACACCTAGCGTCAACACACCAACTGTTTTACGAGCACGAATACGCGCTTCTTTGTTCGGTTTCACAACACGGAATACCAATAAACCAATCAGGAAAATGATATCCAAGAAGTAAAGCGCATCGGTCCAGTTCATTAAAGCGCCGATACTACCACTCTGTTCGCCAAGGCTTGACGCCTCTTTAATGTTTGGCAGCGTAATAAAATCACTGAAGAACCGGTAGTAAACCATGTTCGCAAACAAGACGATAGTTAATAGTAAATCGATGATAATAATCCAGACAAACGAGCGTCGACCTTTCGCAAATAAGGCAAGTCCCATAAAGAACACAGCCGAACTCAGCGGATTAATAAGTAATAAAAATTGTTGCATGGCATTCTCGATACCAAGATTAAATTCCGTTTGATAAGCAATATACGTTTTTAGCCAGAATAGAATGACGGCTAGAATAAAAAATCCGTAGTTCTTACTTAAGAAGCTGAGGACTTTTTGTTTCCATTCGTTCATAGTTCACCTCTCCTAATACTCTGTGTGAGTAAGTACTTTCATCTTTAATAGAATAAAAAAAACTGGGCTCTATATGTAAGAAGCGTTACGCTAATTCCAAACCCAAGTTAATCTAATTGTAACATAACTTTAACAAAAACAAAACTAAAAAACATGCGTCTAGAGACCGAGTTCATCTAGGAATGCCTCAACGGCGCGGAATATCGATGCTCGGAGGGGGAATCTTGGGTGGTTTATTTGGAAATAGACTGGGGAATATAGGAAGGAGATTACGTGTATAAAAAAGAACGTAGAGAATAATATCGAACACTTTTCTAGGTTGCATTTGACACTAAACCTACTATATAATAAAAAGAACAGCAAGGAGGAATATATATTGAAGAAAACGATTGCCATTATCATTTTAATAGTCGGGTTACTTCTTGTACTTTCGCCGTTCATTAAAAGCGGGATTGTGAAGTACCTAAGTGGACGGGACTCGGTAACGAATTACAGTGCAGAAACGCTTGAAAAAAATAATAACAGAGACGCGAACTTTGATTTTGCGAGCGTCGAATTGCCCTCGATGACATCGGTGGTGAAAGGTGCCGCAGATTATGACAAAAATGCCGTTGTAGGCTCGATTGCCATTCCGAGCGTTGACCTCAGTTTGATGGTCCTAAAAGGGACAAACACAGCGAACCTACTTGCTGGTGCGACGACAATGCGATCAGATCAGGTGATGGGGAAAGGAAATTACCCACTTGCCGGACATCATATGCGCAACGGTTCGATGCTATTTGGCCCAGTAATGAATGTGAAAGAAGGCGCCAAAGTGTATTTGACCGATTTGACGAATCTGTACACCTATGAAGTAACAAATACAAAAATCGTGAAAGATACAGAAGTCGGCGTGATTGATGACACGGAAGAACCGCAGATTACGCTAGTCACGTGTGATGTTGCGACAGAGACCGATCAACGTTTTATCGCGACTGGGAAATTGGTTTCGACAGAGAAGCTGACGAAAGAAGCGAAACAAAAGTATTTTGAATAAGATTTTTAGAATGCGTCACATGGGATTTTGGTTCTGTGTGGCGTGTTTTTTTCAGTCGCAAAATCTACCCTCCACCTCCGTTTTAGTGTATGATAAATAGGTAAACTAAATCGAGAGAGGACGTGGCGGCATGAAGTTGACTGTGTTTGGTCATTGGGGTGGCTTTCCGAAAGTGGATGAGGGAACGTCAAGTTATTTATTGGAAGAGGATGGATTTAAATTATTGATTGATGTCGGTGCGAGTGCCGTTTCTATTATGCAGAATTATGTGGATCCGAACGAGATTGATGCGGCGATTATTTCGCATTATCATCCGGATCATGTGGCGGATGTTGGGATTTTGCAGCATTATCGTTTGATTGGTGGGATGAACGCGGATGTTCCGGTGTTGCCGATGTATGGGCATGATGAGGATACGCGTGGCTTCTCTTATCTTTCAATGCCAAATGTGTCGGAGGGTATGGCGTATGATCCGAACAAGCCGCTCCATGTTGGGCCTTTTGCGATCACGTTTTTGAAGACGGTGCATCCGGTTGTTTGTTATGCGATGCGGATGGAGGCGAATGGGAAGGTGTTTGTATTCACGGCTGATTCGGCGTATCAGGAGTCGTTTGTTCCTTTTGCGAAGGGGGCGGATTTGTTGATGGCGGACACGAATTTTTATAAGGATTTGGCTGGGAAAAGTCAGATTCATATGGCGAGCACGGAAGTTGGAAAATTGGCGCAGGATGCTGGCGTGAAGACGTTATTGTTATCGCATTTGCCGCAGTTTGGTGAGTTGGCGACGCTAAAAGCGGAAGCGGCGTCGGCATTTGATGGGCAAATTGTGTTGGCTGAAAAAGGCCTGATTATTGAGTTTTAAGGAGGACGTAAGGCGTGTATTTTATTGATAATAAGAATGTGTTGGATCCGACGATAAATTTGGCGGTGGAAGAGTTTATTTTGACGGAGCTCGAGTTGGATGAGCCGGTGTTGCTGTTCTATATTAACCAGCCGTCGATTATTATTGGGCGGAATCAGAATACGATTGAGGAAATTAATACGGAATATGTGGCGGCAAATAACGTCAAGGTTGTGCGTCGTTTATCGGGCGGTGGCGCGGTTTATCATGATGAGGGGAATCTGAATTTCAGCTTTATTACGAAGGATGATGGGGATTCGTTCCACAACTTCGCGAAATTTACGGAGCCGATTGTGACGGCGCTTAAGAAGCAAGGTGTGAATGCAGAGTTGAAAGGGCGCAATGATTTGCTGATTGATGGCTTCAAAGTGTCTGGGAATGCGCAATTTGCAACGAAGGGCAAGATGTTTTCACATGGAACGTTGATGCTTGATCTGAATTTGGATCATGTTGTGGCGTCGCTGAAGGTGCGCAAGGATAAGATCGAATCGAAGGGCATTAAGTCGGTGCGTAGCCGGGTTGCGAACATTTCGGAGTTCATGGAAAACAAGATGACGACGGAGGAGTTTCGCGATTTGTTGTTGCTCGATATTTTCGATGTGGAGAATGTCGCGGATGTGAAGGAGTATGTGCTCACGGAGGCGGACTGGGAGAAGATTCATGCGATTTCTGAGAAGCGTTATAATAACTGGGATTGGAATTATGGCAAGTCACCTAAGTTTAACTTGGAGCGGACGAAGCGCTTTCCAGTCGGTGGCATCGATGTGCGTCTTGACGTTGTGAAGAGCGTGATTGCGGACGTGAAAATTTTCGGTGATTTCTTCGGGGTTGGCGATGTGACGGAGATTGAGGATAAGCTTCGTGGTGTTAATTACGAGCGAAAAGCGATTGAAAAAGCGTTATCCGATGTGGAGATAAAACATTATTTTGGTAACATTACAATGGAAGATTTTTTAGATTTGGTTTATTAAATAGGACGGGAGAGTCTAGGCTACGGCGCTTAGGCTCTTTATTTTGGACGTATTTCTAAAAATATGAAAATGTTATATATTTTACTGGTGGTATTATTTTCAAAAAGGGAAGAAATCTGGTATATTAGAAATAAGGAAATTAGGTTTGACGGTTTCCGATTGACTTCATAATGAACGCGACAGAATGATTTTTTTGTTTTGAGAAAGAGAAAAAACAGATTATTCAAAAAGGGTGTGGTGAAGTGAGCAATAAATTGCAGATCGGGAACATGTCAGAAGCGGATACATATTTATTTAATACGGGGAGTCATTTTCAGAGTTATCAGCTGATGGGATGTCAGTTTGCAGTTGATGGACGCGGTAAGGAAGGATTCTCGTTTCGTGTCTGGGCTCCTAACGCGAGGGGAATTGCCATTGTGGGCGATTTTTGCGATTGGGATGCTGGAATGAAATTGAGGAAAATTGGTGAGACTGGGATTTGGGAAGGGTTTTCGACGGATGCGGAGCCGGGACAGCATTATAAGGTTCTGGTGGAAGATGCGAATGGGCACAGGAAATTAAAAATGGACCCGTATGCATTGGCGTTTGAGACGAGGCCGAAAGATGCGGCGGTTGTGACGAAATTACCGGATTTTAAGTGGTCGGATGGGCGCTGGATGGCGAAGCGGAAGCGCAAAAGTGTGTATCAGGCGCCGCTGAATATTTATGAGGTTCATGCGGGTTCTTGGCGGAAACCAAAGGATGGCAGAGATGCGGAGTTTTACACGTTTTCGGAACTTGCGGAGACGTTGATTCCTTATGTGGCGGAGATGGGCTTTACGCATATTGAGTTTATGCCGCTCATGGAACACCCGCTGGACGCGTCTTGGGGCTATCAGATTACGGGATATTATGCATTGTCGGCGCGTTACGGGAGCTTGGAAGATTTTATGGGCTTTGTGGATGCGTGTCATGCGGCGAATATTGGCGTGATTATGGACTGGGTGCCGGGGCATTTTTGCCGGAATGATAATGCGTTGTCTTATTTTGATGGGACGCCGCAATTTGAGTATTGGAAGTCGTTTCAGGCGGATAATGTGCGCTGGGGAACGCTTAATTTTGACTTATCTAAGGCTGAGGTGCATAGTTTTTTGATTTCGAATGCGCTGTTTTGGATTGAGATGTGCCATTTGGATGGTTTGCGGGTCGATGCGGTGTCTGCCATGATTTATTTGGATTATGACGATGGGTATTGGGAAGCAAACGAGGATGGCGGCAACGTGAATAAGGCGGGTGTCGCTTTTGTGCAAAAGTTAAACACCGAGGTTTTTAAGCGGTATCCGGATATGTTGATGATCGCGGAGGAAAGTACGGCTTATCCTGGTGTGACGATGCCGGTGGACACGAACGGACTTGGTTTTAATTATAAGTGGAATATGGGTTGGATGAACGATATTTTGAAATTTTTCGAGATGGACCCGTTGTTTCGCAAGGATCATTTTAACCTCGTGACGTTTTCGTTTATGTATATGTTTAAGGAGAATTATATTTTGGCGCTGTCCCATGATGAAGTGGTGCATGGCAAGAAGTCGATGATGCACAAAATGCCAGGCGATCGTTATAATCAATTTGCTGGGATCCGAACGTTGGAGGCGTTTTTGATGACGCACCCTGGGAAAAAATTGAATTTCATGGGCAATGAGACGGGGCAATTTTTGGAATGGAAGTTTGCGGAGGAATTGGAATGGACGGATTTGGAGCAGGATTTGAATCACCAGTATCAGTTTTTTGTGCGGACGTTGAATGAGATTTATGTGGAGCATCGGGCGTTGTTTGAGCTGGATCATGATCCGGCAGGAATGGCGATTTTGGATGCGGATAATCGGGATGAGTCGTTGTTGACGTTTATTCGCCAAGGTGTAAAGCCTCGCGATTTCTTGATTGTGGCGTGTAATTTTGTGCCAGTGGAAAGACAGCGGGTGCGGATTGGCGTACCTTATGAAGGGATTTACGAGGAGCTATTGAATACGGAGTCGCATGATTTTGGCGGAACGTGGCATGTGGCTCAGCCGGAAATGCGCACGAGTCATGAGGGGCATAACGGGCAAGCCTATAGTATTGAAGTAATAATGCCAGCAATGAGTGTACTGATTATAAAACCGAAACGGATAAAAGGATATAAAAAAGGGCGGTGAGAGGGATTTGCTTTCGTTAGCAGTCCCAGATAATTATGAAAAATGACATGATTGCAATGATTTTAGCAGGTGGACAAGGTTCAAGGCTCGGCGATTTAACGAAAACGATGGCAAAACCGGCTGTTTCGTTTGGCGGGAAATATCGCATTATTGATTTTTCGCTGAGCAATTGTTCGAATTCAGGGATTGATACGGTGGGCGTGGTGACGCAGTACCAGCCGCTCGAGTTGAACGATCATATTGGAGATGGGTCTTATTTTGATCTGGATTATAAAAATGGTGGCGTGACGATTTTGCAACCGCATCTTAGTTTGGAAGGTGAGAAGTGGTTTAAGGGGACGGCGCACGCGATTCATCAGAATGTGAGTTTTATCGATAGTCATGATCCTGAGTATGTGCTTATTTTGTCGGGTGATCATATTTATAAAATGGATTATGAGAAAATGCTCGATTATCATAAGGCGAAAAATGCGGCGTTGACGGTGGCTGTTATTGAGGTGCCGATGGAAGAGGCGTTGCGGTTCGGGATTATGAACGTGGATAATACGGAGCGGATTATTGAGTTTGATGAGAAACCTGCTGAGCCGAAGAGTAATTTGGCATCGATGGGGATTTATATATTTAAATGGAGTTTGTTGAAGCAGTATTTGAAAGATGCGCAGTCTAAAAATATTGATATGAGTGACTTCGGTAAAAATATCGTGCCAGCGTATTTGAATAATGGCGAGCCTATTTTCGCGTACCGTTTTTCGGGTTATTGGAAGGATGTTGGGACGATTTCGAGTTTGTGGGAGGCGAATATGGAGTTCATTAATCCTTGCCACGAGTTGAATATTCGGGATAGGGAATGGCGAATTTATTCGAAAAACCCGATTGCGCCGCCACAGCATATTACGAAGCAGGCGGATGTGAAAAATGCGCTGATTGTGGATGGCTGTTTTATTAATGGGCAGGTGAAGCATTCGATATTGTCGCAAAATGTGAAGGTTGGCGAGAATAGCGTGATTGAGGATAGTGTCATCATGCCAAATGCGGTGATTGGGAAAAATGTCGTGTTAAAACGCGCGATTGTAGGCGAAAATGCGGTTATTGCGGATAATGTGGAAATTTTGGGTGGCGACGAGATTGAGGTTGTTGGTCACCATGAAATGATAGGAGTGTCGGAAGATGAAGGCTAATAAAATATGTGGAATCTTAAACTTATCGGAAAATAAAGAAGGACTGCAGCCTTTGACGAAAAACCGGCCTCTTGCGGCGATGCCATTTGCATGTCGGTATCGCTTGATTGATTTCCCGTTGTCGAATATGACGAATGCTGGTATCAATACGATTGCGATGTTTTTGAATGAGAATAATCGTTCGTTATTTGATCATATTCGGAGCGGGAAGGAATGGGATTTGAACACGATGTACGGTGGTTTGTTCGTGTTTGATGAGCGGAATGCGGATGATTTTTCGCAGGAGAATTATGATAATAGCCTGAACTTCTTGACGAAATCGGCGACGGAATACGTGGTTATTATGGGAAGTAAGATGATTTGTAATATCGATTTGAAGGGTGTTTTGCAACATCATAAGCAGCAGGAAGCGGATATTACGGTCGTTTATAAAAAGCTAACGGCGCCGATTGAGGCGGGGGATCATGAGAATTTGATGACGCTTGATGTGACGCCGGAAGGTAAAATTTTGGCGCATGAGGAAGTGGGCAAATCGGAGCGGGTGACTGAAAGTAGTGCGCTTAGCTTGGAAATTTATTTGTTGAAGCAGGAATTGTTGTTGAAATTGCTTGCGAATTATCGGGAAACCGGGCGTGATTTTTCGCTGGATGCGGTGATGAAACAGGCGGTGGAACATACGAATGCGAATGGGTTTGAGTATACGGGTTATTTGCGCCAAATTTATTCGGTGAACTCGTATTTTGAAGGGAATTTTGATATGTTGGAGGATCGTCATTTGTCGGCGTTGTTCCAAGAGAATCAGAAAATCCATACGAAGGCGAAGAACGAGGTGCCAACTTTTTACGCGGAGCATTCGGATGTTAAGGATTGCTTGGTCGCGAACGGTTGCTTGTTGCGTGGATCGGCGGAGCATTCGCTTCTGTTTCGGAATGTGGTGCTGGAAGAGGGCGCGCGTGTGAAGCATTCGATGGTGATGCAGGGTGCGCGAGTCGGTGCGGGTGCGCGATTGGAGTACGTGATTGCGGATAAGAAGAGCGTGATTGCGCCGGGTGTCGAGTTGATAGGTACGCGTGAGAACCCGATTGTGGTTAAAAAGGATGAACAGATTGAGACGAGCAGAGGGGCGGAAGTCGGATGAAAGTCTTATTTGCAGCAGCGGAGGTCTTTCCGTTTGTGAAAGTGGGTGGCTTGGCGGATGTGGCGTATGCGTTGCCGAAAGAGTTGGTGAAGCAGGGCGTGGATATTCGCGTGGTGTTGCCGTTTCACACGAAGATGGCGCAGGAGTTTAAGGATGAGATGGTTGATGTGACGCAGTTTACGGTGGACGTTGGTTGGCGCAAGCAGTTTTGTGGTGTGAAGACGCTGGTGCGTGACGGTGTGACGTTTTACTTTATTGATAACTTGTATTATTTTGACCGCCCGAATGTGTATGGGGATTATGATGATGCAGAGCGTTATGCATTTTTCTCGATGGCGGTTTGTGAAATGATGGAGAAAATTGATTTTATTCCAGATTGGCTACACGTGAATGATTGGCATACAGGGATTGTTCCGTTGCTACTTGCGGATAAGTATCATTGGATTGAGGCGTATCGCGGGATTCGGACGGTGCTCACGATTCATAATTTGCAGTTCCAGGGGATTTATTCGCCGCGTGTGTTGGAGGAATTGCTCGGGATTGGGATGCAGACGTGGCATGAGGACGGGATTAAGTATTATGATGATGTGAACTTTATGAAGGGCGCGATTCAGTTTGCGGATCGGATTACGACGGTGAGTCCGAGCTATGCGCAGGAAATTCAGACGCCGCTTTATGGGGAGCGTTTGGATGGTTTGCTTCGCGCGAATGCTTGGAAATTGACGGGGATTCTGAACGGGATTGATCAGGAGTTGAATGATCCGGCGAGGGATCCGCTCATTCCAAACGCTTTTAGTCAGGCGGATATGTCTGGAAAAGCGGCGAATAAGGCGGCGATGCAGAAACGTTTGGGATTACCGGTTCGTACGGATGTGCCGCTAATCATCATGGTCTCGCGATTAACCCATCAAAAAGGATGCCATTTAGTCGAGGAAAGCCTAGATGCGTTATTGCAAAAGGATATTCAAATCGCGATTCTTGGCATGGGCGAGACAGGTTTTGAGGATTCGTATCGCTTTTTCGAGCATGTGTATCCTGAAAAAATGTCGGCGAATATTGATTTTGATATTGGTTTTGCACAACAGTTGTATGCGGCTGGGGACATGTTGTTGATGCCGTCTTGGTTTGAACCGTGCGGGATTGCGCAGTTGATTGCGATGCGGTACGGGACGCTTCCTGTTGTGCATGAAACGGGTGGTTTGAAAGATACCGTACAGCCTTTTAATCAGTATACAGGAGAGGGAACTGGTTTTAGTTTTCATAATTATGAGGCTGGTGTTTTCAGAAATATTTTGGAATCGGCAATCGCGCTTTATGATACGCAACCCGCTGTCTGGCAACAACTCGTGACACAAGCGATGAACAAGGATTTCAGCTGGAAAGTTTCAGCGGAAAAGTATAAGGGTATTTACGAGGAACACTGATCAAGCGCGGCGACACACGATCAGCTCCGCGCTGGTACTCGCTTTTGCCTAGGATCTAATCATTTGTCGCCGCGCTTGTGGTTTGGCGGAAACACATAGTTTTTTTAAGCCCGATAAGGAGGAATCATATTGGAAATTAGTAAGGAGCATTTTAAGAAAGAGTATAGTCGTGCATTGACGAGTCTTTATGCCTCTGAAATTCATGATTTGACGCCATTGGAACAGTACATCACATTGGGAAGTGTAGTCAAGGAGTACACGGCTCAAAATTGGATGCAGACGAAGAAGGAATATCAGCAGGATCAGGCAAAGCAAGTTTACTATTTTTCGATTGAGTTTCTACCTGGGAAGTTATTAAAAAGCAATTTGTTGAATTTAGGAATTTTGGATACGGTTCGTGAGGGATTGGCGGAGCTTGGCGTGGAATTTGCCAGTTTAGAGGCGATTGAGGCGGATCCTGGACTTGGAAATGGCGGGCTAGGCCGATTGGCGGCTTGCTTTATGGATTCGATGGCGACGTGTGATGTGCCTGGAAATGGGAACGGGATTCGGTATCGCTATGGCTTGTTTAAGCAGAAGTTTGTGAATGGTTACCAAGTGGAGCTGCCGGATGATTGGTTGAGACATGCGAATGTGTGGGAAACGCGGCGCGAGAATAAGGCGGAGATTGTGCGCTTTTTCGGTGATGTGCATTTGGAAGAGGACAAGGATGGCAATATTAAGCCGATTTATGCGCATACGGAGGATATTTTGGCAGTGCCTTACGATACGGCAATGACGGGTTATGAAAATGACACGGTGAACAATTTGCGGCTTTGGTCGGCTGAAATTCCGCCGAGTGAGGAAATGGATTACTTTTCGGAAGAGCGGCGGAAGTCGATTCATAGTATTTCAGAGATGCTTTATCCGGATGATTCGAGTTATGATGGTCGCTTGCTACGCTTGAAGCAGGAGTACTTTTTCGTGTCGGCGGGTGTGCAGAGCATTATTCGGTATTACCGGAAGCTGGGCGTGCCGATGGAGCATTTGGCGGAGAAGATTTCGATTCATATTAATGACACGCACCCGACGATGTGTATCCCTGAATTGATGCGGATTTTGCTTGATGAAGAGGGTTTGAGCTGGGATGCTGCTTGGGCGATTACGATGAAAACGTGCTCGTACACGAACCATACGATTATGGCGGAAGCGCTTGAGAAGTGGCCGGAGCAAATGGTTTCGAATCTAGTGCCGCGGATTTACCAGATTATTTGTGAGATTAATCGCCGACATCTGGAAAGCATGACGCCGCTTTATGGGGAGAATTTTACGCATCGTACAGCGGTGATTCAAGATGGCGTTATTCACATGGCGCATTTGGCGATTATTGGTAGCCACAGTATTAACGGTGTGGCTAAGCTGCATACGGAAATTTTGAAAGAGAAGGCGCTGCATGATTTTTATTTGGCGTATCCGGCTCGTTTTAATAATAAGACGAATGGCATTACGCATCGCCGGTGGTTGCTTCTGAGCAATGAAGGTTTGAGCGATTTGATTAGCGACTATATCGGCACCGAATGGAAGAAGAAGCCAAATGAGCTATACTTACTGAAAGCCTTTAAAGAGGACACGGTTCTGCTTGAAAAATTAGAACAGGTCAAATTGGCGAATAAGAAACGGTTGGCGGATTACGTGAAGGAAGCGATGGGGATTGAGATTGATCCTAATGCGGTTTTTGATGTTCAAATCAAGCGACTTCACGCGTATAAACGCCAACTCTTGAATGTGCTGCATATTTTATCGCTGTATTTGAAGTTGAAGGAAACGCATTCGGAGGAAGAGATAGTACCGCGCGTCTTTATTTTTGGGGCGAAGGCGGCACCGAGTTACTCGTACGCGAAGGAAATTATCAAGCTGATTAATGCGGTGGCGGATTTGATCAACAACGACACAACGATTGATAACAAAATTAAGGTCGTTTTTGTGGAAAATTACGGCGTGACATTGGCGGAGAAAATTATTCCAGCGGCGGACATTAGTGAGCAGATCTCGCTTGTGACGAAAGAGGCGTCGGGAACGAGTAATATGAAATTGATGCTAAACGGGGCGATTACGCTTGCGACGCTTGACGGGGCGAATGTGGAAATTCGGGATAAAGTAGGCGATGAGAATATGCTGTTGTTTGGGATGCAGGATCAGGAATTGTATCATTTTTATGATTCTAATTCGTATCATTCACAGGAGATTTATGATCACAATCCGCGCTTGAAACGTTGTCTGGATGCGCTGGTTGATGGAACGATTCCGAACATTGAGGCGGAAGGACGCGAGATTTTTGATTCGCTTTTGAAGTACAATGATGAGTATTTTGTGTTGAAGGATTATGAGTCGTATGTGCACGCGCAGTCGCGGATTGACGGGCTGTATCGTGATCGGAAGAAGTGGAATCAGATGTCGCTTTTGAATATTGCACATGCGGGCGAGTTTTCGTCGGATTATACGATTATGCATTATGCGGATGAGATTTGGAATGTGCACCACAATAAAAATCTGTGACGAGAGGGAGTTTAGCCAGTGGTGAAAGTAGTCTTATTTGATTCATGGAATGAGCTTTACAAACGACCTTTTGGCGCAGTGAATGTGAGCGCGACGATTGATTTTCGAATCGATGTCGCGCTTCCTTACGTTTCCAAAGTGGAACTTAAGATTCACAAAGATGGCATGGAGGAGCAAAGTTTTGAGATGAACCCTACGCAGGGTAATGCTTACCAGGTTTCCTTCCAGCCATATGCGGCAACGGGGCTTTATTTTTATTATTTTAAAATTCAGCAGGATTTTGATACGCAGACGCGGACGACGTACTATTTTAATAATCATGATTTGCATGGTGGGGAAGGTTTTTTCACGGAGAATTATCATGATATGTGCACGTATCAGCTGACGTGTTTCCAGTATGCGGATAAGGCGCCAGAATGGTATCAGAATGCGGTTTTCTATCATATTTTTGTGGATCGGTTTTTTAATGCGGATGATCATGTGCGCTCGCCGAAGCCGGATTCGTTTATTTATGCGAGATCTGAGGACACGCCTTATTATATTAAAAATGCGCAAGGTGAAATTGTGCGCTGGGAATTCTTTGGCGGGAATTTGGACGGGATTACGCAGAAGCTGACGTATTTGAAGGAGCTCGGCATCACGGGGCTGTATTTGAGTCCGATTTTTGAGGCGAAGAGTAATCATAAATATGATACGTCTGATTATAAGAAAATTGATCCGATGTTTGGCGATGAGTCGATTTTGGCGGAGCTGATTCATAAGGCTGGCGAGATGGGGATGCGGGTTGTTCTAGATGGCGTTTTCAACCATGTTGGTGAGGATAGTGTGTATTTTAATCGGTATGGGAATTTTGATTCGGTTGGGGCTTATCAAAGCGTGGATTCGCCGTATCATTCTTGGTTTACGTTCCACCAGTTTCCGGATCAGTACGATGCTTGGTGGGGCGTTAGTAATTTGCCCGTTGTGAACAAGCAGGATGCGGATTTTCAGCGGTTGATTTATGGTGGATCGGATAGTGTCATCGATTATTGGACGTCGCGCGGGATTGCTGGTTGGCGGTTAGATGTCGCGGATGAGCTTCCGGATGCGTTTATTGGCGGGATTCGCCAGACGTTGATGAAATATCCAGATCGCGTGTTAATCGGTGAGGTTTGGGAAGATGCCACGAACAAAATTGCGTATGATAACCGGCGACATTATTTAGAGGGTGGTATGTTGCAAGGCGTGATGAACTACCCGTTCCGCCAAATTATTATTGACTTGATTAACGGAAGCTTGACGGCACAACAAGCGGCGCAAAAAATGATGGCATTGAAGGAGAATTATCCAAATGAGGCGTTGCAGGCGAACTTGAATAATATCGGGACGCATGATACCGCGCGGATTTTTACGATGCTGTCGGAAGATAAGGCGAAGTTGCGTTTGGCGATTTATCTCTTGATGATGTTGCCTGGTGTGCCGTGCGTGTATTACGGAGATGAGGCGGGGCTTACAGGTGGTGCCGATCCTGATAATCGCAAATTTTATCCGTGGGGGCGTGAAGACGCTGATATTAGCGACTTTTTCCATGCGGCGATTCGACTTCGAAACCAGCATGAAGCGCTGCGAAAAGGTCGGTATTATCCATTCGCGTTAGGCCCATTATTCGGCGTGATTCGTTACATTGACGACGATAATTGGCACCTATTTGTGATGAATCCAACAGGCCAGGAGCAACAAGTGGACGTGACGACAATCTATCCAGAGCGCGATGACTGGCGGCCGGTTTTAGAAGCCGCGAATATTCACGAAACGAGCATCGCAGCCTATGGATTTTTCTTCATCTAGAGTGAAAAAGAGAAGTTACGGCATTCTAAAATACATGCTCAGCATGTCGACAAACACTCATTTTCGTCGTTAAAAGCTCCGTTCCAGTGCTCACGTACCTCAGTACGCTCCGCTCTGGTACTCGCTTTTGCCTAGAAACTAAGTATTTTTCGACATGCTGAAGTTTGGAGAAATATCATGTAAAGCAGTTTTCTACAGTCTGCTGCATTCTAACATACATGTTGCATCGTCTCTTTTTTATAGATACGAAATAACTTCCGCGCTAGACCGTACTTTTCCGATTCTTGGAAAAATAGTTTGGCATACATAATCATGCATTTCTTTGTTCGCAGCGCCCATCACATCTTCCACAAAAACTTGATTATAGCCAAGTTGGAAGGCTTCGCGGGCTGTCGTATCCACGCCGATGCCAGTAGACACACCACCGAGCACAATCGTATCCATACCACGGCGACGTAATTGCAAATCAAGGTCTGTACCATGAAACGCGCCCCATTGCCGTTTTGTCATCGTATACGTGCCATCTATTTCCGCAAGTGCCGGGACAATCGCATCCCAACCTGCTGGATACGAGGCTGGGCCTTGCTCCGTGTCTGTTATTGGATGTAGCATATCTTTCCCATCTAACGTCGAAACACGAACTAATACCACGAATCCGCCTTTTTCTACAAAGGCTTTGACTAGCGCTCCTGCACGCTCGATAATAGCTTCTGGCGTATACGGCGCGCTATGATGTCCGATAATTCCATTTTGTAAGTCGATGAGGACAAGTGCTGTTTTTTCGATTGATAAATTCATTTTATTTGCTCCTTTACTAGTTGGTGTTTTACATTTAGCTTTTTATACACTTTAAAATAAACCCAGACAGCGTTGACGAAAAGCAGGGCGCTGGTAATGAAAAAGACGTATTGGATGCCGAGCCATGCCGCAATTTGACCGCCAAAAACCGATCCCATGAAAATTCCTAGATAACCCGCCGAATTTGTGATACCAAAGACGCGACCAGTGAAATCCGGTGGTGTCATTTTTTTAATCAAAATATTGACGGAAGGATTGAGACCGGCGACCGCGAGACCAAGTATAAATCGCAACGCAATCAGTTCCCACGGATGGTTTACAAAGGCTTGAGGAATAAAAACGACACCCGCCACAATCAGGGCGACGAAAATAACGCGTTGTGCCCCAATTTTATCCGAAAGTTTGCCGAGTTGCGGTGCTGCAAGGATGCTCGCTAGGCCTGACGCAGAGAATGCGAGCCCTGAAAGTAGCGCGATATGCGACGCCCCCCTCGATAGTTGTTGCATATAGACTGTGATGATAGGTTCCACTGAGTAAAGCGCTAAAGTCAGCGTAAAAAAAGTCACAAACATCGTCAAAATAAAGCTTTTGTTCGGCAAAGCACGCCAAACTTCTTTCGTATTCATCACTTTTTTCTCCGACCGCACAAAATTCTCTTTCACGAACAGCGCCGTTAAAATAAAAGCCGCGAATAAGAGTCCGCCAGTCATGAAAAAGACATTTTGCAAACCGAAATGTTCCGCGATGATGCCGCCGACGAGTGGACCGAGCAGCGAACCTGTGATGGCGCCAGTCGAAAGCGTTCCGAGTGCCCAACCCGCGTGCGCCTCATCGGTTTGCGTGGCGACGAGTGCTGTACAAGCTGTTGCGAATCCAGTTACGACACCCTGCAACGTACGCAGAGCAATCAGTTCATAGACGTTGTGCGTAAATCCCATGCAGCCAATGATAATCGCCATCCCAAGACTTGCGCGCAACAACATCGGTTTACGCCCAAATCGGTCCGCCGCCTGCCCCCAAATCGGTGAAAAAATAGCGGACATAATAAAAGTAATGCCGAATGTCACGCCGGCTAGCTGAGCGACAAGCGCCGTATTATCAACGCCGAGATGCTTTATGTAAAGCGGTAAAACAGGAGCTATCTGACTCATCCCGATGCTGGTAACAAACGTTCCAAACCAACAAACAATTAAATTTCGCTTCCAAATCGGCATGTGACCGCATCTCCTTTTGTTATCTTAGACAATAACAACCTAAGTATAAACGAGGAAACATCGCTAATCCATGCACAATTTTAAAAGCCATGGATATTCCTATGATAATATTCCGTTGGGCTGACTCCTTCCAGCTGTTTAAAAAGCCGACTAAAGTAAAATTCATCGCTAAAACCAAGCTGTCCGGCGATATCTTTCACCTTTTTCATCCCGTTCATCATCAATTCTTTCGCATAATCCACCTTCATTTTATTGAAAAAAGCAATCACAGAATAGCCAGTCGTTTCCTTGAAAATTCGGGATAAGTAAGTAGGGGAGAGCTGGACAAGATTCGCCAGTTCTGTGAGCGTAACGTTTTTCTGCACATGGTCTTGCATATAAGCAATCACCCTCTCCACTTTTAAACGCGTGGCGTCATTTTTATGCTGTGCCCGAAGATTCTGATCAATCGCGAGAAATAGTTGTTGTAAGAATGTTTTGGCCACAAATTCATAGCCAGGTAACTTTGCGTGCCAGCTAGTAACTAACTTCTCAAAAGTTTCACTCACAGCATAATAATCTTGAAGTGCCATCACAGGAGAAAAAGCCAGCAAATCTTGTTCCGGCTGAATCGTCCAAGCGGTATCGCTAAATCCAACACGCGCGTAACTAAAATGAACGGTAAACAGGGAAGCGCCGCTCGTTTCGATCGAATGCGACACATTTGCAGGCATATAGAAAAGCGTTCCCTCACGAAAAGTCCCGACTTTATCCGCAATGTCATACGTACCAGTCCCGCTAGTCACTAGAATCAACGCATGGTGTTGCAATGTCCGCGTCAACTTTTTCGCCAAAATCAACTTCGAACCACCGCCGTTACAATAATGAATGTGAAAAAATAGCTCATGTATGTTCATCCTAACCTCCTAAACGATATCCTTCTTTTTCGACCCCATCCAACGCTCCAACCGCTTGCCGACGTACCACAAAACAACGACAATCACGATCAAAATAAGCAATTTCACAGGATGTTGCAAGATGTCCCGCAGATCATATCCAATGTAACTAATCGCAAAAACCTTAATCACTTTCCCACCGATAAGCGCCATCAAAAATTGGAAAAAGCGGATTTCCGACAAAGCAGCGACCACATTGACTGCAGAAGACGGTGTAAACGGCATCACAAGCAAAATAAAAATCGGACCAAATCCATGTTCATCAATCCAATCCATGACTTTGCGAACGTGCCGATGATGCGTCACAAACCGCAAAAAACGAGTTTGCCCGAACCGTCGCACAATCCAGAAGACGCACAAGCTCCCAAGGATCGCCGCGCTACACGAAATCACGAAGCCCCAAAATAAACCGTACGCGCTCACGTTGACAATCACAAACAAAGAGAACGGTAAAAATGGCAGAAAAGCTTCAATAAACGGCAAGAAAAATGCTAATAACGGCCCAAATGCCCGATACGACTGCATCCACTGCATCACATTATCATATGAGAAAAACTCTTTCATCGAATTATACCAATCTATCATAGCTACCCCACCCAATTCCTAACAGTTTTCTATTATTTTCTCATAATACCCGCAAAATTGCATTTTCAAGCTACTGAAGCAAAACAAAACCATATTTTCCGCGATATTTGGGCATCACGAGAAACTATGGTTTTGCGTCTGGTTAATTCGCTTTTTGATTCATAAATACTGCTTCACTCTGCACGCGCGATTTTTCAAAGCCATACTGTTCGGCGACGATATACAGCGGTCGATCCTTGACCTCATCGTAAATCCGACCGATATATTCGCCAATCATACCTAGAATCACGAGGACAAATCCGCTAAACAATAACTGAATAACAATCATCGAAGACCAACCGCTCACCGTCGTGCTTGTGAATAACGCTTGAAACAGCACGATCAACATGTATATGAAACCAGCGCCCGATAAGACGACACCTGCGTAACTCGCTAGTTTCAACGGCTGGTGGGAAAAAGAAGTAATACCGTCGATGGAGAGTTTGAGCATTTTTTTGAGGGGATATTTCGTTTCTCCAGCCGCCCGTGCATCACGTTCATATGCTACTGCAATCTGCTTAAAGCCCAGCCAGCTCACCAAACCACGAACAAATGGATTTTTCTCATTCAGCTTTTTCAGCTCCGTATAAACTTTTCGATCCATGAGGCGGAAATCCCCAGTATCAACGGGAATCTCCACATCTGTCAGTTTATGCAGCATCCGATAGAACATCTTGGCACTCCATTTTTTGAATAAAGTCTCACCATCTCGTTTTGACCGTTGCGCATAGACGACATCGTAACCTTCCTGCCACTTATGCACCATTTCTAGAATTAGCTCTGGCGGATCTTGCAAATCAGCGTCGATAATAATGACCGCATCGCCACTTGCGTAATCCGTCCCAGCCGTGATTGCCACTTGATGCCCAAAATTCCTAGAAAAAGCGAGGCATTTCACGTGTGGATCGGCGAAACTAATCGCCTGAACGATGGCTAGCGTCTTATCTTTACTCCCATCATTCACGAAGAGGAGTTCGTAATCCAAGGCCAACTGCTCCATCACATTTTTCAAGCGCTGATACGTTTGTTCCATGACCGCTGCCTCATTATAGAGCGGGATAACCACAGAGATTTTTTTCGTCATTGTCCTCCATCCTCCTCCGTCAGTTTGTAGAGTGTGCCACCAGATTGTCCACCTTGCATGCCGCCACGTTGCGAATTTCCCCCTGTTGTCGCGCTCGTTGTTGCATCTGTCGTCGTTTCGTCGCTCCATTCCGAGCTATCCACTTTCATACCATTTTCCTCGATCCAAGCCACAACATCTGAATTACTCGCCTTATTATTCGATGGTAAATAGAAGTATTTTATTTTGCCATCCTTGATTATTTGCTTCAATTCCTTCACTGTCAAAATTGGATCGGTGCCGTTGAACCCACCAAGTGCCATCACGGATTCACCAGTTTTGATAATGTAAGGTGCTGCTGTGGAAGCATCTGTTGTTCCAAATAAGAATTCCGTTCCGCTACTGTTTTCCTCTAGATAGGAAATCAATTTTTCGTTCACCGTTGCATCGGCAAAACCGTCACCACTACTTGTTTTCAGTTGTGGACCAGCTTCTGGAAGCGCGCTGTTGCCACCGTACATCATCGGCGTTAATGCCCAATAAGTCGGGGCTAAAAGGAGCGCAACCAAGGAGGCTACGGCGATCCAAGAAGTCCATGCAGGTTGTTTATGCTTCACGATGAATAGTGTCGTTGCAAGACCTAGACCAATCACGCCGACGAATCCCATCCAAAGCATCGAATATTGTGCGATGAAGAACATTTGTAGACCTGTTGTTGCGACTACTGCACTTGGTAATAAGTAACCAGGCACGCCTTTATTTTTGCGATAAAGTTTGAGTAGGGCCATAAATCCAGCACCAGTTAACGCTGCGATTGCAGGAGCTAACATGATTAAATAATAGTGATGGAAGAAGCCAGCAATACTGAAGAATCCGGCAACTGGAATAAGCCACGCAGCCCAGAAAGCCATCTCTTTTTGCTCCGTATTCCATTGGAAGAAGCGACGTTTACGACTCCAGTTAGCGATGAAAATAGCCGCCGTGCCGAACAATGCCATTGGTAATAACCAACTGATTTGATCACCGAGTGCCGTTTGGAAAAGACGTAATGGGCCGGCTGTACCAGTACCAAACATGCCTGTACCACCCATCATTTTGGAGCCGCCACCAGGGCCGCCACCGTTTCCACCAGGACCACCGCCATTCATGCCATTTGTGGAACCGCTTGGAGGTTGTGGCGGTTGACCGGACATTGATTGCCCATTTTGAGCCGATTCCGTGCTTGCGTCAGGTGCGATATTGTCGTTATTAGTGGAGCTGCCGGGTGCTCCAGCTTGTACATTTGCTCCATCTTGACCGCCACCAGTACTCATACCAGTTTCCTGCCCTAGAAGTCGCTCCATCCCGTTATAGCCAAATGCAAGCTCTAACACGGAGTTTGTCTGACTACTGCCGATGTAAGGTCGTGAGTCCGCTGAGGTGCTGTCCACGATAACCGCCCATGATACGGAAACACCGAGCATCATTACGAGCGCAATCACCAAATGTAGCAGTTTTTTCTTCCAGTTTAATTTTGCTGCGATTAAATAAAATAATAAAAAGGCGGGAACAACCATGTAAGCTTGTAACATTTTGACATTAAATCCGACACCGATTAAAACGAATGCCAATAATAAAAAGCCGATTTTTCCTCTGCGTACTGCTTTAAATAACGCCCATGCACCTAGTAATAGTACGAAAACGAGAATACTATCTACGTTATTCGTCCGACTAACTGCAACAGCAATCGGCGTCGTAGCCATTACAAGTGCTGCGATTCGAGCGGCCCAGCTACCAAATGTCGGTTTTACGAGGAAATAAAGTAATAGAACCGAGGCTACACCTGCGAGCGCTTGCGGTAAAATAACGCTCCATCCATGAATCCCAAAAATAAGAGCACTAATCGTTTGTAACCAGAGCGCGACAGGCGGCTTATCCACCGTTACAAACCCAGAAGGATCAAGCGCCCCGTAGAAAAAGTTAGACCAATTCTCCGTCATACTCGTAACCGCCGCCGTATAATAAGGGTTTACCGTATCATCATTCCATACAGCCCAAAAATTCAGAAACGCAGCGAGCACTGCAATACCAATTAAAAACCAATCAATCCGTCGTTGTTTCACCATTTCCATCACTTCCTTCATTTACTGATAATCCCAGTGTATCTGGCAAATGTGAAAAATGAGTGAACAGAGTGGGAACATAGTTTTAAATGTTTATTTTAGGAGGGAAGAAGTAGTCTAATAATAGATGCATTTCAACTCCGTTTAGCTTTTCGAAAAGAATTTGAAAAAAGTTTTAAAAAACCCCTTGCCAAACACGCGTAGTAGTGATAATATATTAAATGTTGCTAGAACAACTTGTTCTAAACTATGCGGGTGTAGTTTAGTGGTAAAACTACAGCCTTCCAAGCTGTTGTCGTGAGTTCGATTCTCATCACCCGCTCTTAAATATGTTATCAACGCAGTGTTTCGACCTTTATAAGCGAAGCATTGCGTTTTATTTTTGTGTGGATCATATGCGCTGTAAATCGGCGGCAAGCGTTCGCATTCAAGAAGTTTGGTGGACTTCCGGTTCTCACGTACACGAGTACGCTCCGCTTCCGGCTTCCACCAAACTTCTTGAATACAAACGCTTTCGCTCGATTTGTTTAAAGCCATATCTAACTCTTACCCAAAAAGACAAAAGATAAAAAGACAAAAAAACAAGATAAAAAGAACTGAGGTGCGAACCTTGCAGAATATAGATATGAACGGATTAAAACAAGACATCATTGAGTACGCAGATGAAATAGGTATTCAAAAAATAGGATTTGCTTCGGCTGATCCTTTTTTGGAATTGAAAACAAGGCTGGAAGTCGCGGCGAAGGAGGATGTTTTAACTGGTTTTGAACATCCGAATATCGATGAGCGTGTGTATCCTGATCTGATTTTTAAGGAGCCACGGTCGATTATTGCGATTGCGTTGGCGTATCCTTCGAAAATGAAGAATGAGCCGGTGAGCCGGAAAGAGGCGCGTCGTGGTGTTTTTTCTCGGGCTTCGTGGGGAACGGATTATCATACGGTGCTTCGTGAGAAATTGATGCTACTCGAGACTTTTATCACCGAACGTGTTCCGGAGGCTCGCTTTAAATCGATGGTGGATACGGGAGAGTTTTCCGATGTTGCAGTGGCGGAACGGGCTGGGCTTGGTTCGCGTGCTAAGAATACGCTTTTGATAACGCCGGAGTTTGGTTCATTTGTTTATTTGGGCGAGACGCTGACGAATTTGCCTTTAGCGCCGGATAAGCCGATGGGAGATTTGTGTGGCGATTGTAATAAGTGTGTGGAGGCCTGTCCTACGGGGAGTTTGCTCGGGGAAGGGAAGATGAATCCGAAAATTTGTCTGAGTTATTTGAGCCAGACGAAAGGCTTTTTGGATGAAAAATATCGCGAAGTGTTGCATAATCGGTTATACGGTTGCGATACGTGCCAGGTGGTGTGTCCGTATAATCGTGGGCATGATTTCCATTTTCACGAGGCGATGGAGCCTGATCCGGAATTGGTGAAACCTGAATTGAAGCCGCTTTTGTCGATTTCGAATAAGGAATTCAAGGGAAAATTTGGTCCGATGGCGGGCTCGTGGCGTGGGAAGAAGCCGATTCAGCGTAATGCGATTATTGTGTTGGCGCGCTATAAGGATAAAACGGCGGTGCCAGAGCTGATTCGGTGTATGACGGAAGATCCGCGACCGGTTATTCGAGGAACGGCGGCTTGGGCACTCGGAAAAATTGGCGGGGCAGACGCGGAACAGGCGTTGATGCAGGCGCATGACGATGACGCAGAAGTTGTAGCAGAAATGACGCGGGCAAAGAATTTAATAGGAGTAAGGTGAAGAAATTGGCAAATCATATTGTGCTTTATCAACCGGAAATTCCGGCAAATACAGGGAACATTTCACGAACATGTGCGGGGACAGATACGTATTTGCATCTGATTCGACCGCTCGGATTTTCGACGGATGACAAGATGTTGAAGCGGGCTGGGCTTGATTATTGGGATCACGTGAAATTGAAATACTACGATTCGATAGAGGAATTTTTTGAAGTGAATGCGGGCGGCGAATTTTATTTTATTACAAAATTTGGACGCCATTTGTATAGTGATGTGGATTATCGAGACACGAATAAGGATTACTTCTTTATTTTTGGGAAGGAAACGACGGGCTTGCCGGATGCGGTTTTAGAGGCGCATGAGGATACGTGTTTGCGGATTCCGATGACAGACCATATTCGGTCGCTCAATCTGTCGAATACGGCGGCTATTTTGATTTATGAATGCTTGCGTCAACAACAGTTCGGGACGCTGGATCAACTGCCACACTATGATCGTAAAATTTTTAAAGACTAGGGGATGAGTCCAATGAACGAAACGATTGAAGGAATTTTAAGTCATTATTCGGTGCGTGATTTCAAGGATCAGGCATTGACGGAGAACGAGATTGCTTTGCTTGTAAAAAGCGCACAGGCGGCCTCTACGTCGAGTTTTGTGCAAGCCTACTCGATTATCGGTGTTTCCGATTTAAAACTGCGTCAGGAGCTCTCTGTGATTGCAGGAAATCAAGATTATGTCGTGAAAACAGGCCAATTCTTCGTTTTTGTCGCAGATTTGTCAAGGCATCATGAAATCGGGAAGGCGCGCGGTGCAGACACAGAATCGCTGTCAACGATGGAACGTTTCCTCGTGGCAACCGTGGACGCAACACTGGCCGCTCAAAACATGGCAATCGCAGCAGAATCGATGGGGCTAGGTATTTGTTACATCGGCGGAATCCGAAACAATCTTGCAAAAGTTTCCGAATTACTACATATTCCGGACTACGCGACACCCTTATTTGGCCTGACGATTGGCCATCCAACAACGAGTTCCGAACCCAAACCAAGGCTTGCGACGGAACTTGTCTACCACGAAAATCACTATCAACCAAAAGACATGGAAGACTTCAAAAACTATGACGCGACGATTCGCGATTATTATGCCGCGCGAACGGGTGGTAAACGCGTAGAAGGCTGGACTGATCAAATCGAACGCGGTTTGCGACACACGACAAGACAGGATATCAAAGATTTCCTAGCGAGCAAGAACCTTGGAAAAAAATAAGAAAAAACGACGATTCGAGCCTGAATCGTCGTTTTTGTTACATATCGAATTTTTCACGAATTGCGTGTAAAAGCCCTTCACAACCAGCGCTCACAAGCCGTTCTGTTTCCTCGAAATTCCCCGTATAATAAGGATCGGGAACCTCCGACTCTTTTTCATCAGGCGCAAAGTCCATCAATTTTTTCAGGACAACATCACTGTCCAGCGGTTTCAACGCCTCCAAATCTGCCATATTTGAGCTATCCATCCCAATCACATAATCGAAATCAGAAAAATCATCCTGACCGATAAGGCGCGCACGCATTTGCGAATAATCAATGCCGTGCTTCGTCAAAACTTGCTGCGTCCCGCGATGTGGCGGATTACCTAAATTCCAATTTCCCGTCGCCGCCGAATCAATTCGAATCTGATCCGTCAGCCCCGCCGCATTAACCTTTGCACGAAACATTCCTTCCGCCATCGGAGACCGACATATATTTCCCAAACACACAAACAACACACGAACTACCATCTTAATCCTCCCATTCCTTTCTTAACTCCGCGACCTTTTCCGGCCAAAAATGCTGTGATTCCAGCCAACGCAACATCTCATCAACACGCGTAGCATCCAATTTTCTCCTGAAATAATAAATCTGATTCTCAAGCAACGTCACCCCGATTTGCCGAAAAGGCGCTTCCTCAGAATGAAGCAAACCATCAATCTGCGTCAAATACCAATCCTTCTCCGCACGATCCTCCAGCAACTGCAAAATTTCCAACGCCTTCTGCACATTCGCCATTGCCAACATCTGCTCCAATTTTTCAAGCGGATAATTCGGCGCAAAAGCCACATCAAAAGGAGAAAAGTACAGCGATTCCACGAAATCCGCAAAATTTTCCGCGACAACAAGCGTTTGCAACGTCTCGAAATCCACATAAATCACGCGCGGTTCCGCCGTCTGATAATCGAGCCCAATATACCGATGCCCATCTTGATGAAAATACACCTGATTACCCGGCAAATCCACATCCTGCTCCTCCAAAATGTGGCGCTGCAACCCATCAAGCCCCGCGATCGAATAAATTTCTGCATCCGCGAGTCCATACGACGTCGGCTCCGCAACCGGAAAATGATTTTTCGCAAGCAAACCACCATTATGTACACGCAACATATCCTTATATCCGCCCGGTAGCGAAAGATGATGCGTTTCTTCCCAAGTCTCGATCTCACTATCCAAAGCAGGACTCGCCCCACGCAACCAAATACTCATCCGATTCACCTCTTTCTACACCCAGTATACCAAAAAGAATCATTTTTGACGCGCCTTAACATCAAAAATGATTCCGTTCTTTTTTTATGCCAGTTCCGCACGAATCGATTCCACAACATTCGCCATCGTTTTATCCGCCAAAACCTGCTCCATCGCGGTTTGTGCGTCACGCAATGTCTGCTCCATCGCACCTTGAATATGCGCTCCAACCTCACAATGCGGATTCGGATTCTCATGAAATTGAAACAATTCCCCATCCTCGACACTATCCACGGCCTTATACACTTCCAAAAGCGTGATTTGATCGAGAGGCTTCAAAAGCGTCGCGCCACCAGTCCCAGCCTTGACTGCAATAAGCCCAGCCTTTTTCAGCTGACCACTGATGCGCCGAATCACAACTGGATTCGTATTAACACTCCCAGCAATTCGTTCAGAGGTTAATGGTGGCTCTTGGGTAGCAATTAGTGATAAAATATGGGTAGCAACGGTGAAACGGCTACTTATTTTCATCCAAACCAACTCCTTTGTAACCATTGTAGTTACAAAATAAGAAGATGTCAACCATGTTTTAAAATGACGCATAGTGGTACAAGTGATTGTGAGGCATAACACGATTGGACAAATCGGTAAAACTAGTTTATAATTGTTATTAGATAATAGTTATTATAAATAAGGAGGAGAATTATAAATGAAAACAATCAATTCAGTAGACACAAAAGAATTTTTAAACCATCAGGTGGCGAACTTAAACGTATTTACGGTGAAAATTCACCAAATCCACTGGTTCATGCGCGGGCACAATTTCTTCACACTGCACGAAAAAATGGATGACCTTTACAGCGAATTCGGCGAACAAATGGATGAAGTGGCAGAACGCTTACTAGCAATCGGTGGCGCACCATTCTCCACCCTAAAAGAGTTTTCAGAAAACGCAAGCGTAGAAGAAGCACCATACACAAAACCAAAAACAATCGAGCAGTTCATGGCAGATCTTGTTGGCACGTTAGAATTATTACGTGACGAATACCAACAAGGCATCGAACTAACAGGAAAAGAAGGCGACGACGTGACACAAGACATGCTCATCGGCTTCAAAGCATCGATTGACAAACATATCTGGATGTTCAAAGCCTTCCTAGGAAAAGGACCTCTAGAGAAATAGATTATATCCCAGATAAATCGGCGACAAGCGCTCGTATTGTTGGGGCTGTTCGAAATGAAATGAGCTACAGCCCCAATATGCATGAGAGCGAAGCGAGCATGTAATCCTTCCCGGCTGTTCGAAATGAGTTATACCTATAAGCATCGAGAATAGGCGTTCCTTCTAGATATTTAAAACAAGGATGTGATACATCCTCGTTCCACCAAACTCCCTGAATACAAACGCTTTCGCTCGATTTGTTTAAAGCAAAATTTTCGTCTTACCTGGCATAATAGGTTTGGCGATTTTTTGTCGTGTTTAGCTATCAATCATACTGAGGTATTAAATTATATTTTAAGCTTTTATCAAAAAAGAAGTTTAACTTTTCAAAAAAAGTGGTACATACAGTTATCTAGTTGTAAGCAAAATACATGCGAAGTGAGTAGATATCTGCTATCCTTGCAGTAATCGAAATAGGGAAGAGGAGTGATGACAATGCAAATCGAAGTAAGCGATCAAGCACAACACTGGTTTAGAAATGAGTTTAACACGGCCGATGGAAATGGAATTAGATTATTCGCAAAATATGGTGGCTCCAACAGTTCCCTACATCCTGGTTTTTCAATCGGATTAGTATCTGAAAAACCCACGGAAATGGCATTGCAACACAAAATCGGCGATATTTTATTCTACGTAGAAGATCATGATTACTGGTACTTTAAAGATCATGACTGGATCATTGATTACAATCCAAAAAGCGAAGAAGTAACCTTCAAATTTTTCGAGAAAGTAAAATAAATCTCTCAGCGGATCGACAAACGCTCATTTTCGTCGTTAAAAGCACTGTTTCAGCGCTCACGTACTTTAGTACGCTCCGCACTGGAACAGTGCTTTTGCCTAGAAACTAAGCATTTGTCGATCCGCTGAGGTTTGGTAGGAAATCATGTGAAGTGGTTTTTCGAAATTTTGGCGAGTCCTTTATAGGGCTCGTTTTATTTGGTGTAAATCTCCCAACTTTTCCGGCAACTCTTTACTCCAAGAAGCGATTCTGCTATTCTAAGGGGAAGAGAATTAGGGAGTTGAGATTTTGAAGAAATTAGCAAAATGGAGCATCATGGGGATTATTTTAGTCATGCTTATTGGTGGATGCTCAAATAATACACAAACATCCAGCGTTACCGAAAATACGTTAGACGGCGCGAAATTCACTTTTTTTGACGTCGGGCAAGGGGATAGCACGCTTATTCAAGCCGATGATGGCACAACGATTCTGATTGATACTGGCCGCCATGACGATAATCGGATTTTGACATATCTAGAAAAAGCGAATATCGAAAAAATTGATTTGTTGCTTTTAACACATCCGCACTCAGATCATATTGGCAACGCGGATAAAGTCATCAAACAGTATAAGCCGAAAGAAATTTGGATGGATGGACTCGTGTTCAATAGCTCGATTTATGAGCGCGTGATTGATGCCGCTCTGGCTTCGGACGCGAAATATAAGGAGCCAAGACGCGGTGAAAAAGCTACATTCGGACCGTTTGGGATTCAGGTGCTGAGTCCGGATAAATTATCGGATAACGCTAACAACGATTCCATCGCGATTCGTCTAACATACAAAGATATTGCGGCTATTTTTACAGGAGACGCAGAAAAGTCACGCGAACGAGAAATGGTCGACAGCGGCCTAGATTTAAACGCCCAGATTCTCGATTTGGGACACCACGGTTCGTCAACATCGAATCAGCCGTACTTTTTAGATGCAGTCAAACCGGAAGTCGCCGTGTATTCTGCTGAAAAAGGAAATTCCTACGGGCACCCGCACCGCGAAGTCATTCAGTGGCTCAAGGATCGCGATATCAAAACGTATGGAACGGATGTCGAAGGAACGGTAACAATCGAGACGGATGGCAAACAAATCCACGTCGCGACAGAAAAATCCGGCACACCGGAACCTGGAAATAGCACTGGCAAACAAACAACAGAAGAACCAGGCGAGGCGGTTCCGATGCCAAATACAATTAATATTAACACAGCAACCGCAGAAGAACTGCAATATCTACCGAGCATTGGCCCCGTTTTAGCAGACAAAATTATAGCCGAACGACCATATAAATCAATTGACGAATTGAAAAAAATAAACGGAATAGGCGACGGCATTGTTCGACAAATCAAAGAACAAGGCAAAGCAACCGTAAAGTAGGTGTACCATGAGCAAAAAAGCGATTTTAGACCGTATCGAGGATGGAAAAGCGGTTTTTCTACTCGAACCAGATGAGCAAATATGGACAATCCCACAAACCAAACTGCCAAAAAATATTCACGAAGGCAGTTCGGTTCTAATCGATGGCACGAGAATCACACTAGACGCCCAAACAACAGCGGAAAACAAAGCACGCATCGCAGCGAAACTCGAACAATTGCGCAGAAAAAACGATTAATAAACAAAGAACTTTTCCAAAAGTGGTTGACAGTATCCGAAATACACGATATAGTTATAAAAAATAAATAACGACTTACACATTTTATCCAGAGAGGTGGAGGGATTTGGCCCTACGAAACCTCGGCAACAGATCATGTATTGATACTGTGCCAATTCCAACAAGCATTCCATTTGCTTGGTAGATAAGGTGAGACGACAAAGACTGCATTCATATGACTGTATAATTATTCGGTACATAGATGTTTGGACTAGAATCTCCTCTTATTAACTTAAGGGGAGATTTTTTTGTGGGTAAGGCAATTAAGGGAGTGATAGGATGATCGAATTCAAAAATGTAACAAAAACATTCAAAAGCGGAGGCAAAGAAATTACCGCGTTAGACGGCGTTAGCTTAACCATCGAAAAAGGCGACATATTCGGCGTAGTGGGCTTTAGTGGCGCAGGAAAAAGTACCTTGATTCGCACGGTAAACCTACTGGAGCGGCCCACAAAAGGCTCCGTGGCTGTGGCAGGAACCGATTTAACAACATTAAAATCCAAAGAACTTCGCGCAGAACGAAAAAAGATTGGCATGATTTTTCAACATTTTAACTTATTGAATTCCAAAACGGTCTTCGATAACATCGCGATACCGCTAGCTTTAATACATACAAACCGAAAAGAACGCGAAAAGCGAGTGCTGGAATTGTTGGACTTTGTTGGCTTAGCAGATAAAGCAAAGAATTATCCCGACCAATTATCCGGCGGCCAAAAGCAGCGTATCGGGATTGCACGTGCACTCGCAACAAATCCAGAGGTGCTCCTGTGCGATGAGGCAACGAGCGCATTAGATCCAGAGACAACAGGCGCGATTCTCGAACTGTTACAAAAAATCAATAAAGAATACAATATCACGATTCTGCTCATCACCCACGAAATGTCCGTGATACGCGAAATCTGCAATCGAGTAGCGGTGATGGAAGGCGGTAAAGTTATCGAAGAAGGCAAAGTATTCGATATCTTTTCAAAACCACAAAGCCAAACGGCGAAAAACTTTGTCAAGACGGTAATCAATGACGATATTCCAGCCAGCGCACTGAAGCTGATTCAAAATCACGATGCAACCGTTTGGAAATTCACATTTGTGGGAGAATCATCAGGAAATCCGCTACTTTCGAATATTGCCAAACAATTTGACGTCAATGTCAGCGTCCTAAGTGGGAATATCTCTGAAATTCAGGCGATTGCGTTTGGCTACATGATCGTGGAAGTCACAGGTGAGCCAGAAGAAATCGCAAAAGCCTTCGCTTACGCAACGACGCAAAATGTCAAATTAGAGGAGGTGGGAGCGCATGGAAGTCACATCTGAACAGCTAAGCACGGCATTTATTGAAACGCTATACATGGTTACGTGGTCACTCTTATTTGCTTGCCTTATAGGGATACCACTCGGTGTCTTACTCGTCGTAACGCGAAAAGGTCACATTTTGCAAAATACAGTGATTTTCAATATTTTAAACCCAATTATCAACATTTTGCGTTCGGTGCCATTCATTATTTTACTAGTCGCATTGATTCCTGTGACGCGTTTCATCGTCGATTCGAGCATTGGCGTGAAAGCCGCGATTGTTCCACTTGTTTTCTACGCAGGACCTTACATTGCAAGACTTGTTGAAAACTCGCTTTTAGAGGTGGATCAAGGGATTATCGAGGCAGCTCAAGCGATGGGCGCGAACGCGTGGCAAATTATATGGCGATTTATGTTGCCAGAGGGTCTTAGCTCATTGATTCTGACGCTAACTACCGCGACGATTGGTCTCGTTGGTGCTACGGCAATGGCAGGAGTTGTTGGTGCAGGCGGGATTGGAAACTTGGCGATTACGTATGGGTATCAGCGTTATGATAATATCACGATGCTCGTTACAGTCATTATTTTGGTCGTTATTGTCCAAAGTGTCCAGTCGCTGGGGAACTTCATTTCTCGCAAAATCCGCCGCCGTTAGGCGCCGGCGACGCCGAGAAACGCTCATCTTCGTCGTTAAAACCTGTGCTACGGGGTTCTCGTACAAATCGTACGCTCCACTCCGTTGCTCGGCTTTGCCTAGAATCTAAGCATTTCTCGGCGCCACCTCCGTTTGGAGGTTCAATCGTGAAGGACACTTAAACATGATTTTAAGAAAAGATAAAATAATAAATAATAGGGGAGTTTTTTGGATGAAGAAGTTGGTTTTAGTTTTGACGTTGGTATTGTTGGCTGTTGTTGCTACGGCTTGTGGTGGTTCAGATGAGAAGGCGCAGGGGGACGAGAAGAATTTGGTGATTGGTGTGAGTGCTGGGGATCGGACTTGGCCTGAAATTAAGCGGATTGCTGAGAAGGATGGTATTAATATCGAATTGAAAGAATTTAGTGACTATGTCTTGCCGAACCGCGCGCTTGCTGACGGGGACTTGGATGCGAATGCTTTTCAAACGGTTGCCTATTTCGATTCTTTTATTAAAGAAAATAAGCTAGATCTTGTACCGCTTGCTTCGACGGTCATTGCTCCAATGGGCGTTTATTCGAACAAAGTGAAAGACATTAAGGATATTAAAAATGGCGCTACTATCGCTGTTCCTGATGATATTACGAACTACGGCCGTGCTTTGCTTTTGCTGCAAGAGGCGGGACTTATCACGTTGGTTGATGATTTTGATGGGAACGGGTCACCAGAAGCAATCAAAGAAAATCCGAAAAAGCTCGATATTAAGCCAATGGTAGCTGGTCAAATTCCGCGCGCGCTAGACGATGTGGATGCGGCAACAATCAATAACGGTGTGGCTGTTGAGGCGAAACTGAACCCGCTGAAAGACTCGATTTTCCTAGAGTCAGATACGGCGAAACCTTATATTAACATTATTGCCGTTCGAAAAGGGGACACAGATCGCGAAGCTTTGAAAAAAATTGTGGAAATTTACCACTCCGATGACATGAAGAAATTTATCGAAAAAACATATAAAGGTAGCTCCATCCCAGCATTTATCCCGCTTGATGAGCTAGAAACGTATAAAGAAACGTGGTCAAAAAAATAAATTCGAAATACGGAGGCGTTGCACATGGTACAAGCAAAACTGACATGGTCTGAGGCCATTGAAACAAATATTGACGCGCATCAAGACTTCTATATTGAAGTAAGTCACGATATTCACGACCACCCAGAAATCGGCAACGAAGAATTCTACGCAAGCGAAAAACTGGCGACCATCCTTGAAAAAGCTGGTTTCACCGTGGAATTAGACGTAGCAGGCCACAAAACCGCTTTCCTCGCTCGTAAAAAAGCAGAGAAGCCAGGCGCTACAGTTGCCTTTTTAGCGGAATATGACGCGCTACCAGGGCTTGGACATGCATGCGGGCACAACATCATTGGCACAACGAGCGTTGCCGCAGCCATCGCACTCGCCGAAGTAATCGAGGAAACGGGTGGGGAAGTAGTCGTACTTGGAACGCCAGCCGAAGAAGGTGGACCAAATGGCAGTGCGAAAGGAAGCTTTGTGAAGCATAATCTCCTCCAAGGTATTGATGCCGCGCTCATGATTCATCCATCCAGCGACTCCGCGTTAACGACACCATCGCTTGCCGTGGACGTTTTAGAATTCGAGTTCTTCGGGAAACCAGCCCATTCCGCGGCTAACCCAGAAGATGGCATTAACGCACTGGACGGCCTTATCCAATTTTATAACGGCGTCAATGCTTTACGTCAACACGTGACCTCCGATGTGCGCATTCACGGCATTATTTTGGATGGTGGTCAAGCGCCGAATATCGTTCCAGATTACGCCCGTGCCCGTTTTTTCACGCGCGCTGACAAACGTCGCCGTCTCGATGATATCACGAAGCGCGTCATTCAAGTCGCAGAAGGTGCTGCGATTCAAACTGGTACAACGTTTAAAGTGACGAATATCCAGAATGGCGTCGATGATTTCCTGATTAATAAACAGTTCAATCGCCTGTTCGCACGTATCGCGGAGCAACTAGACGAACCGCTAATTACCGATAGTCGCGGCATTGGTTCCACAGATGCAGGAAACATTAGCCAAGTTATCCCAACCATCCACCCTTATATCAAAATTGGTTCCAGTGACCTCGTTGGGCATACCGTTGAATTCCGCGAAGCCGCAAGATCCGCTGCTGGAGACAAGGCCTTAATCAAAGGCGCCAAACTGCTCGCGCTAACCGCTTTAGAACTCTACACGAACGAAGCGCTATTAGTCGATATAAAACAAGAATACGAAGATACAAAACAAATCTAGTCTGCCAAAAAAGGAGATAGGTCAACTGCTTATCTCCTTTAACGTGATAAACATTATAAAATAATTCTATTAATTTAGAAAAAGGTATTTATTTTCGCGTCAAAATAGCGTATGATAGAAACAGTCACACAAAAAAGGGGAGTTTTACATATGAAAAAAAGATATATTATCAGCTTGATTCTAGTAGCCAGCATGTTCGTATTAGCAGCATGCGGAGGAGGAAAAGACACGGCGAGCGATGCCTCAGATAAACAAGTCTTGCGCGTCATCGAATCCACAGAAATTCCACTCATGGACACATCACTTGCAACAGACGGCGTCAGCTTCACCGCGATGAATCAAGTTTTTGAAGGGCTTTATACGCTTGATTCCAAGGACCAAATCATCCCAGCAGCAGCCGAAGCCATGCCTCAAATAAGTAAAGATCAAAAAATATACACCATCAAAATCCGCGACAACGCGAAATGGTCAGACGGATCAGATCTCACAGCCGATGACTTCATCTACGCTTGGCGCAAAGTCGTCAATCCAAAATCGGGCGCCCAGTATTCCTTTTTATACCGCGATGTCGTTGCCAATGCAAGCGATATTATCGACGGTAAAAAAGATCCAAAAGAACTCGGCGTGAAAGCACTGGATGACAAAACCATCGAAATCCAACTGACACAGGCCGTGCCGTACTTCAACTCACTACTCACATTCGGCCCGTTCTATCCACAAAAAGAGGCTTACGTGAGCAAAGAAGGGAAAGACTTTGCCAAAGATTCCGATCATTTACTTTACAACGGCCCATTCACAATGTCCGATTGGTCGGGCACAAGCAAAAGCTGGAGTTTCATCAAAAACGATAACTACTGGGATAAGAAAAACGTCAAATTAGATCGCATCGATGTCCAAGTAGCCAAAGAACCAGGCTCAGCAGTCAATCTCTACAACACAGGAAAAGTTGACCGTGCCCCATTAACAGGCGATTACGCGAGCCAATACAAAGACAATAAAGAATTCGTTGCAGAACCCGATTCCTACGTATATTGGTTAAAATTCAATCAAAAACAATCGGATGTTGCGAATGTAGAATTACGAAAAGCGATTGCAAAAGCGATTAACAAAGAAGCGCTAGCCGACACGGTCATCGCGAATGGTGCGGTACCAATTAACGGCGAAATTCCAAACGGTTTTGCCCAAAATCCGAAAACAGGCAAAGACTTCCGCGAAGATAGTGGCGATCACCTCACATATAACGTCGCAGAAGCCAAAGAACATTTTGCGAAAGCGAAGCAACAACTCGGTAAAAGCGAAATCACGCTCGAACTAGTAGGTGACGACCAAGAATTCGCGAAGAAAACCCTCGAGTTCATTCAAAGCGAGCTACAAACCAATCTCGACGGGCTCAAAATCAACTTAAAAACAGTGCCTTACAAAAACAGGCTAGCACTTGATAAGGCGCAAGATTATACGGTTCAACTTTCGCGTTGGGCACCAGCATACAAAGACCCAATGACCTACATCGCAAGTTGGCAAACAGACAACAACTACAACAATATGAGCTACTCAAGCCCAGCTTACGACAAATTGACAACCGATATTTCCACAACACTTGCGACGAATCCAGAAGCCCGTTGGCAAGCCATGCTCCAAACCGAAAAAGTGCTACTCGATGACGACGCAGCAATCGCACCATTATACCAAAACGCCACAGCCGTCCTTGAAAAACCATACGTAAAAGGCGTAGTAAAACATCTTTTCGGCGCACCATACAGCTTTAGATGGGCATATCTAGAAAAATAAATGCATAACCCAAATAAATCGGCGACAAGCGCTCGCATTGTTGGGGCTGTTCGAAATGCAATGAGTTACAGCCCCAATATGCCTAGGAGCATCGCGAATAGGCGGTCCTTCATTATATTTAGAACAAGGATGCGGTACATCTCTACGGTTCTGCTACACAAGAGCCGTTTCGCTTAACTTCTCGCATGGTCGAGGAAACTACCCTCTCCCTGCTTTCAGTCATCACATACACCAGTATGCTCCGCTTTGTTGTGGTTCTTTGAAGCAAAGCGAATTAGAACCTCAATATGCAAAAGAATGGAATGAGTTTGCCATCCTCATTCCACCAAATCCCCTGAATACAAACGCTTTCGCTCGATTTGTGTAAAGCAATATTCTCGTCTTACCCAAAAACGGGTAAGGCGATTTTGTCTTGTTTGGATATTCTACTAGCCTTTTTCCTATCTCCCAAAAACTTTCTTATCGCGCCCAGCATCCATTCCCATTACAAATAACAACAATGCAGCAACCACGATAATCGCAAGCGGCACGGTATAGCTATCCGTCAGATCATGAAGCGCACCAAACAACGTCGGGCCAGCAGCGGCGAGTAAATACCCAACCGATTGCGCCATTCCAGACAAGTCCGCAGCTTCGGTTGCCGTTGACGTCCGCAAACTAAAGAACATCATGCACACACTAAAAGCCGTCCCAGAAGCCACACCCATCATAAACACCGATGGACCAACAAGCCAGACATCACCTGCGCCAAATATTAGCCCAGCGGTTCCAACAAGCAATAACACCGTCATCATAATAACGATTGGTCGCTGCGATTTCATTTTGCTGGCAATAATCGGTACGATAAATGTAAACGGAATAATCCCGAGCTGGAATAACGATAACATGAAACCAGCCTGCGTACTCGCCATTCCTTGACTAATAAGTATCGATGGCAACCAAGCGACCATGACATAAAATAAAGTCGACTGCATCCCCATGAAAATTGTGATTTTCCAAGCTAAAGGGGACCGCCAAATACTCTGTCTAGGCTTTTGCGCTACAGCTTGAGGGAGGCTTTTCTGATTATATTTCAACTGTGGCAACCAGACTAGAAGCGCGATAATCGCGAAACCGGACCATACAACGAGTGCCCCTCGCCAACCGAATCCAGAATTCACCGCGATTGGCACACTGATGCCTGATGCCAACATCGCGCACACATTCATCGAAATCGAATACATCCCCGTCATCAATCCCATTTTAAAAGGAAACTCTTTTTTGATGAGGCTCGGTAACAGCACATTCCCAACTGCGATAGCTAGCCCGATGAGAAACGTTCCAAATAAAAGCAACGGAATCCCGCCGAACGGGCGAATGAGACTCCCCACAACCATCAAACAAGCCGCAAAAAAGACAATAAACTCCATCCCCCATCTTCGCGCCAATTTAGACACAAAAGGGGACAAGCCAGCAAAAGCAAGGAGTGGCAACGTCGTCAAAAACCCAGTCATCGTATTGGATAGCGGCAAATCCACGCGAACATAACTAAGCAATGGGCTCAGCGCGGTGATTGGAGCCCTAAGGTTTGCTGCTACAAGTAAAATGCCAATAATTAAAAAAATACGACGCCGCATTTTCCGTTTTTCCTCGTCCATTACGTCACTCTCCTTTCTTCGGTAACACAATTTGCTTAAAGTGCGAAATGTACATATCTACACAATGCACAGCCGAGGCCGCATCTTGATTTTGAATCGCTAAAATAAGATCATTATGACCAGCACCATTCGCATCATTCATTTCCGTCGTGCTCGTAATCGACATCTGAATTTCCTCAAATAAATGCGCGTACATATCAATCAAAAGGGGATTATAGGAGGCCGCAGCAATGGTTTGATGTAATTGCCAATCCGCTTCCACAAACTTCTCCAAATTATTTTCCGTCGTATATTGCAAACACTGATCGCGATATTTAGCCATCTGAGCTAAATCTTCTTCAGTTCTCCGTAAACAAGCTAATGAAACAGCCTCCCGATCAAGTGCATGCCTCACCTCTAAAATTTCCAGTACCGCAGCGCTCTGGATTCTTTTTTGTAGTACGGCGCTTAGTTCGCTTGTTGCCAGAACAAATGTCCCATCGCCTTGCTTCACTTCAAGTAGCCCGACGTGAACTAAAGCTCGGATGGCTTCGCGCAACGTATTCCGACTGACGCCAAACTGTTCCATCAAATCCGCCTCATTAGGCAAGCGATCCCCAATGCGCCAGACGCCGTTCTTAATCATCTCTTGAATCTGGCTAGAGACTTGCTCAACCAGTGATTTTTTTTGTAATTTATGTAGCATTATCGCGACACTCCTTCTAAAGGTAGGATGATTGGTTCATAGGATATGTTACAACTTTTTTACTCAAATGTAAAGCCCTGAAAGCACTCTTTTTCAAATTTTCAGTAGAATAATTAACTAAATTTTTCATGATCGGCAAAAATGTGCTAGAATATGATAAGAAGCGATAGGAGTGTGTTCTATGGAAGAACTATGGGAGAAATTTAAATTAAATACTGGATTACAACGAGTTCTTATTTTTGCGCTCCTCATTTTTGTACTCTATTTAGTGAGAAGCATGATAGACTTGATTTTATTAACATTTATCTTCACCTTTTTAATTACGCGACTAGAAAAAGTGATTTTAAGGTGGGTGAAAGTACCGCGGAAATTAATCGTTATTGTCTTGTACATATTGATTGTGATATTCTTGTATATCGCCTTTACGCATTACTTGCCGATTATCATCCAGCAAATCGTGTCCACATTCAACGGTGTTATGAAATTCTATAATAACCCCGGAAATAACGATTTTATTAAATATGTGATGAATTTATTCAACGATTCCAACGTTAAAGCGTATATCAATTCTGGTTTGAAATTCATTATTGGATCACTAAGCGGCATTGGTAGCATTGGGATTGCCTTCTTCATGGCTCTGATACTAAGCCTATTTTTCTCACTGGAACAAGAACGCGTTGTTCATTTCTCAAGCAAATTCCTAACGAGCAAAATGGGAGCTGTGTTCCGTGAAGTGGCCTATTTTGGCAAGAAGTTTGTTGGCACATTTGGCGTTGTTCTAGAAGCTCAATTTCTAATTGCCATCGTAAACACAGTGCTGACAACGATTGCCTTAATCGCGATGGGCTTCCCGCAAGTGCTGACGTTATCCATTATGGTATTCCTGCTGGGCTTGATTCCGGTTGCGGGCGTTATCATTTCGTGCATCCCGCTGTCGATTATCGCCTATTCCGTAGGTGGCCTTACAGACGTGATTGTCATCCTGATCACGATCGTCATTGTGCATTCGATTGAAACCTACATCCTCAATCCAAAACTAATGTCATCAAAAACGGATTTACCGGTTTTTTACACCTTCATCATCCTAATTTTCTCCGAGCATTTCTTCGGCGTCTGGGGCTTGATCGTCGGTATTCCAGTCGTTGTATTCCTATTCGATGTATTAGGTGTACGCGGAAATGAAGCCGAAATAAAAAGCCGCAGTTTCTGGGGCTTCAAAAAGAAGAAAGCGAAATAAGAAGAGGCGCCGCATCCGGTATCATTGGACGCAGCGCCTTTTTGTTTAGGACCAGAGAAATTGTTTCACAGCCTTATCAACCTCTTTGTTTTCATGTAGTTTACTATGTTGCGCCTTACTTCCAGTGAACACTAGCTCTTTATAACTAGCAACCTGATCAAAAATAAATTTACCAGATAACGCGCTGGCTAGCGAGACGCTCGTATCACTTTTCGTACCATCCTGCACATCCCCAGCAATATTCAAAACTTCCAGCGTAGCAGGTAGTGCTTTTTTATTCGTCATAAAATTTTGATACCGTTCCGTTTTCGTTTCAGGACCATTCGCCGTTAAGTCATACGCCGTTTTGCCATCTTCACCAATGACCAGCCCGTTAAAAGGAGCTCCGATCGCGACCAGCTTTGTCACCGTTGGAAAATCGTCTCTGTCACTGCCTTCTTCCAAATAACTCGCCCAGTCAACGCCACCCATTGAGTGACCAACGACATTCACAGTAGGAATATGATACTCATTTTTGAGTGTCCGCATTACATTTTGCAACCAGATCGTTTGATTGGTCAAAGAACTCTTATTATCTTCAAACAGGATCTGAATCAGCGGTTTTGTCGCAAACTTATCCCAGTCACCAGTCGCTTTCACATTGCCTTCCGGTGAGACGGAAAGAACGAGGGAACGTGTAGCATCCCCATTTCTAGCGAGCCGATCCATCATGTGCCCCATCGAGTTCTTCGTTCCCGAATAACCGTGTAAGAATAATGTTGGTGTATCGATACTTTTTACTTTTACCGCCGCGTCTTTTGTGGCCGTTTTCTTCACCGAATTATCCGTTGTTTGAGGCTTCTTTTCCGCTGCATCATGCGTGGCGAAGATAAAACCAAATCCCACAGCAAAGACCGCTAAAACAGTAAATACGATTAAAATCTTCTTCATTATTTCGTCGACTCCTTAAATCCCCATAAAAATTTCGCGACATATTCATCCACTACTGGTAATTCATGCATGTTACTATGTTTGGCCGTTGGACCCGTCAGTGTATGCGCCTCTACATATTGATTCGCAAACAGCTTTTTACCATACATCACGCTATCAATTTTGACCTCGCCATCACTGTTCGAGCCATCTTCCAAATTACCACCAATAATCATAATACGCGTCGTAGTCTTAAGCTTCTGTTCCATCTGCTTGGCAAACTTTGTGTGAATTGCACTCGCGTTTTGCAAATCCACTTCCTGGTCGCCATTCACATACTCTTCCGGATAAAATGGAACCGCCAAAAAGACAATCTTCTCGACCTCAGGATAATCAGGGTTATTCGCGTAAGAAGCTAGATAAGAAACCCAAGCGCCACCACCCATCGAATGCCCAACCGCATTAAATTTGGTCACATCATAATGGTCTTCCAAATAACGCATCACTTTTTTCGTCCACAAGGATTGTTGCGTCACCGTCGCTCGATTATCAGCAAAAACAATATTAATAAGTGGGTTATCCGCTTGCTTGCCATTATAGGCTCCCTTTACAGAAATATCACCAGTGGGGCTAACCTTGACCGTTAAAGCATCCGTGGCCCAATCATATTTCTGGTCGAAACGACGAATCATCCCATGGAGCGATCGATCCGTCCCGCGATACCCATGAATAAAAATGGTCGGTGTCGCACTTTGATTCACCTCACGATGCGTTCCGTTCAATTGCAGTAATAGTAGTACGGAAGCCGCAACAAAAATAGCTGATAACAGTCCCATCCATAAACTTTTTTTCCACATAGGCCAAATCCTCTTTTCTAAAATAACAACATCTTTATAAAGTATACAAGGTTTTTCGGAAAAACGCATCTTCTATCCTATAAAAAAGACATCTTTATTTTTACACCGGAATGTATTTATAGTATACTAAAAACAAACACGTAAGAAATGAGGGAGTAGAATAATATGATTAAACGTACAGCAGAGGTTGTTTTAGCTGTCATCGGTATGCTTTTCGGATTAGTAACCTTAGTTGGTTTTACAGCGATCGGCTTTATTTTAGACAGTGCAGCCAGTACAAAAGAGGGTGTAGATTCTTTCACGAGAAGCTATTACCAAAGTTTAGAGGAATCAGGAATTGCTGTAGCAGATGTCCCAAGTGCCAAGCAAATCCTTGATATGGTGCATACATACGCCATTTTAGCACTCATCGCAACGATTGTTTTCACTGTCTTGCTGATTATTGGCTTGATTTGTATTACGGGGAATAAGAAACCTGTACTTGCCGGATTTATGTTCTTGATTGCAGGTATTATTGTAACTATCGGCGGCTTTGTCGTTGCTGGATTCGTGCCTGGATTATTGCTCGTTATTGCAGCAATTCTAAGCTTCGTCCGCAAGCCAAAAGATCCATTCATAGCCTAGAATACGATTCATTTTTGTAAACCGTGTCTCTCGTAGATGCGGTTTATTTTCATATAGAGTGGGAAAAGGAAGAAGGATAGCGATGAGGAAGGGGAGGTGCACAGCATGAAAGAGAAGAATTGGGTGTTGCTCGGAACGGCAATAGGCGCGATTGGCGGTATTATCGCCTATGTATTATGGAACCAAAAAACAATAGAGTCATTTGAGGACGGAAAAGAAGCGCTTGATTTGGAGGAAAACAATATGATTTCAGAAGGCGCGATGACAAGCATTGCGTATGAAAATAGGAGACAGGCGCTAACAAAATAGCGTACTATGGCCTACCGCTAAGCATCTTCACTTACGCGGTAGGCTTTTTTTCATCTCGGCATGTCTAATCTTTTTCTATGAGTCGTTTCCCTTTCGGTGTAATTTGGTAGGTTATATCTTCCAAATGATATACTCGAAACACATAACCATAACTTTCCAACGTATAGAGGACAACCAAAATTATATCTTTGCTAAGGTTTGTTTTTCTCTCTATCTGAGTACTTGCTTTGTTGAAGTTTGTTAATGACAGACCGCCATCATCTAGATGCTTTAAAATAGTAGTCAGATGTTTATTTATATCTCGCTTCATTTTCCCCTTCACCTCTGTTTCTGTTCATCCCACTCGTGCAATATCCTCTATCCATATCCGTCAAAAAGTCTGTCTTGTAATAAAACTAACAATCACCCCCGATACTTAGAGAATCAATAAGTTCATTGATTTATCACCCCCATTTCGAGTATAACCTTTGTAAAGAAAAAAAAAAAATCAGAATCGATAGAAAGTGTATCGAACGAATCAAAAGAGTTAATTTACTAACTAAAATGGTGGAAGAGGAGCTAGTAAGTTAGGGCTATATTTGGTATAGTTAAGAGGATATCGTATACATAATATGTAGCAATGGCGAAGATGAGTAGGACTCTAGTTGTAGTGAAAGTTCAAACCCGAGTAGCTTACTGAAATGCGGAATCTATTTTATGATAGTTGTATAGTAAAGCAAGGAGGACATAATCATGAGAGGAATTATTATTGGAGTATTAGTCGCAGCACTTATTATTGCCATCATTGTTTTCCTTTGGCCCGCGATTATGGCGGCGCTTGGAGCTGCACTTGGTTATTGGGCTTTAAGACAATTTATGATAGCAAACAGTACAGGCGAGAAGATTCTGTACGGCGTACTTATCGGTGTGGGCGCCTTAATCATTTTATCTAATTTGCACGGCGTTCTCACAGTAGCCATTGTCGTAGCATTGATTTATTTCTTAACAAAGAATAAGCGCAAAACCACAAACACGAATACATTTGATTACTAAATAGATACTAAACAAATTGGAGGAAAAAACAATGACAAACTTTTTTAATAAATTCAAACAAGCAGTGAATAACGACTGGGACGCAATGAAAGAGAAACGTGAAGAGAAGAAACGTAATTCCGTATCCTATTATATGGACCAAACGAAGAAAGAAATGAAGGATATCGAGCGTGCCGTTGACAAACAACGCGAGCTGAAATCTTTATTCTATAAAGAGTGCACAGAAATCGAAAAATACATCGAAAAACGCGAATATCAAGCAGGAATCGCGGAAGAAGCTGGCGAAACAAAATTAGCGAACTTTGCAAAAGAAGAAGTAGCGCAATATAAAGAGCAGTTGGCAACAACACAAAGCCACTACGACAACGCTTCTGAGCAATTAGAGAAGCTAGAATTAAAAATGCACGAAATGCGCTTGAAATGGAAAAACCTAAAAACACAACATTTAGCCGAAACAGCTGAAAAAAATGCAGCCGAAACAGCTGAAAAAATGGATAAAGTCATCCACGATATGAGCTGGGGCAGTGTAACAGACTATCATGAAGCACAAAAACAACGCGACCTTGCTAATACGGCTAAAAAACAAGCGGATATGACAAGCGAATTATCGCAAACGTTTGATGAATTAATGGCTGAATTAGAGAAGAAAACAGCAAAAGGTAAAGAAGCAATCAAAGGAAAAACACAAGATTTCACGCAAATGGTCGATGAAATTATCGAGCGTGAGAAACAAAACTTCAAGAAAAAAGACAATGCTTCGATGGAAGAAATGTTAGAGGACTTGGAGCGTGACGCGAAGAAGCAAGCGAAGGAAGATAAGCCTGAAGAAGAAAAAGAAGTCCTTATTCCTGAACTTGAAAAGAAAGACGTACCAAACGAAGATAAAAAAGAGCAAGAATAAATAATCACACGAAGATACAGCCTTTCTCGAATTGGAGAAGTGCTGTATCTTTTTTATTATACATTTTTGGCTTGAAAACAGTGGATTGTGTTTCTTATTTTCACCATGTGAACGCATAATTATTAGAATCAGGGGTAAAGAAAGAACGTAAAGAGGTTGCATTTTTTTTAATAAGTTGTATAATAATTGGTATAGACCAGTTATAGAAGGGATGTTTTTTAATGACTTCAAAAGTAATCAAGAACGCAGTAGTATACACAGGCGATTCCGTTATCGAGGAAGGTTTTGTGCGATTCGATAAGACTGTGCGTGAAGTTGGCCCGATGACAAGCTATCAAGAAGTGGCAGGCGAAGAAGTTGTAGACGCCAAAGGTCAGAAGTTAGTACCAGGATTTATCGATGTTCATTCGCACGGTGGCTTTGGTTTCGACGCGATGGATGCCGACCCTGTGAAATTAAAAAAACAAGTACAAGGTATGCTGAACGAAGGAATTACCACGTATTTCCCAACGACGATGACGCAATCTAGTGAAAACATTGAGAACGCGTTGAAAGTCATTGACGAGGTAGCGAAAGACGAGCCTTTAATCGGCGGCATTCATTTGGAAGGTCCTTTTGTGTCGCCTGTATTTAAAGGTGCTCAGCCAGAAGAATATATTACCGCGCCTGACTTGGAACTTTTCAAAAAATGGTTTAAGGCAAGTGGGGAACGGATTAAATTGGTGACATATGCGCCAGAACACAGCACGTCACCAGCTTTTGAGGATCTTTGTATCGAACTTGGTGTTGTGCCGTCTGTGGGTCATTCTAATGCGGTTCGTGCGGAGTTGATTCACAGTAAGGCGAGCCATGCGACTCATATGTACAATGCGTGTCGTCCGCTACATCACCGCGAACCAGGCGTTGTCGGGCACGTTATGCTGGAACCGAGCATTCATGCCGAGTTGATCGTGGATGGCATTCACGTGCATCCTGACATGATTAAACTGGCATACAATGTGAAGGGTCCGAAACGTATCAATATTATTACGGATGCAATGCGTGCAAAAGGAATGCCGGACGGTGACTATGAATTAGGTGGTCAAAAAGTATTTGTGAAGGATCGCCAAGCGCGTTTGGAAGATGGAACGCTTGCTGGAAGTGTCTTAACGTATGATGATGCTTTCCGTAACATGGTGAAATTTACTGGCTGTTCGATTGAGGATGCTGTATTGATGTCTTCGGTGAACCAAGCAGAAGAATTTAAATTAGATTCAAAAGGCGGTATTGCAGTAGATAAAGATGCTGACTTTAATCTTTTGAATGATGCGCTTGAAATTCAAGCAACCTATTCATTCGGGAAAAAACATAGCAAACAATAGGAGGAAATAAGTCATGAATATTATTGTCAAAGAGTCAAAAGCAGAAGCGTCAAAAGAAGCTTTTCAACTGATTGAGAAAGCCATTAAAGCTGGTGAAGCAAAAACGTTAGGTCTTGCAACAGGAAGCACGCCAACGGATTTATATAAAGAGTTTGTGGCTAGTGATGTGGATACATCGAACTTGGTTTCTGTGAATTTGGACGAATATGTTGGTCTTTCAGCAGAAGACCCAAATAGCTACCATTTCTATATGAATGAGGCGTTGTTCTCGAAAAAGCCGTTTAAAGAAAGCTATTTGCCAGACGGTTTGGCGGAAGATGGGGAAGCTGAATGTGCACGTTACGAGCAAGTTTTGGCAGATCACCCAATTGATATTCAAGTATTGGGAATCGGTACGAATGCGCATATCGGTTTTAACGAACCAGGAACGCCATTTGAAACGCCAACGCATAAAGTTTTGCTAACGGAATCAACACGCGAATCAAACAAGATTTATTTTGAGCGCGAAGAAGATGTACCGACACATGCATATTCGATGGGAATCAAGTCGATTATGGGCGCTAAAAAGATTATTTTACTGGCATTTGGCGAAAGCAAAGCACAAGCGATTAAAGACACGGTGGAAGGCAAAGTGGACGTAAGTATCCCAGCCTCTGTCTTGCAAAACCACCCAGACGTGACGATTGTTGTAGATAAAGCCGCAGCATCTTTATTATAAGGAATAAAAAAGCACCAAGCTAAATCGTTCTAGGAATGGCGTAGCTTGGTGTTGTATGTTATAATTCACTTCTACAAAAAAGAAGGTGTAAATGATGATAGATAAGTCGTCGGGGATTCCGATCTATATTCAAATTCAAGGTGAGATTAAGCAGAAAATTGAAGATGGTACGTGGCAAGTTGGGAAAGCAATTCCAGCGGAGCGGCAGTTAGCGGAGATGTTTCATGTGAGCCGAATGACGGTTCGCCAGGCGATTCAAGGGCTTGTAGATGATACCATTTTGCAACGTCGGGTTGGTGCTGGGACCTATATCGCGGAGAAAAAGATGACAGAACATTTAGAAGCGGTGACCAGTTTCACGAATTTAATGATACACGAGGGAAAAACGCCATCATCGCGGATTGTTTCTTACGGCATCAGACCTGCAAGTACGCAGGAACGTGAGGCGCTACAATTACCGGAAAATAGCAATGTGATGCGGATTGAACGGATACGTTACGGTGATAAAATACCGATTTTATTTGAAGTCGTTGTTGTCCCAGAAAATATTGCGTCGTTGTTGAATAAAGAAGATATCATGGATTCGCTTTATGAGGCTATTTTAACGAAGCTGGGTCAAAATATTGGGGAAGCCGAGCAGATTATGGAGGCAGCACTCGTTTCTGAAAAAGTCGCGCCGTATTTGGATGTGAAACTCGGTTCACCGGTGATGAAATTACGCCAAATTACGTTTTTACAAGATGGTAGACCATTTGAATTTACGCGTTCGCAATATGTTGGAAATCGTTTTCAATTTGTAGCGAGAGTGAAGCAATAACAGAACTGGAATAGTGGAGACGGGAAACGGTGTCTCTGCTATTCCAGTTTTATTTTGCCTTTTTTTATGGTATAAAGAAGGGGACGATTGTAAGAGATATTGAATTATCAACTAGTTGCAGGTGTCTGGGGTTACTTCACTAGCCACAAAGTATAGCTTTATTCCAAAATGAAGAAAAAAAAGTTATTGAAAAACATACCTAAAAAATGAAATAATAAGGTTCTTGCGAGGAGGAGAAAAAATGAACAAACTATATTTAGACTTGCTGACAGATAAAAAGAATAAGCGATTAGTTATTTTGTTAGACTATCTTGTAAAGTCTCGCCATCCAAGCACAATCGAGGAATTAGCAGATGTGGTCAATGTCAGTATAAAAACGCTGAAAAAGGATTTGGAAATTTTAGAAGATGTGTTTCCAGAGGGTGTATGGCTCGCCAATATTGGGAATAAGAGTATTTTACTGGAATGGAAAGCGACTTTTTCTATCAGTGATTTTATTCAAAGCTTTATTGGGAATAGTCCGCTGTTTCAAATTCTGGATGCGATGTTTCGCGGGGAGCATTTTTCGGTGGCGCAGTGGAGTGAGAAGCTTTGGATTTCGGAAATGACGTTGCGTCGTTACACGAATACACTTGTGAAAATTATTAAGCCGTATAAGCTGCATTTGGAAACGGCTCCGCTGCAACTTGGCGGCAAGGAAAGTGATATTCGTTGTTTTTATTTTAGTTATTTGAATCAGCGGAAACAAACGGATGTGATGTCTACGAGTGCCGAGGATAAGAAAGTGATTTCGCTATTTTATAAAAAAATATTGGAAAAAGCGGAAAAACGTTTAAATCGTGTCTTGCACTTGGATTATCATCGCGTGGTATCTTGGCTGGGTGTCATTACGCAGAGGCTTGAAAATGGAAACTATATCAAACTCAGTCCTGCGTTGAAAGAGGAGATTACGCAGAAAAAAAGTTTTCAGATTTTCCAGCAGTTATATACGGATGAGTTGATGGCGAATTTTGAGTTTGTCAATATTCCAGAGGATGAGATGGTGTATGCGTACATTATTTGTTTGGATAGTGTTGTTTATAAGCTGAATGATGGGAAGCACTTTCGGATGCGCCGGGATAATGCGTGCGTGAAAATATATGAGGATTTGTTTGAGGAGCGGCATTTGAAGCATTTGGGAATACCGGACGGGAAGCTGGAACATGCACGTACGAGCTTCATTGCTTTTACGGAAAATCTCGTGTTACTTACTCAAATAACGGCTGTATTTCAGAAAAATTCCTACGAGTTAAATGTATATACGAAATCAGAATATCCGTACACGTATCGATACTGGCTGAATCAATTAACGCAAAATGAACATGTGAAAGATTTGCCAATCGCCTATCGTGAGGATGTTGCTGTGAGTTTAACGATGCTGACATGTGCGTATCGCGGGGAAGAGAACTATCGAAATAAGAAGATATTATTTTCGTTTTCTGGGGAATCGACATATATGAATTACTTGATGACGCGTGTGAGACAACATATTCCGCACGGTGTAAAGTATGATTTCTTGTTTAATGAAGAGGTGACGGAAGCGGCGATTCAGGAGCGTGGCGTGGATATATTTTTGCATAATTATGATATTGATGAAAGCCTGAATAATTGTTTATCGTTGCGGATTTCACCTTTTCCGACGGTTCGGGAGTTGGAATTTATTAATAAGCTGATTGTGGATATGCCTTCTGATATTATGCATATGACGTATGATGCTTACAGCGAGAACTTGATTACAGGATAAGATAACGGAGGATTTTATGAAAAAAACAATACTAGTATTACTGTTTTTGATAGGTATGTACACGATGAGCGCGCCAGTTTTTGCGCAGGAACCGGCTTTTTCGGTTAAAGCTGTGTTACCGGAGAATCAGCGAGGCGAGGCGACGAGTTATTTTGATTTGAGAATGAGGCCTGGGCAACAGCAGGAGTTGGAAGTGGTGCTCCGTAATGCGACGGATAAGGATGTAACGATTTTGGTTGTGGCAAATAGTGCTTTTACGAATGGCAATGGGATTGTGGATTATAATGCCACGGATAAGCCGGTCGATGAGTCGCTGAAACATGGATTTGGAAGCATTGCGGAGGTTGTGAATCAGGAAATTATTGTGAAAGCAAAGACGGAAACGAAGGCCAAAATCAAGGTGAAGATGCCAGACGTGGCGAAGGATGGCGTTATATTAGGTGGCCTTGTGTTTTCGGAGAAGGAAGCTGCGCATGATGCGGGTGCCAAATTGCAAAATCGATTTTCCTATACGATTGGCGTGGTGCTTTCGCAAAACGACACGGTGGTCAAGCCAGATTTGCATTTAGGTGAAATCAAGGCGGCGCAACAGAATTATCGCAACAAAATCACGGCGAATTTACAAAACGATCAAGCGGTTATTCTGCGGGATTTAGCGATTAAAGCCGAGGTTTACCGTGAAAATGGGACGAAAGCATTATTTGAGCAAAAATCTGAAAAGTTGAGAATGGCACCGAATTCTAATTTTGATTATGCGATTCATACGCGGGATCAGCCGCTAAAACCCGGAAATTATACATTGAAACTGACAGCGACGTCTGGGGAAGATACGTGGTCTTGGGAACGCGATTTTAAAATAGATAAGGCGACCGCGGATGATTTGAATAATACGGCGTTGGATTTGGATGAGGGCGGTTGGTCGACGATAGGTTTTGTTGTGGCTATCATTATTTTACTAGGTCTTGTGATGGTATTGTTTTGGAAGCAGCGTCAAACGAAGAAGAAATTAGAAATAAAATCGAGGAGTGAGGAAAATGAGAGTTGACCACCATTTTGATGATATTGCTATTTTTCAGGTAGAGTTTACGGATCGGCGTAATAATCGCCATAATCGTTGGATTGCGGTTCATGATCACGGGGAGTTGAGTCCACGGCATATGCTAGAGAAGAAATTCCAGCGTTTTGATGCGGTGAAGGTCAGGAATATTGATGAATGGGATGTTGGACTATACTTACGACCAGAGTAGGTGAAACGATGAAGGGGTTATTATTTTTGCAGGATAAGGAAGAGCAGACTTTCGGAGGCGACGTGTACGATCAGATGATTTGTTTGGATTATATTGGTTTGATTGAGGCGGAGTTTCATGATGGGTATGTTGTTTTTAAAGGATATACGGAACAGGGTTCCTATATTGCGGCAAGATTGGCAGGAAAGGAGGTGAGTTTTTGATTAGGCGAGGAAATTCGGGTATAGGTAAGGGCATACTTTTCATAGTTGTCGCTTCACTCGTTATTTCAGGGCATTCCTATGTGGAGGCTACTACGGGCAAGTCGGATATGACGATTCGGATTTTGGAGCAACCGAAACAAGAAGTGGAAGTGCCAAAAGAGATGCCAAGAAAAGATGTTTTATTACCTGTAACGGGAGATGTAAATAATTCTGTTTTCTTAGTTATTATAGGCGGAATATTAATTTTATTCGGTGGATTGTACTTAAGGAAACTAGAAAATAAGCGAGCGAAAGAGGTAAATTAGATGACGAAGCAAAAGAAAATGATGACAGGGTTAGCGGTTTTTGGAGTAACGATAAGTGTTTTTGCGGCTGGTGTTGGTGCCGCGGAATTTGACGGGGCGGACAAAGCAACGAGTGAGGCGACGGTGAATGTGTTACCGGGAACGGGTGTTATTGATCCACCGATTACCAATCCGATTGATCCAGAATTACCGGAGATTCCCCTAGAGCCAACGAATCCAAATGAAGGACCGCTGCGTATTAACTATGTGTCGGATTTGAATTTTGATGATCATACATTGACGGGGAGAGAGGAAACGATTTTTTCGAAAGATGATGTCGTTGGAGAAAACGCGATTCCGGCTTTTATTAACGTAGCTGATTTGCGTGGAACTGGTGATGGCTGGACATTGAAAGTAGCGCAAACTGGTGAGCTAGTTCAAGGTGCCGAGTTGCAGTTTAAGCCGGTATATAACGGTGCTGATGACAAAATCACGGCAGTTGGTGGAAAACTTCATGGTGATGGGGATGAAATCGATATCGCGATTGCTGACGAAAATGGTGGTATGGGATCTAACTCGATTTTGCTTGGTGGCACGGACGGTGTTGCGCTCGTGATTCCGACTGATGCGAAGGCTGGGGATTATAATGCAGCGCTTCACTGGAACATCGTTGCGGATCCTTCTGTCTAATAATTAATTTTTCAAAAACTTGAATTCGTGCCGCGTACACATGGATTTGGGAATTTGGAAGATGAAAAAATGTCAAGAGTCTGCATGATGAGGCTCTCGGCTTTTTTGTGAAGCAGATTAATTTCGTAAATAAAAGTTGCATGGTATCTTAGAGGGTAGATGGTTTTTGTGAAAAGAAGGGGGCTGAGAGCGATGAGGCAATTTTGGTGGTGGGGTGTTGGATTGGTTATCGCGGTGTGTTTGTTTTGTGTCCCAACTACCGTAGCACAGGCGCATGCGTATTTGCAAAGTTCGACGCCGGAGGATCAATCGTCATTGGATGAGTCGCCGAAAAAAGTGGTTTTGACGTTCACAGAGATGATTCAAAATGAGTATCCTTCTGTTATTGTGAGGGATTCTGAGGGTCGTCGTGTGGAGAGTGGAAAAGCGTTTATCAATTCGGAAAATGATCATGTGGTGGAAGTTGGACTACAGGACGGCTTACCTGATGATGTGTACAGTGCGGAATGGCGCGTTGTATCGGCGGATGGGCATCCGGTTTCAGGGGTTATTTCTTTTAAAGTTGGCGAAACGACTCAAGGTTTTATGGCGTCTAGTGCTTCGACGGCGAGTGCGACTTCTTCCTGGCCAAGTACGATTGTGAAGATTATTTTATACATAGGATTCAGTTTAGCCGCAGGGGTATTATTATTTTTCTTGGCGCTTTACCGAGGAGAAGTCAGTCCAAAATTGCGTCAGAGAGCGGTTCGTGTTTTGTATGTGGGGCTCGGGCTACTCCTCATTGGATTCCTGTTATTTCTACCTTTACAAGTTCAGATTTATACAGGTGGGAACGGCTGGGATTTCGCGGCGATGGGGCAATTAGTGCAGCGCTCGGGAATTGGACATTTGTGGCTGGTTCAGATGGTGAGCCTGCTAATGTTGATGGTGAGCTTGTTTCTTATTTTCCAGAAAAATAGAATCGTCAAGCTTTGGATTTGGCTAGTACCGCTTGCTTTGTTTATGGTACTATTATTTGCAAAGGCGATGCAGGGGCATGCGGCAGGGAGTCCAGACAAGACAATCGCGATTCCAATGGATTTTCTACACCTTGTTAGTGCTTCTGCTTGGGTAGGCGGCATTGTCGTACTGTTCTTACTCTTGCCAAAACAACCAGAGGCGAAGGTCGCGTGGAACCGATTTAGTCCTTGGGCTGCGAGCTTTGTCGGGATGATTATCGTGAGCGGGTTGCTGATGAGCGTGATGAACTTAGGGTCGATGGCGAAACTATTTACGACGGAATACGGGAAGGTCATCTTGGTGAAAGTGGTGCTGTTTCTCGTGATGGGAGCGCTTGGTTTGATCCACTATTTATACATGCGACAAACAGGAAAAATGATGTCGGCAAAAACGATTATTGCTGAATTTGGCATAGGCTTGGTGATTCTTGGTGTCGCGGCGTTTTTGACAAATGTACAAACACCACCGCCAGCCCCACCAGAAGCTTTCTCGCAAAAAGTGGCGACGGATTCTGGGTTCGTTTCTCTAAAAATTGCTCCGGCAGTCGTTGGGGATAATACGTTTCTTGTCGTGTTCACGGATCAAGATGGACAAGTTCGGACGGATTTTCAAAAGGTGACGTTGACCGCCGTTCCATCTGGTAATAAGAAATCGACGGAGTTTGAAGCGAAAAAGAATGCACAAAATGAATATGCGGCAAGTGGACTATATTTGAATGCGACAGGGCGTTGGGAAATCAAGGTTCATGCGCTTAGTAAGGACTTCTCAGAGATCGACAAAAGTTTTACCATAAAAATAAAACAATGAGGGAGTGTAGGATAGTATGAGAAAATTAGTGACAGGTTTATTGGCGGGGGCGATGTTGATGATTTCGCCTGTGATTGCGAGCGCACATGTGACGGTGGCGCCAACGGAATCGACGACGGGTGCTTGGGAAACGTATACAGTGAAAGTACCGGTGGAAAAAGAGAGTGCAACGGTGAAAGTGGTTGTAAAAGTGCCGGCGGGCGTGGCTTTTCAATCGTATGAGCCGGTTCCTGGTTGGAATGTTGTCGTGAATAAAACGGAGAACACGGTGACGTGGACGGCGACTGGTGGCGGCATTCAAAACGGCCAATTCCAGCGTTTTAGTTTCGTTGCGCAAAATCCAGATAAAGCTGGGACGGTGGATTGGAATGCTTATCAGTATTATGAAGACGGCTCGATTGTGGAGTGGACGGGAAATGAGGATGCTGATTATCCGCACGCCACAACGACGATTTCGAAAGCCGTATCGGATAGCGCCACAGATTCTCACGGCAAAAAAGCGACAGAAAAAAGCGAGACGGATGACGCCAAGGAAAGCCCTTCTGTGATCCAATGGGTTTCTCTAGGCATCGCTATTTTGGCACTCGTTCTAGCTCTTTTGACTTTTGTGATGAAACGCAAAAAATAAGGAAAGGATTTGATATGTTTGACAAGCGATAAGGTTTGGGCGATACTTTCCTATGCTAGCCATTTCTTTTTACCCATTGTTTTTCCAGCGCTGGTTTGGATTTTTGTGAAATCGGAGTATGTAAAGAAACATGCAAAAACGGTATTATTTGTGGATTTAGTTCCAACAGCGCTGAACATTTTGTTTTTAATTGTGGTTGGTTTGTACGGATTTTCAACGGGAGATAGCTCAGGAACGACGTTTATTGTACTGTTTATGCTATTTGTGATTGTTGTGGTGAACGTGGTTATCTTCATTTGGATTATTGTCAGAATTGTGAAGGTCTCCGTGAATAAAATATAAAAAACGACGCCAGAGCTTGAAAGTTCGGCGTTTTTTTGTTAAATTGAAAGCATCAGAGGGGTGAAGACATGGAAGGGAAAATTATTGGACTTGCTATTGGTAAACCAAAAGAGATGGCGGTCGGCAAGAAGAAGTCGATGATGACGGGAATTGTAAAGCAGCCAGTTGAGAAAGCAATGTTGACGCAATATGGTTTTTTAGACGATGGGCAACATGACCTGAGACACCACGGCGGAGTGGATCGTACCGTTTGTATATACCCCGCAGAACACTACGCGCGTTGGAATGAGCAGTTTGGAATCGAGTTGCCACCTGCAGCGTTTGGTGAAAACTTGACAGTAACAGGAATGCTTGAGAAAGATGTTTGCATTGGTGATGTTTTTAGAATTGGGGAAGCGATTATTCAAGTAACAGAGGCGCGTAATCCGTGTGCAACGATTGGAAAACGCAATGATTTATCTGAATTATTCAAAGAAGTTAGAAATACAGGCTATACAGGGTATTTATGCCGTACGATTGAGGTCGGGGAAATTTGCCTTGGAGATACGGTGGAATGTATTGAACGCCCAGATGATTTAGTGACGATTGCGTATTGTCACGAAAACATTCTTCACGGACACGGCACGGAAGAAGAGATGATCCGTATTTTGGAAGTGGAAGCCTTAGCTGAACGCTATCGCTTTGATGTGGAGACGCGTTTAATCAATTTGGCAATGGTGAATGAGGAATAATTTTATTTTTTTTAGTAGTATGGTATAATTTTAGCGAATGAAAGCGTTGTAAAATCAAAAGAAGGTGGGAATAAAGATGACATTAGGTGTATATATCAATATGAAGAATCAGGTTCGTGAGGCATTGGATTTTTATGGAGAGATATTTGGTTCGACGTGTACGGATTTGATGACTTACGGTTCAATCAAGGAAGAAGGCGGACCTGAAATAGACGAAAAAACAAAAAACTTAGTCATGAATGCGAGTCTTCAAATTGAAGGGGACACAGTGATGTTCTCGGATACACCTGATTTCATGGAGTTCATCCCTGGAAATAATGTAACACTGGTGTTGGATACAAAGGATGCGGAGAAATTAACGCGTTATTTTGATGCTTTATCTGATGGCGCAACGAAAATTATGCCATTACAGAAAACATTTTGGTCAGAAAAATTCGGTCAATTAACGGATAAATATGGTGTTGGCTGGTCTTTCAATTTATCTGAGTAACAAAAAAGAGTTTGCGTTTCGTTGTAGGACGAGTCGCAAACTCTTTTTTTTATGGCGTGTCTTCGGGTGTTTTTTTGCTGTGAAGGAAAGTTTGAATCATGGTGATTTCGGCTTCTGTTAAGGTACCTGCTTGCTCGATGCTTCGCGTAATTTTTGTGATTTTTTCGGAGCTGCTGAGTTGTTTTTTGTTGTTTGTAATGAAGCTACGAATGGTGGAAGTTAGTGCCCCGATGAAGCCGATTCCAAATAGCATCAGGAGAATCGCCAAAAAACGACCGAATCCTGTGACTGGAACGATATCGCCATAACCTACAGTCGTTGTTGTTACAATGGAAAACCAGATGGCGTCTGGGTAGTTTTTGATACTTGGTTCTACAAGAATAAGCGGTATTGGAATCACGATGACAAGGATCACGAACGTGTTAATCACTCGATTGAAGCCATTTGTGCGCAGGAAACTATAAAGTGGAGCAATGTAGCGTCTGCCAATGGCTGTTAATTGAAGTATCCGAAACAAACTAACGATACGAGCTAGACGGAAGAAACTGTATAGCGGTAAGATCGCAATGAGTTGAAATAGGTGCGTTTTGATATATGTTTTCTTATCTTCTGCACGGATTAAACGCGCGAAATAATCGACTGTAAAAACAGCCCAGATAACGGTGTTCAGAATAGTAACTGCTTTGCTATGTATTGGAATAGTCAGGACGGAGAGCAGGACTAACAAAAGCATGAACAATTCGTAATAAAGTGTGCGACGTGGAGCTTTCAACCGATTCCCTACTTTCTGGTGATATAATAATCTATTCTATCACAAAAAACCGCCAAACTCATCTGGAACGCGAGTTTGGCGGTTTTATTCGTGTTATCTAATACGTAATCTGTTCTGCTTACTGCGACTAGCAAGTAGGCAGAGATAAGTCATCAAGGCGAACATCATCGTGATAATTAAGCTATGCGCTAGTGCCACATAGAGATTCACGTTTGTTACGACAGACATGATTCCGGTAAATGCTTGAGCCGCAACAAAGATGATTTCAAGTACCATCGCATATTTCAATACGCGATAGTGGCTATATTCGCGGAACACAATCCACGTGACATATAAAATCCAGACAACGAGGATGAGTGCTGCGAACCGATGTAAATATTGCACGTAATCCTGCACGTTGGTCGGCATGATGAATTTTCCATTTTCAAAGGGCCAGGCTGGAACCGCGAGGCTGGCTTTTTCGTGACGAACGAGCGCACCTGTGTAGACAGAGAGGTAAGTGTAGATGGTGAGCAGGTAGATGTTGACTTTTAGCTTCGTGCCGATGACCATGTTGCGCGCGTCGAACTTATTGTCCACTTCAAAAATAAGCAGGCAGAGCAGCACGATGGCAGCGTAACAAATGATAGAGATACCGAAATGGAGCGCCATGATATACGGGTTTTGGCCCCACATAACGGCCGCGGCGCCCATAAAGGCTTGCAATACTAGGAAAGCAACGGCGACAATAGCTAATGGCTTCGTTTCGCGACGATCTTTAATATAAATCCATGCTAAAATAGCTAAAACAATAACGAAAATCGAGCTAATTCCTGTTGTGAGTCGGTGCATAACCTCGATAATTTTTTCGGGTGTGATGTCTGTTAGGCGGACAAATTGACCGTTACAGAGTGGCCACGTATTCCCGCATCCGTCTGCTGAACCGGTCTTCGTTACTAACGCGCCACCAAACACAACGAACGTCATGCAGAGGATTGTTAGGACGGACCAGACTTTTAGAAAAGTTTTCATTTTTTTATGGTTTCCTCCTTCAGATATGTATTAATTAAAAACTGAGCATACAAAAATAGTTTGTATTGCCATATACCATCTTATTTTAACTTGTTTGTTAGTGTAAGTAAAGGGCACGGCTTGTGAAATATGAAGGAGAACCAAAAGTTACAGATACAGTTCTTCGTGCTCAAATGAAGTCCAAAGGCTTGACAAATAGGGTGTTTATTTCCGATAATGGTTAGGATGGAGTTCATAGTGAGATTGTGAACAAATAAGCAATGTAGGCGTGATTGTCTATGTGAATAATGTTTTAAAGTGCAACAGAAGTTAAGGGGGAAAACAAGTGAATCAAATGGAGAAGACGGCAAATATTGGCGCTGCTACGAAGTTCACTGTGAAAGATTTTACGGAACTTGTGAAAATTGGGATTGTTAATTCCAACACGATTACGGCTTTTACGGGTATGTGGCTGGCATTTCAGTTAACAGGGGTTTCTTTTATTCAAAATCTCGATATTCTTATTTTTACTATTTTGGGATCGGGAATGGTCGTTGCTGCGTCGGGTGCGTTTAATAATGTTATCGATCGCGATATTGATGGGATTATGGAACGGACGAAAAACCGCCCAACGATGACGGGTAAAATTTCAGGGAAACGGGCGCTTCTTGTGGCTGCGGTACTTGGTGTTGTCGGTGAGGCACTGCTATTTATGACAACATGGCAAGCGGGAGTTATCGGTCTAATCGGTATTTTCTTGTATGTCGTGGTGTACTCGATGTGGGCAAAACGGAAACTGGTCAGCAATACGGTTATCGGTAGCTTCTCTGGTGCTGTGCCACCGCTTATTGGTTGGTTTGCAGTAGAGCCAACATTTAGCGCTGTGCCAATTATGTTATTCCTTGTGATGTTCTGCTGGCAACCGCCGCATTTTTATGCGATTGCGATTAAGCGGAAAGAGGAGTATGAGGCTGCTGGAATCCCGATGTTACCTGTTGTTAAAGGTATCGAACGGACGAAATGGAGCACGCTTTTCTGGGTTGTCTTATTAACTATTTTGCCATTCTTTATGTGGGAGTTGGGTCTCGTTTACGTGATTCTAGCCACCGTTTTGAATGTGATTTGGTTGGCGCTATGTATCTATGGATTCAAGATGGAAGACAGTATGAAATGGGCGCGTATTAGTTTTGTGTACTCGATTAATTACATGACGATTCTTTTCGTATCGATGGTTATTATCGGCGTGTTTTTATAAGAAGTGGAGCCTGACTTTAGAGTTGGGCTTTTATTATGCGAAAAAATGTAGATTTTCTTACTAGTAATTTTCGGGAAAAGCCGATACAATAGAGGGAGTAGCATGAAGGAGTGCAGAAGTCTATGCGATTTATTTTACGAACAATTTGTGTGGTAGTGGTATGTCTCTTTGTGGGCTACTATACGGATCTATTTTTTGAAACACCTACAGATGTGAATTCTGTGGATGACAAGGCAGTGCAGCAAGGAAATGTGGACAAAAATAAAACCACGGAAAGTGACCCTAAAGCGGAGACCCAAGCGAGTCTAGCGGCTTATATTAATAAAGATGTGGCGTTACTTGTGAAGAAATATGGTGATCCGAAGCGAATCGATGCTTCTCCATATAGTTATCAGAATTATATTTTCCACCAAACGGATGATCAGTATATGCAGGTCGGTGTGGCGAACAAGAAGGTGCAGACGATTTATGCGCTGGGTGATAAGTTGCCGATGAAGCCATTTGAGATTGATATGCCGACGGAGAAAGTTTTTTTGAATATGAAATTGCAGTCGGAGATTACATTTAATTATGAGGATAATTATTATCGTTTTGAGTTGTCGGAGGACGAGCTGAATATTCGCCCGCTTGTGAGTTTGGGGAACGGTGTTTATGCGCAGGTAAATTTTGATAAGTTTGAGTCGAAAGTGATTAGCGTTCGGTATTTTAATAAACTATCGCTTATAAAAATGCATCCGTATGAGATGACGTATCAAGGAGATATTTTTAAGGATACGGTGACGGATGAACAGTGGGATAAGGTGGATAAGGCCTCGGATCAGCAGGTTTTTGATATTTCGAATATATTCCGCGAGCGTTATGGTAAGAAGCAACTAGACTGGAATGAGGATGTTGCGAAAGTGGCGTACGGGCATAGTGTGGACATGTATGAGAACAAGTATTTTGATCATGATTCGCCGACGTACGGGACGCTTGCCGATCGGATGAATCGCGCGAATATCGATTATCAGAAGGCGGCGGAGAATATTGCTTCCAATTATTTGGATGGCCCCGCGGCGGTGGAAGGCTGGTTAAACTCGGCTGGGCACCGCAAAAACCTATTTGATAATAGCTTTACGGATATGGGAGCTGGAACTTATCGGAAATTTTATACGCAGAACTTCTTGCAAAAGTAAAGCGTTTTTCGGTGAATCGTGCTATAATGGAGCATGTAATTTGATTTACGATGGAAAGAAGGTGGCAACATGCTTGCTACAATGGAAAATCTGGCTTTGCTTGACATGTCAGATGACCTTGCATCGATGATTTTGGCGTCGGCGGAAGCGGATCAATATCGTGAATGTCTGCACCAAATGACGACGAGTTTACCTACACAACAGCGTATTAAGCGCTTGGCAAAGATAAAGGAACAATACGATGAAGTGCAACGTTTTGGTCGCTATCATCCAGATTATAAAGAAGTGAATCGTCTGGCTCGCCAGTATAAACGTGATGTTGATATGGATGAACATGTCGCGGCGTTTCGGCAAGCGGAGATGGATTTACAAAGTTTGCTCGACGAAATTAGTTTTATTTTGGCAGATGCTGTCTCGGAAAATATTAAAGTCCCAACTGGAAACCCGTTTTTTGAAACGAAATCTTCTTGTTCTACTGGAGGATGCGGATCAGGCGGCGGTTGTGGCTGTTCAGCTTAAAGAGGGGGAAAGGCAATGGAGAATGAACGTCAATCCATCATTATTTGGATGAATCATTTGAAGCAAGTACGTTCTTTAAAGCGGTTTGGAAATGTGCATTACGTTTCTAGGAAATTAAAATATGCGGTTTTATATTGCGATATGGCAGAGATAGAAGAAGTTGCTGCTAAATTAACGCGGTTCCATTATGTAAAACGTGTGGAGCTCTCGTATCGGCCATTCTTAAACACCGAATACGAATCGAAGAAAGATATGAAATTCCGTGACCGCATGGATGACGTACAAATTAGTATTTAATAACAGCGGCATGATTCGGCTTTGCTTTTGCAAGGCTGGGTTGTGCTGTTTTATATTGGAGGTACATAACATATGAGAGTTATTGCAGGAGAACGTAAAGGGCATCATTTGAAGGCGGTGCCGGGGACGAATACAAGGCCGACGACGGATAAGATTAAGGAGTCGCTGTTTTCGATTATTGGGCCTTTTTTTGATGGGGAAAAGGTGCTGGATTTGTTTGCTGGAAGTGGCGGGCTTGGTATCGAAGCGCTTAGTCGTGGGGCGAGTGAGTGTGTGTTTATCGATCAGGCGCAGGCGGCGATTAAGACGGTGCATTTGAATGTGTCGGCGTGTCATTTGGAGAGTCAGGCGCATATTTTTAGAAATGAAGCGAAACGGGCGTTGAAGGTTTTGGCTAAAAATGAGTGGGCGTTTGATTTGGTTTTTCTGGATCCGCCTTACAAGAAACAGCAGCTGGAGCAGTTGATGGCGTCGCTTTCGGAGCTTGAATTGGTAAATGACGCAGCGCTTGCGATTTGTGAGCATGACGCGGATGCGGTTTTGCCTGATGAGGTTGCTGGATTTAAAAAAATTCGGGAAGAGCGCTACGGGATTACGGTGCTTTCGATTTTCGAATATGAGAAGGAAGTGGCTGGAAATGAATAAAGTGGCGGTGTGTCCGGGTAGTTTTGATCCGATTACGAATGGTCATTTGGATATTATTACGCGTGCTGCGAAGGTTTTTGATGTGTTGTATGTGGCGGTTTTAAATAATTCGTCGAAGAAGTCGCTGTTTGATGTTGACGAGCGGATTTATTTGATGGAGCAGGTGACGAAGCATTTGCCGAATGTGCATGTGGAAAGTGCGTCGGGCTTACTGGTGGACTATACGAAGAAGAAAGAGGCAGACGTGATTGTGCGCGGGTTACGGGCGGTCAGTGATTTTGAATATGAGATGCAGATTACATCGATGAACCGCGTGTTGGATGATCATATCGAGACATTTTTTATCATGACAAGTTCGCAGTATTCTTTCCTCAGCTCGAGTATTGTGAAGGAAGTGGCGCAGTATAACGGGAATATTGCGGAATTAGTGCCACCGATTGTGCACCAAGCGTTGTTAAATAAACTAGGAATACAGGAGAAAAAAGATGATTAAAAAGAATTGGAAAAAATTTTTAGCCGGCCTGATTGTGTTGGCGTTGGCTGTAGCATTTTTTGTGCCATTGCCATATTATGTGACGCGACCGGGCAGTGCAGATAAATTGAGTCCGCTAGTGACGGTGGAGGGGCATCCGAGCAATAGTGAGGGCGTTTTTCGGTTGGTGACAATCGCGATGGGGCAGGCCAATATTTATTCATACTTAGCGGCGAAAATGTTGCCGTACCAAGAAATTGAGAAAGAATCAGATGTCCGCGGGGAAAATGAGACCGATGAGGAGTACAATGTTCGTCAGTTATCACTCATGAACCAATCTAAAAATAATGCGATTCAAGTGGCATACAAAGCAGCAGGGCAATCGGTAAAAATCGAATATCGCGGCGTGTATGTTTTAAGTGTCATGCCAGATGCACCAGCGGCAAAAGTGTTGGAAGCTGGCGATTTAATCACAGCAATCGATGGGAAATCATTTGAATCGAGCGCGGAATTTATTGACTATGTACGCAGTAAAAAAGTGGGGGACAAGGTCGAAGTGAGTTACAAACACCAAGACAAGTCTGAAAAAGCATCGGTTGAATTAATCGATATCGACAAAAAAGGAACGCCTGGAATCGGGATTTCACTTGTGGATGATCAAAAACTAGTGACGGATCCGAAAATCACGATTGATTCCGAGAAAATTGGTGGGCCATCTGCTGGTTTGATGTTCACGCTTGAAATCTATAATCATTTCGGCAAAACGGACTGGACGAAAGGGCATAATATTGCAGGAACTGGTACGATTGATGTAGATGGCAATGTTGGGCGAATCGGCGGCATTGACCAGAAAATTGTAGCGGCGGACCGCGATGATGTGGAGATTTTCTTCGCGCCAGATGATACGATAACGCCTGAAATGAAAAAGGCGCAACCTGGTGTTGCAAGCAATTATGAGGATGCAGTGAAGACGGCGAAAGCGATTGATTCTAAGATGAAAGTCGTCCCTGTGAAGACGTTCCAAGATGCATTGGATTATTTGAAGACATTGAAAGAGAAATAGCGAGACAGAAAAAATCCTTGATCGCGCTGTGATGTGCACCCCAAAAGTTAGACCAAAAATCTAACGTTTGGGGTGTTTTGCTGTGGCAAAATATGATGTATCATTT
>NZ_JNFB01000002.1 GCF_000766145.1 Paenilisteria newyorkensis | reverse complement strand
CGCAATTACTATTTTACTCGGATTTTCATTATGAGTCTCTTTTTTAGTTACCGTTGCACTTCAATTGTAAATTCAAGCTATAGTAAAGCGCTTTCCAATAGGTCCAAGCCTCTAAATACGCCGCCAAGTCCTCTGGATGATGCAAAAGACAGCGCGCAATCCGAATGTATAACCCAATCAAAACCGAACCGTAGAGCTCCCCTGGAATCTCCCCATTGAAAAATAATAGCGCGTCCTGCAAGGTTTTCTCATCCAGACTATCTGGTGAAGAACAAAACGCAAAAATAAGATCATACATCGGCGGTCCAAAAAGATGAAGTGGATCAATAACGCCGCACAACTGCCCGTCTTGAAACAGAAAATTATGTACGCCGCAATCGCCATGTAGAAAATATAAGCGCTCACGAGGCTGATCCTTGACCACTTTCCTAACGAGAACGGCATCTTCATTTGGTAAATGCTTGCCAATAATAGCCTCAGCTCCCATAATTTCCTGTTGCAAAAACTTATGCCAGGTGAACTTTTCATGCCAACCCCAACCGCGCATAATCGGCTTGTATTCATTGATTAAGCCTACCGTCAAATCTTGCAGCATCTTCGCTTTTTCAGATCGAGCGCCTAATGTATCCCCTTTCATAAATGTATACACTAAATAATCTTTCGCGTCGTACACCAATCTTGGCAACAAAGCGCTATCCTTATAAAACCGCAGAAATGTTGCTTCCCAATAAATCAGATTCGCCTCATTTCCCTTCACAACATAGGTTTTGCCGTCTTCACATTGTATTTTGGCAACCGCGCTCGACGTCCCACCACGCAAATGATCCCACGTGATAATTTCCGAACCTAACACGTTTTCTCGCAACAATTCGTCGATCATTGATTTCATACCCACCGAACCCACTCCCTTCCAAAAAAGAACCTACAAGCCAAGCTCGTAAGTCCCCATTTTAACATACTACTTCCAATCTTTATCTAGTTTCAAATACCCTTCATGCACAACCGCCGTGCTTTCCAGTAAATCCGCGATTCCTTGTTTTTTCGGCGTGAAGGCACAGACTACGTATAGTCCCCAAACGACAGAAGTGACGAAGCGCAAAGCACCCTCGCGAAACAACACCGTTCCCCATGTCAACGTTCCCGTTTTCAATGACACAACGCGGATCCCAAAAATCATTTTTCCGAGCGTCTGCCCCCAGAACTTCGTCATCACGATAAAATAAGCAAGAAAAACAAGCGTCACGAGCGCACCGTAAATCGCGAAAAACGAACCGTCCATTTGCCAATCTGCTAGTCTGAAAATCGGGCTGATGATGATAGCCGCAACTGCCGTCGTTGCGAGTAAATCTACAAGATACGCCATGAAACGAATCCAGAATCCTGCGTAATATTGGGATGGAAAACCGTTTTGTTCTTCTTTTGGAGGCTCATATTTAAAAACTGGACGCTCCGTGTGTTGCAACGTTTCCTGTTCCATTTGAACTCCTCCTTTATTTTCCATACAAGTACATCAGACGCGGCGCTTCCATCATGTTCATTAGCTGTAACGCTTGATGCGCCTCGCTTTTTTGGCCTACGATTTGGCTGATCGACGTAGAGAAAATCGATGCTAAACCGCCACCGCTCGAATCGTATTCAAATACTTGTGCGCCTTTCAAATCTTGCTCTTTTTTCAAAGCATTCAAGGCATTTTCTTCATATCCGAATGCGTCGATTAAACCATTCGCCTTCGCTTGGCGGCCATCGTAAATCCGACCGTCTGCAATTTTTCGAACCTCAGCTTCTGTCATGTGACGACCTTCCGCGACAACTTTTACAAATTGGCCGTAAGAATCATCAATCATCGACTGCATAATAGCTTTTTCTTCTGCCGTCATCGGGCGCGACGAACTCATAATATCCTTGAATTCCCCACTTTTAATCGTATTATCCGAAATTCCGACTTTCTTCATCAATTCGCTAAAATCATAACCTTGCATGATAACGCCGATCGAACCAGTCAGTGTTTCAGGACTTGCAAAAATTTTGTCGGCTGGCGCGGAAACGTAATAACCGCCAGATGCAGCCATGCTACCGAACGAAACATAGATTGGCAACTTCTTCTCTTTCTTGATCTGTAAAATTTTATCGCGAATTTGCGCGGATTCTACAACGCCGCCACCTGGTGAATTGACGTTTAGAATAACTCCGGCAACTGTGTCATCTTCCCGAATTTGTTCCAACTGATCCATGAAATCCGTATGGTTGTAGCCTTCACTACCGCCAAGAAGCGAGTCGCTCGAACCTGTGTCTTGGATTGCGCCATCAATATGTAGCACAGCAATCCGCTTATCTTGGCTCCCATCCTCAAGCACCAATTCGGTCATTTCTGTATCCATCGCGGTCAGTGATTCCGCCCACGACATTTTGTACTCATCATCGCTTGCTAGGAGCGTACTCGTAATCTTCGTAATCCCGCTCACTACTAATAAAGCGGCGACAATCCCGATCGCAATCCATCTTTTTGCATTCACATTATTTCCCCCTTTTTTATTACCATAGAACTATCATAACGGAAAACAGCTACTTTTTACAGCGAAACTTGAAAAATTCTTATTTTTTACAAGATTAGTAGTGAGCATTCGTGTTATAATGGGGTGGAGATTGAATTAATTAAGAACTCTGGAGGTTTTAGTATGGCTGAGACAATTTTTTACTTTTCCTATCGCAAAACAGAAGAATTACAAAAACATGCCGATGAACTAAAAAAAGTAACGGAAGAATACGGTTTTGAAGTAACCGATAATTTCGAAGCTGCAACAGCGATTATTAGTATTGGTGGAGACGGCGCTTTCTTGAAATCCGTGCGCGAAACTGGTTTCCGCTCCGATTGTTTATATGCGGGCATCGCCTTGACGGAACAACTTGGACAATATTGCGATTTTCACGTACACCAAATCGATGAAATTATTAAGGCCGCGGCAGAAGATCGCTGGCTTGTTCGCCGTTACCCAACGATTTACGGTACGGTCAACAATTCGAAGGCTTTTTACGTACTAAACGAGTTCAATATTCGTTCATCGATTATTCGTACGCTGCAAATCGATGTGTATATTAATGACAGCCTATTTGAAACGTTCCGCGGTGATGGCATGGTTATTTCGACGCCAACAGGAAGTACAGCTTACAATAAGTCGATTAACGGCTCGATTGTGGATCCATTACTACCTTCAATGCAAGTGAGTGAACTAGCTTCGATTAATAATAACCGTTTCCGGACGCTTGGCTCTTCGTTCATTTTGAGCCCAAAACGTAAATTGCGTTTAGATATGCGTGCGAACGGCGTAAACGACTTCCCGATTATGGGGATGGATTCCGAAGCGCTTAGCATCCAACACGTTGATGAGATTAAGCTTGAAGTTGGCGACCGCTTTGTGAATATTATCAAACTGCATAATAATTCATTCTGGGATAAAGTGAAGCGTAATTTCTTGTAAAAATCCGAATTAAAGCTTGTTCGTACTGCCAAATCAGGCGTGTGCGAATAAGCTTTTTTTGTCATGAAAAAGCCCCGTTCCAAGTTTTCTAGAACGGAGCACATATCCTTATTTATTCCAACAATCCTTAAATTCCTGCCAGCTACCGAAGTAATACTTGACCACGCGATAGTCGTCAAAGTCCGTCATTTTCGGCGCTCTGCCTAGAATTCGGATAATTTCGTTTGCTTCTTTAATATAGCGTTCCTTAATCTCTTTGCCTTCCCCTTCCGGAGCTGTTAGCGACAAATCTGCCGCGTTCAAAAATTGTTCCCATGAGCCAAAACTCTTCGTTGCCGCCCCAACACCTGGAAACTCTGATGCAGCGCCTATTGGTGGCCTGCCAAGTACTTTTGTAATGCGTTTTACTTCATCTATTAAATATTCATCCGTATATCGTTTTGCCGCCAATTTAATCAACCTTTCGCTATTAAAGTATTCACAAGGATTATTGTACCATATGATTCTTTCCACCGTCACTAGATAGCCCTAGATTCCGCAAAATTTTTCCGTGCTTTAAGATTCCTCTATCTGGATATCTATTCCAATGGCTAGAAGTTCAGACAATTCATCTGGACTGAACAATCCACCACGTCTCACAATCATACCATTAACAATAATGATAGGCAAAACTTTTTGACCATTTTCTGTAAGTTCCGCGTGTACTAACTTATTTTGGATAAATGGTAGTTCCGATTCTGACATCACATGCACATGTGTTTGAAGCTCTTCCCCTGCAAAAACGAGATGCGTATTTCTGAACGCGTCATTGTGTATACTTTTGAACACTTCCAGTTCGAGATTGCCATTATCCTGTAAGCAAAAATAGCTAATATCCATCTCGTTTATTTTTTCCCCGTGGAACCAAAACCGCCACGATCGGTATTACCAAGCGTTGTAACCTCTGTAATTTTAACCTCTGGCATCTTCGCCATAATTCTGAACTGGCAGATTCGATCCCCTTTTTCGATAACGGTATCGCGCATGGCAATCGCTGGGAATTTCCAGAAATCATTTTCGCCGCAATAGCTCTCATCGATAACTCCCATGCTATTCGATTGGATAATCCCAAAATGTTTATATGTACTAGAACGAGGCACGACATGGGCTTCATACCCTTTTGGCAGCTCCATCGCGACGCCAAGTTCGATTAATTTGTAGTCACCAGCAGCTAGGTGGACTTCTTCGTTTGCATGTAAATCAATCCAATCACCTTGCTCGATTTTATTTAATCTAGCATCTTGATCCGCCGCGTATTTCACTTTAATTTCCATTTCATATCACTCCAAATAGTTGAATTCTCTACACTGCTAATCCTATCATAGTTGGAGCGTTTCGGGAATTACTTTCTCTAAAAAAGAAGCCTGAATGTAGCGCCTATGTAAAAGACGAACACTCAAGCCTCCTATTTAAGTCATCTCGGCGCTAATGTATAGTCAATACCATTCATCGTAACTTTTATCGAGCTTGGCCATGATTTTTGATCCCATTTACCAGCATTCCCTTGTTTTGTAATTTGATCTACGGCTGAATCATAGAATTTCTTTTGATTTTTATTGTACCACGGATCATTATGAGGATTTGGCGAAAATTGATAAACATGATTACCAGGATTAAACGTTAACCCTCTATTCTTACTCCATGATGTTTCCACCCATTTATAGTTAACTCCATTTATTTTTGTGTTTCCACCTATGCCTGCTGCTTCCGCTCCAATTACGCCTAGGCTTTTATCCAAACTTACATGTCCCGTATTCACCAAACTGACACCAATAACCGAAGAAAGTCCAAAAAAAACAGCAACGGAGAGTCCAACAATTCTTTTTTTCATGTGCATAAAAATCTCCTACTTTCTTTATTTTTTTGTAGAAGGAATGGCACTCCTAACTACTTTAAAAGCGTAACATAGAATCGTTACATCTATGTGACAATAATCTGGCATAAAAAATAATCTCGGTATCGCTAGCATTATCTAGCATTTCCCGAGATTATCTTCTTATATCTTGCTTATCTCCACATACTCTGCGGATGGGCTAAGCGCTGCCCGACAGTCTGTTTCCGTGTTTATCGTATGAATAAATCTAGGTATCTTGTCATCTTGTACTTTGAGTCTGATACTTCCAATTTCATTCAGAATAGTAGAATAGTTCGTGTGTATTTGGAAGCGTTTGAAAACTGCTACAACACGCTCCATTTTAGCAATTCCTCCCTTCCGTTATTTTTATAACATTCTAAAAAATTATGAGATATAACAACATTCCCATGCATTTCCATTTTACCTTTCTATGTAAGCACTGTCAAATATAATACAAAATCCAATGCACATGAATGAATCATGCATTGGATTCCCAATTTTCAGCCTAAAATCATCACTAGCAAGGCTTTCTGTGCGTGGAGCCTGTTTCCAGCTTGTTGGTATACGAGCGATTGTTTGCCATCGATAACAGCTGTCGCGACCTCTTCCTCGCGATGTGCTGGTAAACAGTGCAAGAAGTGATAGTCTGATTTGGCATGCGCCACTAACTCGCCCGTCACCGCGTATCCTTCAAAATCAGCAAAACGTTTCGCATTCTCCTCTTCTTGCCCCATGCTCGTCCACACATCTGTATACACAAAATCCGCGTCAGAAACCGCAAGAACAGGATCCGTCGTGATCTCGATTGTCGCACCGGTTTTAGCCGCGATTTGCAAAGCTTGGTGCAACACCGTTTCGTCCGGCTCATATCCAACTGGCATCGCGCACGAGATATCTAATCCAACCATTGCGGCCGCAAGTAACAGCGAATGGCACACATTGTTTCCATCACCGATATACGCGAGTTTCACGCCTTCAAACGTGTTTTTCACTTCAAAAATCGTCAACAAATCCGCCAGCGCTTGGCACGGGTGATGCAGATCCGTCAAGCCATTAATAATCGGAATCGACGCATGTTCCGCAAGCTCCTCCACGCCTTCATGGCTGAACGTCCGAATCATCACGGCATTTATATACTCACTCAAAACGTGCGCGGTATCCTTAATCGGCTCGCCACGCCCAATTTGTAGCTCTTTGGAAGACATCACAATCGCCTGCCCACCTAATTGCAAAATTCCTGCTTCAAAAGAAATACGCGTCCGCGTCGACGGTTTATCGAAAATCATCCCTAAAATCTGTCCGCTTAACGTATGGCTATAATGCGCCGGATTCGTCTTAATCGCAAGCGCCAACTGCACTAATTCCGCGATTTCCTCATTGCTCCATTCCAGTAAACTCAGCATATCTTTCCCTTTAGTCGTTTCTTTATAATACGTCATTATTTCATCCCTACTTCCTGTTTTATCAACACTGATTCGATCAAATTCGCCGCGCGTTCCAGTTCTTCTTTTGTCACCGTTAATGGTGGTAAAATTCGCAATACGTTCGGCCCAGCTGTCAACGTAAGTAATCCTAGCTCTTGCAACGCTTTGACAACATCTCCCGCTCCAAATTCTAACGCGATTCCAAGCATCAAGCCTTCTCCACGAATTTCCACGACATTTGCCGCTACTTTTTCGGTAAGCAGTTGTTGGAAATAGGCGCCTTTTTCAGCCACATCTGCGAGAAATACTTCATCAAAAACGATATCCATAACCGCGTCTGCTGCTGCCATCACAATTTTATTCCCGCCAAAAGTCGAGCCGTGAACGCCAGGTCCAAATGTTGCGGCAAGCTCAGATTTACCAACCATCGCTCCAACTGGCAAGCCGTTTCCAAGCCCTTTTGCTAATGTGAAAATATCTGGTTCGATTCCTGCATGCTCAAAAGCGAAACGTTTTCCAGTGCGCCCGATTCCAGTTTGAACCTCATCGATAATGAGTAGCGCGCCGTGTCTTTGACATAGCTCGGAGGCACCAACTAAGAACGCCGTCGTTGCTGGTAGTACGCCACCTTCACCTTGAATAACTTCCAACATCACAGCCGCTGTTTTTGCCGAAATCGTGTTTTCTAAAGCTGCCAAATCATTGTACGGTAAGTATGTAAAACCTGGAAGCAGTGCGCCGAAACCGTCGTGAATTTTTCCTTGTCCCGTCGCCGTCATCGTCGCAATTGTTCGGCCGTGAAACGACTGCTGAAACGTGATAATCTCATCACAACCCGTATGTTTTTTCGCGAGTTTCAGAGCAGCCTCATTTGCTTCAGCCCCACTATTGCAGAAAAATACCACACGATCCGCGTCCGCTGTTAATTTTGTCGCGACTTGCTCTTGAATACTACTTTCAAAAAGATTCGACGTGTGCCAAATTTGACCAAGTTGTTTTTGCACAGCGGCTAGAACCGTTTCATGGCAATGCCCCAAGTTGCAAACCGCGATACCCGAGGTGAAATCCAGATATTCCTTCCCGTTAGCATCCTTCACAACCGTTCCTTTCCCTTCCACGATCTCGATTGGGAATTTGGCGTATGTTGGAAATAAATCACTCATCCTATCTTCACCCCTTCGCTTATTATCGTTCCTTTAGCCGTCATTTCATTCGTAATAATGACTTGTCCAACGCCTTGCGTGACTGCGTTTTTCGCACTTTTGAGTTTGGGAATCATACCACCTGTGATGATTTCTGTCGCGAATAAATCGTCCAATTCGGCCGTATCAATATGCGACACCACCTCGCCCGCATTAAGAACCCCGGCCACATCTGTCAGCAAAATCAATTCCTCCGCTTGAAGAGCTGCCGCCACCGCACACGCCGCCAAATCAGCATTCACATTCAGCCATTGCGTCGACATCGCCAAGCCAAGAGGCGCAATCACTGGCACGATTTGTTGCGCAATTAAACTCTCAATCAAGTCCGTCTTCACATGCGTAATTTCGCCAACAAATCCCAGCTCGCCGTCCGTTAATTGTTCCGCTTGCATCAAGCCCGCGTCACCCGCATGTAAGCCAACCGCCGAGATATCCTGCTGTTCAAGCGCTGTGACGATTTCCGGTTGCACCTGCCCAATCAAGACCATTTTCGTCACCGCTAACGTTTCTTTCGTCGTGATACGCAACCCCGCCTTCGTTTCAACTGGAATCTGCAGCGCCTCCATCATTTTGCTAATCTGAACGCCACCACCGTGAACCAAGACAACCTGTTTGCCATCCGCCTGCCACGTTTTGATTTGCTTGAAAAAATTTTCATGGAGATGACTTCCCGCGACGCCACCTATTTTCACCACAATAATTCCACTCATCTCATTCACCCCTTTTTCACGTCCGATAACACGCATTTATTTTGACATAATCATAGCTTAAATCGCATCCCCAAGCGGTTCCTGCTTCCAAGCCACTATGCAGATTCACCTCGATTAGGATATTTTCTTTTTGCAAATAATCAGCCAGTACATCCGGATTGTACGCTGCCGTCTCACTTTTTTCTAAAATCACAGTCTCACCAATTCGAATCGTGATATTATCTGGTGAAAAACGCCCGCCACTGTAGCCAATCGCGCAAATTATTCGGCCCCAATTCGCATCCTCGCCGAACATCGCTGTTTTCACAAGGCTTGACGATACAATTTGTTTCGCGATCATCCTCGCGTCTTCTTTTGATGTTGCGCCTTTCACTTGGGCTTCAATGAGTTTCGTCGCTCCTTCGCCGTCTCTCGCAATGCTTTTCGCTAAATGTTGGCACACCGCGTAAAACATTTTGGTAAATGTCGCAAACTCTGGTGTACCTTCTGAAAAAGCGGTATTTCCCGCGCAGCCGTTAGCCATCACGACAACCATATCATTCGTTGATGTGTCCCCGTCCACCGTTATTTGATTGAACGTTTGATCTACTTTTTGTTTTAGCAATTTTTGCAATAGTTTAGCTGGTACCGCTGCGTCTGTCGTAATGAATGAGAGCATCGTCGCCATATTCGGATGAATCATCCCTGATCCCTTTGCTACACCTGAAATCGTAATCGTTTTACCGCCAATTTTTGCTTGCAATGTAAGCTCTTTTTGTACCGTATCCGTCGTTAAAATAGCTTCGTGAAAATCAGCGCTCACACCCGACTTCGCATCCAATGACGCAATGCCTGCCTCCACTTTTTCCATTGGTAAGTAGTCGCCAATCACGCCTGTTGACGCAACCGCCACATCCGTATCCGCGATGCCTAAATGTTTCGCCGCCAGCGCCCGCATTGCAAAGCCATCTTCCAAGCCGCGCTTCCCAGTGCACGCATTCGCCACACCACTATTGACCACAATCGCCTGCAACGTCTGATTCGCCGCCAAGCTATCCTTTGTTATAAAAATCGGCGCCGCCTGCATCTGATTCATCGTGTAAACCGCTGCTGCCTCCGCTGGCTTTTCCGAAAAAATAATCCCGATATCCTTCTTTTTACGCTTTAAACCACAATGCTTCCCATCCGCGAAAAAACCGAGCGGCGTCGCAATCGTGCCATTTTCAACCGTTATCCAATCCTCTTTTTCCAATACCTTCTCCATCGTATTTCCCCCTAATCAAGGATAAACCGGTATAAAATCAAGCCCAGCCGTCTCCTCAAATCCGGCCATCAAATTCAAATTCTGAATCGCTTGTCCCGCGGCCCCTTTGACCAAATTATCAATCACTACAACAATCGTAATCATATTCGTTCTTTCATTATAACAAAGCCCAATATCGCAAAAGTTCGAAGCCGTCACTTGTTTGAGCGTCGGATAAACATCCTTATCCTGAATACGAACAAATGGCTTTCCATCGTAGCTTTCTCGGTAAAGCGCAAGCAGTTCCTCCGTCGAAGTCTCGCCTTTTGCCTTCACATAAATCGTTGCAAAAATGCCTCGCGTCACCGGAATAAGCGATGTCGAAAACGTAATCGCATCAATGCCCGCGTCCCACACGCGCAACTGCCGAATAATCTCTGGAATATGCTGATGCTGGTTCATCCGATACAGCGTCATGTTCTCGTTCGTCTCCGGAAAATGCGTATTCGCGCTCGGCGTCTTACCCGCCCCAGAAATGCCCGATTTCGCATCCACAATAATAGAATCCGCCTCGACCTTGCCATGCATCACAAGTGGCGCTAAACCAAGCAAAGTTGCCGTCGCATAACAACCAGGATTCGAAATAAACGTCGTGTCCACGTTCTCCCGCCATTCCGCCAACCCGTATTCCGCCTGATTCAAGTAAGCAACCGGCGCTGCGTCCTTGTTATACCACTTCTCATATTTCTCCTTCGTCAACCTGAAATCCCCGGACAAATCAATAACCTTCATCCCCGCATCGATAAACGGTTGCGCCGCCTCCTTCGCGACCCCGCTAGGCGTTGCAAGAAAAACCGCCTCACTTTCCTCCGCTATTTTCGCCACGTCAATCTCGGCCAGCTCATGATGGTAAACCGTATGTAAATGCGGGTAAAATCGCGAAATATCATCCGTCTGAGCGGAAAAACTATGCAAAGAAGCAATCTCAACTTGCGGATGTTGATGCAATAGTCGAAGTAATTCGAGCCCTCCATAACCTGTTGCTCCAATAATCGAAACTTTCATGATTTTCCCACCCTTCTTATTTTTTATGATAAAACTTATTATAAACTTGTATATTTATAATGTCAAATGGTTTTTTATAAATTATAAAACTATTTTTATGCACTATATATGCATATTCGTTCTTTTTTTATGCAAAACACATTCACAAATCCCCATCAAAAAAGACCGCTCATCAGAACGGCCCTCCATCACGCAATATATCATTTCTCTTTATCCGAGTCCTTCTTCACAGCATTCTTCACGCCTTCTGCTGTTTCCTTCGCATCCGATGCCGCTTCTTTCACCTTGCCCTTCGCTTTTTCCAAAAAGCCCTCAGTCTGCTTTTCCTTATCGCCAGTCAATTTCCCTGTCTTTTCCTTCACTCCACCCTTTACTTGTTCCTTCTTGCCTTTATCGTCTACCATAAAATTCATTCCTCCTTCTATTTTTAACCGTGATGCATTGTCAAAAACATTTCCTTGCCTCTACTTCATTTTTACCCTGTTAGTTATAAGAAAAACATATCTGAAATATGAAACGATTCCCACCAATAAAAAAACGACACCACAATCGGCATCGTCTCCCTTGTTAAAATAGATCTGAAAATTCATCCTGTACTTTTTTCGCATCTGCAACTTCCACAGAAAAAGTTTCTGTCGCATCCACCGCTTCCTGCACCAACGCCTCAAAATCTATAAAGCTTTCATAACGCTCCACTTTATCTAATTTAGGACGTGTTTTCGGAGATGGTGGCGTGAAAATCGTGCAGCAATCCTCGAATGGTTGCACAGAAATATCATACGTGTCAATCGCCTGCGCAATCTCGATAATCTCATTTTTATCCATCGATACCACAGGACGAATAATCGGCGTTGTCGTCACAGCATTAATCGCCAGCATACTCTCCAGCGTCTGACTCGCCACCTGGCCTAAACTCTCACCATTCACAATCGCCAAACCTTCCCGGCGTCGGCGCAGCTCGTCCGTAACCCGCAACATCATCCGACGCGTCACCGTCATCGTGAACCCTTCCGGAATTTGCTTTTTAATCATTTCTTGAATCGCGGTAAACGGCACCACATGCATCTGCACCTGCCCGCTATACTGCGCCAATTTTCCAGCTAAATCAACAGCTTTTTGTTTCGCGCGCTCACTCGTATACGGCGGACTATGAAAATGCACCGCCTCAACCTCCACACCACGTTTCATCGCCAAATATCCCGCAACAGGACTATCAATCCCACCCGAAAGCATCAACATCGCGCGCCCCGAAGAACTCACCGGCAAACCGCCCGCGCCTTGAATTGTCTGACACGACAAAAAGATTCCTTCACTACGAACGTCAACAAGTAACTTCACATCTGGATTTTTCACATCGACATGCAAGTCATCGATATTTTGCAAAATAAACCCGCCGAGCTCGTGATTAATCCCATTCGTATCCAGCTCAAATGACCGATCCGCACGCCGCGCATTCACTTTGAAACTCCCGCCAGCCTGATGCATCGCGCGAACAAGTGACAATCCAGCTTGCTTCATCTCCTCCAAATCCTGAGGTACCCGAACTGCCGGACTAAACGACTGAATCCCAAAAATCGGACGCAACCGCTCTAAAATAACCTGATCATCCGCTCCATTTAATAGTAAATACATCCGATCACGCTCTCCGAACACTTTCACTTCTGGAAAATCTGCAATCGCTCGTTTCACATTATGCGCTAATTTTTTAATAAACTGTTTCCGGTTCCGGCCTTTTGTTGATAACTCGCCATACCGAACGACTATACGATCATATTTCATCATTTCACCACTTCATTCAAATTTTTGATAATCTCTTGTATTGCTTCCATAAAACGCTCTGCTTCCGCCATCGCATTCTGGTAAGACAAGCTCACACGAACGGCGCCCACAGCTTCTTCATCCGTCACCCGCATCGCTTTTAACGTACTGCTAGCAAGCTTGGCACGCGAAGAACAAGCACTCGTCGTCGAAACATATATCTCATATTTCTCCAACGCATGCACCAAAATTTCGCCACGATGCCCAACGACAGAAAAACAACAAATATGCGGTGCCGCCTGGTTTTTATCCGTATGAATCGAAACCTCTGGAATACCCGCAAGCGCGTCTAGCAAATAATCGCGAATCGCTTCTAGATCAGCAACATGTGCTTTCTGCTCTTCCAAACCAATCCGCAACGCCTTCGCAAAAGCCACGACACCAGCCGTATTTTCCGTCCCGTTTCGCAGACCAAATTCCTGCCCACCACCATCCAAAAGCGGCATCACCGATACGTGCTTCTTCTTTATCAAAACGCCAGTCCCATTCAAGCCATGTATCTTATGTCCAGAAATACTCACCAAGTCGACGTCCGCAACATCCAGCGCCACCTTCGTCAATCCCTGCACATGATCCACATGAAAAAAGGTCTGCGGTCGCGTTTTCAGTACCTCCGCAATCGCTCCAATCGGCTGCACAGAGCCAACCTCATTATTCACATGCATCACCGACACCAAAATCGTATCTTCCCGCAGCGCACTTTTCAAATCTTCCACCGAAACAACGCCCGACGCATCGACTGGCAACCGCGTTACTTCAAATCCTTGCGCCTCTAAGCTATGCATCGTATTTTGGACCGAGGGATGTTCAATCGCCGTCGTAATCACATGCTTCCCGCGATTACGATAAAATCCCGTCACGCCCTTAATCGCCATATTATTACTTTCCGTCCCACCAGATGTAAAAATAATTTCCTCAGGCAGCGTCCCGAGCATCCCAGCCACAAGAATCCGCGCCTGTTCGTGCAACTCACTAACCTTCGAACCATAGCCATGAAGAGAGGACGGATTCGCAAAATAGTTCGTCGCTACTTTTGCATATGTCTCCACACAAGCATTCAGCGGCTTTGTCGTCGCACTATTATCAAAATAAATCATCCAAAAAAGCCCCCATGAATTAATTCTCATTCATTATTCTATCACAGAATCACCAACCGCGCGCATACATTTCAAAAAAATCCGCGCTCGGAACAAAGAAAAATCGTCCCATCCTTCTTACTCGGATAAGACGACATTTCTCGCTTCATTATTCCTCTACTTCATCCACATTTATCTTCATTTCATACGCCTTCTCAATCTTCTTAAACGCACTCGGCTCTACTTTTTCCAAAGCCGTTACTGCAAGTTCCAGCGCTTTCTTATATTGATAATCATCATAAAAATGGTCTTCCGCTTGACGTAATGCTATTGCAAGATCCGGCGTCTGTAAACGATAACGGTTCGCATATTGAATCACGTGCTCCACTAAATGCGCGTTCTCAATCATTTCATCCGCTTTCTCGGTCAAATGCTCCAAATCCTCTTGCGCCACCTGCCACTCGTGATTCACCGATTTCATATTCAGCGGCTTCTCTTCCAACTTCTGTTCTAGCTTAGAAATCGACGCCTCCATGTGCTCACATAGCGCCAAGTAGTCCTCTGGCTTACCAGGAAGTCGCTCACGATCCAATCTACGGTTCAAATTCAGAATCGCCCGACGCATTCTATCTGCATCTTCACGCGCCTCTAGCTCATCTTTTCGTAGCGAACGCAATTCTTCTGCAAATGCGTCTTGCTCTAAGGAAATCGTCGACACAACCGCATCAATTTCTTTCAACGCATCCTCTGCCGCCGAATACGCAATTTTAACCTCAGAAAGTCGTTCCGTAACGGTCGCCAACTGTTCTTTCTGGAGCTCTAACTGGCTTGCAATTTTCAAATAGCTTGCCAAATCCTCTTCCGTCACATGATACGTCTGCTTCACTTCTTTAATCTGCTCAGCTAACGCGTCCGACACATCGAGCTGTTTCTCCAGTTTCGCTTCCACCACAATACGATTTTCCTTCACAAAATGGCGCGCCTCAACCTCATGCTCCAATGTATCGTAAAACAAGTTAATTTCCGTATGCAGTTCTGCCACACCGCTTTCCACGGCTTCTAGTTCCCCTGCCACAATCTTGTCTTTCAAATCCGTCACCCGATTGCTCATCCGGTCCAATTCCGCAGCCAGTTGCAATTGCTCCAAGAAATAGCCTTGTTGCGCCATTTCATCATAACCCGCTTGCAACTTGCCCATTTCGTCCGGTAAAACAACATCGCTCTCACGCAGCAAAACAGGAATTTTTTCCAGTTTCACGCCTAATTTCTCCAGATCATGTTGGACATTCAACACCACTTCCCGTGCCTCCAAATAATCCCCTTGATCCGTCAACATATCAAACCGATTCAAGTTCTCCGCAATCGTATCTAACTCGCCTTCCACGCTATGTAACGCGTCACCAAGCTTATACCCATTACTCAAAACCTCACGGCGCAACGTCGTGAATTTATCCTTCGCCATCCGAATATCCTGCGCATTGCGTTCCTCACTAGCAATCAATTCCTTCAATCCACGCAAAATTTGCTTCATTTGCGTATCGATCTCATGAATCACCTGCTCCACCTGATTTTCCATCTGCGTCGCTTGGCGGAACTGATAGCGATCCGTATGTTGCTCCGCGCCAAGAATATACTCTTCCAAGTTTGGAAATAATTTCGTCGCAATATCGTCCCACGAGTCGCGCCACGATTCAAACAAGTCCTCCGTCTGCCCGGTAAGCCGCAACTTCTTCACCTTCGTGAGCTCATCAATCACCGGACGCTCCATCAATTCTATTTTCTGCTCCTCAAGCGCGTTAATTCGCTGATAATGCTTTTTCTTCATTATGTATCCAACCGCAAAAACAACGGCTACAATGACTACAAAGCCGACCAAATACCAAACAAACATGTCGTTTCCTCCTATTATCCCATTATCTCTATTTTTTTAAATCACTTCATTAAGTACAAATGACAAATCCATGCTATACTAATTCATTATACACATACACTATTCTAACACGATTCCGCTGTATTTGCCTTATTTAAAATCAAAAATTATGAAAAAGTGGTGAAAAAAATGATTGAAATTCCAAAATTCACTGGAACAAAAGCAGAAAACTATCAATTATGCGTCAAACAAGTCGAAGCAATGATCGCGGGTGAGCCTAACTTCCTAGCCAATATCAGCAACATCTCCGCTCTATTAAACCAAGCGCTAACCGACATTAACTGGGTTGGCTTCTATTTATATGAAGAAACGAGCAACCAACTTGTCCTCGGTCCATTCCAAGGCCTCCCAGCATGCATCCGTATTCCACTAGGTCGCGGTGTTTGTGGGTCAGCCGCCGCAGAACAAAAAACGTACCTCGTCCAAAACGTTCACGATTTCCCTGGACACATCGCTTGTGACACAGCATCCAATTCCGAAATCGTTATTCCAATTGTCCATGATGGAAAACTGCTTGGCGTTTTAGACGTCGACAGCCCTTCCTTGAACCGTTTTGACGAAACCGACCAACAGTACTTAGAGCAAGTCGTCACTATTTTAAAAGCGTCGATACAATAAAGTTTGACAAGAGTACGCAAAATGTACTATACTAGAAAGCGTGTAAAATGCAGCTTGAGTGATGATGAATATGACCGTTGTTTATCCCCGATTTTTTCGTGGTGTATCCTGTAACCTGCTGCTGCAAGGGCGAAGATACATGAAGATAAACTGCACGTATTTGGTTGGTCACACTTGTTTGTTTTATGCTAAAACAAATTTAAAGGAGGAGTCAATCGATGGCTCGTTATACAGGTCCAAGCTGGAAAATTTCCCGTCGTTTAGGGTTATCACTTTCAGGAACAGGTAAAGAATTAGAACGTCGTCCGTACGCTCCAGGGCAACACGGTCCGACACAACGTAAAAAAATCTCTGAGTACGGTTTACAACAAGCAGAGAAACAAAAATTACGTCACATGTACGGCTTAACAGAACGTCAATTCAAAAACACGTTCGTAAAAGCTGGAAAATTACAAGGTAAACACGGTGAGAACTTCATGATCTTGCTAGAACAACGCCTTGACAACGTGGTATACCGTTTAGGTCTTGCTCGCACTCGTCGTGCAGCACGTCAATTAGTAAACCACGGTCACATTTTAGTAGATTCAAAACGCGTAGACATCCCTTCTTACCAAGTATCACCTGGTCAAGTAATCAGTGTTCGCGAAAAATCTCTTAAATTATCAGCAATCGCTGAAAGCTTAGACGTTGCGGCATTCGTGCCTGAATACCTAACTTTCGACGCTGAAAAACTGACAGGTACATTAAGCCGCCTGCCAGAACGTTCAGAATTACACGCTGAAATCAACGAAGCATTTATCGTAGAATTCTATTCACGTTAATCGCCTTAAAAACCACGAATGCAACTCGCATTCGTGGTTTTTTGTTGCGGCAAAAAAAGAGTAAGATATCACGAAGGAAACATGATATCTTACTCAAACAAAATAAACACTTTATACATATTTTCTCATGGTAATATCTACGACTTCAAAACCCATCTTTTTATAGACATGGACCGCCCGCTTATTGTGCGCAAAGGCATGCAGCGATATCTCGGTAATTCCTCGTTCTTTTGCATTTTCCTCAAGCAAAACTAACAACGCACTGCCGAGACCTTTATTTTGAAACGCATCGAAAATCAGAATATCATAGATAAAATAGGTTTTCTCTTCTTGAAAAACCCATAACGTCCCGACAAACGCTTCCCCTTGCATGACTTCCCAAAGAAAATGATCCTTTGTTGCAACGCCATCAGGAAGCAATTCCATCGTCGTCATTCTTGCCTTGAACAACGCTTCATCGCGCGGCCAAATTCCTGCATCCGCTTGATCCTTCGCATAACCCACACTAAGCGACTCCGCAAAATCAGAGAAATGCTCTTTTGGCATCGCTGTTAAACGTAATCCCTCAGACATAGCGCACCAAGAAATATTTTTTCTTACCGCGGCGAACAATGGTGAAGCGATCTTCCACACGATCCGCTTTCGTCACTACTTTTTCAAGATCCTGCACACGCTCGCCATTGATATAAATCGCGCCATTCCCAATATCCTCACGTGATTGGCGCTTGGAAGGCTCGATACCAAGATCAACAAGCCAGTCTACAAGCAGTTTCTCCTCTTGGCCCGCCTCAAACGTTGGCACATCTTTAAAACCTTGCTCAATCTCATCCGCCGTCAGCACTTTCACATCCCCACTGAATAAAGCTTCCGAAATCTTAATTGCTTGATCTAACGCCTCTTGGCCATGAATGAAACGCGTCATTTCAGCAGCTAAAGAACGTTGCGCGGCACGGCGATGCGGTTCCAATTTGACCGCTGATTCCAAATCGCTAATTTCGCCTTGATCTAAGAACGTGAAATATTTCAAGTATTTCACAACATCGCGATCATCCGTGTTAATCCAGAATTGGTAGAACTCGTACGGCGTCGTCTTCTCCGGATTCAACCAAATCGCGCCACCCTCTGTCTTACCAAATTTCGTGCCATCTGCTTTTGTTAACAACGGAATCGTCAAACCAAACGCTTTAGAGCCCTCGCCTTGTTTTTTACGAATCAAGTCAAGCCCTGCCGTAATATTTCCCCACTGATCACTACCGCCAATTTGCAGACGACAATTGTGCTTTTCATACAACTCATTGTAATCCATCGCTTGCAAAATTTGGTATGAGAACTCCGTGAACGAAATCCCAACTTCCAGACGATTCGCCACGATATCTTTTGCCAGCATCGTATTGACATTGAAATTTTTACCAAAATCACGCAAGAAGTCAAGCACCGTCAAATCTTTCGTCCAATCATAATTATTCACCATAATCGCGCCATTGTCACCAGCAAAATCAAAAATTGTTTCTAACTGGCCACGCAGGCTTTCAACGTTTTTATTGACCTGTTCGATCGATTGCAGTTGGCGCTCTTCTTTCTTACCACTCGGATCACCAATCGATCCTGTTGCACCGCCAACTAAAATAATCGGACGATGCCCTTTGTTTTGGAAGCGACGCAAAATCATAAATGGAATCAAATGCCCAATATGCATCGAATCTCCCGTCGGATCAATCCCGCAGTACAACGAAATCGATTCCTTTTCCGTTAATTCACGAAGTCCAGCTTCATCAGTCTGCTGGTAAATCGCGCCACGCCACTCTAACTCATCAATAATATTCATCTCATTCTCTCCTTTTCCATAAAAAAAGTCCCTCCGTCTACTGACGAAGGGACGCAAAATATACGTGGTACCACCCAACTTAGGAAAAAATCTTCCTCGCTTCATTAAGATAACGGCAAAAACCGTTTGCAAATGCAAATATGCTCCGGGATGTAATTCGTCCGCCTTATTTGTACTGGTTTGCAGCGACCACCAGCTCTCTTTTCCACAGGGATAAGCGACTACTTCGTCCGTTCATAGCTTTTCGATATAATATTGTACTTCTATTTTTAACACAGCCCAAAACAGATGTCAAGAAACAATATTAAAAAAGCCGAGCAAATCTATTTCTAGACTGCCCGACTCTCCATAAAATTAACGCGTTGTTCCGCGCATTTTTTCGCTATGTGGTAAAATAACTGTTTTTTCTTCTACTTCTTCGTTTGCCATTAATTTCGTCAATAAACGCATCGCTACGGCACCGATATCATACAGAGGCTGAACCACCGTTGACAATTGTGGACGCGCCATCAATGTCAATTTCGTATTATTGGAAGTCACGATTTCAAGCTCTTCCGGCACTTTCACACCAGCATCAAGCGCGGCATTCAAGACACCCATCGCAAGCTCGTCATCTGCCACATAAATCGCGTCAGGCGTTGCTTTCAAGCTACTTAACTGCGCCCAAGCTTTGACACCAGCCTCATAATTATAAGCCGCTTCCAACACATAGTCTTCGTTAAATTTAATTTTGGCTTCTTTAAGCGCCTCACGATACCCGCCTAATTTCAACTCACTGTTTACCGGCTCATCTAGCGAACCACTAATGAACGCCACTTTTTTATGACCATTCTTCGTAAAGCGAGACACAGCCTCATAACTTGCTTGTTTATAATCGATATTCACCGATGCAATTTTGTTTGCCGCATCCACAGAACCCGCCAAAACAACCGGTGCTGGCGAACGATCGAATTCCTCTTGCAACTGCTCAGAAATACGCTCACCCATGTAAATAATACCATCCACTTGCTTACCAAGTAACGTATTCAACACTTGCAATTCCTTATCTTCGTTCTCATCCGAATTACTCAAAATGATATTATATTTATACATCGTCGCGATATCTTCAATCCCACGCGCCAATTCCGCATAAAAAACGTTCGAAATATCAGGAATCATCACACCAACCGTCGTCGTCTTCTTACTAGCTAACCCTCTAGCCACCGCGTTCGGACGATATCCGAGCTGTTTAATAACATCTAATACTTTCTTTCTAGTAACCGGCTTCACATTCGGATTCCCATTGACAACACGAGAAACAGTTGCCATCGAAACATTCGCCTCACGCGCCACATCATAAATTGTTATATTCATTCATTTCACTCTCCAGATTCATTTATTTTAACGGTTAGCCATATGTAACCATTGTAAACGTACACAATCGTGCCTACACTTAATAATACGATAGTTTTTTTCGTTATGCAATTGTTTTCACTTATTATTTACATTACTAAAAATTCAGAAGAAAGCGTTTCATTCGACTATTCCATCACAAAATCCAGCAAACCCCTTCCCACAGCTAATGTATTCCCTTACATAACTCCACGTAAACCAATTCACTCTCCCTTTATACACACAAAAAAAGCAGCTAGGAAATCATTTCCTAACCACTCTCTGCATAACTATTTACTAAAAAATCCGACTCCCCACCAAACCTCAGCGTGGCGACAAATGATTAGATCCTAGGCAAAAGCGAGTACCGAAGCGGAGCATACTGGTGTATGTGAGCATCGGAACACAGCTTTTAACGACGGAGATGATCGTTTGTCGCCACGCTGAAGACTTTATTGGATGTTGGATGGGACTAACTTCGATTTCAAAATCGCTTCCCAGAATGCGTCGAACTCTTTCAAGTCCATTTGTTGCGCTGAATCAGACAAGGCTACTGCTGGGTCTGGATGCACCTCAGCCATAACGCCGTCCGCGCCGATTGCCAACGCTGCTTTTGCACATGGAAGTAGTAAATCTTTACGTCCCGTAGAATGCGTCACGTCGACCATAACTGGTAAATGTGTTTCTTGTTTCAAAATTGGAACAGCAGAAATATCTAATGTATTGCGTGTTGCTTTTTCGTACGTACGGATACCGCGTTCGCAAAGAATAATTTGGTCGTTCCCTTGCGCCATGATGTATTCGGCAGCACCAACAAATTCTTCAATCGTCGCAGATAATCCACGTTTTAGCAAGATTGGCTTGTCTACTTGACCCACCGCTTTTAGAAGTTCAAAATTTTGCATGTTTCGTGCACCGATTTGGATAACATCGATGTGATCTAGCGCCACTTCGATATCACGAGGCGTCACGATTTCACTGATCACGCCTAGGCCAAATTCGTCAGCAACACGTTTCAAAATTTGTAATCCTTCCACGCCAAGTCCTTGGAAATCGTACGGGCTTGTACGCGGCTTAAATGCGCCACCACGAAGTAATTTCAGGCCTTTATCACGAACTGCACCAGCCACCGTTGCTACTTGCTCGTAAGATTCTACAGAACACGGACCGAATACGAATGTTGGTACACCGTTTCCGATTGGCACGCCATTCACATTGACAACGGTGTCCTCTTTCTTATTTTTACGAGAAACAAGCAATGCTTTCGAATTATCGTCTTCTTGCAATTCTAGACCAGCCTTGAAAATTTCTTTAAAAAGCTTCTCGATCGTGCTATCTTCAAATGGCCCTTTGTTCGCATCTGTAATTGCGTTCAACATTTGACGCTCACGAACTGGGTCAAAGCGAATAACACCTTGCATGCCTTTAATTTTACCGATTTCTTGTACTAAATTTGCTCGTTTATTAATAGCCTCCAAAACCTCTATGTTTAAGCTATCAACCTGTGCGCGTAATTCTTCTAAATTTGGATTACCCATGTTTTTTGCCACCTCTCCAATTTCCCTGTATATCTTTTTACAGTATATTTTATCATTATAGATGAAAACGATTCATTTGTCACCATATCGCTTTTCTACTTAAGCGCTTTTAAGTGTTAAAGTGAATGTTACAAGATTAATACTAACATCCCTTCTCGCCAAATGCAAGCTAATTTTTCGTCATCGCTTCCAAAAATCGGTTACTCGCAAGAAAAAAAGGTTATAAACAAAGTGTTCTCACACCTCATTTATAACCCATCTTTTATTTTTTCAATTCTTTTTTCGCGTCATCTACAATTTTTTCTGTTTTGTCTTTTGCTGTTTTAGAAGCTTCTTCTACTTCTTCCTTTGATTTGTCAGCCGCTTTCTTCACGTCAGCGCCCACATCTTTCGCTTCGGATTTGAATGTTTCGCCTGCTTTTTGCGCTGCTTGTTTTGTTGCTTCAACGCCTGCTACGGCTGTATCTTTCACAGTTTTTGTTTGCTTAGAAACCGTTTCATACAGCTGACCTGATTTGTCTTTTACTACACCGACAAAACCGGATGCAGAATCGACAAGGGCATCTTTCTTATCTTTGGCTACATTGCCAATTTCGATTCCTTTTTCGTAGGCAACATCTTTCCATTGCGCCCCTTTTTCTTTCACAACTTCGACATGCTCGTTTAGGTCGCCGCGTAGTTCTTTACCTGATTTTGGAGCTAAAAGTAGTGCCGTTACCGAACCTACGATACCTCCGATTAAACCACCGATTAGAAAATCTTTTACGTTAATTCCATCTTTTCCAGACATATATTTTCCCTCCATCTTCATTTTATAAAGTGATTGTTTCTTCTTTCGCTTCCGCCGCAGCTTGTTTGGCAGCTTTATTGGCTTTCATCTTATCACGGAATGATAAAATGGAGTTACTAAATGATACGGCTTGTACGATTTTAGTCTCATTTGTGTGGACTTTATTCGTCGCAAGTGTTGCTAGTTCACGAACGGATTGACTTAGCCCAAGAAGCGATACTCCGATGTCTCCAACCGCGTCGAAAACTGGATCTACTTTTGCCACTTTGCCATTGATATCTTCGAGAAGATCGTTCGTTTTGCTCATTAATTTCTCGGCCTGATCCGTAATCCCCTTGACCTCACCTGTCATTTCTTCGAGCGATTTGGCCACTTCATCCATTGTTTTTGAGGTTGATTTAAGCGTCATGCCTAGATAAACCGCAATGACAAGTAGCGCGATTGCTGCAATTAGAGCCGCAATGTATAAAATTATTTCCACCTTCTCCACACCTCCACATATATCTAACACTTTACCCCTAATGCGTCTATGTAAAACGACCATTTTTGAAGAACGGGCTGTCTTCATTTTAGCAATATTATGCGAAAAAGGGAAGTAAAATAGCATGGCGGCAACAAGATAAATTCTTTTTGGAAGCATATTTCGACGATTTGGAGTAAACTATAGGGGTGCCGCGAAACGGTGGAAAAAATGAAATGGAGTGATTTTCTTGAAAGATCCACGTATTGAAAAACTAGCGTATAACTTAATCAACTACTCTATAAGCCTACAACCAGGCGAAAAAGTACTTATTGAAAACTTCGGCGTACAAAAGGAATTGGTGACGTCGCTTGTTTCGGAAGCCTATAAAGCTGGCGGATTTCCATTCGTATCCTTGAAGGAACCGCAAATTGACCGGGAAATGATGCTGGGCGCAAATCCAGAACAATATGCGAAGATTGCTGAATTTGAAGGCAATGTCATGAAGGAAATGGACGCGTACATTGGTTTGCGTGCTGGCGATAATATCAATGAGCTATCCGATGTTCCTGCTGAGAAATTGAAAATCAACGGCGAAACAGTCGGTAAAATGCATACGAGTATCCGCGTGAAGCAAACGAAATGGGTTGTCTTGCGTTATCCAAGCGCTTCGATGGCACAATTGTCTAAGATGAGCACAGTTGGCTTCGAGGACTTCTATTTCCAAGTTTGTACCCTTGATTACAGCAAAATGGGTGAAGCGATGGAGAGTCTCGTGACGTTGATGAATCAAACCGACCGCGTTCGCCTCGTTGGAGAAGGCACAGACCTGCGTTTTTCGATTAAAGACATTCCTGCAATCAAATGTGCTGGTCAATTAAATATTCCTGATGGCGAGGTTTATACGGCTCCTGTGCGCGATTCTATCAACGGAACCATCACATACAACACGCCATCCCCTTACCAAGGTTTCGTTTTTGAAAATGTTTCCTTTACTTTTGAAAACGGGAAAATCGTGAAGGCTACTGCAAATGACACCGAACGCATTAACAAAATTTTGGACACAGATGAAGGCGCACGCTTTATTGGCGAGTTCGCGATTGGCGTGAATCCATTTATCCATGAGCCGATGCAAGATATCCTATTCGATGAAAAAATCGAGGGTAGCTTCCACTTCACGCCTGGTCAATGTTACGACGAAGCACCAAACGGTAATGATTCCGCGATTCACTGGGATCTCGTGAACATTCAACGTCCGGAATACGGTGGCGGCGAAATTTACTTTGACGATGTGCTTATTCGCAAAGACGGCCGATTCGTGATTCCAGAACTTGAGAAGTTAAACCCGGAAAACTTAATTTAAATATCGACAAGGAATCCCAATTTCAGCAACGGGATTCCTTTTTTGATGCACAAAAAAAGAACTGCAAACCAGGAATACCCCTAATCTACAGTTCCTCATTCATTCTATTAATTTACTGCTCGCTTTTCTTCCATTATTTCCACACCTGCGTCGAGAACACCTTCATATGCTGCTTGGAACTTTTGAACGTCTCCAGCTCCCATAAATAGGATAACTGCATTCGGGTATGCTAACAGGCTTTCGGTGTGTTGTTCTTGAATCACGTGATTGCCTTTTGTTTTCGCGGCTAAATCTTGAATCGTTAGTGTGCCTCGATTTTCACGGGCTGAGCCGAAAATATCACATAAATATACTTCGTCAGCCAAGTTCAAGCTATCCGCAAAACCTTGCAAGAATGCTTGTGTACGCGTAAATGTATGTGGTTGGAAAACGGCCACGACTTGACGATCTGGATATTTTTGTCTCGCTGCATTAACCGTCGCTCTGATTTCAGAAGGATGGTGTGCATAATCGTCCACTAGCACTTGATCCTTTTTCTCCGTGATGCTAAAACGGCGCTTCACACCTTCAAATGTACGTAATTCTTTCGCTACATCTGCGGCTGCAATTTTTTCATATTCACTAAGCGCAATAACACTGAGCGCGTTAAGTACGTTATGATCACCGTATGTTGGAATGACGAAATTACCATAAAATTCGCCGTTATGATACACGTCAAACGTCGAACCCGTCGTCTCTTTAATAATGTTTTTAGCTTGGAACTCATTATCGTCTCCGAAACCGAAATAAACAATCGGAATATCTAGTTTCAAACGACGTAACTGCTTATCATCGCCCAATGCAAAAACGGCTTTCTTCACTTGTTTCCCAAACGATTCAAACGCACTAAAAACGTCATCCTCGCTCTTGAAATAATCGGGATGGTCCCAATCAATATTCGTCATAATAGCATATGTCGGGGAATAAGCTAGGAAATGACGTTGGTACTCACACGCCTCCAGAGCAAAATACTCAGCATCACGATTACCTTTTCCAGTGCCATCGCCAATCAAATAAGATGTCGGGCGTAACTCTTCTAGCACATGAGAAAGAAGCCCCGTCGTCGATGTTTTTCCGTGCGAACCAGTGACAGCGATACTTGTATAACCATCAATTAATTGCCCTAAAAACTTGTGATAACGAATAACCGGTAATCCCATATCCATTGCTTTCTTAATCTCTGGATGTTCGTCCTTAAACGCGTTCCCAGCGATGATAGTTAAGCCTTCACGAATATTATCTTCAGAAAATGGTAAAATCTTAATGCCATCGTCTTCTAGTGCTTTCTGTGTAAAGAAGTATTTCTCAACATCGCTTCCTTGCACACAGAAACCTTTATCAAACATAATTTGAGCCAGCGCACTCATACCTGACCCTTTAATCCCAACAAAATGATACGTCGTCATTAATTGAACCCCCAGAATTTTAATCTTTGAAGAGGTAGCCTAAAAAATAGTGTGTTGCCCAACTAAAAAAAGCATTTTCATTATTTTTATTATTTCTAGACATCTTCTTGTATTACTGTTTAAACGTGTGTTTGATGTTTATCTACGCTGTGACCGAAAATCTCACTAGGTAATTATAGCACTTTCTCGCCCATTTAGAAATCCTTGTGGGAAATTTATATCCAAGGACTTATGTTTTTACGCTTTTATTCGAAATAAAGTACATTTTTATACGCTAATAGAACTACTGATGTATTAATTATCACGTATTTTTTCTAATTGTTCTCGGGTGATAATGACGTCTCGCGGTTTCGACCCATTCGTTTCTGAAACAATACTATGCTTTTCTAATGCCTCCATCAATCTTGCGGCACGATTATAGCCAATTCGAAAATGACGTTGCAAAAGCGACGTCGAAGCACCATTTTGTGACAGTACAAAATCGCACGCTTCATCGAATAAATCATCCTCTTCTTCTTTGGCAATTTCGCGTTCGAGGAGTTCTTCTTGTTTAAATAAATAGTTCGGTTCTGCCTGATTCCGCACATGGGCAATGACGGCGTCGATTTCTTGATCGCCAACGTATGTGCCTTGTAAACGGACGGGCTTCGATGACCCACTTGGTAAGAAGAGCATGTCCCCTTTTCCAAGTAATTTCTCGGCTCCACCGGTATCGATGATCGTTCTGGAGTCTATTTGAGAGGATACAGAGAATGAAACACGCGTCGGGATATTCGCCTTGATGAGCCCTGTTATAACGTCTACAGAAGGCCTCTGCGTCGCGACAATCATATGGATACCACAAGCTCTTGCTTTTTGTGCAATCCGACTAATGGCTTCTTCTACATCATTTGGCGCCACCATCATCAAATCGGCTAATTCATCGATAATAATCAGGATATACGGTAATTTTTCACCGGAATGTTCTGGATGGGAAGAATATTCGTTAAATTTCTCCATATTTCGAACGCCCGCATGTGAAAATAACTGATACCTGCGCTCCATTTCTTCGACTGCCCATTTAAGCGCGGCTGTTGCGGCTTTGGCGTCAGTAATAACCGGGCTGACAAGATGCGGAATGCGATTGTACGGGGCAAGTTCGACCATTTTCGGATCGATAAGTAATAACTTCAACTCGTCCGGCGTCGCTTTATAGAGCAGACTAATGAGTAACGAGTTGATGCATACACTCTTACCCGAACCCGTTGCCCCAGCGATTAATCCATGCGGCATCGTTTGCAAGTCCGTCACGATTGGCATACCAGAAATATCGAGTCCAAGCGCCGCCGTTAACGGTGACTTACTCGTTTGGAACGCCTGACTATTCATAATTTCTGACAGCATCACAGGGCGGCTCGTTTCATTCGGAATTTCAATCCCGATCGTGCTCTTCCCAGGGATTGGCGCCTCGATTCGAATATCTTTTGCAGCGAGGCTTAACTTGATATCATCCGTCAAATTCGTGATTTTGCTGACCTTCACGCCTTTTTCTGGCTGGACTTCAAAACGCGTTACCGCTGGACCTTGCGTAACGTTAACGACTTTTGCAGACACGTTAAAATTCTCTAGCGTCTCATTCAAAAGTTCCTCTTGAAACGCCAACCACTCCTCGTCCTCATTTTCAAAGACAGGTGGTTTTAGCAAATCTAGGGATGGGAAATAATAGCCGCTCGCGTCTTCTCTCAGATGTTGTTCTGTCGGGAAAACAGGGGCTATTTCTGGTTCTTCCACCGCTACCACTTCTGCTTTTTTCTGTTCGACGTGTTGCTTGTCTTGATTCACCATCATCACATTAAATGGAATCCTCGTTTTCGGCGGTGCACTGTGCTCTCGTTGTTCTACTTTCTCCGGTTTCGGCGCCTCATGAATGAGCTCAATACGTTGTGGCGCAACAGGAACCTCTTCTTCTTGTAAAATTTCCTCTTCCACAACCGGCGGGATTTCCTCGATTTCTTCTACAACAACAGGCTCTGCTTCGACCTCAAAGTCAGCTACAAACTCAGGAGCAACTTCCTCATGCATCGGTTCAACAACAGCTACTAGCTCCTCGATCACTTCATGAACCGCATCACTCGTTTCTGGTTCTTTTGTGATATCAAACTCAAAACGACTTGGTCTTTTTTGGAAAGCAAAAACTGGAGAAGGGACATCGGTTGGTCTAAACGGACGTTTCTTCTCAAATTTCGGCGCCACTGTATTTGGTGATTGGGTTCTCGGTGTTTGGCGCGGTATCGGGGTTTTATGTAGTTCTTGTTTTGTTTCTACTTGTTTTTGTCCATCAGGAATGAGCGGAAAGCGGAACTCGCCTTTTGGATATTGATACATCACTTTAGCGTGGACTTCACGCTTTTGTTTCGTTGATTGCGTATTGCCACGCGGTGTATTTGTCGTTTTCTTAATTTCCTTTACGGCTGCTAATTGAACTGGTGGCGCTGTTTCTGCCTCTTTTTTCGGCTTAGCCACTTCTACTTCTTCATACTCCGCATCTCGATCAGCGAAGAAAAATTCTTTAAACCATCCCATACTATATCACTACCTATTATTTTTTTAACCATTTCTTAAACTGATTCTAACAGAGAAATTTAGATAAAGCTATTATGAATGTGGTAGCTCGTCGAAAAACTGTGAAAAACGGCTATATATAAGCGTTAATGCGTGCATAACTTAAACTTATATCCAGACACAACTCGAGAAAAAGAACAATTTAAATCCATATTGTATACGATATACCACGAAAATAAAACAGCTTTTCGTTAAAAAAGCTGCTTTATTCAAGCACTAGAAGGAAACGGGAAAGGCTGCGCCAACTTCATAATCAGCATCCAAGACCATGATTCCTTTTTCTTCTGGCGCATTCGGAATCGCCAATTCGCGCGCCGCACAGATCATTCCAAACGAGTCTTCCCCGCGAAGATTGGACGGTTTAATAATCAGACCACTCGGCATTACCGCGCCTATTTTTGCAACGACTACTTTTTGTCCTGCATCAACATTTGGCGCACCGCATACGATTTGCACTGTTTTATCTCCCAAATCAACTTGGCATACATTTAATTTGTCCGCATTCGGATGTTTTTCCTTCGACACCACATAACCAACGACGAATTTAGGCGAAAGATCCGCTTCAACCACAAAATCAAAGCCGTTATCCGCTAACTCTTTGTTGATAAACGCCACATCTTCAAGCGTCAGCGAAACCTTGCCAACCGCATCAAACGCGCGCTTTTTCGATACGTCGAAAATATTAATCGCAACCGTTTCGCCTGTTTCAACGTCAAAGATACGCGTTACATTTCCTTTTGATTCAAAATCCGTTTTTTCTACATCCTTGAGGTGGACTAAAAGCGTGTCCCCTACTCCTTTTTCGTTATAAAATGCATTTACAATCACGTTAACTACTCCTTTGGTCTGTTTTTGGCCATAATAAAGATCGGTTCTAGTTTACCATCATTATACACGAGAGGTAAAGAGGTAATTGGTGCAAGGCCGTCCGCAAAAAACTGCATCGTCATGTGCGCCAACACGTCATAGCCTGTATTATTTCTAATATCCGCGATGATCAACACGTCCTGATGCGGCACAGCGAGCACCATTTCTCCATCGATACGCGCACGCATTTCCTCTAAAAACGGCTCATTCAAAATCCGACTTGCATCATACCCATCATTTGTTCGCACGAAATAATAATCATTACCGCTCACCGAATCTTTTTTCGTTGTCGTCGCCCGCGTGCGCAAGTTCGCAAACGCCGCCAGCCTGACATCGTCTATCGTCACATCCGTGTTTTCCAAGCTCTCTTCCTCGATAAAGCGATACGAAGCACCGACATCCACCACGTAAAAAATCGCCGTTTCCGCTGTGTGTTTTTCAGTCAAAAGCGCCTTCCCGTCTTTCGTTTTTTGCGGAAAAGACGTCGCCCGAATGACCGGATAAACGTTCGGCAAACTCGCCTGAATATCCATCGTATGCTGCGACGCTTTCAAACCTTCCTCGACATAATACACGATTTTTTCAACCGCTACGTCCGCCTGTTCTTCCCAATTCGCGATAATTTGCGGGATGGAAAGCGTGATTGAATTGCCCGCTTCCGTCACTTTTAGCGTATCCTTCTCCCGATTATAACGGAATGTACGGTTCGCGCCAGCAAGCTCTTTTTCGAGCCTTTCCTTCATCTTCATCGTTGTCATTTTCATCGTAGCGCCCTCCCCTCTTCCTTATAACGCGTCAATAAAATCCGTAATTTCTTCTTTCGTTTTGCGATCCTTACTGACAAACCGACCGATTTCCTCGCCATCTTCAAACACCAAGAAACTCGGAATACCGAAAATCGCCAAGTCAGCGCAGAGGTCGATAAACTGGTCACGATCCACATGCGAAAACGTAAAATCATCATGTTCCGCCTCAATTTCAGGCATCACCGGCTCGATAAATTTACAATCCCCACACCAATCCGCACTGAACATAAAAATCGTTTTACCATTATTTTTTAACGCATTAAATTCTTCCATTGTTTCTAAATGTTTCATCACTCACTCGACTCCTTCTTGTTCCTACTTACTTAATCCTAAAGCCCCCACGAAAATTAGTAAAGAATTACGCTCACAAAAGTTGCTATCGGATGCATTTTCTTCTATTATAGCAAGAAAGGAGGCGTTTTTTGATGGACTATCATATTTATTTAGCAGGCGAAATTCATTCGGATTGGCGCGATCAATTGCGAGCTAGCCTGAAGGAAAAACCAGGTGTTCACTTCCATTTTTATGGACCGCAAGAAAATCACGATCTATCCGACGCAATCGGCGAACACGTGCTAGGCGAACAACCGAATGCCGTCTACAAGGATTTACAAGCTTCAAAAATCAATAACCTACGTACCGAACTACATTTGAAAAAAGCAGATTTAGTAATTGCTCTATTCGGCGAGAAATTCAAGCAATGGAACACCGCCACAGATGCTGCAACTGCAATCGCACTTGGGAAACCAACGATTGTTATCCGCCCAGAATCGCTACACCATCCGTTAAAAGAGCTATCTGAGAAAGCAAATGTCACCGTGGATACGATCGAACAAGCCGCGCAAGTTATCGATTACATTTTTGCATAGTCTTTCCCATGAAAAAGCACCTCATTCACGGAGGCGCTTTTTCGCGTTTACTTGATCTTTCCAATACCACATAAAGCCGAATCCCAAGACGAGTACGCCACCGATAAGCGTTGTCAAAATCCACCCGAGCTCCGTTTCTTTCAAATAAGGAACGTGAAAGAAATACCCTATCAAGAAAACGAGCGCCGAGAGGAACATGATACTCCCCGTCAGAATAACTGGATGCCGCCACCATTTTTTAAGCATTATTGCGAATCGTTTCCCATGTTGTTTTATCAAGGGTACGAACAATTGTTGTAATCATTTCTTTTGCCGCCGCGTAATCATCCACGTGCAAAATCGAGTTGGAGGAATGGATGTAACGCGCCGGAACACCGATAACCGCGCTCGGAATCCCACTGTTCGACGTGTGTACTTTCCCAGCATCCGTTCCACCTGGCGAAATGAAATATTGATACGGAATCTTGTTGGACTCCGCGGTATCCAGCAGGAATTCACGCATACCGCGATGCATAATCATCGTCCGATCAAAAATCCGCATTAAGAAGCCTTGCCCTATTTGGCCGAACTGCGTCTTATCACCTGTCGTATCATTCGCCGGACTCGCATCAAGCGCGAAAAAGATATCCGGCTGAATCATATGCGCACTAACACCAGCGCCACGAAGCCCAACTTCTTCTTGCACATTCGCGCCCGCAAACAGCGTATTTGGCAACGTATCATCCTTCACCGCTTTTAAAAGCTCGATTGCAAGACCGACGCCGTAGCGATTATCCCACGCTTTTGCCATGATTTTTTTCGGGTTAGCAAGTGGTGTAAATTCAGCAACCGGAACGATTTGTTGTCCAGGTTTCACGCCAATCGCAATCGCATCGTCACGATCATCCGCACCAATATCGATTAACAAGTTTTTCGGATCTGTCGGCTTGCTTCGTTCTGCTTCGGTCAACAAATGCGGCGGAACAGACGCTACCACACCAATAACCGGCCCATTCGCCGTAATCAGTTGCACTCGTTGCGCTTGCAGAACTTGCGGATTCCAGCCACCAAGCGTTTGGAAAGCGATCATCCCATTATCCGTAATCCGCGTCACCATGAAACCAACCTCATCCAAATGGCCAGCAACAAGGATTCTCGGCCCATCTTCCGCGCCATGACGCACACCAAAAATACCGCCTAAACCGTCTTGAATCACTTCATCAGAGACCGGCGTAATTTCTTTTCTTACAAAATCTCTCACAAACTGCTCGTTTCCAGACGTGCCTGGCAACTCCGTTAATGTTTTAAATAACTCCAACGTTTCTTTTTCCACTTATCATCAGTCCTTTTCGGTGATATCTCTAGCATTATACCACTTCCAGAAACGTTACGTCTAAGAATTCGGCTAACCAAATCGGCGCCCTTCGATGTAAAGGCTTTTATATTTTTAGTTTAGAGGGTATAATAAGACACAGTAAAGCTAAAAAAGAGAAGACAAGTAAGATTTAGGGAGGCAAACAATGAACTGGAAAGTATTTATTACAGGTGTTGCAGCAGGAGCAGCCGCGGGTCATCTTATCAACCATTACCTACTCGAGCCAAAGACCATTTCAGGCGATGTAATTCTTGAAAACGTCAAAGAAGCATTCAAAAAAGAAGGGCCAATCGAAGGCTCGTGGATTCAACTGAAAAAACAACATTACAAAAAATTCGCGATGGATACGTTCGTGTATCACGGTGGTATCACAGCGATTCGTGATGGCGAGAAGAAACAATTCGAATTTATCGCAGACGCGACGACTGGAACAGTTATTGACGTTTACTTAACCTGATAGAAATACGAAACTGCAGGCCAATGATGCGCCTGCAGTTTTTTTATTTAATAAAACTATCCACGCGTTTTTGATCATACGTGCCGCTGTCCACCATATCTTTCATCTGTTCGCTGAAAATGACTTTTTCGGCACTTTGCAACGCTTTTTTCACCGCAGCAACTTGTAGCATAATTTCTTCATATGAACGCTCCTCATCCGTCATTTTCTTGATGGATCTCACATGCCCTTCGATTTTAGCGAACCGGTTGGAAATTGATTTTCTAACCTCTGACATAGGTATACCCCCTAGCGATAAGAATCTAATTTTTATTCATGTCCCAAAAAACCATTCATAGATAATGTTCGTCACAACCCCCTATACAGGTTACTAATTCATATACCATATGGAGGTATAATAAATTCCCCTGTCCGCTATTACTTTATCCGTCACATTTCCATCCACATCGAATTGCAAAGCGCGATAGAAAGAGTCATGATAAAAGAGCAACCATTTCCCCGTCCCGTCCAGCTCATTCCGAATCCGCTCCTTCGCAAAAATTGAGTCCATTGGATAATCATCATACGCTGTCACCCATAGCACATTTTGATGGGCATGCGTCGGGAAAATATCCGCCATATGAATAGCCGATTCGCCTTGACTATCAATCCGAATCACCGCGTGCCCATTGCTATGTCCGCCAGTTTTCTCTAATGAAATTGCGTCATTTAATTCCAGATGTTGCGCATATGTCTGTATTTGGCTCGCGATTCCCTGCCAATTTTCAGGCCAGTATGTTGCTTTGGAACGAATATTTGGTTCGCGAATTTCTTGCCATTCCGCTTCCGTCGTGTAAATCGTCGCGTTCTTGAAAATGCTTTCTCCGTTCGTATCCGTCAAGCCAACGATATGATCGAAATGCAGATGCGTCATCAGGATACAATCAATATCTTCCGGCCGCACACCAAGCGTCGCTAAATCTTCCAAAATAAACGATTCTTCCACGACACCGAAATTACGTTTTTGCTTCTCCGTCAACCGACAAACGCCAATACCCGCATCAATAAGATAATGCTTGCCCTGATATTCAAAATACATCGGATCCGTCACACAGCGAATCTGATTTTTCTCGTTCACCTCATGTTTTTTGCTCCATAATGCCTTCGGGACAGCGCCAAACATCGCGCCACCATCGAAATGCGTCACACCGCCGCGCAACCAATGAAACGTTATCTCCCCTACCCGCAAAGTATCCATTTTTTTGTCCTCCTTTAAACTAAAAAAAGCCAGAGTAACCATAATCGCTGGAAACTCTAGCCTTTCACTATGATTTAAATGTCGCCTCTAAACGATAAATCGGAAAACCTTGTGCTGAAAACTTCTCTTCATACTCCGTCATAATATTCCCTTCAAACGAGCTGTTATGAAGATCAAGCGACAAGTAAGTTAACAAAACACCATACTCCGAAAACGCCACCAGCGAATATTCAAATAAACTGCGATTATCCGTTTTGAAATGAATCTCGCCCTCCGTCGGCAACAACGCTTTATAAATATCCAAAAAGCGCGGATGTGTCAATCGACGTTTCGCATGCCGCTTCTTCGGCCACGGATCAGAAAAATTCAAATAAACCCGCGCAACTTCACCGACTTCGAAATACTCCAATAAATCCGCACCATCCACAGATAGCAAGCGCAAATTCGGAATTCCCGCCGCAAGCGCCTTGTCGAGCGCTGTAATCAACACACTTTCCACGACTTCAATACCAATATAATTAATATCCGGATTCGCCTGCGCCATTCCTGTCACAAACTGACCTTTTCCAGTCCCAATTTCAATATGAATCGGATTCTCGTTTCCAAACAGTTGGTGCCATTTCCCCTTTAACTCCTCAGGATTTGCCACACATACTTCTGGGTGAGCCAGAATTTTCTCCCGCGCCCACGGTTTATGTTTTACTCGCATAACGTTGCGTACACCTCATTATCTTCCATTATTTTTTTCAAAAGTATTTCCAAACGAGCAAGTTCCGGTTTCCGGTCATGCTCAAATTGCCAATTCATCGCCATCAAAACCTGACAGATAGAAAACCATTTCACCCGTGTATAAAAAGCGCGCGTCAACTCCTGACCATATTCGCTAAGCCAACCGTCCCACTCATCATACGGAACATACTGATACAATAAAACGCCCAGATCATTCGCAGGATCAGCAAGCATCGCGCCATCCCAGTCAACAAGATACAGCTCGTTTCCTTCTGAAAGCAACCAATTATTATGGTTCACATCACCGTGACAGACAACGTGGCGCCCCTCTTCCAGTTCATCCACATTCGCCAGCAAATAACGGTATGCCTCCGAAACTTTCGTATCCAGTGGATTCAGATTACCAATACCATCCGTCACTTTTTCTAGCAAATGGAAGCAAGAATAGTCCTTTTTTTCAATACGTTGCAGCATATCCCGCAACGCCTCCGATTGGTGAATTTTTCCGAGCAATCTAGCCACACGCGGTTCTCGCATCTCTTTTGCCGTCAATGTCTGCCCATTATTAATCCATTTCTGCGCCGTAATGACATCCCCGTTTTCAACCCGCCGCGTCCAGATTAATTTCGGCACAATATTTTCAACAGAAAGCGCAGCTAAAAAAGGCGAGGAATTCTTTTTTAAAAAGAATTTTTCGTCTTCATGAATCGCGACGAAGGCCTTTCCAGTTTCCCCGCCCGCCGGCTCTATTTCCCAATCTTGCCCAAACAAATTATCTTCCATTCTACATTCACCTTCACTTACGTCGTTGTCTTTCTATATTTCATTATTATTAACGACGAATCTAGCTCTTACACAACCCCTGTTGGTACGCCAAAAATTTCGAGATATAATAAAATTCCAGCGCAATACTATGTACTTTAGAAAGATGGATAAAAAAAGAGCTATCACAATTCCTTAATAGCTACCTTTTAAATTTTACTTCTCTTCGCCCCTCCCGTCAAGTCAACGTATGTTCGTATTTGTTGGAACTGTTTGAAACAAAGTGAATTACAGTTCCAATATGCATGAGAGCGAAGTGAGCATGTAATCCTTCCCGATCGTTTGAACAAAGTGAATTACGAGCCCAATATGCATGAGAACGAAGCAAGCATGTAATCCACCCCAGTTGTTCGAACTAACATACCCAAAAACCCGATATGCCAAAAACAAAAAACCTCCAAACCCAGCCAAAAGCCAAGTCCAGAGATCCACATTAATGTTCGATGACTTCCGTTTTAGTCACAATGGGAGCCAATGATTGTTTTTTCTTCTTAATAAATATCGCCAAAATGACAGCAATCACAGAAAGAATCGAGGAAACCAAGAATGCTGTCTCAATCCCGTGAATCAACACATGATTCGCAATCTGTTCTTTCGTTTTACCTGCAACATCCGCCGCCGTCAAGTTCTCGCCGAAGCTTTTCGCACTTTTTGACATAGTGGTTATGAGTAGCGCCGTTCCGAGCGACCCCGCAATTTGCCGGACGGTGTTAAACATTGCCGAGCCGTGTGCCGCCATTGATAGTGGTAACGAGTTGAGCGCGGCTGTTTGGAGCGGCATCATGACCATCGCCATCCCGCTTGCCCGAATCGTTTGCACAACGACGATATACGTTAAAGTCGTGCTTTCATCAAGGTTTGTAAACATGAATGTCGTTACAGCCATGATAACAAGCCCAATTAATGACAAATATTTCGCACCAAATCGGTCAAACATAATTCCCGTTACCGGTGAAAGTGCCGCGGTCATCACAGCCCCCGGTAAAAGCACGAGCCCTGATTCTAGCGGTGTAAAATGTCGTACACTTTGTAAGAAAATCGGGAATAATAACATACCGCCATATAATCCCATCATGACGAAGAAACTAATCGTTGTTGTCAAAGTAAATGTTCTGTGTTTAAACACGTTGAAGTTTAGCAAAGGTGCTTTCGCGCGACCTTGATACCAAATAAATACTGCTAAAACAACAAATCCTAATAAGACGAATCCTAGCACTTTTGCAGATAGGAAATCATGATCCCCTGCGTTACTGAATCCTAGTAATAAACTACCAAACCCGATGGTCGATAAAATAACCCCGAGGAAATCCAATTTTGGAAAAGTACGTTTCCCGACATTTTTTAGTAAGAAAAAGGCCACGACAACATCGAGAATCGCGAATGGAATAATAATGTAAAAAAGATTTCGCCAATCATATTCTTGCACAATCCAACCAGATAAAGTCGGTCCGATCGCTGGCGCAAAGTTCATCGCAAGGCCAATCAAACCCATCGCTCTACCGCGCCGCTCCATCGGAAAGAGATTAAGTACAACCACGGTCAAAAGCGGCATCACGATACCCGCACCAATCGCTTGCACCATCCGCCCGATAATAAGTACGGTGTAATCCCCTGCAAAACCAGAAATCGTCGTACCAATGGCAAACGTAATCATCGCAAATAAGTATAGTTGTCTTGTCGTAAATCGCTCAATTAAAAAGGCCGTCATCGGAATCATGACACCATTGACCAGCATAAATCCTGTTGTCAACCATTGTCCTTGACTCGCCGTAATATTGAAGTCCGTCATAATGCTTGGTAGTGCCACGTTCATAAGCGTCTGGTTCAAGATCGTGACAAATGCCCCCATCAGCATTACGATTAAGATACCGTTTGTTTTAATTCCATCACTTGCTGCTTTCATATTCATTGTTTCGTTTCTCCTTTTCGTTCTAGTAACGCAATCATTTTGTCATGTGTTGCGAGCATTGCCCTCAGTTCTTCCGAGTCTATTTCCAAAACCGCCTCTAAACGGTTAAAAAAAACATCATACGTTTCGTCCACTTTTGCGAGGCCTTCTTGGGTTAGCTGTAAATTCAGCGCCCGACGATTCCCTTCATCACGTCCCCGCGTTAAGTAATTCGCCTTCACCAATCGATCGACAATCCCGCTCATCGTGCTTTTATTCACGCGTACACGCTCTGCCAGTTCCCCAAGCGTTAAATGTGGCTCTCTTTTCAACGTACCTAGCGAAAATAATTGCACAGTTGTAATGTCACGCTTCGTTGCCTCTTCTTGTAAATAATGGTGTATTTTTTGCTGCATCGTTCGAAATGAGAGAACCACCTCGCGTATTAATTTCTCGTCCAAATTCTGTTCTCCTCCTTTAATGTTCACAAGCGAAAGATTCGTATGCGAACTATTAACAACGCTTATTATACGCCGATTACGCACGATGTCAAGTAGCTTTTTTCATGAAAGCGGGCACAATAACCGTATAGCAACGAATATTTTTTATATGTCATTATTTATATACATTTCGTTCCCTGATGAAAAACGAGTTGCCATCTAGCATCCTTGAATTTCCAGATTGAGCTTCGTAGTGATTCTTGCTTTTGCGTGACATTAAAAATGCGATACGTCGCCAAAACAACATCTTCCGCTAATTCCTGAATTTCAAAATCGCTCAAAGCCATCTCCACTTCCCCAATTCCCTCTTCACCAATCGACTCATTTTTGTAAAGCACGCGCCCAGAACTCCCGAACTCAAAAAAATTCTCCGCCAAGATACGCTGTAACGCTTCCCGAGACGATCGAACTTCTGGTTGTAGCAACTGCTCCTCCAAATATTGCAAATGCGCTTTTAGTGAAGGATCCATTTTTAAAACCTCCCCATCAAAAAACCGAATCGATTCATCTACTCATGAACCCATCCGGTCTCGTTATTTTTAGTTTACTGCCAATTCGCCACATTGCTTCATAATCTCTTTTGTGAAGGCGTCGTGCAATTTCTTCGTTATCGGTCCACGTTTGCCATCGCCAACGACTTTCCCGTCAATTTCAATAATCGGCGTCACTTCAATCGTCGTGCTGGAAATGAATACCTCATCCGCCGCAGCCAAATCCGTGAGCGTAAAGCCAGATTCAACAACAGGAATCCCGTTCTCTTCTGCCACTCGCAAAATAACCTGGCGTGTAATTCCCTCTAAAATCAGGTTGTTAGAGGCATGCGTGATTAATTTACCATCTTTAATCATGTAAGCATTCGCCGCAGAGCCTTCCGTCACGTTTTCCCCGCGATGCAGAATTGCTTCAAACGCCCCAGCTTGATGCGCTTTATTTTTTGCAATCGAATTTCCCAGTAAATTAAGGCTCTTAATATCGCAACGCAACCAGCGAACGTCCTCTTCCAGAATCGCTTTGCGGCCGTTCTCAAATAGCGTCGTATCACGCGGAACTTCACTAGCAGAGGCGGTGAGCACAGCTTCCGGCGGCGTGCTTGGAATCACATGATTACGTGGCGACTGCTCCCCACGCGTGATTTGAAGATACACATTACCAGTCCCAATATTGTTCGCTTCCATCAAACTGTCCACAAGCGCACGCAATTCCGGCTTGCTATAAGGAATCACAAGATCAATTTTAGCCGCGCTCGCATACAAACGCTCGATATGCTCATCATATGTAAAAAATTGGCCATTATACATACGAATAACCTCGTAAACCCCGTCTCCGAACTGGTAACCTCTATCTTCAACATCAACTTTTGCTTCATCACGTTCTATTAATTGGTTCTTCACTAATACTTTCATCTCTTCAGCACTCCTTCGCGAATGTTTTTGCAACTATCTAAAAATTCCAATCAAGACCAAAGCAGAGGTTAAAACCAGCGTTTCGTTCCTCTGCTACATTCAGTCTGAATCTTAATTTTTTTCAATTATATACTTTACTTCGCTAGTTTGTAAAGGGCTTCGGCGTAAATTGCGATTGTTTTAATTAAATCGTCGAAATACGCGAACTCATCTTTTTGGTGCATCGTGTCTTCGCGGCCTGGGAATAGCGCTCCAAACGCAACCCCAGTCTCCATGTGACGCGCATAAGTTCCGCCACCAATAGCGAGTAATGTTGCTTCTTCGCCCGTTTGGTTCGTGTAAACTTCTTGCAACGTTTGGATTAGTGGATGGTCTTTTGGCACGAATAGCGGTTTAGAATCGTCGTAATGCGTATATTGACCATTGTATTCATTAACGACTGTTTCCATTTTAAGCTTCAGCTGATCCATGTTCGCGGTTACCGGATAACGGAAATTCAAGCCATAACGGCCGCCTTCTTCCACGCTATAACGGATCACACCAACGTTCATTGTCAATTCGCCACTCTCATCGTCTTCATAACGAATGCCAAGTTTCATCGCACGCGAATCGCCATATAAGTAATCTTTACCAAATGTTATAAAATCACTTGCAGCTCCCGTTTGCGTGAATTTGCCAAGGAATGCTACTAAATGAAGTCCTGCATTGATACCATTGTTCGGCTCCATCGCATGCGCCGCTTTACCGACCATAGAAATCGTCACAGAATTACCTGATTCTACTAGTTCACCAGCTAATTTTGTTTCTTTTTGATACGCTGCGAAATTTTTAGAAAGGACGTCGAAATCCTTCACGTTTTCCAAAACAGCTTTCGCGTGATCTGGAACCATGTTGTAACGCGCGCCAGATTCAAAACTGATAAGGCGGAAATCAGCGTTTCCTTCTTTTTCGCCATCTTTGAACGAAATATCAAGTTCAGAAATACCTTTTTCAGCGTGGATAATCGGGAATTCAGCATCTGGAACAAAGCCCATCGTTGGCTGTTCTTCCGTTTCGAAATAGCGTTCCACACAAGACATACCGCTTTCTTCATCTGAACCGTAAATCATCCGAACGCGGCGTGATAGCGGTAAATCTAGTTCTTTAATAATTTTCATCGCGTAGTAAGCAGCCATCGCTGGGCCTTTGTCATCCGCTGAGCCTCGTGCGAACACCTTACCGTCTTTTAAAATTGGATCAAATGGATCGTGTGACCAATCATCGCCAACCGGCACCACATCTACGTGACCAAGCGCTGCGACTAATTCTTCGCCTTGACCGAACTCCGCATGACCTGCAACATTGCCAACTTCTTTCGTTGTAAAACCGTCTTTTGCCGCTAGTTCTAAAGCAAAATCCAATGCTTTTTTCACGTCGGGGCCAAACGGTGCGTCCTCCGTTGCTTTGGAATCATCGCGCACACTTGGAATGCTCAAAATCGCAAATAAATCACGTTTGAAATCCTCGCGGCGTTTCTCTACTTCCTCTTGCCAATTGATCGTACTCATATTATAACAATCCCTTCAACAGTTAGTTTACCTTCTCCATTGTATACCCTTTTGCACTCGTATGAAAGCATTTTGAGGTGAATTACGCCATAAATCCTTGAATCGCCTCAAAATCCCATCGTACCATCCGCGACGCAAACACAACGTCCATTCGTTCTAGACTGCTCGCTTCCAGTGGAAACCAGTCGTACGCTTGGTGTTCACTCGAAAGCCGCACTTCGCCATCCGGTTTTTCGCACAAGTAAATCACGCCTGTAATTTGATATTCTGGTTGGAAAAATTCCCACGTATCGTAGAGAATAAACGGCTGGACTTGAAGCCCCGTTTCTTCTTGCACCTCGCGGAATAATGCCTCGCCTTTCGTTTCGCCGAAGTTCATCCGACCACCAGGAAGTTCCCACACATCCCCTTCCACGCCCGCTTTCTTCAAAACTAAAAAGTGACCGTTATGTATAATAACTGCTTTTACTGCTGGAAAAATTGGTTTCATTTTACTTTCACTCCTTTTCTGCATAGGTTATACTAAATTGGACAATTTGGCAAGTAGGTTTATAATGAATACTATATAATACATACTGAAAAAGAAAATCGAGAAAGGATGTTGCAAAAATGAAGAAAATCACGCCAAAGGTTATCTGTGCTTGGATTAAGCAGCGCGAAGATGAGTCGAATAAAGGTGATTATGGTCGTGTTTTATTGATTGGCGGGAATGAACGGCTTGGCGGCGCGATCATTATGGCTGCGCAAGGCGCGATTTATAGCGGTGCTGGGCTTGTAACGGTCGCGACGCATCCAGTGAATCGTTCGGCGCTTCATGCGAGACTGCCCGAAGCGATGTGCCTCGATTTTAATGATACGGATTATTTGATGGAAGTTTTGCCGCAATTTGATACGATTTTGATTGGGCCTGGCCTGGGTGTGAATGAAACGGCGGGACAGCTTTTAGAGATCGTTTGTGAGTATGCGCATGCCGAGCAGCGGGTTGTGATTGATGGGGACGGGATTACGTTGTACGCTTCGCAAAATTTCAAAAAGCCGGATGCGACGCTCATTTTTACGCCTCATCGTAAGGAATGGGAACGATTGACGCATATGGAGACGGAGAATCTGGATGACATGAAGAATCAAGATTTTGCGACTGATTTCGATGCGATTGTTGTGTTGAAGGATCACCGCACGCGTGTCTATATCGGCGAAGATATTTGGCAAAATATATACGGTACACCAGCGATGGCAACGGGCGGTATGGGCGACACGCTGGCCGGAATGATCGCCGGATTACTCGGACAGCTAGAAAAACCGAAACACGCCGTCCTCACCGCTGTATTTTTGCATAGTTATATCGGTGAAACGCTGGCGAAAAAGAAATATGTTGTTTTGCCAACCGAAGTCGCCGAACAAATTCCGTATTATTTGAAGAAGTTTAGCGAAACTGACGACAATCCATATTAATTAATAAAGCCTACACGTTTTCCATTGCGCGTGTAAGCTTTTTTGCTATTTTCAGCGCGGAACAGTTGCTTTAGGGTCTTGTTTTAATTTTGTATAGTGATAGGTGAAAAAGCCAAAACCGATCCATAGGCAGACGATAATGGTGTAGCCGAGCCACATATCGGTCGGCTGGCCTTTCATGATATCCATCGTGGAGGCGGACGTGTTGTAAATATTATCAAGCGATAGCAAAAGCAGATTTTTAAGATCAAAACCGCCTAGATTTGGGATGAGGAGCATGTAGATTGCTAGTGTGAGAATACTGATTTTTTGCGATTTCGTCCACGTTGCTAGGAAGAAAAAGAAGCTCGCGAATAGCGTGAAAACAAGGCATTGGTACGCCGTTTGAATCGGCAATTGAGCGAGGTCTGGCGCTGGCGCATGCACGTGAATACCAAGCATTGCGTTGGCCACAAACTGGACAATAATCGATAGAATCGTTGCAAATGTGACTACTCCGATGCCCACGATGCAGAGTGCGATTAGTTTTCCAAAAAAAAGAACTGCGGTAACTCCGAATCTCGTGCCCCGCTTTATTCGTGCCTAATGTCGTTAAAATACAGTATAGTCCCCACATAACGGGCAACACAACCACCGCCAAAGATGTGAAAAATTGATTCGGCGCATTCCAAGGATTTAACGCAGCTTTTTGCGTCTTAGCTTCATAATAAAAATATTTAATCGGATTGTCACTGGATTCAACGCCATCTACTTTCGTAATCACTTGATCCGCTGCGAGTGCTTGCTCAAGCGTATAACCAATGCTCTTATTGGATGCAAGCGTCGCCTTCAAATCCTCATTCGGCGACTTCCAAGCCTCGTATTGATTGAAACTGGACAGACAACAAACAACTAAAATACCGAAAAGTAGCCAGAGAAGTCGTCTTGATTTCCTTTGATAGCTGAGCTGTTCTGTGATTGCATGACCCAAATTTTTCATATGTATAGCTCCTTTTTACAATTTTCCATATTTCTAATTATAGCATCTCCTAACCTTTTTTAATAGCGCAAAAAAAGCTTGCGATGTCTGAATTCGACCTGCAAGCTTTATTCGTTATTCTTTCGTTCTTGGAAGTTTTAATCCAATCGTCATGCCAACTAGTAATGCAGCGAGCATGGCGAATGGAACGGCAACCCAAGTGTAGTCTAGAAATAGTGCGCCCAGCCCTGCGATGACACAGAGTACGCCGAGTATCAAAAATATGCGAGCTCGCCGTGCTTCTTTTGACCGCTTTCTTGTTCGTTTTTCCATGATGCGTTTGCCTCCCTTTTATGCTTTCATGCGCAGTTTCCGGCGAATTGTTGCGGCTCTTGGGCCAAATACTTTGTCGAATAGACGTAGTCGCAAGCTCAGATAGCCGTACACGAGCGCGCCTACCCCACCACAAAGGATGAGTAGAATCATCGAATTGAATTTCGTTTCTGGATTAATAAACATCGTCAACCCTTGATATACGAGCAATACGGAGATTGCCATCGCTAAATTCAGGAGTAACATTAAGACTGTTCTTCTTAGGATAACGCTGAAATTGTAGTTCGCGTATTTCCGAATGATGATCATCGCGAAAATAACGGACACAGTGTAGCCAAGTCCAGTCGCAGCAACGGAACCGCGCGCTCCCATCCACATCATTAGCGGCATTTGAAAAACGGATTTCGTCAATAAACCGATAAGCAGGCTCAAAATCGTGAATCGCTGTTCATCAATTCCTTGCAAAATCGCCGCTGTTACACTGAATAAAGATAGCAAAATCGCGACTGGCGCATAGAACGCCAAGATTTGAATCCCTGCTGGATCATGTTCATAAAACACTGTGTAAAGCGGTTCTGCGAGTAAGGACATCCCGATACATGCCGGTAACGTGATGAAAAGTAGTACTTGGAAAACATCGTTTAGTTGCTTTTTCACGTTTTCCTGTTCGCCACGCACATAAGCCGCCGTCACAAGTGGCACAATCGTCATCGAAAACGCAGTCGCTAAACTGACTGGAATGATGACTAATTTTTGCGCACTGAAGTTAACGATACCGAGTAAATTCTCCGCTTCATGACCGCTGTAGCCAATCCATGTCAAAATTCGGCCAAACGTGAACTGGTCAATTTGTTGGTAAAGTGAGCTGGCAATGCCGACAACAACGAATGGCACCGCCGTAATGAAAATATCTTTGTACATCGACGGTAATGAGACCGTCACTTCGCCTTTACTCGTTCGTAACAGGGCATCGAGACCTTTTTTGCGTTTGAAGAAGTACCAAAGTAGGCAGGCCAGACTCGCCAATGCGCCGATGAAGGCTGCGAATGTGGCGATACTAATGGCGCTAACGATGGTACCGTGCAGGATATACAGCACGGTTGCTGAACCGACAAGCAGGAACGCAATGCGGACAATTTGCTCGATAACTTGAGAAACCGCTGAGGGACCCATCGATTGGTACCCTTGGAAAAATCCACGAATCAGGCTCATAACCGGGATAACGATGAGCGCGAAACTAACCGCACGAATAACCCCCGTCACGTCCTCGACCGTATAACCGCTACCTTCAATCGACTGCAGCCCAGCGAGTACAGGCGCTAACGCATACATGGCGATAAAGCTGACAACCCCCGTTGCAAGCATTAAGTAAACGCCCGTTCGGAATAAACGACGCCCGATTTCGTACTCGCCAATCGCGTTATATTTCGCAACATATTTCGCGACCGCAAGCGGAACACCAGCCGTTGCGATACCTAGAAAAATTTGATACGGGACATACCCGAAATTGTACAATGTCATCGGTCCAGCGCCACCCATAATCCAATAAAACGGAATGACATAAAACAGACCTAAAAATTTAGAAATAAAAGTTCCCAACGTTAAAATGAAAGTTCCTCGAAGTAGTTTTGATGAAGACATAGACCTCGTCCTTTATTGTGAAGTGCTCGTTTCCTGAGCCGATTATTAACTCTCGTTTTTCATGAAATACTGATTTGTTTAAAACTCAACTAAATTTTAGTTTACTCCTTCTTGCACAAGCTTGCAATGATTAGTTGAAAAAAGTTTGGTCCATAAGCAAAAAAAATCGGCGACAAGCGCTCGCATTCAGGTGAGTTAGCGAACTTCCGGTTCTCACATACACAAGTATGCTCCGCTTCCGGCTTTCCCTAACTCACCTGAATACAAACGCTTTCGCTCGATTCGTGTAAAGCAAAATATACATCCTACTTAAAAAAATAAAAAACTTCTTTCTCTTCGTTAATAGTTTATTTAACCTGACTTGCCCCAGTAATAAATCCACTCAGCTCTTCATACTTCCCATCATACAACAATTGCACAACCTTACTTCCCACAATCACCCCGTCACACACGGCGGCAAATCTCGCCACATGATCCAAGTTTGAAATGCCGAAACCTGCCAAAACCGGCACAGGACTAATCTTTTTTAAGTACGTCAAATTTTCATCAATCTTATCGCCGAATACTGCGCGCTCGCCTGTTGTCCCATTCACTGTCACCGCGTAAATGAATCCTTGTGCTTGTTTCGCAATCAATTCCATTCGCTCTTTCGGACTCGTCAGCGAAATCAACGGAATCAGGGCAATGTCGCTATTTTCTAAATGTGGCAAAATTAAATCGCGATGTTCATACGGCAAATCGGGAATAATCAGTCCCTTAATCGGTGTTTTTTTAGCAAGTTCAATGAATTTTTCAACGCCGAGGTGATAAATCGGATTGAAATAACTCATTACGACTAGCGGAATATCGATTTTGCTCGTGGTCAGCGTTTCTAAAATCTGCGCAAGGCTAATGTTCGCCGCCAAAGCACGCGCGCCAGCTTTCTGAATCACTGATCCATCGGCTACTGGATCGGAGAATGGGATACCGAGCTCAATCGCTGTCGCACCAGCGTCGCTCAGTAGTTGCATCTGATTTTCTAGCTGGTCGAGGCCGCCATCCCCCGCCATAATATAAAGAACTACGGCTAAATTAGCTTTTTCGATTGCGTTTTGTAACATCATTTGTCATCTGCTCCTTTCAAACGTGCGCGGATTTGGTCCACGTCTTTATCGCCACGACCAGATAGGCAAACGACGATGCTTTCTTCTGGGCTCATTTTGCCGGCGAGTTCTACGGCGAAGGAGATCGCGTGTGAGCTTTCTAACGCCGGAATGATGCCTTCTGTACGGCAAAGCAATTGGAACGCTTCTACGGCCTCGTCATCGGTCACAGAGGCATACTTGGCGCGCCCTTCGTCTCTTAAAAAACTATGTTCGGGTCCGATTCCCGGATAATCTAAGCCTGCCGAAATGGAATAAGCTTCCTGAATTTGACCAGCATCATCTTGCAAAATATGCATCATCGCGCCGTGCAGGACGCCAATTTCACCTTTTGAAAGGGACGCTGCGTGAAAAGCAGTATCCAGACCAGATCCCGCCGCTTCGACACCGTACATTTTGACCGTCGTATCGTTCACAAAGGGATAAAAAAGTCCCATCGAGTTACTGCCACCACCAATACAAGCAACGACGGCATCCGGCAAACGGTCCTCCTTTTCCAAATGCTGCTCGCGGGCCTCGGCTCCAATCACGCTTTGGAAATCGCGAACAATTTGTGGAAACGGATGCGGCCCTAAAACAGAACCCATGATGTAATGCGTATCTTCCACATTCGCCACCCAATAGCGCAGCGCCTCATTCACAGCATCTTTTAACGTGCCATTCCCACCAGAAACGCTGACCACTTTCGCGCCAAGCAACTCCATCCGGAAAACGTTCAACTGCTGACGCCTAATATCCTCTTCCCCCATAAAAATCGTGCATTCTAAGTTAAACAGAGCCGCCACAGTCGCCGTCGCTACACCATGTTGCCCAGCTCCCGTTTCCGCCACGACTTTCTTTTTCCCCATTTGGCGTGTCAACAAAGCTTGCCCGATGCAATTATTGATTTTGTGCGCACCGGTATGGTTCAAATCTTCCCGTTTCAAGTAAATTTTGGCGCCACCCGCGTGTGCCGTCAATTGTTCCGCAAAATAAAGCGGAGACTCGCGCCCAACGTAATCTCGCAAATAATAGCTCAATTCTTGCTGAAACGCCTCATCTGTTTTCGAAATTTCGTATGCCTCTTCTAGTTCCGTGACAGCTTTCATCAATGTTTCCGGGACAAATTTCCCACCATAATTCCCATAAAAACCTGCTTTATTCGGTGCATCATAACTCATTTTCAGGACTCCTTCGCTTTTTGAATGAATGTTATTATTTTTTCAAGATCTTTCGTGCCGTTCGTTTCAACACCCGAGGAAACGTCGACGGCAAATGGCTGGAACTGCTCGATTGCTGCGGTGACATTGTCAATGTTCAAGCCACCCGCGATAATAAGCCGTTCCTTGGGCAATTCGCTGTTCACAATCGCCTGCCAATCAAACGTTTTACCGAGCCCCGCAATTGGCGCGTCGAGTAAAATCAGACTATCTGGAAACGCGGTTAGATCCCCATTTACCTTGCCATCCTTGACTTGAAAAGCCTTGATCGTTGGGTGTTCTATTTCCGCTAAATCAACCGCCGTTTCCTGGCCGTGACATTGCACGATATCAAGCGGGACCATTGCCGCAATTCTGTTGATTTCCGCAGGTTTTTCATTTACAAAAACGCCTACCTTTTTGACCGAGTCTGGTATGCCTTGCGCTAAAATTCGAGCCTGATCCGGCGTCACTTGGCGCTTACTCGGCGCAAACACGAAACCAATCATCACCGCTCCATTCGCGACCGCAACCTCGATATCAGGACGATATTTCAGCCCGCAAATTTTGACCTGTGTCATACGCGACTCACCTTCAATGCACTCGCCGCTTGCTCCACATTTTCCGCTCGCATCAACGCTTCACCGACAAGTACGACACTAAACGCTTTCGCTACGCGCGCCACATCCGCCGGTTCACGGAAACCACTTTCACTGATATAAAACGTCTCCGCAAGTGAAAATTCCTCTGCCACGCGCTCACTCACCGCAATGTCCACAACAAAACTATGTAAGTCGCGGTTATTCACGCCAATCAATGTTGCACCTAGTCGTTCAGCAGTCTCCAATTCGACTTCATTATGCACTTCCACGAGAACCTCTAAATCAAGCGCTGTGGCCTGTTTGTAAAGCGCCGTCAAGTCTTCCTCCGACAAAGCCGCCACAATCAACAACACAATCGAAGCCCCCGCATTTTTGGCGCGAATCAACTGTTTCTCACTGATAATAAAGTCTTTACACAAAACCGGAATGCTCACCGCCTCCGCCACAGCCCGCAAATCCTCAATATCTCCTTTAAAAAACTGCTGATCCGTCAAAACTGAAATCGCGCCTGCACCAGCCGCTTCGTAACTTTTCGCCTGGGCAACGGGATCGACATCTAGATTAATCGTGCCCTTCGATGGAGACGCTCGCTTTACTTCCGCAATCAACTGCACCGTATCTTTATTCGCCTTTAAAAAATCATGAAAATACGGTTTTTGTCGGTCTAATTCCACCTTTTCAACCGGTATTTCCGCCACTTCCTGCGCTTTTTTCGCTAAAATCTCTTCTAAAAATGTCATCCTACTAATCGCTCCTTTTGACAAGCTAATAATTGTGTTAATTTCGCATACGACGCACCACTATCAATCAAATCACGCGCCATCTCAATGCCCGAAACAAGCGACGTTACTTTTCCGTGCGCCAGCAAGCCAAGTCCAGCATTCAAAACCACCGTATCGTAATACGCACTCGGCTCCGCTTTTAAAACCGATAGCAAAATTTCCGCGTTCCGTTTCGCATCGCCGCCTTGAATCGCCGCCAAATCACGACTTTCTAAGCCAACATCCTCTGGCGAAAAACGATGCATCGTCACCTCACCATTTTCGAGAAGCGCGTAATGATTCTCACCCGCAAGCGACGCCTCATCCATAAAACCACCGCCATTCACCACGATTGCACGCTTCCTGCCTAGTTTCCCAAGCACTTGCGCGGTTTGCTCCAACAAATCACGACGGTAAATCCCCATCAATTGCGTCTCCAATTTTACCGGATTCGTCAGTGGCCCAATCAAGTTGAAAATCGTCGGCGTATTCAGCTCCCGCCGCACTTCCATCACATATTTCATATTCGGATGCACATGTGGCGCGAACAAGAAAGCAATACCAGCATTCTCCAGTAAATATACCATATCCTCCGTGCCAAGCGAAATATCAATGCCCAACTCCTGGCAAACGTCCGCGCTTCCCGACTTGCTCGAAATACTGCGGTTTCCATGTTTTGCGACCTTAATGCCCGCCGCCGCCAAAACAAAAGCCGATGTCGTACTCACATTGAAGCTGAGCGATTTATCCCCGCCAGTTCCGCAATTATCCATCGTATTTTCAGACGCCATCGGTAACTGCAACGCCACGCCCTGCATCGTTTCCGCGATCGCCTGCATCTCCTCAATCGTTTCCCCTTTAATTTTCAGAGCCATCAAGAAAGCCGCGATTTGCGCCTGACTTAATTCCCCCGCAAAAATCGCCGAAGCAACTTCCTGCATCTCCACTCGCGTCAAATTCTGTTGATCATACACTTTTTGCAAATACGCTTCCATCTCGCTCACCCTCCTTTTCCACAATCGCTACAAAATTCGCCATCATCCGTTTGCCGTCAAGCGTCCCAATCGATTCCGGGTGAAACTGCAACCCATAAACCGGAAACCCGCGCAACTGCATCGCCATAATCTCATCATCATCCAGCGACCGCGCCAAAATTTCCAAAGCCTCTGGAAAACCGTCTTTCTCCACAATCAGCGAATGATACCGCATAATTTCCAGCTCCTCATCTAACCCCGCAAAAATCGCACTGTCCGCCGTTTGTCGCATCATCGAAACCTTCCCATGCCGAATCGCACCAGCCTGACTCACCGTTCCGCCAAACACCTCGCCAATCGCCTGATGTCCTAGGCAAATTCCCAACATCGGCTTCTTATCCGCGAACTGCCGCACGACCTCTTCCAAAAGCCCCGCCTCACTCGGTTTTCCAGGCCCCGGCGATAACACAATCCCCGTCGCGTTCGCCGCCAATGCCATCAAATCCGCCGCATCATTCCGGCAAACCACGACCTCATCCGTAAATTCCGCCAAATACTGCTCCAAATTATACGTAAACGAATCATAATTATCGACTAATAAAATCATTTTCCAACCTCCAGTAACGCCTTTGCTTTTTGCAACGTTTCTAAATATTCACTCTCAGGATCCGAATCATAAACAATACCCGCACCAGCCTGCACATACGCCGTTCCTTGATGCAACACCATCGTCCGGATCGCCAGCGCAAAATCACAATCCCCTTGATGCGTCAAATACCCGACCGCACCCGCATAAGGACCACGTTTCACATTTTCCCATTCATAAATCCGTTCCATCGCTCGAATCTTCGGCGCCCCGCTCACCGTCCCAGCGGGCAACACCGATTTCAGCGCATCCATCGCCGTCAACTCCGGTTTCAGCACACCTTCCACGACCGACACCAAATGCATCAAAAAGCGATACCGCTCAATCGTCAAGTAAACCGGGACACTCACACTCCCCGTCACCGCCACTTTTCCAATATCATTACGCCCCAAATCCACCAACATCCGGTGTTCCGCGAGTTCCTTTTCATCATGCAAAAGTTCCTCCGCCAAGCGTTCATCCTCCTGTTTCGTCGCCCCACGTTTGCGCGTCCCAGCAATCGGATTCGTCACAACCACATCATTCGTCACACTCACCAAACTCTCCGGAGAAGACCCAATCAACGTCGTATCATCAAAATCAACGAAAAACAAGTACGGCGAAGGATTCAACAATCGCAATTTTCGATAATAATCAAACGCATCACCCGTAAACGGCGCCTCCAAACGCTGCGACAACACAATTTGGAAAAAGTCCCCGTTCCTGATATGCGCCTTCGCCCGCTCGACCTGCGTCATATACTCCGCCTTCGTCACATTACTCGTGTATTCCATCGGCGTCACCACAACGTCCCGCATCTCGCGCTCACCCGCCGTCACCAACTGCTCCTGCATCCGATCCAGCGCCTCCCGCATCACATCCTCCGTCCGACCCGAGTAGCAATTATCCTGCACCAGCGTCATTTCCTCCGCCTGATGATCCATAATCAAAAACGACTCATATACCATAAAATGAATATCCGCCAATCCCTCGCGCGTTTCCCGTGGCATCTCACCCAAATCCTCATAGAGCGCAATCGTATCATAGCCAACATAACCAATTGCACCAGCCTCAAAAGGAAGCGAATCCGTCTGTTTTGGCGCCGTCCGAATCACCTTATCAAGCTCCGCCAGCGGATCAACCACCGTTCTCTCCACACCATCCAACACGAATCGCTGACCATAAACCTTAATCTCATGCACCGGGTCCATCGCAACAATCGAATACCGTCCCGCATCCGCATCACGAGCCGCGCCCTCAAGTAACGCCTTATTTTTCCCATCCAATCGCTCATAAGCCAAAATAGCCGTAATCGTGTCCGCATTTATTTTTCTCGTTAATTTCATCTCTCATTCCTCCAATTCCAGAATACAAAAAAGCCCCCTAAAGAACGCAGCCAAATCACTGTTTTCTTTAGAGGGCGAATAATCAAATACCGCGGTACCACCTCATATTGGAACCATAAAAAGTTCCATCTCATTCGAGTACGAATCACATACTCTATCTCAATAACGGGAGAACCCGGCAGCTCCTACTTTTTTGTTCAAAGCCGCACGCGCAAGGACCACTTCGGCAAAATAACTTTATCAGTTCACACCAACCACTGACTCTCTGCGAAAATTATGTTTGCTTACTCTTCTTGCTTTATGTTTTAGATTATATATTTTTTAATTTTTATTCTCTTCGTATAAGAATAATTTATCGCTTTACACAAATCGAGCGAAAGCGTTTGTATTCCAACAGTTTGGTGGAAGCCGGAAGCGGAGCATACTTGTGTATGTGAGAACCGGAAGTCCACCAAACTGTTGGAATGCGAACGTTTGCCGCCGATTTACTCTGGCTAAAATCTGTCAAAAAAATAGGGCCTCCCTCCATATCTAGTAACTAGATAAGGACGGGAGACCCGTGGTACCACCTTAATTAACCGAAAAAACGATTCACTCAATCCCACAACGAATATGGGGTGCCTTGTGTAACGATAAGGCCTAATCGCTAACTCCTACTGAGGAAAAATCCCGTTCAGCTTAGTTGCTCCGAAGTCCATTCACATCATCTCTGCTACTGATTCACACCAACCATCAGCTCTCTTAAAACATCCATCATGTTACTTACTCTTCATCCACGCATTCATTTAATATAAACTTTATGTTAGCCGATGTTACCGCTAAAGTCAAGCTTTTTTTACAATGAATTCTCCATAAACCATTTGTGAATATGGGCACATTTTTCAAGAACATATTCGAATCTTCTCCTGTCTTCATCCAAGAAAATATACACATTCTGCATTCTATTATAGCCCTTTTCAATATCCCAATCCGTCTCCAGACACTCCCAATATTGGAAGTTACTAATGGTTTTCCCTAGAGTCTTGGCTTCATGCCTCAAGTCCTGTTCTATCCTCTTTTGCTCAACAATAAAATGCAATTCTGTCTCTGATTCCAAAAGCAATTTTTGAATGGAAGTTAACTCAAATAATATAATCAAGTCATATAAATGTTTCCCCATTTCAATAAACCTACCTATCCCAGCTGATCCCAAATAATAATCTTCCACAGCAAATAGTTTATCAACAAATATCCGTTCTATCTTCATCACGTTCATTTCAAATGGCTTCATATTATATTCCACATTCAAAATTTGCTTAACCGAATCTGATGCTAATGTTAATATAATAGGTTCCATCAGATACGCACAATATGGCTCAAACGTCGTAAAAGCCGTTGTCTCAACCTTGACTGTCCCGACTCTTCGTAGCGAATCTTTCCTTGAAAAGCCAGTCTCAAATAAAGTATCATACTCATAAACCGATGTCCTCGAACCGCTTCCTGAGACACTTTGTGGATGTACCGTATTTAACTCCAATTGTGTATAACGCGAAGTCACTTTCTTCAGCGCATTACTTTTACTCGTTTTAGAAACAAATTTTTCATTATTAAATGTTAAATCGATATCTTCTGAAAAGCGATTAATCCTTTTCAAACATTTATACAATGCCGTCCCGCCTTTAAAATATACGTCATACTCTCGCTGTACAGTAGCTATTTCCTGCAACATTAAACATACATAATAATCTTTCTCTAAAATCTCTGGTAATATATCGTGCTCATTAAAAATGGATTCTAGTAAATCCCTAAACGCATGTCGATCGTGGTGCAAAGTATAGTACATTAACCAATCAGCTCCCTGTCTAGAGCAGCCTCCGCTAGTTCATCCAGTACGTGCATTACTTTTTGATTATAATATTTCTTTGCGTAGCCCAGTAGTTTAAAGCCATCGATTCGCTCGCGTTCCATATAGTCATAAAGCGACATATAAAAAGAGGCATCCAACACATGATACTGACCGATATCTCGCAACGTATCCAACAACTGAAAATAACGATAATTATGTTTAGAAATTGGCACTTTAGGCTTTTTAATGATTGGTGGGTTACTAAATTTATGAATCGGTTTCTTCACGTTGTAATTATTTGTCACGATTTCCCGTCGATTCGTCATATTATTAGAAAAACCATTAGCACTAAGAAAAGAAGCCCCCACAACGTATCCAATCACTTCATCCTCTTGCTCATCCATGATGTACGCCTTCTTAATAAGCTTCTCTTTGTCGATAGCACTTCGCCCAAACTTAGTCTCTTTGCTACGAAAATAAATGCCATCATCATATTTAGAAATCACGCCTCTTTTTTCCAATCTACGCAAATATTCATTCACTGTTCTCGTAAAACTATCGTTACTGGCTGCTTCAAACTGCTCCTTTACTTGTTGCTTAATCTCCTTCGTGAAAATCGGCTCCCCAACCTGATATTCCAAGGCTAATCCTTCTATTTCTTCCATTAATACTCTCTTCGTACCCAAGTCGTCCCCCATCATTATCACCTACTTCATCAAGTTTCCTTTATTATACCACAGACTCTTCGTTTAACCTAAAAAGGCAACTAAAAAAGATAAGCCACATTTGGCCTACCTTTTTGAAATTATGTAGCAAACAAATCAAGATTCCCTAAATCGATTCGTCGCTTCCCGTGAAGTCCTTATCTGCTCAATCATTTCCTCATAATGGTGCGAGGCATAGAAGTAGAACAAGATATCAATCACTAAAAACTGCGCTTGTCGCGAACTCGTTGCCGCACTTCTAAGCTCGCTTTCTGGCGCGCGTGATGTTTCCAGCGCAACCGCCGCTCGTTGCTTCAATTTATTCTGCCCGAAACGAGTCAGACTGAGCAATTCCAAACCATTGTTCAGCGCCTCATCGGCTAACTGCAACACTTCACTCGTTTCGCCGCTATTGGAAATCGCAAAGAAAACCGCATTTTTAGAGCCCGCCGCAAAAGCCATCGCTAAAATATGGGGATCTGCAATCGCAATCGCGTGTTTTCCAGCGCGCATCCATTTTTGCGCAATATCCTCAGCAATTAGCCACGAAGCGCCAACACCGTACGCATAGATTGTATCCGCTTTATACAGAATTTCGCATGCATCCATAATTTTTTCTTTCTCTAACTGCCCAACCGTGTCGTTCAATGTTTGTACCGTGTTAGAAACTAGCTTCCGGGTAATTTCCTCAAAATCTTCATTGGGCTCGATGTCATAATAGCCTACTTTTTCAGGCCGAACAAGCTCGACGGATAACTTCATTTTTAACTCTGGAAAGCCTTCTAACCCCATCGAATGGCAAAAACGAATCACCGCAGCGCCACTCGCGCCCGAACTTTCCGCCAGTTCATGAATCGACATTTTTACCACTTTACTAGGGTCGGCTAATATTGCGCGACCTACTTTTGCCTCTGATTTCGGCAGTTCTTCTAAAATACCTTGAATTCGATTAATCACACTTCCCATTATGTTTGTTGCCGCCTCCTTCGAATACATTCCATGCTTTGATTATACCATGTGGCAATGCGATACAACAAAAAAAGTGAGACGCATTTGCCCCACTTTCGTTGTTTTACTCTTCTACTGCTTCCATTGCATCTTTTGGCACGCCCCATAGATACGTGAGGATGAAACCGCCAAGGTAGGCTGCTAGTAAGCCGATAACGTATTCAAACCATGTGTTATTAGCGATAAGCGGAATGAGCGCTACGCCTGATGGGCCAATTGCGATGGCGCCAACATTACCGAAGAAGCCAATAATAGCTCCACCGATACCGCCGCCGAGACACGCCGTGATAAACGGACGCCCAAGCGGGACAGTAACACCGTAGATTAATGGTTCACCAATGCCGAGAATCCCGACTGGCAAACCGCCTTTAATCATCGTAACTAAAGGTTTATTTTTGCGACAACGCATCCAGATTGCGATTGATGCGCCGACTTGTCCGCCACCTGCCATCGCAAGCATTGGAAGCAATATTGTGTAGCCATTTTGTGCAATCATTTCAACGTGGATTGGCGTCAATACTTGATGAAGTCCAAGCATAACCATTGGCAGGAATAGCGTCCCCAGAACGAATCCGGCGAACAGTCCACCTTTTGCGATAATCCAGTTGATGCTTCCAACCAAGCTCGTTGAAATAACGCCAGCAAATGGCATGATGATGAAAATCGTGAACAAACCAATGATGAGTAACGCTAACATCGGTGTTAAAATGATGTCGAGCGAATTCGGAATCCATTTACGTAAAAATTTCTCCAGTACGCAAAGTAAGTAAACCGCTAGAAGTACACCGATAATACCACCTTGTCCTGCAACCATATCACTACCATTAAAAATATTCTTGATTGGCAATTCAGGTGTTACGCCTATAAGTAGCGTTATACCACCGACGGCCCCACCAAGCACTGGCGTTCCACCGAATTCTTGCGCTGTATTGATACCAACATAAATAACAAGGAAGTAGAAAATACCATTCTTAATAACATTTAAAAGTGTAACATATTGCATCCATGTTCCGGCATCTAGATTACCAGCTTGAATATTGTTAAAAAGAATCGCCGCGATACCAGCGATTAAACCGGCACCAACGAAACCTGGAATTAGCGGAACGAAAATGTTCGCAATCGATTTCAATAGACGCTTGAATCCAGATGTATTATTTTGTTTCTTTTTCAGCGCAGCTTTTGTTGCCGCTGCTTTCTCCTCAACCAGCTCTTTCCCAGTTTTTGTGGATGTTTGTGTCAAATTCTCATCTAAATTATCCGGCAATGTTTCGCCTAGTTTCACGCCTGCCATCTCACACATCGCACCGGCTACTTTGTTAACGAATCCTGGTCCAACAATGATTTGGAGCGTGTCATCTTCTACGACGCCAAGTACTCCTGGTGCCGCTTTTAATCCTTCTACGTTGACTTTATCTGTATCTTTAATTCCTAAACGTACGCGCGTCATACAATGTGCGATTTTAGAAACGTTCCCCATACCGCCAACTTCTTCAAAAATCTTTTGGCCTAAATCTTGTTCTTTACTCATGTTTCGTACCTCCCTTTAGTCTAATGTGCGTCTAATAAAACCATCCGCTGCTGCTAATTTTTCCGTGGCTGTCGCAAGGTCTGTATTCGTTAAAATCATGACAATTGCTGGTTTCACGTGCTGTCCTGCTAATTCAAAATGCTTTTCTGCTGTTTCGTAATCACATTCTGTTGCTTCCATGATGATGCGTTTTGAGCGTTCCACCAATTTCTCGTTCGTTGGCATCACGTCGACCATCAAGTTTTTATATACTTTTCCGATTCCAATCATCGAAACCGTCGAAATCATATTTAAAACGAGCTTTTGTGCTGTTCCGGCTTTCAAACGCGTCGATCCTGTCAAAATTTCAGGGCCGCAATCCACTTCGATCGCTGTGTCCGCGTGTTTTGAAATCGCTGCGTTCGTGTTGCAAGACAAAGCACCCGTTTTCGCGCCAATTTCTTTCGCGTAATCAAGCGCGCCAATCACGTAAGGCGTACGGCCACTTGCCGCGATTCCCAACACGTAATCATTCGCTGTCAAAGCGATACCTTGTAAATCTTCTTTCCCCAAAATAGCCGAGTCTTCTGCACCTTCCACCGCTTTTAAAAACGCTTTCTCACCGCCTGCGATTAGTCCAACAACCATTGTCGCCGGCACACCAAACGTCGGCACACATTCTGCGGCATCCAAAACACCAAGACGCCCACTCGTTCCTGCGCCAATATAAACCAAGCGTCCGCCTTTTTTAAAACTCTCTATCACACCATTGATAACGGTTTCAATTGAAGCAAGATTCGCCGCAATAGCAACCGGTACTTTCGCATCTTCTTCATTCATAATCTGCAATGCTTCTTTTACAGTTAGCGTATCTAAAGATGTCGTTTTTTCATTTCGCTTTTCCGTTGATAAATTCTCTAACATAAAAACACCTCTTTCATACGTTTATTGTAACGCATTCGGAATTATATTTCAATAACTATTTTAAAATAATGAAATAAAGTTTCATTAACAAACACAATAAAAGCAGCTCAACTGTTTTGTCAAGCCGCTTCTCGTCTTATTCTAATACCGCCAATTCCTTTATTTTAATATGCTTTTTGAAATTTTTCGCTAGTTTTTTATTGTAATTCGTATTTTGATCCGTCCAATCGGTTCCACGCTGGGTCGGCCAGCCAGAGGTATTAGCGATATAGGTCAGCATTTCAATACCCTCAAGCCCTTTCACCTGCGCGCGTTCGTAGGCTCTCGTCATGTTTGTAATCGCGATTTCGATATTTTCTTCGGGTTTCAACAACTCATCTTCGGTCATTTCTTCTGGTGCTAAACCGCCGCGATGTAACTGGAATAAGCCATAAGAAGTTCCCGCATCACCAATCGTTTTTGGGTCGAATCCGCTCTCAGTTTCGGCAATCGAGAGTGGAATCCAAGCCGGTATATCGTGTTTTTTCGCTGTTTCCTTAATCATATCCATCATTGCCACGCGCTGTTGATGTTGATCGTAGAAGTGAAACACCAGTGCAGCTGCTGCTAATACGCCTAATATAAAAATAAATGTTTCTCTTTTCATAGCCTTAACCTCTCATTAGTGTGTATTTTCGTAAACCCCTGTTCTGGCATGTCCTCATGCGGTTGCCAAATTTGTAAAATCAGTAAGATCGCGAGGACGAAGACAAGTACGATACTCACGACGATATTTTTTGTTTTCACGCTTGCCTCCCCCCTCTCTCACTCGATTTGATCAAAAACCAGATAGAACGTTATCCAGCCATCTTCCAATTTCGCGCCATACTCCCATTCATGTTGTTCCATCACGGTTTGCACAATCGCAAGCCCAAGCCCCGTCCCTGAAAAATTCTTATTGCGCGAAGCTTCTCTCACATAAAACGGCATCCAAATATGTTCCAATGTCTGCGCGTCACGGATCGTTGTTTCATTCTTAATTGCAAAATAGACTTTATTGTTTCGTTCTGCCCATTCGATTTTAATTTGATTCGTCGTTGCGTATTTCACTGCATTCGTGATGACGTTATTAAATACCATTTCCAGTTTCACTTTATCCGCTAAAATAACGACCTCTGGACTGATTTCTGATTTTGTACGAATATCTAGCCCCGTCGTCTCTTGATAATTCGCGAGCAATTCCTCAAAAAGCATCCGAACTTGGATTTTTTCTAGATGTAGCGGATCTACTTCCATTTTGGAAAAACGTAATAGTTCTTCAATAAGCATCGATATTTGGTCCGTCTGTTTCACGATTGTCGCCATATACGTGCCATCGTCCAAACCATCCTGAATACCCATACTGTAGGCTTTGATCAGCGCGAGCGGCGTCTTCAATTCATGCGTTAAGTCCGCTGTGAAATGCTTCAACTCTTTATTTCGACGTAGCAAAGCATGATGCGCCTTCTTCAAATCATCACTCATGACGTTGATACTCGTCGCCAAATCTTGCAATTCATCCCGCGTTTCAATGCTTACCTTTTCAAATTCCAACTTCGAAATTTGGTCGGCAACACTTTTCAATTCTTCTAGCGGTTTCGTAATTTTCCGAGAGAAGAAACCAGTGAGCGCAACGACTAAAATGGAACCAAACAGCATCAACATCAAGTTGAATTCATTAATAATTTTGGCGGTTTCATCGTAATTCGCAATCGAAATCCCCGCCACAATGAGCAAACCATCCTTCTCATTCAGGCTCACCAAAAAACTCGATTTCTGCTTACCTTGGTCATATAGTTTCGTAATAATCGCGCCTTTTTTAAGATCATCCAGCGTCTCACCAGTCACCCAAAAACGATTCAGCGCAATGCGTTTCTGCGCCAAGTCTAGCCGCAGCATCTCATTCAAATCGTCGACATTATTGCTCATTTTCTCAGCCACAATCGTCACGTCATATTTCGCTTCTAGGATGCCGAGATCATTCTCAATCCGCTTCTTATCCCATTTGTCGACCTCTTTCATCGCCTGCGTCACTTTTTGATTCATCTCAAAATGATAGTATTTCGGCAGGAAAAATTGATTCAAGAGCATCGATAGCGCAAAAACACCAATCACGACTGCCGAAATCCGCCATGTCAGTTTCCGGCCAAGCTTACTCATTGCCGACCTCGATACTGTAACCCATCCCGCGATGCGTCTTAATCAGCCCGTCACCAACTTTTTCGCGAAGCCGCCTAATATGCGTATCCACCGTGCGCTCCTCGCCTTCATAATCGATGCCCCAAACGATGTCTAGCAACTGATTTCGATTCAGAATCGCGCCCTTATTTTGACTTAAAACGCGCATTAATTCGTACTCTGTTTTCGTGGCATTAATATCCATACCTTGTTTAAATAACTTCTTGGCATATGTGTCAATCGTGATATCCGCCACTTCAAAGCAGTTCTGAAAACCCGTCAAGTTCTTCGCGCGAACCAGCAACGCCTTCGGGAAAAACGGCTTCTTGACATAGTCATCCGCTCCAGATTCCAGCGCGTAACATTCATCCTCGCCCTCACTTTTCGCCGTCAACATCATCACTTTCACAGAACCCGACGCCTTCATTTCCTTGCAAACTTCGACTCCGTTCACGCCCGGCATCATCCAATCTAACACCGCTAAATCCAATTTCTCACGATAAAATATTTCTAAAGCTTCTTCCCCATTTTCCGCTTGAAAAACAGTAAAGCCTTCTTTTTTAAAATAAGCACATAAAATTTTCAACATATCTTTTTGATCATCCGCAATTAGCACATTCATTCTTCATCATCCTAGTGGTTCATTTTTTCCATCATACCATAGATTTATGACGCGAATTTGACAAAAAACAAACCTTTAGAAATTCTTTAAAATTAAAATAGCCCACCTAACCATGAATCGAGTTAGGCAAGCTATTTATTACATTTAATTCGCTACGATATTCACCAATTTACCAGGTACAGCGATGACTTTGCGGACTGTTTTGCCCTCGATTTCTTCGGTGATTTTGTCGTTGGCGCGAGCGATTTGTTCTAGCTCATCTCGGCTCAAATCTTTAGCTACAGTGACTTTAGCTCTCACTTTACCGTTTACTTGTAGCACGATTTCGACTTCATCTTCTACCAATTTTGATGCGTCAAATGTTGGCCATGACTCATACGTGATCGTTTCGGCGTGACCTAGACGGCTCCATAGTTCTTCGGCCAAATGTGGCGCAATTGGTGAAAGGAGTTGTACGAAACCTTCCGCATAGTTTTTCGGAACGGTCGTTGCTTTATACGCATCATTTATGAAAATCATCAACTGCGAAATGCCTGTATTGAAGCGCAGGTTTTCGTAGTGTTCGGAAACCATTTTCACCATTTGATGGTACGACTTCTCAAGGTCAACGTTGGCTTCTGTCGTGATTTTAGCGTTGATTTCGCCTGTTTCTTCCTCGATGAACAAGCGCCAAACGCGGTCTAGGAATTTGCGCGCCCCTTCTAGGCCGTTCGCGTTCCAAGGAATCGATGCTTCAAGCGGTCCCATGAACATTTCGTAAAGGCGTAGTGTGTCCGCACCGTATTGCTCCACCACGTCATCTGGATTGACAACATTGCCACGAGACTTACTCATTTTCTCGTTATTGTCGCCCAAAATCATACCTTGGTTAAATAGTTTTTGGAACGGTTCTTTCGTTGGTACTACGCCGATATCGTACAAGAATTTGTGCCAGAATCGCGCGTAAAGCAAATGCAGAACGGCATGCTCGGCGCCACCGATATACACATCGACTGGCAGCCATTTTTCAAGCTTCTCTTTATCCGCCAAAACTGTCTCGTTTTCTGGATCAATATAACGCAAGAAGTACCAACTAGAGCCAGCCCATTGCGGCATCGTATTCGTTTCGCGAACCCCTTTGCGACCATTCGCATCGACAACATTTACCCAGTCTGTCAGGTTTGCAAGTGGCGATTCACCTGTTCCAGATGGCTTGATTTCCGTTGCTTTTGGAAGAAGTAGTGGCAATTCTTGTTCTGGAATCGTTGTTGTTTCGCCATCTTCCCAATGAATGACGGGAATCGGCTCGCCCCAATAACGCTGGCGGCTGAACAACCAGTCACGTAGACGGAAACTAATTTTGCGTGTACCAGCTTTATTTTCTTCTAGCCAATCAATGATTTTAGTAATCGCGTCGTCTTTGTTTAGGCCATCGAGGAACCCAGAATTAATGTGGTCGCCATCGCCTGTATAAGCTTCTTCTGCCACATTTCCACCAGCAAGAACCGCTTTAATTTCCAAATCGAATTGTTTTGCAAACGCGTAATCGCGCTCATCATGTGCTGGAACCGCCATAATCGCACCCGTTCCATACTGAATCAAGACATAATCGGCAATCCAAATTGGCATCTCTTCGCCGTTCACCGGGTTAATCGCATAAGCCCCCGTGAAAACGCCCGTCTTGTCTTTCGCAAGATCCGTACGCTCCAACTCGCTTTTAAGCTCGACTTGCTTCTGATACGCCGTCACCGCTTCTTTTTGATCTGCCGTGACAATTTTATCCACCAAATCGTGCTCTGGCGCTAGAACTGCATACGTTGCTCCAAAAAGTGTATCCGGACGCGTCGTAAATACGGTGAAATTCGCATCGTTGTCTTTCACTTCAAACGCGACTTCCGCACCTTCTGAACGCCCAATCCAATTGCGCTGCATATCTTTAATATTCTCCGGCCAATCCACCAAATCCAAATCGTCCAGCAAACGATCCGCGTACGCCGTAATTTTTAGCATCCATTGACGCATCGGTTTACGGAAAACAGGGTGCCCGCCGCGCTCACTTTTGCCATCGATAACTTCTTCATTCGCGAGCACCGTACCAAGCGCTGGGCACCAGTTTACCGCAACCTCCGCCTCGTACGCGAGACCTTTTTCGTATAGTTTCATGAAAATCCATTGCGTCCATTTGTAGTAGCTCGGATCGGTCGTATTAATTTCGCGATCCCAATCATAAGAGAAACCGAGCGACTTGATTTGGCGCGTGAAATTCTCAATATTATGCGCTGTAAATTCAGCAGGATCATTCCCTGTATCAATCGCGTACTGCTCCGCTGGCAGGCCAAATGCATCCCAACCAATCGGATGAAGCACGTTGAAACCTTGCATCCGCTTCATTCGCGAAATAATATCCGTCGCCGTGTACCCTTCTGGATGTCCCACGTGGAGGCCTGAGCCTGATGGATAAGGAAACATATCGAGTGCATAAAAATTCGACTTATCCGCGTCCTCCGTCGTTTTGAAAATCTTCTCGTCTTCCCATTTCTTCTGCCATTTCGGCTCCATCTCTTTGTGATTAAATGTCATAATCCATAACTCCCTTTCTATACTTGCTGCAAAACAAAAAAATCCCACAGCAAAAAAATGCCATGGGACGAGAGTAAAAACTCCCGCGGTACCACCCAAATTAGTGTCTCCACTCAACTCAAGAATTCCTTAACGCGGAAAAAGGACGGCGGTTTTCACCACATCTATGCGTGCCGAGGCAAGTTCGTACATCTTCGCGTGTGACTCGCACCAACCGTCACCTCTCTAAACGCCAAGAACCTGTACTACTACTCCTCTTCTTTTGCTTCATCAATAGCTCTATTGTAGCCTATTAGCCACACTTTGACAACCCTCTAAATTGGAGCCTTATCAAGCGCCGTCAACCAAATCATCTCGACTTTGTTATCCCAAAAACCGAAGCGTAATTCGATGTTATTATCCCTATCTTCATACACCAGCTCCTGTTCATAGCGATCGGATTTCGTTAAATTACGATACGCTGAGCCATACGTACTAGTCACTTTATCAACAGAATCGCCGAACTTGATGCCGCGGCTCGTCGTTAATTTATCGCTCCCATATTCGATATGTATCACGCGATTTTTGTCAGCATCCTCGATAGATACCCAGTACGTCGCCTTCTCCTTTTTCTTCGGAATGAGGACTTTTATCTCTTTTTGGAGACTCTTGTCCGACACTTGCTTCGATTTAAAATCTTTTTTCTGCGCTGAGGTAGATAGTATTTGATCGATTTTGACCCCATTTACCGACTCCGAAGAAAGATCCGTCGAGGCAACCTGCTTATGGATTTCGTGGTACGGACTCCCCGTTACGAAAAACGTCTGTCTGAAAAAAATCGCCATCATCGCGACCAGTAAAACAAGTGCAGCAAAGCCAATCCAATGTTTTCGAATGTTGATTTTTCCATAAAAAGCTGTGATGACCATTAAACAAATAATCGCCAACACAAGATACACAATTATCATTTCCCCACTTCTTTCGCATTCCCAAAGTAACCTAAAGATGTTTTAAAAATAGCATAAAAACGCGGATAAAGCAACGATTGTCATTTTGGTAACGGCTTATATTTCATCAACGGATACAGTAGAAATCCTAGGAAGAATAGACCTAGACTCAGAGCAAACACGCGCCAATCTTCTGTTCCACTTTTGATAATCCAGCAGGCGTATGTTAGGGCAAGTGCCGCGATAAAGCCGTCAAACCAACGTTTTCCGAGTGAATTCGTCTCGTACGTTGCGCCGGTTAGCGTCAGTTTCAATTGGAATAGTGGCGAGATGAAATACTGGACGAGAAACGCGAGTGTTGAGACTTTAACCACGAAATCATAGGCCGTTGCGATATTGCCGGAAAGCGTCGAAAAAATAAATAATTGGGACGCGCAACATGTCAAAATGAGAACGAGGACTGGCGTGCCGTTTTTATTCGTTTTTGCTAAGAAAGGGAGAAAGAGGCCATTTTTCGCGGCTTGGTATGGTGCTTCGGAACTCATCATAATCCAGCCAATCGCTGAGCCGAATAGGCAGACTAACGCGAGCAAGGCCATGACTGCCGAGCCGCCGCTTCCTGTGACGACGTTTAGCGCATCGGCAAGCGGACTCGCAGAATGCAACAACTTGGATTTAGGGATGAGACCAAGCGCCAGAATCGTGATTGTCGTGTAAAGGCAAACCGAAATGATGAGACCTGAAATCGTTGCCGCACGAACAGTTTTCCCGGATTTAGCGCGTCCAGCGAACATCATCGCCGACTCGATTCCGATAAATGCCCACAGCGTCACGATTGCTGCGCTGTTGACTTGGGATAACAAGCCGTGTTCCAGTCCACTCATATCAGCAACTGGATGGTACCACTCGCCCATCACAGAGGATTGGAAAGCAAATAAACCGACGACAATAAATAGGAAGAAGCCGATGATTTTTGCGGCAGTCGCGATGAAATTAATCCGCCCAGCCCCGCTCACACCTTGAATGATGATCAGACAAACGCCCCATAAAAGCAAGGAGCAGATTAGGAATGTTAATAATTGACCGAGCCCTAGCTGATAGGACCCCATCGTGAACACGACCTTTTTGCTATTAAGTACTGGGAAAAAGACGGATAAGTACCCAGCAAAGGAGGTGATGATGGACACGTTTCCTGCCCAGTTAGCGACCCAATAACTCCAAACGGCGATAAATCCTGCGAGCCGCTTTAGTTTTGGATTGCCAAATAATTCGAACGCATGGCTTTGCGCACCGCTTGTTAAGTCTGGTCGTCGCACAGCCAAATTTCCGAATACGAGCGCGATCATTAAAACGCCGGTCCCTGTTAAAATCCACGCCAACATAATGCCGAGCGGGCTTGCAACAGCTGCCATTTGCCGCGGTAACATGAAGATTCCCGATCCAATCATGTTCCCTACTACTAGAGATGTTAATACAAGATAGCCCATTTTTTTGTTCGTTTTGTTCATTTTCTCTGCCTCCAAGTCATTTTAGCACATTACCAAGTTAAAGTATTTTTATATCATAGCACAATGATAACTCCTCCGCAACCCTGAAAAATATGATAAAATAGCAGGGATGATTATTTCAAGTTTGAAGGAGTTTGACAAAAAATGAACCCATTTCCATATACGAACGATAATAAACGATACCACACGTGGAATTACTGCTTGCGTGACCATTTTGGCTACAAGGTTTTCAAAGTGGCGCTTGACGGTGGTTTTGATTGTCCGAATCGCGATGGTACGGTGGCGCATGGTGGTTGTACTTTTTGCAGTGCGGCGGGGTCTGGTGATTTTGCTGGGGACCGCGTGGATGATCTGCAAACCCAGTTTCACGCGATTAAGGACCGGATGCATACGAAATGGAAGGACGGCAAATATATGGCCTATTTTCAAGCGTTCACGAATACGCACGCCCCTGTTGCCGAACTGCGCGAAAAATACGAATCTGTGCTGAACGAGCCAGGTGTCGTGGGACTTTCGATTGCGACGCGTCCCGATTGCCTTCCTGACGACGTTGTAGACTATTTAGCCGAGTTAAACGAGCGAATCTACCTCTGGGTGGAACTCGGCCTCCAAAGCGCGCACAACGAGACTGGTGTACTGATCAACCGAGCGCATGACTACGATTGCTACGTGGAAGGCGTCGAAAAATTACACGCTCGCGGCATTCGTGTTTGCACGCACATTATCAACGGTCTGCCTCGCGAAACACCAGAAATGATGTTGGAAACCGTGCAAAAAGTCGTGGAAAGCGGCGTTGCAGGCATCAAAATTCATTTATTACATTTGCTAAAAGGCACACCAATGGTTCAGCAGTATAAGAACGGCGAACTGAAATTTTTAACGAAGGATGATTATGTTAGCCTTGTGTGTGATCAGCTCGAAATACTGCCTCCTGAGATGGTGATTCATCGCATTACGGGGGACGGCGCCATCGAAGACTTGATTGGTCCGATTTGGAGTTTGAATAAATGGGAAGTGCTGAACTCGATCGATGCTGAGCTCGTAAGACGTGACAGTTGGCAAGGTAAATTTTACAAAACAGCAAAGGTTGGGAACGAGGCATGAACTTAAAAAGCATTTTACCATTTAGTCACGACTTGCTGACTCGTATTATCCTGCCTGGTGATACTGTTGTTGATGCTACGATTGGAAATGGTCACGATACGGTTTTTTTAGCGGATTTAGTTGGCGTTAATGGTCGTGTATTCGGTTTTGATATCCAACAAGAAGCGATTGACGCTACGACGCAACTGCTCACCGAGAAACGCGTTGCCAGCCAAGTCACGCTGCTACACGAGAGTCATGCAAACATGGCGGAGCTCCTACCGCAACAAACCGAGATCAAAGTAGCTATCTTCAATCTCGGCTATCTCCCAGGCGGCGACAAAACAATTACAACGCTCGCTGATTCTACTATAAAAGCCATCAATGCCGCCCTATCCCTACTTACTGTTGGCGGCATCGTGATTCTAGTCATTTATCACGGACACCCCGAAGGCCAAAGCGAGAAAGCAGCCGTGTTAAATTACGCCGAAGCGCTTCCCCAAGAACAGTTTCACGTCTTAGAATACCGCTTCATCAACCAGCGCAACAACCCACCTTTTGTGATTGCCATTGAAAAACGAAAAACAAAACCAGTTCCCACGAAATAATCCGGGAACTGGTTTTTGTTTGAAATAAAATTTCACTAACTGTATACTTAAATTAAAATATCCAGAAAGTACGGTGATTCAAATGTTCGGTATCTCGGTTTACTTATCCAGCGACAATGACTTTGAAACAACAATCCAGCATGCATCTAAAAACGGCTTTTCGCTCATTTTCAGCTCCTTACATATCCCAGAAGAAAACCCTGCAAACTATCGACACTTGCTAATACGACTAGGCGCGACAGCAAAAACACACGACATGCAGTTAGTCCTCGATATTTCCGCTGAATCACTTGCACACATCGGACTCACAATCGACAACGCCGACCAACTGACTAATCTCGGCGTTACCGGCTTGCGCGTCGATTACGGCCTCACCACAGAAGAAATCGCAAAACTCGCCAAGAAAATCAAAATCTACCTAAACGCCAGCACGATTGACAGCACCTTTTTAGAAGCACTTATACAAGCCGGGGTCGATATTTCGCAAGTGGAAGCCTTCCATAACTACTATCCAAAACCGCACACAGGTCTCGATATTCCCTTTTTCAAGCAAACGAATGATTTTCTACACCTTCACGGCTTAAAAATCGCAGCTTTCGTGCCCGGCGACGGTGAGAAACGCCAGCCCTTATTCGCAGGCTTACCGACACTCGAAAACCACCGTCACAGCAACCCATTCGCCGCAGCACTTGAATTAGAAACACTCGGCGTCGACAACATCTACATCGGCGATCCAGCGCTGCAAGCACGAACAACCGAACAATTCGCCGCCTTCGCTAAAGACGGCATGCTCTTACTCGACTGCCAACTAGCTCCAAATCTTGACCCAGAGATTCAAAAACACCTACTAAGACCAGATAATAATCGCATGGACCCAGCACGCGATCTCATTCGCTTAGAAAAATCCCGACCAGCTTTGGGGAAAATTGATATAGCACCGATTCCATCAAACAAACGTCATATCGGTAGCATCTTGATTGACAATAACCTGTTTGGACGCTATCAAGGAGAAATTACGATTGCTCTCCGTGATCTGACCGCTGAGCAAAAAACGAATATTATCGGTCAAGTCACACCAGAATCAATTGCCATACTCCCCTTCATAAAACCTGGACAGGCACTTCAATTGAGACAACATAATTAATCAGTATAACCAAAGAAAATTCTGCTCACTTTAACACGAGCAGAATCTTCTTTCTATCTATCAACCTTCAAGGCACCCAAGTTTACTGTGCCATCAATGATTTTTCAACATCTATAACTGGTCCACCACCGAAGCGAGTAACCTTACTTGAACCAAATGAAGACATCACATTTTTCGTATCTAAAATTAAAGCGCTATTCGCGAGTATCTGTTCTTTATCAAACAAGTCGTGACATGTCAGCATGATAACTAAGTCATAAGATGCAAAACTGCTGTAATCAAGCGGAATCGTTTCTTGGATGGTACCATCATAGTCCCGATACTTCGTTGCTAATGGATCACAAAAATCGACGCTAGCTCCTGCTTTTACAAGATTTTCATAAACTGAGATACTTGGCGATTCACGGAGATCATCAATATTCTCCTTATATGCCATCCCTAACAGTAAGACTCGCGAACCACTCAATGCTTTTTGTTTACTGTTTAAAGTTTTCATTGCTTTGTGAACAACATGCTCAGGCATTTGATGATTTGTTTCCTGCGCTAACTCAATAAAGCGACTGAAAAAATTAACTTCTTTTGCTTTCCAAGATAGGTAAATTGGATCTAGTGGAATACAGTGCCCTCCAATTCCTGGACCTGGATTAAATCGCATAAATCCAAATGGTTTGGTACTAGATGCTTCAATAGTTTCCCAAACATCAATATCTAATTTTTCGCATAACAGGGACATTTCATTAATAAACGCGATGTTGATACTGCGAAACGTATTTTCAAGAAGTTTACTCATCTCTGCGACTTCTGTTGATGCTACTGGCACTACATAATCAATAACTTGTTCATATAAGGCCGTCCCCACTTGCATCGAAATCGGCGTCATACCACCTAAAACTTTCGGTGTATTTTCAGTTTGATAGGTTTTATTCCCCGGATCTACTCGCTCTGGTGAATAACAGACATAGAAATCTTCGTCAAGCTTCCACCCATCTTTCTCAATCGGCGCATAAAGCAATTCCTTAGAAGTACCCGGATATGTCGTGCTTTCCAATACCACAACCGTATTAGGTGTCATGTTCGCTCGAATCATATCCACAGCGCTCACAATATATGAAATATCCGGTTCATACGATTTTGTAAGTGGTGTTGGTACACAAATAATGATGGCATCTGCTTTTGCTAAACTTTCAGAATCTGTAGTCGCAACAAGCCGTTTCTTTCCAATCAATTTTGATAAACGTTCTGATGTGATATCCATAATATCAGACTTCCCTTGATTAACAAGCGTCACTTTTGGCTCGCTTGGATCAAAGCCAATGACTTGAAAACCTGCTTCGGCAAAGGAAATAGCTAGTGGCAAACCAACATAGCCAAGCCCCATAACCGCGATAACCGCTTCTTTTTCATTCAAACTATTCTTTATTTTCTTGAAATTATTCATCCCATTACTCCTTTTTATATGCCTTAACGTGTTCCCCATTTATCGACACGTAATGTTGCTAATGCAGTTAATCGAACAATATGAATAGTGAAAAAATGGATCAGTCCATAAATCGGAGCCATTAAATAACAAAGTGGATACTTAAACATATAATGCACATTCCTTGCATAAGCTGATAGGCAAGCTAGAATCAAGTAAAATACCCAATCGACCCATGTTAAATCCCAGAAATGCCAAATAATATTATAACCAACAGCTGCCAGGAAAATAATCCATAAGACAATCTCAACGAAAGACCATAAAAATACAATTGGATGTGTGAAAATCATACGCATCGATATAAATGTCTCTCTAAAAAATGACTTACTCCATCTCGTTTGTTGTTTTAAAAAAACACGCATCGTATCCGGAACATCTGTAATACATTCTGCCGTTGATTGATAAATCGTGGTACCTTTCTCAATCGCATAGTTTGTCAGACAACGGTCATCCCCAACAGACGCTGGAACCCCCAGAACTGTTTGGTTCAAATATCGCTGTAGATTATCCGTAACAACCTCGCGTCGATAGCAACTAATTGGTCCCGAACAAACAAGAATATGTCCAGTTACTGACTGCGAGGCACGCTCCACACGAAAAGCATTGTCATAACGCATATCCAAAAGACGTGTTAACAAGTTCGTATCACGATTACGAGCATTAATATGACCCGTCGCTGCCATCACTTTCTCATCAGCAAATGGTCGCATTAATTCATAAAGCGTATCCGGAAAAATCTCACCATCAGAATCCATAGTGAAAAATATGTCCCCCGTAGAGTGCTCAAAAGCATAGGCTTGTGCATGGCGCTTTCCTTGGTTCTTCTCCATTTCATGAATAATAATATTTTTCGTATTTGGCAAATCTGCTTCAGCTACATATTTCCTCAAAGCAATAACTGCCTCTTTTGACTTACTACCATCATCCACGAAAAAGATTTCATGTATTGGATAGGTTTGCTTCTGAATCGTCTCCATCAGCCGAAGAATGGCATCACTTGACTCATTATAGGCTGGAATAACAACCGTTACTTTCAAATTCGGCGGTTCATTTTTCTTCGGCTTGTAGAACATAGATAGCGTCATTTTAATAATAAGATAAATGACCATCCCCCATCCATAAATACTAAACGATGTCGAAATATTCCCCGTCCTCCAAAAACCAATCATCTCCAGCATCGCTACACAAAGCACAAAACCAAATAGCGAAATAATGAAGGATGACTTCTTTCTTCCCTCTTCAAACATTATGCCAACTCCCTTAATTATTTAATTGCGAAAAATAGCAATATTCTTTTTATATAAACCGTAATTAGAACAAGAAAGATTATTCAGACAATAATCAATGGCATCTAATTAAGTTATTAAAATGTTATTGAAATTATACATCTAATTATCTTAGACATATCAAAAATTGCATATCCCAACAATTTTTATATGAATCAACATTAGATAATATAGAAATGAAATATAGCATGCACTAACAATAAAAGAAGTAACGTAACTAGCCTAATTTTTCACACCTAGTTATCAAATGAAATAGTCTATCGAGCAAACCTATTAAATCTTTCGAAGATCCCTATGACGCTCCTTTACTCATCACAACGCTTTACCTTCATTATTATACATAGCCATGCCCTCATATACAATAGATTCCAAAATGTTTCACCTTTTGTACATATTTGGGCTGTTTTTGTATGATCAACACCATCTCTGATACCTATTTTAGTTATTTTTTTTTAAATCAAGCTTTTTTGAATCCAATAATCGATAATTAAAAAGAAAGAATTATCTTTTTGTGAATTTATTTACTTTTTATCACATTACAAATCAAAAAGTTATCACTATAACTACTTATCCTTTGTCGATATCCATATAAAGTATACGAAATTTCAAATTGTTATATTCAAAACTTATTTTCTAAAAATCAAAAGAATGAAAAGAAAGCTTCATGCTGATCTCCTATTGATTATACAGTCCAAACTCTATCTATTCAAGCTTTCGTAAAAAGATTCACTAGACGTTCACAAAGGCTGCTTGAAGAGTGAATGTTAGCACTTACATCGTATGTTTTTTTTTGGAATCACCCTCTATTTTGCACCAAAATCGCAAAAAGCACCTCGCCCAAAAGGCTCGGTGCTTCCACATTTATCTTATTATTTCCCAAAATCATACTTGTTTTCAACATACACATCATACCAAATCATGAAAATAACGACCGTCCAAATTTTACGGCTATAATCTTGTTTTCCGGCACAATGATCGTCTAGCAATTGCAAGACATATTTTTTATTGATGAGGTGATCTGTCGGTGAATCGCGAATAATATCTTTGACCCACTGATTCATCTCGTCTTTCAACCAATGACGAATCGGCACTGGGAATCCAAGTTTCCGGCGATTTAAAACGTGGTCAGGTACGAATGCTTCTGCTGCTTTACGCAACACGTATTTCGTTGTACCATTCGTTGTTTTAAGCGACGCTGGGATATCTTTTGCGACACGGAATACTTCTTTATCCAAGAATGGCACACGGACTTCTAACGAGTTCGCCATTGTCATTCTATCGGCTTTTAGCAAGATATCGCCGCGCATCCACGTATGAATATCGATGTACTGCATCCGCTCCACTGGATTGTAACCAACTGTCTCCGCATATAGTGGATCGGTAATTTTTGTGTAATCATGGCCTGCTTGATATTTCGGCAACAAGATTTTTTTCTCGGCTTCCGTAAACATCTTCGCATTACCAATATAACGTTCTTCCATCGGCGTTGTTCCGCGCTCAAGGAAGCTCTTACCGCGCATTCCCTCAGGCATAACATTTGCGACACCGCGAAGCATCGACTTCAAAACACCTGGCATTTTGTTAAACATGGACAGCGAATTCGGCTCGTTATAAATATTATACCCACCGAAAAGTTCATCTGCGCCTTCTCCTGATAAAGCCACCGTCACGTGCTTACGTGCTTCACGGGATAGGAAATAAAGCGGAATCGCTGCTGGATCTGCCAACGGATCATCCATATGCCAAACAATTTTCGGCAATTCATCCATGTATTCTTGCGGCGTAATGATGTAACTGATATTCTCGACGCCTAGCTTCTCGGCTGTTTCCTTAGCTACATCGACCTCACTGAAGCCATCGCGTTCAAAGCCAACAGAGAAAGTTTTAATCGCAGGATGATATTCTTTCGCAATGGCAGCAATAATCGAGGAATCAATCCCACCCGATAAGAATGAACCGACTGGCACGTCACTGCGCATGTGCATTTTTACAGAATCATACATTACATCGCGAATTTCTTTAATAAACGTATCTTCTGATTTCGCAACTGGTTGGAATTTCGCCTTCCAATATTGACTAATCTGCATCGATTCGCCGATTTTCTTCGTGAAATAATGACCTGGTTCTAGGCGTTTCACACCTTGCGTCAAAGAGTCTGGTTCCGGAACAAACTGGAACGTCATGTAATTTTGTAAAGACACTTCGTCCAATTTTGTAGATTTCAGCGCATGCAAGATCGATTTCTTCTCAGAACCCATGTAAAGTTTTCCATCTTCCTCTGCATAGAAAAACGGTTTAATACCGAATGGATCGCGGGCACCGTAAATTTTCTCCTCTTCTTTATCCCAAATAACAAAACCAAACATACCGCGCAATTGTTCCGCCGTTTTTTCCTTATATTTGGCATATGTAGCAATAATAACCTCCGTATCACTGCTCGTCTCAAACGTCATACCTTCGTTCACCAAGTTCTCGCGCAGCTCCACATAATTATAAATTTCACCATTAAAAATTATCCAGTACCGCTCATTCTCATACGTTAGCGGCTGATGACCGTTCTCCACATCAATAATGCTGAGGCGACGGAAACCAAACTGAACATGCTCATCCGTAAAATAACCCTCATCATCAGGGCCACGGTGTGTAATCATGTCGTTCATTTGCTTAAACGTTTCCTTCTCTTCGCCAGTAATTTCAGCAATGCGGTCATGTACGCATCCAATAAATCCACACATCGTCACATTTCTCCTCTATTTTTAAACTATTTATGTCCACTTTTTCAACAACGTCTATCATATCATAAATAGGGTTTGTTTGAACAGCATCCCGCAAAAAAAGACCCAGAAAAATCACGTAAACATGAATTTCCTGGATCCTTTATTAAAAATGATGTTTTATGCCTATTCATGAATGCACCGCGAAAAACCAGCGGGCCGCACAAGGCTTAGATCCTAGGCAAAAGCGCGTACCGGAGCGGAACGTACTAAAACGTGAGCACCGGAACACAGCTTTTAACGACGGAGATGAGACTTGTGCGGTCCGCTGGAAGATTTTAATTGTCTGTGTGTTTTAGTACTGGACGATCGTGTAACGGTTGAACTTTACGGTTGTTACCATCGTAGTATTTGTTGAATTCTGCAATTTGTTCTTTTGAAACTTCTACTGGTGTCGACATAACATACCATTCCACGTTTTCAGATAGTGGTGGTGTTGTTAATGAACCTAGATAGTGATAGTATGATTTGTTTGTTGGAAGTAATGCTGCTACGTCAATTGGCTCGCTAACTGTTGTTTTTTCGCCTTTTTTAACATTGTTTAAAATGCTTTGGAAAGCCGGATTTGCTTTACCTTCTGTGAAGAAAACGCCGATAACTGCTAGACGGCTATCTTGATTTTCATTTACAAAGTGGGCTTCGATTGGATAATGTTTACCATCTACTGTATGCTCACTTTCTGCATGGAAATGGAATTGATTTAATTCAAATTTGCGTCCGTTGATAGTCGCTTGTCCACCGTCATCCACTTGGATACTGTGGCCATTGTCTACTTCGTCGGTCACTTTTTGATTGTAATTTAATTCAATAGTCCCAGTGTCCTTCATCGGCTCTGTTTTTGCTGTTTCAATGTTGATTGGGGACTGTGTGTCGCCTGCTTCAAATTGCCACGATTTTTGATCATGATAGTCTAAGTGATCCTCGTGTTTCGCTGTTGTTTCTGTTTTTGCTGTTTTTTCTTCTTTTTTCGTGTCGCTTGCATCGCTATTGCCACAACCTGCTACGAGAATAAGTGATGCTGCAATTGCTGAAGCTGCTAATAATTTTGTTTTCATGTTGAAAACTCCTTTCGTTAAGTAACTTAATTATTATATTACATAATGGTTCATATGTGTGTGTACTTTTTGTGACGAAATCATGATATTTTTGAGAAAAAACAGCCATTAATGTAAAAAACCTAGCTGGATTGGCTCCAAAGCTAGGTTTTAAAATATTAATTTATATTTGCAGTTTGGGATAAAAATTCTTTCATTTGTGACGCTTTGTCCACTTTTTCCCACGGTAAGTCTAAATCTAACCTGCCGAAATGACCAAATGCCGCGGTTTGACGGTAGATGGGACGACGCAAGTCAAGCATTTTGATAATTCCTGCTGGGCGTAGATCGAAAAATTTATTGACTGCATTGATTAGGTCTTGCTCGCTGTAATCGCTTGTTCCGTAGGTATCGATTGAGATTGATACGGGGTGGGCAACTCCAATGGCATAAGCTAGCTGCACCTCTACTTTTTTAGCAAGCCCGGCTGCGACGATGTTTTTAGCAACGTAACGTGCGGCATAAGCGCCTGAACGGTCCACTTTTGTAGGATCCTTACCAGAAAATGCGCCTCCTCCATGACGTGCGTAACCGCCATATGTGTCTACGATAATTTTGCGACCTGTTAAACCAGCGTCTCCTTGAGGTCCGCCGATAACAAAGCGGCCAGTTGGATTGATGAAGTATTTCGTTTCCGCGTCAAGAAGCCTTGCATCAATCACTTCTTCTATAACTAGTTTATGCAAGTCTGTTGCGATTTGTTCTTGTGAAATGTCTGGATGATGTTGCGTCGAAATAACGATTGTATCGACGCGAATTGGTTGATTATTATTATCATATTCTATGGTAACTTGTGTTTTCGCATCTGGACGTAGATAGGTCAACACATTATTTTTGCGTAATTCCGCGATTTTACGGGATAATGCATGTGCTAGTGAGATTGGAAGTGGCATTAATTCTTCGGTTTCATCTGTTGCAAAACCGAACATCAAGCCTTGGTCTCCTGCCCCGATCGCATCGATTGCCGCGTCTTCGGCCGAACCACCACGAGATTCTAAAGCGACATCCACACCTTGTGCGATATCTGGTGACTGCTCATCAATGGCTGTCAAAACAGCACACGTTTCTGCATCAAAACCATATTTTGCACGGGTGTAGCCAATTTCTTTAATCGTATCGCGCACGATTTTCGGAATATCCACGTAAGTAGACGTTGTTATTTCTCCCGCTACGAGTACCAATCCTGTTGTCACTGTCGTCTCACAAGCCACACGAGCATCAGCATCTTTCGTTAAAATCGCATCCAAAATTGCATCTGAAATCTGATCTGCAATCTTGTCTGGATGTCCATCAGAAACAGATTCTGACGTAAATAAATGACGGTTTCTTGCCATTCTTTGTTTCCTCCTTTTTCTTCTCCATCGCGAAGTGGTTTGCAAAAATGCGAACTTATCGTCTGTTTCCTTGTAGTCTCGTTCACGCTTTTATTGCGACATGTTTTAGCTCCATGCCAACAAAAAAGCCTTCTCCCTATTTGCCAATTGCGCGCGGAATAGAGAGAAGGCTATTATTTACAATACCTTCGCTCTCATCGATCAGGAAATCAATTCCTGCCACAGGTTAGCACCTTACAATACATGTAGGTTGCCGGGTTTCAAAGGGCCAGTCCCTCTACCGCTCTGGATAAGAGTTTAATTTAGTTTTCACGTTATTGTAACATGTTTCAAACTTATTGTCACGCACAAAAAATTTTGCACGCTCGCCCCTACTTCTTTTTTCGAATATCACATGTCCGATTATCTGCCACTACACTGTATCCAAAACGTCCTGCAGGCTTGAGAAATGGCAAATACATAATTAAGCCAATGAGTCCTGTCAGCGGAAAACGCAACAACATCCGACGAATCGCGAAAAAACCTTTCTTGGCGCTTCCATCTGGTGTGATAAGGTGAATTTCACGCATCAGTTCTTCTTGTGAAAAACCGATATCAACTGCTTCTTGAAGTGGCCTCCAGTCGATGACATGCATCCAGTCTAGCCTTTCAAACACGCGTTTCGTAGCTTTGCAAAACCGACAATTTTGATCGTATAAAACGATATCCTTCATTCTTACTCAACTCCTTAAATGACGTTTCTTGTTTACCATTCTCGCCAAACTATGTTAAAATGAATTTTATACATTGGGATTTCCCAGATTGTATGAATGCTTGGTTCACCAAAGGAGAAGAAACTATGATATTTTCGACGTTAACTTTGCTTATTTTTGCGATTTTTATTATCGCTGTATGCATTTTTGAATTTGTTTTAAAATGGCGCTGGTTCAAGTACTTTTTAGCAACAATGGGCTTGATTGCAAGTGCAGTTATTTTCTTTATTAGCTTCTACGGCGGCGGAGTTTCGCAAGCTGAGATCGCGATTTCGATTTTCATCGCTACACTTGGAGAGTATATTTTCTCTCTTATTATTAGCATCGTTGCTTGGATTCGCCGCATGTCGGCTAAGAAAAACGTTTAATGAAGCATCTGAAAAAAGTTGGGCCTCACGCATTGCGGGCTCAACTTTTTTTGTTGCCTAATTACTGGAATTCAGCGACACTAGTTCGTATGTAATGATCGTCGTATCGTTCTCCCAGATGAGCTTAAGTGGCACAGCAATACCATTTGTTTCGCTTTCTCTTGTTGTCCGAACTTCCACTGGCACATCGATGGGATAAATACGATATCCTGCTTTCTCCAACTCAAAAAAGTTATCTGAAATCCGCTTCTCTTTTCCCTTTGTTACAATCATTGTGTTGACTTCTAATGGCATTCCCATGCGTATTACCTCCAATTATTTGATTTTAGTTGTCGCAATGTTTCTTGAATAACGACTTGCATTCCTTCATCGCGCATAAAAAAACTGAATGATTCCTGCTGAACGATGCTTGCTAAATCCCCTGCAATAAGCTTCGGACCCAACGTCTCCATATAATCCACCTGATTCACAAAACCTGCTACATTCGCCAAATAGACGCGTTTGCTGAACGTTCGCTCTGCTGTCTTTACTTCATATTGCGCTATTATATGTAATTTGTCTAATTTTGCGCCGGTTTCTTCCATTGTTTCGCGCCTCGCCGTTTCTTCGTTCGACTCCCCAAGCTCGCCTTTTCCACCAGGAAACTCGATGCCACGGGTTTTATGCGTAGTGAACAGCCAAGTGTCATGAAATTTCGCGATGACGAGCACATCATCTGCTTCTTGTTGGATATCAAAATAAATCGATACCGCATTCCCAAGCGAATCCTGATACGTGTACATGCCTATTCCCTTTCTTTTTTTCGAATTTGTGGTACGATAAAGAGGTTAAAATTCCTAAAAATGAAGGTGAGTCGCAAAATGAAGAAAATCATGTTGGGCGGTATTCGTCTTTATCGCAACTATATTTCACCCTTAAAACCTGGAACTTGCCGGTTCTACCCTACTTGCTCGCAATATGGTATGGAAGCCATTACAGAGCATGGCGCTTTAAAAGGCGGCTGGTTAACAGTGAAGCGGATTTCTAAATGCCATCCTTTCCATAAAGGCGGTGTGGATTTAGTGCCGATGAAGTGCAACCACGAAGACCACCGTCATCCTCATTATAATGAAAAATAAGAGTAGGCGCAAGGATTCAGCGCGACGAGTAGTACTGCTTTTGCCTAGAAATAAAACATTGCTCGTCGCACTTACGTTTTGAGGTTTTATATTTTTTATCATTTTCTACAAGAAACTACTTGCCTTTTTATCTTATTTGCGGTATTATGAATTTCTGATATTAAATCGTAATGGCTACGATTTATTATTTTTTAGCATCAAATAAGAATCATTTCGATTTAGGAGGTTCCTTTTTTCATGAAGAAAATAGCAATTTTACTTAGTACGCTTCTGCTTGTTTCTGTTTTCATGGTCGGCTGTGGCAATAGCGACGCGAAGACGAAAGATGCGGATAAGTTGACGGTTTACACGACGGTTTATCCATTACAATACTTAGCGGCCCAAATTGGTGGCAAATATGTCGATGCAAATTCGGTATATCCTGCTGGTTCGGACGCCCACAGCTTTGACCCCTCACAAAAAGACATGATGAATATTGCAGATAGCGACCTATTTTTCTATATTGGACTTGGTATGGAAGGTTTTGTTGATAAAGCGAAACAATCGCTTAAAAATGAGAACGTGAAATTTGTCGTGACGACGGATGGCTTGAAACTGCCGACTATCGCGCATGAAGAGGAAGATCATGACCATGAGGACGAGGATGATGACCACGATCATGGCGATGTGAATCCGCACGTTTGGCTGGATCCGAATTATATGGTGACGATGGCAGGCGTTGTGCGGGACAATTTAAGCAAAGAGCTTCCTGCACAAAAAGCAACGTTTGAGAAGAATTATGAAGACGTTGTATCTCAATTAAAAACATTGAATAACGATTACAAAACGATGGCTTCGAGTGCGAAACATAAAGATTTCGTGACGGCACACGCGGCGTATGGTTACTGGGAGCAAGAATACGGCTTCAAACAAATTCCGATTGCCGGTATTTCAACGAGTGACGAACCTTCTCAGAAGAAATTGACTTCGATTGTGAACACGATTAAAAAAGATAAGATTCCATACATTTTGTTGGAGCAAAATACGAATTCCAAGATTGCCGACGTTATCCAGAAAGAAACGGACACAAAGACGATGAAGCTTCACAATTTAGAAACGTTGACGCAAAAAGATATCGATGCAAAACGTGACTATATGTCGATTATGAAAGATAATTTAGCGGCGTTAGATAAGGCGTTGAATTATTAAGGTATAGGAAAGGCCGAGTGTGCGAAACGCTCGGCCTTTTTGTATGCTATTATTTTAAGCGATGACGCTGAATTTTTTGGGAGGCGGTTCTCGGAAGCTTGTCTAAAAAATGAAATTGGCGTGGTATTTTAAACTTCGCAAGCCTTTGCTGACAAAATTCGGAAAGTAGCGCCGTATCCATCGCCTCCTTTGCTACAATAAAAGCGACCGGTACCTCGCCCCATTTTTCGTCCGATGCAGCGACCACAGCCACCTCTACAATATTCGGGTGCGCCATCAAAACATGCTCGATTTCTGTTGGGTAAATATTTTCGCCGCCAGATATAATCAAATCGGAACGCCTATCCAGCACGAACAGGAAACCGTCGTCATCTAGGTAACCAATATCTCCCGTCTGAAACCAGTCATCCTCGTCAAATGCTGCCTTTGTGGCGGATTCATTGTGCAAATACCCCGCCATGATGGAAGGTCCTTTTAGCAAAATTTCGCCATGTTCACTAATCTTGATTTCTGCTGGAAACAAAGGTTTTCCTGCCGAGCCAATTTTTAAAAGTGCCTCTTCCGGTGGTAGCGTCACGATTTGTGAAGCCGTTTCCGTCATGCCAAACGATTGCACCAGCGGAATTCCTTTTTCAAAACAAGCCTCAAGCATCGATTTGTTCGCAGGGCCGCCGCCAAGTAGCATGCAGCGGAAATTCGGATGATATCGCGTCGTAAAAACGTCCAGCAAACGCTGCGCCATCGTCGTTACCACAGAAATCAACGTCACCTCACCGCTACGCAAAAAGGCATCAACCCGCGCCTCATCAAAATGTTCCTCCAAATAAACCGGAATCCCGTAAATCACCGAGCGCATCAAAATCGACAGACCACTAATGTGGAAAATCGGCACCGCACAGAGCCAACTATCTCCGGCTTGCAAACCAAGATTCAGCATCGAGCCAGTCGCGCTCCACCAATGATTCCCGAACGTCTGCATCACCCCTTTAGGCTGCCCAGTCGTGCCCGACGTATACATGACCGAAGCCACATCCTCCATCGCAAAATGGGAAACGAGCGGAACATTCAAAATCGGCGCCTCCATCACAGACGTAAAAGGCACCGCAGGAATTCCATCCACTTTTTCCGCAAACCCATCCGCGTAAAAACACCGCTCCACCTGCGCATCCTGCGTTTGAAACAAAATCTCCGTCGCCGTCAACCGATTATTCAAAAATACCGTCCGTGCCCCCAGCTGCTGCAACGCATGAATCATCAAAAACGTCTCTCGGTCATTCCTGCCAAGCAATGCGACATACATCCCGTCCCGAACACCAAACGACGCCAATTTTCCAGCCACTTCTTGCACCGCTTCATATATCTCTAAAAAAGTTTCCTGCTTATCCTGAAAAACGAGCGCGGTCTTCCCTGGAGAAAGCCGCACTCGTTTTTCCAACCAATTGGTTAGTTCCATCATTTTTCACCAACAATCAAGGGAATTTCGGGAATTGATCGAAGTCTGGGTCACGTTTTTCTTTGAACGCGTCACGCCCCTCTTTCGCCTCATCCGTTGTGTAATAAAGAAGCGTCGCGTCACCAGCAAGCTGTTGAATACCCGCCAAGCCGTCAGTGTCCGCGTTAAATGCTGCCTTAATAAAACGAAGCGCCGTCGGACTTTTCTTCAACATTTCCTTCGCCCAAGCAACCGTCTCTGTTTCCAAATCCGCAAGTGGCACAACCGTGTTAATCCAGCCCATTTCAAGCGCCTCAGCAGCCGTATATTGACGACACATGAACCAAACTTCCTTCGCTTTCTTATGACCAATCACGCGCGCCAAGTAGCCAGAACCATAACCGGCGTCAAAACTACCAACATTCGGTCCCGTTTGACCAAATTTTGCATTATCCGCCGCAATCGTCAAGTCACATACGAGTTGCAACACGTTTCCGCCGCCAATCGACCAACCAGCAACCATCGCGATCACCGGTTTCGGAATCACACGAATCAAACGCTGCAAATCAAGCACGTTCAAGCGCGGAATATTGTCCTCGCCAACGTAGCCGCCATTCCCCCGAACCTTCTGATCTCCACCAGAACAAAACGCTTTCTCGCCTTCGCCCGTTAAAATAATCACGCCAACCTTCGAATCCTCGCGCGCAATCGTAAACGCATCAATCATTTCAATGACCGTTTTTGGTGTAAATGCATTGTGCACTTGCGGACGATCAATCGTAATTTTCGCGATGCCTTCGTATGTTTCGTACTTAATTTCCGTATAATCCTTCTCTTTTTTCCACTCAAAACCCATTAGTTCGTTCCTCCTCTAATTCGTAACCAATTGCGGACCGCGTAACCAAAAGCCTCCGGTTGCTCGATATGTATCGTATGTCCCGCATTTGAAAAAGTAATGTATTTTGCATCGGGAAGCGCCATTTTCATAGCCACCGCAATCCCGCAAAATTTCTGATCCTCTTGCCCCGCTAAAAGTAGCATCGGCATGTGAAGCGCCGGCAACTCCTCCCAAAAAGAAGGCTGCGCACCCGTTCCCATTCCGCCAAGACTTCCAGCCAAACCTTGCGCACGTTGATTCAACCGTTCCGCGCGAATCTTATCCTGCACATTTTCCGAGAGATAACGCTGCGTCGCAAAAAGTGGCAACTTCTCCCAATCTACGACAAAATCGGCCACGCCTTGCTTTTTAATTTTATCAGCAAGCGCCGTATCTTTCAAAATTCGTGCCTCGCGCTCTTGTTCCAACTCCAAACCCGGCGAAGCACTCTGCAGAACAAGCGTCTGGATTCGCTCAGGGTAAAGCGTTGCAAGCCCCAAAGCTAGCCGGCCACCCATCGAATATCCGAGTACCGAAGCTTTCTGCGCGCCAACCTGATCCAAAATCGCCATCAAATCCGCCGCCTGCTCTTCCATCCCGTATCGCGTCACATCAAGCGGCGCATCCGTCTCACCGTGCCCCAACAAGTCCACCGTCACACAATGCCAATCCGCCGCCAAAATCGGCAAAATCGCATCATACGTCGCATGCGAACCAGTAAAGCCGTGGAGCAACAACAGCGTTCCCCGTAAAGCCCCAGCATTCGTCTCCACAACATGGTAATCCACGCCCCGAATCCGCATCCTTATTTCAACTCCGAACGAATCGCCGTCTTAATCGCTTCCCACAACGCCCGGTGAGCATCCACATTTTCATATCGATTCGTCTTCACTTCAATAATATCCAGCCCCTTGTGGAAGTGGGCCTGATCAAGCGCATCATGGAACTCATCCCAATCCGCCGCCTCATGAAAATCCCCCTCATAAAGCGCCGCCGTATAGCGAAAATCAAGATCCGTCCCCGTCCCAAATAACGACTCAAAATACTTCGGATCTGACGCCTGCGGTAAGAACGAGAAGATCCCGCCACCATTATTATTCACCACAATAATCGTCAAATTAAGCCCATATTTTTTCGCCATCAAAAGACCGTTCATATCATGATAAAACGACAAATCACCAATCAATAAATACATCGGTTGCTCCGTCAAACTTGCACCAAGCGCCGAAGAAACCACGCCATCAATCCCGTTTGCGCCCCGATTAGCAAGCATCCGAACCTGTTTATCGACCTGCGCAAAATACGTATCAATATCACGAATCGGCATACTGTTCCCGATAAACAAACCAGCTTTTTCAGGAATCCACTCGCGCAGTTCGTACACAAGCTTCCCTTCATCCAGCGTCTCAAGCGTCTCCATATGCCCCTTGATAACCATCTTCACTTTTGCATTCAAATGTTGCCAAGTTCCCGCCCAGTCCGCCGCAGTCTTCTCCTGCCAGCCGTCCGTAAGCGCGCCCACCAAGAAATGCTCGTCACAGTGAATCATGTTCGTCACCGCTTTAATCGGATCCTTCCACGCCGCGCCAGGGTCAACCACGTAGAACATCACGTCCTCCAAAGCCTCCAGCCACTTCATGAGCGGCTTCGAAACCGGCATCGCCCCAAAGCGAATCACAACTTCCGGACGCAATGCCTCACGCGCCAATTCCTCCTGCAAAATCGCATCATACTGGTCAATCACCGCATCGCTCAGCGCACCATAACTACGCAACTGCGACAACGGATCCGCCAAAATCGGCCAACCAATCTGTTCCGCGAGCGCCACCAATTTCGGTGAAAACGCCTTTTTATCCAAAGGACCCGCCACAAAAACGCCACGCTTCCCAGCACAAGCCCCTATAATCTGCGCAATCACTGCATCCTCTAACACCTCATGTGTATAATAAATATGCACGTGACGCCGCTTCTTCTCCGTAACCGCAAACGGCGACGGCTCCAAAATCGGCATCAACGGCTCGCGCAACGGAAAATTCAAATGAACCGGTCCACGCGGCGCATTCATCGCAATATCCACAGCCTTCGAACCATGCCATTTTGCAAAACGCAACATCTCCGTCGAATTCTCAGGCAATGCCATATCCGTAAAATCCTTCACATGCGATCCGAATAAGCGAACCTGATCCATCGCTTGCGGCGCCCCAACATTTCGCAGTTCATGCGGCCGATCCGCCGTCAAAACAAGCAACGGAACCTGCGATAAATTAGCCTCAGCCACCGCAGGAAAATAATTCGCCGCGGCCGTTCCCGACGTACATAAAAGTACAACCGGTCTTTTCGAAGCCTTCGCAATTCCCAGCGCAAAAAATCCTGCCGAGCGCTCATCCACGTCCACATAAATTTTTAGCGTCGGATGTTCTGCCATCAATAAAGCAATCGGCGTCGAACGCGAACCTGGGCTAATAACCGCCTCTTTCACGCCAGCCTGCACCAATTCTTCCACAAAAGCCGCCAAATATTCCGTCATGACCTGTCTATGATCGTTCATGTACCTTACCTCCTAATACCCGTAGCATCGGCTGAAACTTAATCGCCGTCTCCGCAAGTTCCTCCGCTGGCACCGAATCCGCCACAATCCCGCATCCAGCATACAACAACGCATTCGTATCTATCGCAAGCGCCGAACGAATCGCGACCGCAAATTCACCACGATCAAGCGGATCAATCCAACCAATCGGAGCCCCATAAAAACCGCGATCCATCTCTTCTTTCAAACGAATCACCGTCATCGCCTCCGCTTGCGGCCAACCACCAAGCGCCGGCGTCGGATGAAGCGCACGCAACACGTCCAACAACTTCGCCTCGCCTCGGCGTCCTGAAACCGTCATATACAAATGCTGAATATCCCGATTCTTAAGCAATACCGGACTCGCCGAAACCTGCACATCCTCGCAAAAACGCGCCATCGTGCCCTGAATCATCTCCACAACGAAATGATGTTCCGCCAAGTTTTTCGCATCGCTAAGTAGCGCATCACCAAGCATCGCATCCTCACTCGCCGTCTCCCCGCGCGCAATCGAACCCGCCACGCAAGCCGACTCCAAATGAAACGCATCCGCCATCAATAACCGTTCCGGCGTGGCACCAAAGAAAGTACTCGTCCCATTTTCCAGCACGAAACAGTAACTATTTGCCTGCTGCTCTTCCATATGCGCGATAATCCGGCTACTCGAAAGAAAACCATCGAATCCCAGTCGCATCCGCCGAGCCAATACCACTTTCTGCATATTCGGCGATTCCTGCAACAACGCCACAACATCCGTCGCAGCCCGCAACCAAGCATCCTCCGCCAAGCGCTCCTCCAAAATACAAGCCACTTCCGGATCCTGCACAACCGACGACGCGGCAACCCTATCCCACTGCGCCATCACAGCCTCGACTTTCGCATAATCATCGTCCTCCGAAAGCCACAGATTCACCGATAAATAACAGCGATCCTCCTTCTCCGTCACCAAGAAAAGCGGCAAATAAAAAAATCCTTCCCCGAACTTTTCCCATTCCGGCGACGCATCCTGCTGATCATCAAAACTAAATCCACCAAAATAAACGGCACCACAAGCAGTTTCCTCACTGTTCGTTACCGTCCATTCAAGCACCTGCTCTTTTCTCGTATGTAACGCCAAAAACCGGTCCTGCCCCTGCTCCACTCGAAGCTGATCCATCGCGCCAAGCCCCGCAAGTCGCAACGTTCGCTCTTTATTTTGCCAGAAGAAACGCTCGCCTTTAAAAAACCCGTTTCCCTGATCAAAAACACGTTTTGCCATACCACCAGGAAGCTCACAAACCCAGCTTAATAACACGTTCTCCTGTTGCGAATTTAATCTACGTTTTGCCTGCTGAAACAGCTCTATTGGCAATGTTAAACCCATATAACTCATCTCTCCTTCATTGCCTTCACTCACCTACCCATTATAACAAAAGCCATCCGTTTTTACACCTCTAGACACTCCCGAAAAAACAGCCCAGCTCCCCATCCGAAAAAGAAATCATCTATATTCATTGACTAATAGACAAACATTGCCTAAAATTGTACAAGTACAAAGCTTTTATAAAAGGAGAGAAACTAATGGCACACGGCACAAAATCAGCTATTGTAAGACACTCTGGATTCCATAAATGGTGGATGTTACTCCGTCCGCACACACTGGTTGCATCATTCGTACCAGTATTTTTAGGAACCACCGTCGCAATGAGCTACGAAAGTTTTCATTTTACGCGCTTTTTAGTCATGCTAATATCGTGTTTCCTCATTCAAACCTCTGCCAACCTATTTAACGAATACTACGATTTCAAAAAAGGGCAAGACGATGAGCATACAGTAGGAAACGGTGGCGCAATTGTCCGAAACGGGATGAAACCAGGCTTTATTTTATTCCTAGCCATTTTTCTATACGTATTAGCTATTCTAGGTGGCGTTTACTTATGCATGGACGTGAATAATTGGTGGATCGGTCTACTCGGCATTATCTCGATGGTTGTCGGTTATTTATACACTGGCGGACCATACCCGATTGCCTACACACCGTTCGGCGAAATCATGGCTGGTTTTTTCATGGGAGGTATTATCACATTCATTTCCTTCTATATTCAAGCCGGATTTATCAGTTCTTTCATCGTCTACGTTTCGATTCCAGTGATGGTACTTGTCGGCAACTTACTTCTAGCAAACAGCATTCGCGATTTAGAGCCCGACAAAGCAAACGGACGCCTCACATTGGCGATTTTACTAGGCCGAAAAGGAGCACTTATCCTCTTCACCTCCGCCTTCATTTTCGCGTACGTATGGGAAATCGCGCTAATCTTCACGGTGGAAGCAACTCCGTGGATTCTGATTATTCTACTCAGCGTTCCCGAAGCAATCAAAGCCGTTCGCCGCTTCATCGGAAAAAGCGTGCCAATCACAATGGTTCCAGCGATGAAAGCAACGAGCAAGGCCTTAACATTCTTCGGAATACTACTAGCCATCGCGTTTTTAATCAGTTTACTAAGCGCGAATATGGTTGATTTTTAAACCGCAAAAAGTACCAGCAAACCTATCACGGCTTGCTGGTACTTTTTAATTTTGCGAACTGACTTCTGCAATCGTTTCTTTGCTCTGCACATATTTCGTCAACTCAATCGACAAATCGTACCGTAAGAACGGCGTAATAATATACACACCATTAAAATGCTCACAAATCGCGTCGAGTATTTCCTTCGCAATCGCCATGCCTTCCTCACGCCCAGTCCCGCTTTTATCCGCTTCTCGCATCCGCTCCCGAACCTCATCCGTCAAACGAATACCTGGAACTTCATTATGGAGAAACTCGGCATTCCGACTAGAAAGTAACGGCATCACACCAACAAAAACAGGAACCGTAATCCCAGCTTCGACCAGCGCCTCTTTCAATTGCACCGCCTTTTCCGTATCATAAATCGGTTGCGTGATGATATAATCCGCACCATATTCAACCTTTCGTTCAATCAACCGAACTGCCTTATCTAGCTTCAACACATTCGGATTAAACGCTGCCGCCACTTGGAATCGCGCCTTCTCTTTCAACGACTTCCCAGTATAAGAAATCCCATCATTGAACTTCTTAATCAACTGCACAAGCTCCACCGATCGCAAATCAAACACCGATGACGCGCCTGGAAAATCGCCAACTTTACTCGGATCTCCCGTCACCGCCAGCACATCCTGAATCCCCAACTTATGAAAGCCCATGATATGCGAATGCATCCCGATCAGATTATGATCCCGCGTCGTCAAATGAATGAGCGGCCGAATATCATACTCCTGCTTCAAAATCGCAGCAAGTGCCATGTTACTAATCCGCGGTGTCGCCAGCGAATTATCCGAAATCGTGATCGCATCCACACCCGCAGCATCGAGCTTCTGCGCCCCTTCAAAAAATTCCGCCGTATCAAATGTCCGCGGCGGGTCAAGTTCCACCAACACCGTATACTGCTCCTTCACCTTATCCGTAAGCCTCACACCCGCGTCTTCCGCTGCATCCAACTCCGCCAATTCCAAAATCGGATGAACCACTTTTGACGTCACCGGTTTTATCGATTTCAAACCTCTTCGCAATGCCCGAATATGATCCGGCGTCGTGCCACAACAACCACCGATCAAACGCACACCTTCCTGCCTGAAAATCTCGCCATACTGCTCAAAATAATCCGTTTCCGTCTGATAAACGACTTTTCCCTCATCCATCTGCGGTAAACTAGCATTCGGATACGCCGCCAAATAAGCATTTTCCAGCAACGGCACACTCTCAAGCGCTTTGGACATATGATAGGGACCAAGTCGACAATTCGCGCCAACGACATCCGCTCCCAAATCCGCCAATTCCTGTAACGCCGATGCCAACGTCTGCCCACTTTGCAAAAGCCCCGGTTCATGCATCGAAACATTCGCGACTATCGGCAAGTCCGTCGTTTCGCGTGTAATTTTTAACACCGTTTTTAGTTCGTCAAGATCATAATACGTCTCCAGCAAAATCGCATCCACGCCTTCAAGCAACAGACAGTACAATTGCTCCCGGAAACTACGCTTAATCTCCTCCAAACTCGGCGCCGCAATTCGGGCATCATTCGCCCCGTTAATCCCGCCAATCGTGCCAAAAATATACACACCAGTTCCCCGCGCCGCCTCTTTCGCATGCCGCACAGCCGCCTGATTAATTTTTTTAATATCATCTTGTAAACCGTAACGCGACAGCTTAATATAGTTCGCGCTGTAGGTATTTGTTTGAATAATATCCGCTCCAGCCTCGATATAAGCCCGATGGATCGCAACAATATCATCTGGATGCGATAAATTCAACTCTTCAAAGGAGCGATCAACCCCGTAAGAATACAGCAACGTACCCATTGCACCATCAGCAATTAAAACTTTTTCACTTAAATCGCGGCGTAAATTCATCAACGAGCACTCCTTTCCACTGTATAGGTAAGCGCTTGTTCGAAGTCTTTGATCACATCCGCGATATCCTCAAGCCCCGCCGAAAAGCGTAATAATCCTGGCGTAATGCCGAGTTTCAACCGTTCTTCTTCTGGAATCGCCGCATGAGACATCCTCGCTGGATACGACAAAATACTCTCCACTGCACCCAAACTCACTGAAAACACCGGCAATTTCGCATGATTCACAAACTGGCGCGCCGCCTCCTCACTACCAAGGTCAAACGACAACACCGCGCCCGCCGAATCCGCCTGTCTCTGCTGAATATCGTAATCCGGATGACTCGTAAGCCCAGGATAAAAAACCGCCTTCACCCGATCATCCGCTTGCAAAAATTCCGCCAGTTTTTGCGCTGACGCCTTGCCCACACTCATCCGCACAGCAAGCGTCTTGAGGCCACGCAACAACAACCAGCAATCCTGAACGCCGAGCACGCCACCCGTCGAATTTTGCATGAAATAAACCTGTTTCGCGAGCTCCTCATTATTCGTCACCACAAGCCCCGCCAAAATATCGCTATGGCCCCCGATAAATTTCGTTGCACTATGCACCACCAAATCCGCGCCCAAATCAAGCGGTCGTTGCAAAGCCGGCGTCAAAAACGTATTATCCACAAACGTATAACAATCATGTTCCTTCGCAAGTCGCGCCACCGCCGCAATATCCGTCACACGCATCAACGGATTCGAAGGCGTCTCCACGTAAACCAACTTCGTATTCTCCTGAAAAGCCGCCGCAACAGCATCCAAATCACCCATATCCACAAACGTATGCGTAATCCCAAACCGTGGCAAAACCTGCTCCGTCAACCGAAACGTACCGCCATACACATCCCCAGAAATAATAAAATGATCGCCCTGCGACAAAGTCAAAAGCGCCGCTGAAATCGCAGCCATCCCAGTCGCAAACGCAAAACCATGCGTCCCATTTTCCAACTTAGCAATCGCTTCCTCCACAGCCTGACGCGTCGGATTCCCCGATCTCGCATAATCGAACTCATGATAATTATCAAAATCCGGCTGATGAAACGTCGATGACAAATGAAGCGGCGTATTCAGCGCACCAGTCGCCTCATCAATGCCAAGACTCGCATGCACAACCTTCGTATTAAAAGAAAACTCCTCACTCATGCACGCTCACCCCTTCTTTTAAAACAGCCGCAAAAGCCTGATCCAAATCAGCAATTAAGTCATCACTATTTTCAATCCCAACCGAAATCCGTAAAAGCTCATCCGTCAGCCCATAAGATTCCCGAAGTTCGTGCGGCACATCCGCATGCGTCTGCGTCACTGGATACGTGATCAAACTCTCTACGCCACCCAAACTCTCCGCAAACGTAAACAACTCCAAGCTACGCAATAACGGCGAAACAAGCGTAGCATCCTTAATCAAGAAACTCACCATGCCGCCCTTTCCAGGATACAGCACCTTCGTCACAGCCTCGTGACCCTCCAAAAACGCCGCCACTTTCCGCGCATTTTTCTGATGTTGCTCCACCCGCAAAACAAGCGTCTTCAACCCACGCATCAATAACCAACTGTCAAATGGCGAAAGTACCGCACCAATCGAATTATGGAAATCGCGCAACTGCACAGCCAACGCCTCATCTTTCACAATCACCGCACCCGCAAGCACATCATTATGCCCACCAAGATACTTCGTCGCACTATGAAAAACGATATCCGCACCCAAATCCAGCGGCTGCTGCAAAATCGGCGTCAAAAACGTATTATCCACAATCACCAGCAAATCATGCTTCTTAGCAAAAGCCACAACGGCCGCAAGATCCGTTTCCACCATCAAAGGATTCGTCGGCGTTTCAATAAACACAGCCTTCGTCGCCGGTGTCAACAAACCTTCCAAATCAGCCAAATCCGTCGACTCCCAATAAGAAAAATCAATGTTATACTTTTTCGCAATCAATTCAAAATAACGATATGTACCACCATATAAATCCCGTGAAGAAATAATATGATCGCCACTCGCAAACAACGTAAAAATAAGCTGAATCGCACTCATACCCGAACTCGTCGCAAAACCAGCCGTTCCATTTTCAAGTGTCGCGAGTGACTCCTCCAAAACCTCACGCGTCGGATTTCCCGTTCTCGTATAATCATACCCTGTCGAAACACCCAGATCTTCATGACGGTATGCAGTCGACAAATATATCGGCATGTTCACAGCACCAGTCGCTCCACTTTTTCGATTTCCAATTTGCGCTACAATTGTTTCTTTCTTTAACTTTGTCATTCCAATCCCCTCCATCAATTTAAAAAGCGCCAGGAGTAGCAACATGATGCCGTTCCTAGCGCCTAATTCCCTATTATTTTATCACTTTATACGCTTCACGAATTTCCTTCGTCGCATTGACCATATCTCGAAGCGCCTCAACCGTTTCCTTCTCTTTACGCGTTTTCAAACCACAGTCCGGATTCACCCAGAACTGGCGCGCGTCAATCACTTTTAAAGCACGACGGATATTTTCTTGAATTTCGCCAGTCGTTGGAACACGCGGGCTATGAATATCATATACACCCAGACCAATCTCTTTATCATAACCAACCTTCTCAAACGTTTCTATAATTTCACCGTGGCTACGAGACGTCTCAATCGAGATTACATCCGCATCTAGCGCACTAATCGTATCGATAATATCCTCAAACTCGGCATAACACATATGCGTATGAATTTGCGTATCATTCTTAACCGAAGTCGTCGTTAACTTGAACGAATAAACCGCATCATCCAAGTACTTCTGCCATCTCGAACGCTTGAGCGGCAACCCTTCACGCAGCGCCGGCTCATCGACCTGAATCACGCGAATTCCAGCCTCCTCAAGCGCCTCCACCTCTTTACGCAGCGCCAAACCAACTTGATTCGCAACCACATAATCCGGCACATCATCACGCACAAACGACCAGTTGATAATCGTCACCGGCGCCGTCAGCATCCCCTTCACAGGCCGATCCGTTAACGATTGTGCATAAACGCTTTCCTTCACCGTAATAGCTTCCGTAAACGCCACATCCCCGTATACCAATGGCGGACGCACCGCGCGCGACCCATAAGACTGCACCCAACCAAATTTCGTCGCTTGGAAACCATCCAACTTCTGACCAAAATACTCCACCATATCCGTTCTTTCAAACTCACCGTGCACCAGCACATCCAAGTCCAAATCCTCTTGAATCCGAATCCAGCGTTCCGTCTCCGTCTCAATAAATTTCTCATATTCCGCGTCCGTAATCACTTTCTTCAACCAATCCGAACGCTTCTTCCGGACCTCAGGCGATTGCGGAAAACTACCAATCGTCGTCGTTGGCAATAACGGCAACTGCAACCACTCATGTTGCAACTTAATCCGCTCCGCAAACGGTAAATCACGCTTCACTTCCACGTTCTCTAAATTACGAATCGCTTCCTGCACCTCCGCATTATTCCGGTGATGCGAACCATTAATCGCACCCAGCGCCGCCCTCGCATCCGTAAATTCCGCCGTCACATCTTCCCCATTCAATGCCTCCGTCAGCGCCACTAACTCCACCAACTTCTCATCCGCGAATGACAACCCACCAAGCAACACCCCATCCAAATCAGGCTCACTCGCTTTCGTCACCGGCACATGCAGTAATGAACTCGACGGCTGCACAATTAACCGCTCTTTCGGCACCACTTTTGCAATCCGCTCAAGAAGTCCTAATTTCGCATCCAAATCCGCACGCCATACATTACGACCATCAATCACTCCAGCCGCCAAAATTTTATCCTCCGGGAATCCAAATTTTTCAAGCGCTTCGATCGACTCACCATGATCATGCACAAAATCCACACCAATCGCATCCACCGGCAGTTTCACAACCTCTTCAAAATAATCAAGACTTTCGAAATAGGTTTGCAATTCAATCTTCAAATCAGGTGCAACATTCTTAAATGAAGCATAAACCTCTTCAAACAATGCCAACTCTTCCTTATCAAAACTAGTCGCTAAGTAAGGCTCATCAATCTGCACCCATTTTGCACCAGCATCTTGCAACTCCTTCAAAATTTGACCATAAAGCGGAACCAGCTGATCCAACAACCCTTTAAAATCATCATTCCCCTTCGCCAATTTCAAATACGTAATCGGTCCAACAAGCACTGGCTTCCCATCAATACCAAGCTCTTTTTTCGCTTCCTCATAATAAAACAATGCCCGATTCTCCGTCAACTGCGGCTTCGCATCCACAAGCTCCGGCACAATATAATGATAATTCGTATTAAACCACTTCGTCATCTCCGAAGCAACCGCACCATCATTCCCACGCGCAACCTCGAAATATGTATCAAGATCCACTTTCCCAGCCTCATAATTAAACCGTTTCGGCACAATTCCAAACGTAATACTCGTATCTAAAATGTGATCATAAAAAGAAAAGTCCCCAACTGGAATCAAATCAATCCCTTTGTCCTGCTGTTTCTTCAAAGCTTGTAAACGCAATTCTTTAGTTTCAGAAAGTAATTGCTCTTCAGAAATCTTATGGTTCCAATAATTCTCAAGTGCCTTCTTCCACTCCCGTTTCTCACCTAAACGCGGATACCCTAAATTTGAACTTTGAACTTTCGCCATTTCACATCACCATTCCCTCATTATTTTTTTCATATAAAAAGCCTCCCCAGCAAAGAACCAGAGAGGCTACGAATATCCGAATTTTACAGACACGCATTCACTCTCTTATCTTTCGAAGCATCATACTTCGCAGGATTTAGCACCTTTTCAAAAACTGAAAGGTTGCCGGGTTTCACAGGGCCAGTCCCTCTACCACTCACAATAAGAGTTATTATATGAAATTAATTACATCCAGTTCCGATGTATTGAACTTATATTACCATCCCACGAAATTCCTGTCAACTAAAAAATCACGGCATTGTCAAACTTTTTCGAGCATTCCCGAAAAACAACGCTACAAACGCTACAACCAGAAGCCCTGTAATCACAAAATAAAACACATCATTACCAAACAAACCAATCATAATTCCCGTCGCAGAAGGCCCAATAATACTCCCCAAACTAAAGCTCATCCCGACTAAAATATTCCCCGCAGGCAAAAGCTCCAGTGGCGTCAAATCCGTCATATAAGACAATCCAAGCGAATACATCGACCCCAGAAAAATCCCCAGAACAAAAAACATCCCAATCAATACAATACTATTAGAAACAAAAGCCGTCACAAAAAACAAAACAGCCCCCACCCCCACAAAAATAGGCAAAACCTTTGCCCTACCAATCCTATCACTCAAAATCCCAATCGGAACCTGGAATAAAATCGTCCCAACAGAAAAGGAAGAAATAATCGTCACAACCATCGCCTGCGGAATCCCATCCCGAAGCCCCACAATCGGAAAAGTAGCATTAAGCGCCGTCTCCAATATGCCATAAACAAAAGGCGGAATCATCGAAATCCAAGCAAGCCTAAATACGTCCGAAAATCGCTTTATACTTCCAAAAAACGAAATTTCGCGTATAACTGCCTTCTCAGCAACAAACTCATTCCTAAGAAACCACACAAGCCCCCAAGCAATAATCACCATAATCCCCGATATAAAGAACGGCAAGTTCACATTAATCTCCATTAAATTCACGAGTTGTGGTCCAACAGCAAACCCCAACGAAAAAAACAGACCATAGATAGCCATATTACGTCCACGCTTAGAAGGATGACTCATAGCACCAATCCAAGTCTGCGAAGAAAAGTGCAACATATGATCCCCCACACCAATCAGCAGTCGCAAAATAAACCAAAAATATAAATTAAACCACAGTGGAAATAGTAATAAAGCAACCGCTACAATCCCACCACCAACAATAATAATAGGTTTGTATCCAAATCGGTGTAATGGCGCCTCAATAAATGGCGATACTAATAAGACCCCTATATATATCCCAGTAGCATGGAGCCCATTCAATCCCGAAGAAATCCCATTTCCCTCAAATATAATCGAAATCAAAGGCAACAATAAGCCTTGAGATAAACCAGATATAGCAACAACCACTGTCAAAATCCAAAATTTAAATCTATTGCTTTTCATACCTATCCTCCTATGCATTTTTTGCATTAAAAAGAACAATGCCATAAATGACATTGTTCTTATAATCAGCGATGACCCGTACGGGATTCGAACCCGTGTTACCGCCGTGAAAGGGCGGTGTCTTAACCGCTTGACCAACGGGCCTAAATATTAATTCTAGTTTCGCATCTTTTATACTGGCGGAGAAGGAGGGATTTGAACCCTCGCGCCGCGTTAACGACCTATACCCTTAGCAGGGGCACCTCTTCAGCCACTTGAGTACTTCCCCAATATAAACAATTACAAGCTCCACAGGCAAGACTCGAACTTGCGACCGATCGGTTAACAGCCGATTGCTCTACCAACTGAGCTACTGTGGAATAATATGGTGGGCCTAAATGGACTCGAACCATCGACCTCACGCTTATCAGGCGTGCGCTCTAACCAGCTGAGCTATAGGCCCACAATAAAAAAATAAAGAGCGGGTGATGGGAATCGAACCCACGACAACAGCTTGGAAGGCTGTAGTTTTACCACTAAACTACACCCGCATTATCCAAAATTTCATAAAGGCGGCTAGTGGGAATCGAACCCACGCATGCCTGAACCACAATCAGGTGCGTTAACCACTTCGCCATAGCCGCCGCTATCGCTAAATATGGTGCCGGCTGCAAGAGTCGAACTCGCGACCTACTGATTACAAATCAGTTGCTCTACCAACTGAGCTAAGCCGGCTTAAGATACAAACAACTATAAAGGTGGCTTGGGACAGAATCGAACTGCCGACACCTTGAGCTTCAATCAAGTGCTCTACCAACTGAGCTACCAAGCCATAAGTAAAGCGGTCCCGACGGGATTTGAACCCGCGATCTCCTGCGTGACAGGCAGGCATGTTAACCCCTACACCACGGAACCACCAATTGCGGGGACAGGATTTGAACCTGCGACCTTCGGGTTATGAGCCCGACGAGCTACCAGACTGCTCCACCCCGCGACAATAATATTATTTTATCCACAAATCACTAAGAAGAAAAAGGAGGAAGAGGGATTCGAACCCCCGCGCGGTCTTACCCGCCTGTCGGTTTTCAAGACCGATCCCTTCAGCCAAACTTGGGTATTCCTCCATGATATAATAAAAATAGTGATTGGTGGACCTTGCAGGACTCGAACCTGCGACCGGACGGTTATGAGCCGTCTGCTCTAACCAACTGAGCTAAAGGTCCAAATTAAAAGGTAGCGGCGGAGGGAGTCGAACCCACGACCTTTCGGGTATGAACCGAATGCTCTAGCCATCTGAGCTACACCGCCAATATAATAGATAAGCGTACCTTTACTCACAAAAAATTTGGTGGAGCCTAGCGGGATCGAACCGCTGACCTCCTGCGTGCAAAGCAGGCGCTCTCCCAGCTGAGCTAAGGCCCCTTCATAAAAATATGGGATATTTTCTTAATGGTCGGGAAGACAGGATTCGAACCTGCGACCCCTTGGTCCCAAACCAAGTGCTCTACCAAGCTGAGCTACTTCCCGAAAGTGCGCCCGAGAGGATTCGAACCTCTAACCGCTTGATTCGTAGTCAAGTACTCTATCCAGTTGAGCTACGGGCGCATTATATAAGTATATGGTGCCGAGGACCGGAATCGAACCGGTACGGATATCACTATCCGCAGGATTTTAAGTCCTGTGCGTCTGCCAGTTCCGCCACCCCGGCGTTAGAAACTTTATAATGGCAACTTACATTTTGGAGCGGAAGACGGGGTTCGAACCCGCGACCCCCACCTTGGCAAGGTGGTGCTCTACCACTGAGCTACTTCCGCATCATTATAGAATGCGGGTGAAAGGACTTGAACCTTCACGCCTCGCGGCGCCAGATCCTAAATCTGGTGCGTCTGCCAATTCCGCCACACCCGCAAAAATGAGCCGTGATGGGCTCGAACCATCGACCGTCTGATTAAAAGTCAGATGCTCTACCAACTGAGCTAACGGCTCACAATACAAAAACGATACTATGAGAAATATATGGTGCCGGCTGCAAGAGTCGAACTCGCGACCTACTGATTACAAATCAGTTGCTCTACCAACTGAGCTAAGCCGGCCTGATTAAATGGGGGCTAACGGGATCGAACCGCTGACCCTCTGCTTGTAAGGCAGATGCTCTCCCAGCTGAGCTAAGCCCCCTAAAAATATGTACATTGCCCGGCGACGACCTACTCTCACAGGGGGAAGCCCCCTACTACCATCGGCGCTGAAAAGCTTAACTTCCGT
>NZ_JNFB01000001.1 GCF_000766145.1 Paenilisteria newyorkensis | reverse complement strand
AAACGGACGTAGCAGAAATTGTCTATGTCGATGCGCAATATAAAGTAATTCAACGTGTAGCAGTAACTGTTAAATAATAAAGACAAAAGATTGCGTAGAGATTCCATCTACGCAATTTTTTTGCCTAGACACATCTCTCATTCATTTGTTAGAATGGTATCAGGTCTTTATTTAACGAAGGAAGTGACATGGTTGGGATTTATAACTCGGTGGTTTGAGAGTATTGATTGGGATAAAGTTTGGCTCGATTCCGTTTCTAAAATAATTAGCGTCATTGTATTACTCCTATTGTATTTCATTGTTGGCTGGATTGGGCGTAAATTAATTCGGAGCTTCTTTCGGAAATATCGTTCACAACAAATGGTTTCAGAGAGCCGTGCCAAGACGTTAGAAGGCTTAATTATGAACGTTTTTGGGTATATTATGTTTTTCACTTTTGCGATATTAATCTTACAGAATTTCATCAATGTAACTGCGATTGTGGCCGGCGCTGGTGTCGCTAGTTTGGCGATTGCATTCGGCGCACAAGGGCTTGTGAGTGATGTTGTTACTGGTTTCTTCATCCTATTGGAGCGTCAACTGGATGTTGGTGATAGTATTACACTGGAACAAGTGAATGGAAATGTGGAGACGTTGGGTCTGCGGACGACGCAGGTTCGTGATTTTGATGGAACACTTCATTTTATCCCGAATCGGCAAATTATGATTGTGAGTAACCATTCTCGTGGAAATATGCGTATCTTAGTGGATATTCGAATCGCGCCGACAGCCAATGCAGAACTGGCAATGAATATCATTAAACGGGTCTGTGAGCAGGAAAAAGCGATGAATAAGAACATTGTCGACGGTCCAACTGTTCTTGGCGTTCAGGAAGTGAGCGCGACAAGTACTGTCATCCGTGTCATGGGAAAAGCGGTGAACGGCGAGCAATTTGAAGTGCAGCGTAACTTACTGAAGGATATTCGAGAGGAATTAGTTCGCAATCAGATTGAATTACCACTTTCTTATCTTGCGCCTTTGGAACCTGGAAAATAAAGAAGAAACCTCGAGTTTTTAGGCTCGGGGTTTCTTTTTGGTTCACATACTCTCTAAATACCCAGTCAAAACTTCGATAGCAAACGGAATCGCGGCCTCGTCTGGATTTAATTTGGAGTGATGGAGGCTGTATTCAGAGTCCACACCGAGCCAGAACATGAAGCCTGGAATTTCTTCTAGGAAATAGCCGAAATCCTCGCCTGTCATTGCTTCTTTACACGCGATATAGCTTTCTGGATGTGCTTTTTGCAAGTAGTCAATGAATTTATTAGTTTCGATCTCGTCGTTGTCTACTTCTACATAATCGGAACCTGGAATAAAGTTGACCTCGCATTGGTAGGCCTCTTCCCAGCCTTTTGCGAGTTGCTTGAGGCGCGTCCACACAATGTCCATCGTTTCTTTGGAGAGCGTACGAATCGTGCCATCCAAATAGGCTTCTTCCGCGATAACATTCTGCACCTCGCCACCACGGATTTGGCCAATCGTGATAACTGCGGCATCTAAAGGATCGATGTTACGGCTAATAATCGTTTGCATCTGACCTACAAAAGCACTTGCCACCACGACCATATCGTTCGCTAAATGAGGATACGCCGCGTGCCCACCTTTTCCTTTGAATGAAATAAACAACTCCGACGTATTCGCAAAAAGTAAACCTGGTTTCACCGCGATTTGTCCTGCTTTGTATTCTGGTGCGATATGAAGGCCAAACATCGTGTCCGGCCACCAAGCCTTGAATTCTGCGCTCTCCATGATTGGTTTGGCGCCACCTGGTCCTTCTTCAGCTGGCTGAAATACGAAAAGAAGATTGTCGCGTAATGGTTTACTCGCAAAATGAGTTAACAAACCGAGCGCAATGCTCATATGGCAATCATGACCACATGCGTGCATTTTTCCTTCGTGAAGGCTCGTGAACGGCAGTCCAGTTTCTTCAGTGATTGGAAGTGCATCAATGTCCGTCCGGTAACCGATTGTTTTTGTTGGGGCTGTCCCTGCGACGCGGACTAAAATCCCTGTACGCCACGTTTTGATTGCTAGGTTTTCTTGTGGCAACGTTGCTATGTAATCTAGTAGAAATTGCTGCGTTTTGAACTCCTCATAGCCGACTTCTGGAATGGTATGCAGTTCTCGGCGCAATTTTACGAATGGATTTAATTCGGTCATCCTTCTTCTCCTCCTAAAAAAGCGCCTACTCCTAACAAAAGTTCGCACTTTCGCCAAGAATAAACGCCGAATCATTTCTTATAGTTCGCGAAGTTCTTGCATAATTTCTGTTTTTGATTGTGTTTTCGCATCGATTTTTTTGATTTCTTTTGCAGGGATGCCCGCGACAACTGTGTACGGTGCCACATCTTTCGTTACAATCGCGCCTGCTGCTACAACAGCGCCTTTTCCAACGCGTACACCTTCTAGTACAACGACATTTGCGCCGATAACGACATCGTCTTCTATAATGACTGGTTGCGCGGATGGTGGCTCTACAACGCCTGCTAGGACAGACCCAGCGCCAACGTGACAGTTCTTACCAACCGTTGCACGACCGCCGAGTACCACGTTCATATCGATCATCGTACCGTCGCCGATAACAGCGCCAATATTGATGCTCGCACCCATCATGATAACCGCATTATCACCGATTTCCACTTGGTCACGAATCACAGCTCCAGGCTCAATACGCGCGTTAATATTTTTCATATCGAGCAATGGAATAGCCGAATTACGACGATCGTTTTCCACGACATAGTCTACTAATTTATCTTTATTAGCTTCAAGAAGTTCACTGATAACCGCCCATTCGCCGAAAATCGTTCCTGCTTCTCCCGTGATAAACGTCTTCACGTCTTCTGGGAATGCGATATTCGCAAGGTCGCCTTTGACATAAACCTTGACCGGTGTTGCCTTCTTGCTATTTTGAATGAATGAAATAATCTGATGCGCGTCCATTTGTTTCATGAATGAAAAACCCCTTTCAAATATGTGCCTCCATCTAATAGTGCCACAGCTAGTAGTGAGTTTCAAGATATTTATCTACAATTTCAAGAAACGCCTTCACTTGTGGCAGCGCGAGTGACTGTTCATAGCCAATCAGCGACGTATCTCGACTTAAAATTTCACCTGACTTATCGATGAGAGGAATTTTGTTAATGTCCTCGCTTGCGCCGATCAATGTCACCTCTGGCAAAATCGCAAAACCGATACCGTTAAAAGCCATTTGGCGACACGTCTCGATTTGATCCATCACCATGGCTTGACGCGGCATCTTGCCAAAATTGCGCTGCCAATAGTCTTGGATGACCTGATAATAATTCGAGTCGCTTTGGAACTGGACAAACGGCCGCTCAGAATCCAACACATCATCTAGCCGCATAATTTCTTTATCCACCAGAAAAAGCTTATCTTGAAAAAGTGGTTTTTGGATACTTTTCCAAGCTACGTTTCCGCGAACGATTCCGACATGCGCCGATCCGTCGACGAGCGCCTGATGAATCTCACTACTCCAGCCGGTGACGACCGAGATATGCACATCCGGGTACGCTTTGATAAATTGCTTCAAAACACGAGGTAGCCACATTTGCGCCACAATGCTAGCACAGGCGATTTTTAGCGTCCCGCGAACAATTCCGTCTTGCGCCTCTAAACGTTCCTGAATCTGCCGTTCCCGCTCGATAACACGCTCTGCATGCTGGACTATTGCCTCACCTTCTGGGGTCAGCAGTAAGCCTTTTTGCGTGCGCAGGAAAATCTTCGTATCCCATCTGCTTTCAATCGTTTGAAGTCGTTGGGAGAGCGCTGGTTGCGACAGAAATAGCTTCTCGGCACTTTTTCGCATATTAAGTTCTGCCGCTAAGCAAACCAATAATTCATACTCTGTGACAATCAATCGACTCTCTCCTATCTACTCATGGATATAGCGCTGCACTTGCTTTAGAATGACATGCCTCGTAATAATTCCTTCAAAAATGCCCGCTTCATCAACCACACAAATAAACGGATTGTCGACGAGTAACTTCACGATTTTTTCGATATCATGCGAATTCGTCAAAACTGGAATCTTCGTCTGCATCACATCTTCTACTTTTAGCTCCTCTAAGCGCTCATATTCAATGCGTTCCAAGCCAAGAATCGAATCGGTTATCATAGCGGAACTAATCAACCCGTGTAACTTAAATTCAAAATCTAGAACGGGAATAACAGAATACCCACATTTCGTCAAAACGAGTAAGGCATGCTCTAAATTATTTCCCATTTGGACGTGCGCTACTTTTTCGGCGGATATAATATAATTTTCTAATTTGTCATTCAAAAAATTTCCTAGTCTACTAGAGATCATCAAAATCTCCCTCATCTCTGTTCTTTATTGGCGTGTTTGAAAGTTAACTTCCAAAATTTAGTTATAACCCTGGCTATTCTAAATCCCTTGTGTATTTATCCCAAAATAGAATGGTTCAAACCTGCTCACGTCTATTTTACCATAAAGAAAGCTGTTTCAAAAGGGAAGGGGTTGAGAATGGGCGATTTTGGGTGGGAGGTGCTTGTGTTACGTTGGGGGATTCTGTTCTTTGATTTGTCATTGTTTTGAGGATTTGTTATCGTGGTTGGGCTCTTGGGATTTTCTTGGCTTGTGTAGGGATTGAGAGAGGGGTTCTTATTCATGTTAATAGTGTGAAGTCATACGTGGAGGGTTTGGTTTCCTAGTTTTTTATTTTGAGTTTTTCATGTTTGGCCCATCTCGTATGTGGGAACGCTCCGTTTTTGTTACTTATTCTTGTTTCGTGGGCTAGCTTCAACAGCCAAATCCTCGAAAACTTCATGCCCTCCATAAAAATCAAAAGAGGATTTTTACTGCGGCCCTTCCAGTTTTTTTCGGATTTAACGGGCTGTTTCAGCTTTTCGTCAACAAAAAGATTACCAAAAGCAACAGAGTTTGTCGTCTTTGGTAATCTTTCCGTTACTATTCTTTTTCACTGGAGACTAGTCTTGTTTCGTATTAGTCGCTTACTGCAGGATTTCGAAGATTTCTAGCGTCGTCATATCAATATCATCGAATTGATACTTGTTTTTATCTCCGTAAATTTCAATTTCATAGGAATTTGAAGCGTGGAAATAGCGTACTTCACACAACGGCTCTCCGTCTTTTTCGAATCTACGCGATTGTGTATCCGCCGTGTCATCCTCTTGCATTGCTTGTAAACGTTGAATAATTCCCAATAACTGAGACATTGTACATTCTCCTCTCTATTCAACCACTCGATTATCATTTGTTTAAAACCGTACTAACAGATTTTATCGCACCTTACACCTATTTAGCAAGCGTTCTGTAAAATTTATAATAAACAAATAATTCTCGACTCTTTATTACTGCTTTCCTCCAATCCGATTCCTTGAAACCTATTTTTTCTCCAAACAACAAAAAAAACGCAAAAATCAAGGTCACAAACCTCGTTTCACGTCTTCACTCAAAATTATATACTTAAAAACCTCAGCGTTTACCGCCACGCTGAATCAACCTTGTTTCTTATTTATATTTGTATCCAGCATCATTTTCACTGAACGCATAATTGTCTTTTGCCGGTGAAAACCTTTCACGCATACCGTTTGCTCATTCAGGGTCGTGTACACTTCACCCCAGGAACCAACTGGATTAAAACCATATACATGCAATTTCAACATCCCGTCTTTTGTCGGGAAATAAAAGGATTCTACTTTGCCTGTTTTATTCAATTTCCATCAAGCCCCTTCCAAAACGTTAACATTTTCTAATTGAAAATGATTATCATTATTGATAGTATACTCGAATTTTTCATAGAACACAAGCATTCTTGAAAAAAAATTATCCGATAATTCAAGAAATGTTGCATTATTTAACGAAATGAGCGAAATTGCCGACACATTTACGATTTTTTTGATTTTTTTCTCTAGTTTCCCTTTTTTCTCCACGCGTTTTCCGTTATAATTAGTTATAACTGGAAAGGAGGGATACAATGAATTATGCGAGCAAAAAAATTGCCGAAGCGATCTTTATTGTGAATCGCCACAGCAAGGCCGCAATCGATCCACGCTATCTTTATCAACTGAAGAAAGCCGCGATTGAGAAACTAATACAAGAAGGCCACGCCAAAAAGCTAGGTCTACAATTTTCAAACAACCCGAAAAAGTCCTACCAACACTCTAATCTTCTTATTGATTGCCACGGTTTTCTGTTTCATCTTCCACCGCAAAAACAAGATATGAAAGACCTGCCACACCTTGGGACTATGCAACCAATTAAAACAACGAATCAAGTCAGAATGTCGCTATCACATGCGAAAACAACGCTCGAGAACTATACTGGCGTAAAGCCTGATCCTCTCAAGAAATCCGCGTTTTATGAGAATGCCTCCCCTTATTTCCGCTAACTTGGGACTTGATCCTATTCGTGATAAATTGGCGACAAACGCTTGTGCTCCATTTGCGTGAAGCCAGGGTTACGCTATACCCAAACAAATAATTTTGATGTTTTTAGAAAGGGAGTCTGGTCATGTCAAAACAGTTAAGACAGTCTGTGCAAGAAATTGAAATTAGCGGAATTCGGAAGTTTAATACCCGCGTTGCCGGGATTCCCGATATGATTAAGTTGACGCTTGGCGAGCCTGATTTTCCAACGCCTGAGCACGTGAAACAGGCGGCTATTGAAGCGATTAACAATGATTTCACGAACTATACGCCAAACGCTGGTACTCCGGAACTTTTGCAAGCGGCTTCTGCTTATTTCCACGATAAATATGATTTGTCCTATAGTACGAACGAGATTATTGTGACGGTGGGCGCGACGGAAGCGATTAATGTGGCGCTGCAAACGATTTTGGAGGCTGGTGACGAGGTCTTGTTGCCCGACCCGATTTATCCAGGATATGAGCCGCTGATTCATTTGATGGAGGCTAAAGCTATCAAAATCGATACGACCGAGACGGCTTTCAAACTGACTGCGGAGCAACTACGCGCATCGATTACGCCAAAAACGAAGGCGCTCATTTTGCCATATCCGTCGAACCCTACTGGCGTGACATTGACGCTTGAGGAATTGGAGCAAATTGCAGCGGTTGTTCGCGAAACTGGTGTTTTTGTCATTGCAGATGAGATTTATAGCGAGCTAACTTTCTTTGGAACGCATACCTCGATTGCAACGATGATTCGCGACCAGACGATTGTCATTAACGGGCTTTCCAAATCCCACGCGATGATTGGCTGGCGTATAGGCTTTTTAATGGCTCCTGAAGCGATTACAAGCCAAATGATTAAGGTGCATCAATATTCTGTCACCTGCGCGTCCTCGATCTCTCAGAAGGCTGCAGAAGAGGCGCTGCTTCATGGCAAAGATGATGCCGTGCAAATGCGTACAGAATACAACACGCGCGCCGGTTTCGTCCAAGACCGCCTGGCAAAAATGGGCTTTTCCATAGTCGAACCCGATGGCGCTTTCTACTTCTTTGCAAAACTACCCGATTCGGTTCCACAAAATTCATTTGACTGGGCCATCGAACTTGCCGAAGTTGCCAAAGTTGCAGTCGTTCCTGGCTCTGCTTTCTCAGAAAAAGGCGACCGCTATTTCCGACTTTCCTTTGCCGCATCGTTCAGCCAGTTAGCCGAAGCGATGGACCGGATGCATTCCTTCATGGAAAAATACGCATAATAAAAGCTCTGTACATGACGCCAGATTTCGCGTTACGCACAGAGCTTTTTGCTTTACTTTTCGTAGTATTTAATCAAGGTTTGTGTCCCATTATCAGCCAATCCAGACTCCGCTAACTGCTGATACATCTGTTCCGCCATCGCAAGTCCCGGTAGCTCCAGCCCCATTTGTTTCGCCTCATCTAGCGCGATCCGCATATCTTTGATGAAATGTTTGATGAAGAATCCCGGCGAATAATCGTCTTTTAACACGCGCGGAATCAAGTTCGACAACGACCAACTTCCAGCCGCACCACCCGATATCGACGCCAAAACTTTTTCAGGATCCAGCCCCGCTTTTTTCGCGTAAACAATCGCCTCGGTGACCCCAATCATATTCGACGCAATCGCGATTTGATTCACCATTTTTGTGTGCTGACCAGCCCCTGCCCCCCCTTGTAAAATAACACTCTGCCCCATCGCTTTCAAAACCGGCTCAACTGCCGCAAAATCCTGTTCGTCCCCACCAACCATGATAGTAAGCGTTCCATTTTTTGCACCAATATCACCACCAGAAACAGGCGCATCAAGCACCGCAATCCCAGCCGCCTTGCCCTCATCCGCCATTTGCTTAGCAAGATTCGGCGAAGAAGTCGTCATATCAATCGCAAAAGCACCCGAACGAAGCGTCGTCAAAAAGCCGTCCTCTGCCAAATAAAGCTGCTCGACATCTGTAGGGTAACCGACCATCGTAATCAGCACATCCACGTTCGGTGCCAACGCTTGCGGTGTATCATACCAAGTCGCCCCCGCTTGAATAACGTCCTCCGCCTTCGATTTCGTCCTCGTATAAATATGTACCTCAAAACCCGCCTTCATCAAATTCCGAATCATGCTCGCGCCCATGACCCCAACACCAACAAACCCAATTTTCTTCATCTGAAATTCCTCCTTTAGTCGTTCACTTTTCATATAGACAAAGTTTACATCTGGTTTGAAGAAATTGCAAATGGGAGCGGTTGTGTTTAGGTGACGGGGTTAAAAAGCGTTGATGTATATGCGGAAGTAAATGCAAAGGGCAGTTTACAATACCTAGATAAAAACAAAGCTGTGGCATCCAAGGAAATATGGGAACACCTATTTATATTTCACATCACTTAAATAAAAACAAATCTGCGTTTTCCACCAATCTAACCTTACATCTCCCCACCTCAAAACCTCGTTAAACCCTCTGCTACCAGTCTCTACACCAAAACTGTCGACGCCCCGTAGTTTTTGCACTACTAACGGTCGACAGATTTCACCATTTCACATACATCCACATACACAGAAAAACCCGAGGAATCATCCCCGGGCATTCGTGTCTATACGCAAAACATCTCTGCTTCGCCAAACTGTCAGCGGGCCGACAAATGATTAGCTGCTAGGCAAAGGCGAGTACCGGAGCGGAATGTACGATTTGTACATGAGCACCGGAACAGAGCCACTTAAGGATGGCAGCCTCACTCTGTTCGCCTGCATATTGGTGTTGTAACTCATTTCATTTCGAACAACACCAACAATCGTTTGTCGGTCCGCTGACTGACTTATTCGGCTGTATATTTATTAACTAACGCCACAACATCTTCTTCTGTCGCTTGTTGTAACGCTTCGTCCGCTAATTTCGCCATTTCTGTACGATCTAAGCGTTTGATAAGAGAACGTGATTTAAGGATGCTTGACGCGCTCATAGAGAACTCATCTAAGCCCATACCAAGTAGTAATGGTACAGCCGTTTGATCGCCAGCCATTTCGCCACACATACCAGCCCATTTGCCTTCTTTATGCGCTGCGTCGATAACCATCTTCACAAGGCGTAAAATAGAAGGGTTGTACGGTTGATACAAGTAGGAAACCTGTTCGTTCATGCGGTCTGCTGCCATTGTATATTGGATTAAATCGTTTGTTCCGATACTAAAGAAATCAACTTCCTTCGCAAACTGATCCGCAAGAATCGCCGCTGCTGGAATTTCAATCATAATACCAAGTTCGATTGTGTCAGAAACTGCCACACCTTCTGCTAAAAGTTCTTTCTTCGCGTCTTCCAAAAGTGCTTTGGCTTGGCGGAATTCATTAACTGTAGCAATCATCGGGAACATGATTTTTAGATTGCCGTGAACACTTGCGCGCAGTAAAGCACGTAATTGCGTACGGAATAAATCTTTGTTCGCAAAACATAAACGAATCGCACGGAAACCAAGGAATGGATTCATTTCATGCGGCAAATCAAGGTACGGTAACGTTTTATCGCCACCAATATCGAGTGTACGAACAACAACCGCTTTTCCGTCCATACCAGAAAGTACGGCTTTGTAAGCTTCATATTGCTCTTCTTCGGTTGGGAAGTTTTCGCGACCCATGTACAAGAATTCTGTACGGTAAAGTCCGACTGCTTCCCCACCATTCGCGATAACACCTGTCAAATCTTCTGGCGTACCAATGTTGGCGCCAAGTTCCACATGATGACCATCTTTAGAAACGGTTGCTTCGTTTTTAAGCTTATTCCATTCTGCTTGTTGCGCCGCAAAATCGGTTTTCACTTTTTCATAATGAGCGATTTGGTCAGCAGTTGGGTCAATGATCACATTGCCTTCCAAGCCGTCCACGATAATCATTTGTCCTTCTTTCGTATCATGCGTGATTTCACCAGTACCTACAACAGCAGGAATTTCTAGTGAACGCGCCATGATCGCCGAGTGAGAAGTACGTCCGCCGATATCTGTTACAAAACCTTTAACGAAATTACGGTTCAATTGCGCCGTATCAGAAGGTGTCAAATCTTTCGCAACAACAACAACTTCTTCATCGATTAATGCTGGATTCGGAATTGTTACGTTCAAAAGGTGCGATAATACACGTTTACGAACATCACGAATATCCGCCGCACGCTCACGCATGTACTCGTTATCCATCGATTCAAACATGCCGATAAACATGTCCGTCGTTTCTTGTAAAGCAGACTCTGCATTTACTTTATTGTTTGTAATATTTTCAGAAATTGGTGTAATGAGTTCTGGATCATTTAAAACCAAAAGATGCGCATCAAAAATTTGAGCTTTATCTTCGCCTAAGCTTTCCTTCGCGATATCACGAATTTTGCCAAGCTCCGATCCAGAAACTGCAACTGCATCCTGAAAACGTTTAACTTCGGCTTCTGTATCAGCAACTTCCGTTTTGTCAAAAGACAAGTCTGGTTCTACTAATAAATAAGCTTTCGCGATAGCGATACCATCGGATGCTGCGATACCTTTTAATTCCTTAACCATTACTCAGCCAAGCCTTCTTTTTTAAGAACTTCCGTTAAGCCAACGATTGCGTCTTTCTCATCGCTACCTTCAGCGTAAATTGTGATGTCAGCGCCTTTACCAATACCTAAAGACATAACGCCCATGATTGATTTCAGGTTAACTTTTTTGCCAGTGTACTCAATTTGTACATCCGAGCTGTATTTGCTTGCCGCTTGAACTAAAAGAGTTGCTGGGCGTGCGTGGATTCCTGTTTCATCGATTACTACAAAGCTTGCTTGTTCCATAATTTACATTCTCCTTCATATAAGAAATTTTATTGTGACTCTTCTCACTAAAAAAAAATTCAGCAAAAAAAGACTATCCCTCAATTAAAAAGATTACCATGTTTTCGCACCCGACACAACTATTTGGTGCAAATTTATGATGAAATTCCGTATTTTCTTTAAAAACGTTATCATTTAGTGGTAAACGTGACCAATTTCAGACATTTTCACAACGCTTACAAGGTCTTTCATTTGCATTCCCACCATCTTTCAGGCAAAATGGAGACAAAGTTTTATATTTAGTGAATTGCTTTTATTAACGTTTCTATGAATCGGGAGTGATAAACATGGCAAAAGCACAAGTAGGAGACATTATCGAGTTCAAAGATGGCCTGACAGGTGTCGTTGAGAAAATAAATGAAAACTCTGTCATTGTAGACTTAACACTAATGGAAAATTTCAAAAATCTAGCTATTGAAGAAAAAACAGTGGTGAATCACAAAAAGTACAAGATTATCCACTCAATAGGCGAAGAAAAATAAAATACTGACTATAAAAATAATAAGGCGTACTATGCTCAGATAAAACTGGCTTACGTATTTCCACAATCCTTTGCACAAAGGTCTATAAGTCCATTTTTGAGATGGTTCATTGTATACCTTCGTGTTTTTTTGTGCCAAAACTGCTAATTGGAGTGAACAACGATGTCAAAAAAAATTATTATCATCGGCGCAGGTCCAGGTGGATTAGCCTCCGCCATGCTACTAACAGAACAAGGCCACGACGTACATATCTATGAAAAAGCTGCCGAAATTGGTGGGCGAACAGCACTTTTAAAGCAAGATGGCTTCTCCTTTGATTTAGGGCCTACTGCTTTAAATATGCCCAACGTGTTAACCGCTTTATTCGCGGACTGCAACCGAAATATCCAAGACTACATCAAACTCGTTTCCCTAGATCCACTTTATAGCCTCTATATAGAAGACATTATTTTCAGCCCTTCTGCGGATCAAGATAGAACGAAACGCGAGATTGCAAGTCTCTTCCCAGGTGAGGAGGAGCATTATGACCGGTTTATGCACGACAATGCAAAAAAAATGATTTATTTGCTCCCATTGTGGCAAGAACCGTTCTCATCTCTGTGGTCCGTCTTTCGATTACGAACATTGCGTGCGCTACCAAGCCTCACACTCGGTAATCATTTAATTGATGAACTTGCTAAATATTTTGAAGATAAGCGACTACGCCTAGCCTTTTCATTTGAAACAAAATTTTTAGGTATGTCGCCCTGGGAAACGCCTGGTGCTTTTTCTGTCATCCCATTTGCCGAACATTATTTTGGCATTTTTCATATTGTCGGTGGTATCAATCGTCTGACTCACGCGATGAGTGAAATCGTGCAGGAGAACGGCGGTACCATTCATCTCAATCAACGCGTCCAACAAATAAATACAGCAGCAAAAAAGATCACCTCTATCACACTCGAGAATGGGGAAACGGTTGAAGGCGACTACTTCTTTCTAAATGCAGACTACGCCTACACAATGAGTCATCTTTTCTCCCAAACAAAAGCACCTGTTAGTTTAAAAAAATTGGACAAAAAGAAATACTCTTGTTCTGGTTTTGCTATGTATCTAGGTTTAGACACAACACTCCCATTGAATGTGCACACCGTTCTATTCCCAAGCGATTTCCGGATTCATATGGACGAAATCATGCGTCAACAAATCATTCCAGAAGACTTGTCTATCCACCTCACTTATCCTGCCGCGGTCGATAAAACCGTTGCACCTAGAAACATGTCTACACTGCGCATTCTCGTTCCGGTGCCCAACAATGACAGCAAGATTAACTGGGAGCAAGAACGTTCCGCACTGCGCCAACTTATTTTAAAAACCATTGAGAAAAAACTGGATTTCGTTGATTTAGAGTCCCATATCCTCACAGAGAAAATTATCACGCCACATGATTGGGAGAAGGATTATCATATTTTTAAGGGTGCCATTTTCAACCTGACACACCAATTATCACAGCTAGGTCCATTTCGGCCAAATAAAATACCAGCCATCAAAAACATGAAAATCGTAGGCGGTGCGTCACATCCTGCAAACAGCCTTCCATTCATCCTAGAGAGTGCCAATATTGTTGTTCGCCAATTCAATAAAGAAATTACGTAATCAAAAAACTGCTGCAATCAACTCATGCAACAGTTTTTTTCTTCGTATCGCTTTCTAGGCTGAGATAATAACAAACCGTAAAAATAATATTTCCGATTAACGTCACTAGTAAGATACTCTTCAAATCCATAAAATAGCCTAATACGAGGAAGAACGAAAGAACAATCCAATACACGAGGACAAGTTCTGATTTTAGCGTTGGAAAATGCAGTTTCCCCCACTGGTCCGTTAAGCTAAGCATGAAATAAATCATCAAGTGTAGGATAAGTCCCAGCATCCACCAGTTCGCGGCATCTGTCATTTGAATAATTGTTAATGTTGGACTATCTAGCGCAGATTGCTTCACTTGCATGGCTACAGGTTCTATTAGCATCTCAAAAACCATTACCATCGTTGCTGCAATGACCGCGTATATGCCTCCACGAATCCAGTCTATTCTAATTTTCAGTGTTATTTCCCGGGAAATAACGTGCGTCCCAACAATCAGAACCAGCCAAATAAATCCAAACGCAACAGGTATGCCGTTGATAACAAGCCCGAAATCCGTTGTAACATCACTCGCCTGCCCTGCATTTGTGAGACTCGTTTGCATCCATTCAATGCTCGTACTAACCGCGAAAATTAATATCGTAATCGCTGAACCAAGCCCCTTACCATACTGTAAAATTAAAAATATAACTGCAAAAACACCAGATACAATAAAAAATAAGGCATGAATCTCCGTTAATCGAAGTGGCAATACATTCAAAACGATTAGTATTACCGCAACGAAAAAGAGAGCCATATAGAGCCAAACGAAAAATCGAAATCTTTTTTCTATCATGAAAGCAATCAACTCCTATTCCTCAATTATAAATGATTTCAGCAAAACTACAATCAATTACAAAAAAACATCCATTTAAAAGAGTTACTTGTTGCTAAATATCTTCTTTTCTATTAAAGTATTCATAGATGGTAATGGAGTAAAGAGGTGTAAAAAATTGAAAAGCAGCAAGATTGATTATCGCCTTTATTTAGGCATCTTATTAGCAGCTGGATTAATGTATGTCACGTTCGAATACGCTTCTGTATTCTGGTACTTATATGGAGCATCCATGCTTTTTCTTATTAGTTGGGTCGTATTAAATGATGAATTAAAAAAACAGTTTTCAATCCTAAAAAATATAATTCCAGGCATTTTTAGCGGTATTATCCTTTATATTTTATTTTATATCGGGGCACTCCTACTGAAATTTATTCCAGGTAATTTCGATACACTTGTCGCAAAAGGATATGGAAAATATGAACCGGAGTCATTGCTCATTTGGATACTACTCGTTGTCGCAATCGTTCCTGGGGAAGAAATTTTCTGGCGTGGCTTTGTATTAAAACGACTAGAGCACGACTTGATCCCGTGGGTTGCCGTTTTTATAATGTCTACTTTGAACGGTGCTTTAATGTTGTTCAGTGGTAATTTCATTATCGCCCTAGCAGCAGCTTTAGCATCAGTATACTGGGGATTTATTTACATCAAACGCCCAAGTTTATCGCTTTTAATTGTTTCGCATTGGACTTTTAATTTATTGTTACTACTAGTTTTACCTATCTATTAATTAGAATAATAAAGTCGCCATGTCTGATTCGGACGTGGCGACTTTATTTTATTTATCGCGAACTTCTACGCTGCCATCGGAAAAACCTATCACAATAGATGACGCATAGTTCAGAAACAGGCCGTTTTCTACAACACCTGGCAGATTATTTAACCAGTCATTCAGCGCTTCTGGATTCGTTATTGCTTTCATTTGTAAGTCTAAAATATAGTTTTGGCTATCCGTCAAATAAATACTGCCATCTTCGTGATGACGCAATATCGGATTATAACCTTTCTCCTCCAGTTGCCGCTCCACTTGCTTGTATCCAAACGGAACTACTTCAACAGGTAACGGAAAAGCGCCTAGTGTCTCAACGACTTTATCTTCGCCAACAACCCAGATACTTTTTTTCGATGCATGAGCTACTAGTTTTTCAAATAAAAGAGCCCCACCGCCGCCTTTTACGCCTCGAAATGCTGCATCCACTTCATCGGCTCCATCGATGGTCAAATCGATTTCCGTCACATCATTCAAGTCCATTAACGGAATATTTCGCTCCAAGGCTAGCTTTTCAGTTGCTTTGGAAGTGACAACACCTGTCACATTTAAACCTTCTGCTACTCGGTCACCTAATTTTTGAATCATATAGTACGCAGTTGATCCCGTTCCTAATCCTACAACCATGCCATCTTGAATGTACTCACATGCCTTTTCTCCCGCAATTTGCTTGCTATTCACTAGCACTAACCCCCCTCGAAAAAATTCATACTTCTTTCATTATATAGAATTTCCAATGATTCGCATAGCCGTATCCTATATTTTCATAAATAATAATATTACAAGGCGACATAATACAGTAATTAAATGCCAATTTTCACTCGATATCCTCCTTTATTTGGGAAAATAGCAGTTCTTGAAAAAATTCACAAAAAGTTCATAATTTCCACCTCACAAGCTATCTAAATCGCTTTAAATCGCTATTATTGAATCCAATTAGAAGTTCAGTGTAGTTTTCTATACTTTTAAAAGAGTTTTTTCATCTATTTTTTGTTCCGAAAAAGCTAATTTAGGCACTCCTGCAGCAACCCTTACACAACCTTACAAAAATGTAATTGGACATTTCGCGGGAAATACGTTACATTATATAAATACATGACACCCTATTTTAACAATTGTAATATTAAAGAAATGTACGAGGTGATATAAGACATGAAGAAATGGAAAACAGCGATGTTCCATCCAACAGCTATTTTTATCTGGAAGACGTTATTTTATCTGGTTGTTTTACTCGGCTTGCTTTGGTTCTATGGCTTCAAAAACCCGAACGACACCACATTTATTTATAATGAATTTTAAAAGAAAAGAGGCGATTACGAATGAGTGTATCTTTTTTCACCACTTCTATTAATGAACGTATTGATGAATGGGCAATGAAGACACCGAACAAATCTTGTTACGATTACAATGGCAACTCCCTGACATACCGTGAACTGAAGGAACAATCAGACGCATTAGCAGTCTTTTTATTGCAAGAACTAGCGGACGATTTGGCACCTATCTTGGTTTATGGACATATGGACGCTACGCAAATTGTGGCTTTCCTTGCTTGCTCTAAAGCTGGACGCGCCTATGTTCCAATCGATGCGTCAATGCCTGCTGACCGTATCAAGCAAATAACGGAAGTCGCACAACCAAGCTTCATTCTTTGCACCGATGAATTACCTGTTGAAGCAACGACTGCTGGAGTGAACACCATTACTTCGGAACAATTGCAAGAAATCATCGCGCATAATGCCGGACAAACACCTGATGATTCTAATTTTGTGAAAGCAGAAGATAATTATTACATCATTTTCACATCCGGAAGTACGGGCGTTCCAAAAGGTGTGCAAATCAGTCATAATAATCTCGTGAGTTTTACAAACTGGATACTCCAAGATTTTCAAATTCAAGAAGGTGCTCGTTTTCTCAATCAAGCGCCCTACTCGTTTGATTTGTCTGTCATGGACCTTTATCCTTGCCTACTTGCCGGTGGAACGCTTGTGCCGCTAGATAAGACCGTTAGCGCTAATTTAAAAAGCTTGTACGAGGCAATTCCAAATCTAGAAGTAAATGTTTGGGTTTCTACGCCTTCTTTTGTAGATATTTGCTTGATGGATCCGAATTTTAACGGAGAAAATAACCCGTCGATTACGCACTTCCTGTTTTGTGGGGAAGTTTTGACCAAAGAAACAGCTCAAATGCTCATTAATCGATTCCCTAAAGCTACTGTTTACAACACGTATGGACCGACTGAGGCGACCGTTGCTGTAACTAATGTGGTCATCGATGCGAACAATGTGAACACATATCCTAGCCTGCCACTTGGACGAATTAAGCCAGATACAAGGCTCGCTATTTTAGATGAAGATGGTTTACCTGTTCCAAATGGGGAAAAAGGGGAAATCGTCTTGATTGGTCCTAGTGTTTCAAAAGGTTATCTCAATGAGCCAGAGAAAACGGATGCTGTTTTTTATACGGATGAACCGTTTCAGGCTTACAAAACCGGAGATTGCGGCACGATTATTGATGGCATGCTCTTTTTCCAAGGTCGGCTTGATTTCCAGATTAAGCTTCATGGTTACCGTATCGAGCTTGAAGATATTGAGAATAATTTGAAAGAAGTAAGCTATATTCGCTCTTGTATTGTCGTTCCAAAAATGCGTGAGGGTAAAGTAGATAGTTTAGTTGCCTTCGTCGTTCCTTCTGCTCATGATTTTGAGAAGGAATATAAGCTAAGTGCCGCTATCAAAAAAGAACTCGCAGAATCAATGCCTAGTTATATGATTCCACGCAAATGGGTGTACAAAGAGGAACTCCCACTAACGATGAATGGCAAAATTGACCGCAAGCAGCTTTCCAGTGAGGTGAACACATGACAACGCCATACGGATCAATACTCTATTTTGCAGTATTGTTCGCCTTTTTAGCACCGATTGTGATTGCTGGCTTACTCGGTAAAAGAATGCCTGTTTACAATGCTTTTGTGACACTGGTCTTCATTTACATGATGTTTGCTAGCAACACGATTCAAGCGATTGCCTTGATTATATTCGTATTTTGGCAATTAGCACTCGTAAGACTTTACTTTAATTATCGGCAGAAAAACAACCATGGCGGCATTTTCGTACTCGCGCTCATTCTCTCTATCTTGCCGCTCTTCATTGTAAAACTTCAGCCGTTACTCGCAGCGAACACAACGATGATTGGTTTTCTTGGGATATCGTACTTAACTTTTAAAGCCGCGCAAATGATTATGGAGACACGTGATGGTCTAATTAAGGAGCTGAACTCGTGGGATTTCATTAATTTCCTACTGTTCTTCCCAACGCTATCATCTGGCCCAATTGACCGCTTCCGTCGCTTTAAAAAAGAAGCTGATTCACCTATAGATCCTGACAAATATGCAAATTTACTTAATCGTGGTATTTTCCTTATTTTCTTAGGTTTTCTATATAAATTTATTATCGCTTATGTGATTCAAACGAATGCGATAACTGGTCTTGAGTATAACCTCCACCATCACGTTCAATTTGGATGGAGTTTGGTCGGCTACATGTATGCTTACAGTATGTATTTGTTCTTTGATTTTGCAGGCTATAGTGCTTTTGCGGTTGGAGTTAGTTACTTGATGGGTGTGCAGACGCCGATGAACTTTAACAAACCGTTCGCAAGTCGCAATATTAAAGAATTCTGGAATCGCTGGCACATGACGCTATCATTCTGGTTCCGAGATTTCGTCTTTATGCGTCTCGTTTTCTGGATGACAAAGAAGAAGTTTTTCAAGAGTAAGTTTACCGTGGCTTACATCGCCTATTTCGTGAATTTTTTAATCATGGGTATGTGGCACGGACTCCATTGGTATTACATCGTTTACGGGCTTTATCAGGCGGCGTTGATCGTCGGATTTGACCTCTTTGAACGCTGGAATAAGAAAAAGAAATTCTACCCAAAAAATAAAGTCACCAACGTGATTGGTATTGTTATTACATTCCAATTCGTCTGCTTTGGCTTCCTGATTTTCTCAGGTATTTTTGACAAAATTAGTTTTTAAATAAAATGATAAGGTGGTAAAATATTATGGCATTTCGTGAAGACGTATTAGAAATTTTAGAAGAGATTACTGAATCAGAGGAAGTTGTGGAAAACACATCAGTGCATTTGTTTGACGAAGGACTTCTCGATTCAATGGCAACCGTTCAGTTATTAATAGAAGTAGAATCGCGCTTAGGAATTACAGTTCCGGTTTCAGAATTCGATCGTGATGAGTGGTCGACTCCGGATCAAATCATCGCTAAACTTGAGGAATTAAAATGAAAAAGAAACTTTGGATGACATTTGGGCCTTTGCTTATTGCAGGGGCTGTGTTCTTATTCATCCTGTTCGGCCCAAGCTCCATCTTTGGCGGTGTTTCTACTAGCACTGTCAAAAAAAGCGCTACTTCTATGAATCCAACTGTCGTGCAAGGTGTTGCCATTCAACAAAAAATGCTTGCGACAGATAAAAACTATGTCCCTATCTTTGGTTCTTCGGAGTTATCACGTGTGGATCAATTCCATCCCAACGTCTTTGCAGAGAAATACAATCGTGGCTATACGCCGTTTCTTATTGGTCGTCCCGGCACGCAATCCCTTTCGCATTACTTAGATATTAAAGCGATGGGCAATGAGTTAAAAGGTAAGAAAGTTGTATTTGTTTTATCGCCACAATGGTTCCAACCAGCTGGTGTTGACGATGGGCACTTCGGTGGGAATTTCTCGCCACTTCAAGCTTATAAATTTGCGATGGCAGATGAGCCTCCTACTGCTGAAAGAAGATATGCAGCACGTAGATTGTTAAGCTACAAAGTGGTGAAAAATGATACCACTTTGGCGGCATTGCTTGAGAGTATCGCATCCCCTGGTCCTAAAACCGAGGTCGATATGTTTACAAAAACAGCAGCGGTGGCTCAGGTGAAGATTTTGCAACGAAAAGATGATTTAGATTCGAAATTCATTCAAGGTTCGCGTGAGGAGAAAGTTCAGAAAAACTTGAAACTCCTTCCTGATGCGTTGGATTATACGACATTAGATGAATTAGCAACAAAGACTGGTGAATCCAAAGTTGGCACGAATCCATTTTTTATTAAGGACTCTTATTATAAGAAGAAATTAGAGCCAACAATTAATCAGTTGAAGGATAGTCGGACGAATTTAAGTTACGATGAGTCACCTGAATATAGTGATTTACAGCTTGTTATGGATGCTTTTAAAGAGGTCGGTGCGGATGTGCTTTTCATCAATCCTCCTGTGAACGGGCCTTGGTATGATTATATTGGCGCTTCTCGTGAGAAGTTGCAGAAGTACTATGATAAATCTGGGAAACAGATAACAGAACAAGGTTTCCACTATTACGATATGTCGAGTTACAGTGATACGCCTTATTTCTTGGAAGATACGATTCATTTATCTTGGCGGGGTTGGGTAGCGATTGATAAAAAGATGGATCAGTTTATGAAAGATAAGACGAAACCTACGTATGAGAAAACGCCAAAACAGTTTTATTTTAAACAGGTTCTCCCTCCCAAAAAGGAAGATAGTAAGCAATAAAAGAAGGATGTAGATAACGTATCGGATACGCAGTCTACATCCTTCTTATTTATTCTACTGTAACGCTTTTTGCTAGGTTACGTGGTTTGTCTACATCGCAACCACGGTGAAGCGCTGCGTAGTAGGCCAGTAGTTGACACGGTACGACGCTTGCTAGTGGTGTTAGGAGTTCGTGAACTTTTGGAATGACGAATTGATCGCCTGGTTGGTTCGCGCCTTCCATCGACAAGATACAAGCGTTGGCGCCACGTGCTAGTACTTCTTTTACATTACCGCGGATATTCCAGTTGATGTTTTCTTGGGTGATTAGAGCAAGCACTGGTGTGCCGTCTTCAATCAAAGCAATGGTTCCGTGCTTCAGCTCACCGCTTGCAAAACCTTCTGCTTGGATATACGAGATTTCTTTTAGCTTAAGCGCGGCTTCCATAGCTACAAAATAATCGATATGGCGACCAAGGAAAAAGGCATTGCGTGTTGTTGCTAAATATTCTCCAGCGATATGCTCGATGGTTTCCTTGCTGTCGACTAGGGTTTCCATCGCGTTTGCAACAATGCCTAGTTCTACGATTAGATCGAAATCTTTAGCCTTGCTTAGACCCTTCTCACGGCCTACAACAGTCGCTAAAATAGATAAAGCTGCAATTTGTGCTGTGTAGGCTTTTGTGGATGCTACGGCGATTTCTGGGCCTGCGTGCAGGTACATGGTGTTGTCTGCTTCGCGATCCAATGTTGAGCCTGGCACATTCGTGATTGTGAGCGAGCGGTAGCCTAGTTCTTTGACTTTCACCAATACTTGGCGGCTGTCTGCTGTTTCACCACTTTGCGTAATAAAAATGAACAATGGCTTTTCCGTTAGAAGTGGCATGTTGTAACCGAATTCGCTAGAAACGTGAACTTCGACTGGTACTTCTGCTAATTTTTCGATGAGATTTTTGCCGACAAGTCCTGCGTGATAGCTTGTTCCGCATGCAACGATGTGGATGCGATCGGTGTCTAGTAGTTCTTTGACAATTTTCGGATCTACGGTTACATCGCCTGCTTCGTTTTGGTAAGCTTGGATAATTTTACGAATAACGGCTGGTTGCTCGTCTGTTTCTTTTAGCATGTAATGTGGATAGGTTCCTTTTTCGATATCGGATGCGTCGAGTTCGGCTGTGTAAGCTTCGCGCTCGATTTCTTCGCCAGCCAATGTTTCGATTGTCACGCCATCCCGTTTTACAAGGACGATTTCTTCATCCATGATTTCGACGAATTGGTCGGTTTCGCGGATTACTGCCATCGCGTCACTTGCAATAACGTTGAAATCTTTGCCTTTTCCGATTAGGAGTGGGCTTTTATTTTTCGCTGCGTAGAGCGTTTCGTTGTCTTGATTATCGATCAAACAAATAGCGTATGATCCGTGAAGCAAGCTAAGCGTCTTCGTGAATGCTTCTTTTGTTGTCATGCCTTGGTTTGCAAACATTTCGATGAGCAAAACGATGACTTCTGTATCGGTATCACTTGCAAAACTAGCATCGGCTAGATATTGATCTGTTAATAAGGAATAGTTTTCGATGACGCCGTTATGAACGATCGTGTAACGCCCTGACTTGCTTTGATGTGGATGTGCATTGGCATGACTTGGCTTCCCGTGTGTCGCCCAACGTGTATGCCCAATTCCCATTTCACCAAAAGCGTCGGCTGGTACTTCTGAACGTAAATCCGCAATGCGCCCTTTTTCTTTCGCTACTAGTACGCCAGTCGGTGATTGGAGTGCAATCCCTGCTGAGTCATAGCCACGATATTCTAATTTCTCTAGTCCTTCTAATAAAACTTCTTTCGCATTCTTCTTTCCAATAAATCCTACAATTCCGCACATAATAAAATCCTCCATTTGAGGGCAGACTTATCCTGTATGCAAGCCCTCTATTAATTTGAAAAAGGGCAGACTATTCCGCTGTCTGTATTCCTTTCGCGTTTCCATGGGGATAAAACATGTTCCTTTCCACTCTGTTCACCAAGTCGCCTTGATGGTTTGTAGCAAAGGCATCACGATTGCATGTACAACCGAGGGACTCCCGCCGAATTTTCGATTAATCCCTTCCTCGTCAACTAGAGACGTAACCTCTAGTTCTGGCGCTTCTATTCAGTTGTGAGCGATCCTCCTTTTCATTTTTTCTAGGAAACAAAATTATCATACCTCATAGTTGTATAGTTCGTCAAGCCTTATATAATGTACCAATTATGAAATTGGTATAGTCATTGACAAAAACAAGCTTTTATTTGATAATGGATAGGAAGCGTCATTTGCTAGGAACGGTCAGGCTTTAGCAATGACTCCATATAGAAATTTTGACCAAGAAAATGGGAGGTTAACTACATGAAATTTTTTCAGAAAATACTTGCGGGGTTTACAATACTTTTCGTCGCATGGGCGGTTTTTTGGAAGTTTGGCCCGATTCAGACGGTGAATGCGGTCAATATGAACGAGCTGCCAAGCACTGGTGATAGCTTTTCGGTTTGGACGATTGTGATTGGCGGTATCTTGATTATCGCTGCGATTGCGTTGCTTTTACGGAAAAAATGGTAAGAAAAAAGAAATTCGGAACCTGGTTTAGGCTTCGAATTTCTTTTTTTGTGTTGCGATAATTAGAAATAGGCTGGCGAAGATGCCGAGTGTGCCGATGATTAGTTTCAGCGCGACAACCGTATTTTCGTCTTGGCCGATTTGTGAGCCAATTTGAGACCCGATTTTGCGGAGTAACTGTTCTAGCCAGAGATATTCTGTGAAAAAGTTAAACGAGAGTCCGAGTAGTGGCGCCGTGATGAAGGCATTTGGTTTCCTAAATCCGAATACGATGGCGAGTAGGAAGAAAAACGCAATGCCGATTCCTAAATAAGCGTCGAATGGTGTTGTGAAGAAAAATTCTTCGCCGGATAGGACGATGACGGCTAATGTGATAGAGACGCCTAAGCCAAGTATGGCGAAAAACACGCCTGCCCAGCGCCACTTTTTCTGCCAATCGGTAGGTGGGATTGCCGGTTTTTCTGGTGTCTTGATGAAGAGATAGGCAATCCCAATAAGCGCGACTAGAAGCGTGATGAGGCGGGAGTAATCTATCAAGCCTAATTCTCCATTTTTGATCCATGGTTCGAGTTGATTTTGCCACAACATCCAGCTTTGAAAAACGCTGTAACCTAGCAAAACTAGCAAATTGGCGAGTAATATTGTTTTTTCGAGTAGTGTTAGTATGCCAAAAAGGAATAATAGGATGGTCAGGCTAAGCGTTGCCCACAGTATCCAATTCGGTTCGAAGTCGGAGCCGTTTAATGCCCAACTGTATAAAAAACTACTGAAATTTGGAAGTAATGTTGCTCCTAAAAATAACATGATAAATCCACTTACTTGTTTTTTCATTCTTCAACTCCTCAAAGCAGGTTCATTTTTTTGCCGTCCACGATGTATTCGAGCTCGGATAGACGCCAGAATTCTTCTTCTTTGTACACGTAGCGGTAGGTTGCATTAAATACGTAGTCGTCTGTCGTTCCGATTCGGAAGCCTGGATTTTCGAAGGTAAAGCGTTGGATTATCCCAATTTCTGGTTCAATCATGCCAATGTCGTCTTTTCCAGCGTCGAAATAAGGCGTGCCAATGGTTCTGCCACCTACTGTGATGTTGAAGGAGAACACGACTTTTTGCACCTGTACATCTAGGAAATTAGCGAGGACAATGTTGAAATGAATGTAATCCTCAGTGATTTCTAGACCGAATGGGAATAGTTCCATTTCCCAGCGTGTATCTCTGTTTTCGCTTAGCTGTTTGACGATTTGTTCGCTCATCGAAATATCCTCTACCGACGGAAAAGTGCTTACCATTTCTCTTTTCTGCAAATCATAAAGTGACCAATTTAGTTCCATAGTAATTCCCTCCATAAAAAATACCCTTTCTACTAGTGTACCAGAAAAAACGATTTTGAACGATTAAAACCTTAGGAAAGTGTTGAAAATATCTTTTTACTAAAAAGTATTCAGCGTGGTGACAAATACTTAGTTTCTAGGCAAAAGCGAGTACCAGCGCGGAGCGTACTGGGGTACGTTGACTGAAAACAGGAAGGGAGTCTTATCCCCGACCATGTGAGAAGTTATGCGAAACGCAGTGTAGAAGAGCACTGGAACGGAGCTTTTAACGTAAAGGATTACAGGTTCACTTTGTTCCCCTGCATATTGAACTTGTAACTCGCTTCACTTCGAACAATCTCAACAATGAGTGTTTGTCGCCTCGCTGAATATCTTTTTGTCGAAGAGGTATTGTAGTGTTTCGCTGTGCCATGGTCTTCCGAAGACGCGCTTGCTGACGAAATACTGGGCGCGTTCGATTTGCCCTTCTTCGTTTTCAGCTTCCATCGATAATTTATGTACAAAACGTTTTTTATCGAGACGGATGGCTCGGATTTTGTCTTTTGGTAGGAAGAACATTTGTGTTTCGGATTTGCTGACGATGGAGAAGGAGAATGTGATTAATCCTACTTCCGTGAACACGAGTACGAGACTGTGCCTGGTGCGCATCGATGGGCCGGCGTACATAAGTCTGTGATAGTTCGTCGACATGCCGTTGTCCGCTAAGTATTGATCTACTTCTGTTTCGATTTGATCTTTCATTGCCATGTGTGATTCACCTCCCATTTATTTTACCACACATTTAAAAAGCTGGGCGCGGTAAATTTGCCCAGCTTCGACGTTATATCATTTTTTCTGCTTGTGTAGCGATATTTTCTGCGGTGAGTCCGTAAAATTCTTGGAGATATGGCATCAAGCCGACTTGTCCGAATTGTTCGCGCACGCCGACGCGGTACAGTGGCACGGGGCAGTTTTCTCCAAGGAATTCTGCGACGGCGCTTCCGAGTCCGCCATTGACATTATGGTTTTCTGCGGTGATGACGCGACCGGTTTTTTGTACGGATTGGCGGAGCGTCTCGCCGTCTAGTGGTTTGATGGAAAACATATCGATGACTTCTGCCGAGAAGCCGGATGCTCTTAGAATTTCCGCGGCTTTCAAGCTCTCTGCGACCATGATTCCGGTGGCACAAATCGTGATGTCCGAACCTTCTCGCAAAATTTGAGCTTTTTCAAACGTGGTGTTTTCATCGTAGAGCTGCGTCGCATTTTTACGAATCGTTCGAATGTAGTGCAGGCCGCCTTTTTTGTAGGCATTCTCGAGGAGCCAGCTGAATTGAACGGCGTCACTTGCTTCGTAAACGTTGGCATTCGGGACTTCGCGCATCAAACCAATATCTTCAAAAGTCATGTGCGTGCCGCCGTTATGTTCTGCGGAAACGCCTGCATCAGAGCCAACGATAACCGCTGAAAGTTGCGCGTAGCCAAGCGATACGAAAACTTGGTCAAAAGCACGGCGCGTCACGAATTGGCCGAAAGAATGGATGAACGGCTTGCGTCCGAGCACACTAAGTCCCGCCGCGACGCCCATCATGTTCGCCTCCATAATGCCCACATTCACATACTGACCTGGCAGCTCCGCCTTGAGTTTCCCCGTCGACATCGCGCTACTCAAATCAGCCTCCAGCGCAATCACATCCGGATCCGCCGCCGCCAATTTTCGAACCGTATCCGCGTAAACTTGGCGCATCTCCAGTTGGTCTTTTTCAAGTGTAAGCGTCATTGTGCCACCCCTTCCAAATCATTTTCTAATGCCAAAATTGCGTCGTCAATCGCCTGCTTATCCCCGTCATCAGGACGCAAATGATGGTTGTCCGCCTTCTCCTCGATATGCGTCACGCCCTGCCCCTTCACCGTATCCAGCACAATCGCGTACGGCTTTCCAGAACTCCTTTTTGCCGTCTGAATCGCCTCATCAATGGCCTGTGTCGAAGCACCATCCACCGTCACCGTCCGGAATCCAAACGCCGCCATCTTCGCCTCCAAATCAAGCGGATCAATAATGTCCGCCGTCAAGCCATCCAGCTGCTTCTTATTATCGTCAATCAACACGATCATGCGGTCAAGCCGGTGATGCCCGATAAACTGAAACGCCTCCCAGCACTGGCCCTCATTCAGCTCGCCGTCCCCGACAATCGCGTACGTATAATTCTCGCGCCCAGCCAACATATTCCCGAACGCAATCCCGCCAGCCACCGAAATCCCCTGTCCAAGCGATCCCGTGGTCATCTCCACGCCCGGCGTCAAATTCCGATCCGGATGCGACGGCAAACGCGTGCCATTCTGATTCAACGTATACAGCTCATCCTCTGCGAAAAATCCCTTCAAAAATAGCGTCGCGTAAAGCGCCGGTCCACCGTGTCCCTTCGACAAAACGAAATAATCACGATTCGCGTCCTCCGGTTTCTGCGGATCCACCGCCAAATGCTTCCCGTAAATCACCGCCAGCGCCTCCACAATCGATAAACTCCCGCCAAAGTGTCCGAATCCAAGCGCCCGCAACTCCTTCAACGTATGCAGCCGTATTTGCTTCGCAGCCACATCCAAATTTTCAGCCAACATCAAGCTTCCTCCTCTATCGCCTTATTTTTCTTCCGCTTCACGCTAAGCCCGAACATCACGGCCAGAATCACAATCAAGCTCACCACAATCGCAATCGTCCCGCCATGATTCGCGAGCACACCGAAGAAAATCCCACTCACGCCAAAATCAGTATCCGAGAACGTCGAATTCGCAAAACCAAGATTTCCAAGCACCGGCATCAAGAAAACAGGCAAGAAACTGATCAAAATTCCGTTCACAAACGCCCCGAGAACCGCGCCACGCACACCGCCCGTCGCATTCCCAAACACACCAGCCGCAGCCCCCGTGAAGAAATGCGGCACAACGCCAGGCAGAATAATCACGCCACCCGTAAACGTCATGATCACCATACTCACAATCCCGCCGATAAAACTCGAGAAGAACCCAATCAACACAGCATTCGGCGCATATGGATAAATAATCGGCACATCCAGTGCAGGTTTTGCATTCGGCACCAAACGCTCCGAAATCCCTTTAAACGCCGGCACAATCTCCGCTAGCACCAAGCGCACGCCAGATAAAATAATAAACACACCCGCCGCAAAAGTCCCCGCTTGAATCATCGCAAAAACGAGATAATTCGTGCCATCGCTCAAGTTCGCCTCCACATAACTAGGCCCAGCAAACAGCGCCACAACCACATAAATCACCATCATCGTCAGCGCAATACTCACCGTACTGTCCCGCAAAAAACCTAACCCCTTCGGAAAATTAATTTTCTCCGTCGATTTCGGATTTTTCCCAGCGACCGCTTTGCCGACCAGTCCACTCACCGCGTAACCAACCGCGCTAAAATGGCCCAGCGCCACATTATCGTTCCCCGTCAAAATGCGCATAAACGGTTGCACAATCGCTGGAGATAGCGACATGATAATCCCGAGCGCCACAGCCCCCGCCATGATCAGCGGAACCGACGTGAAGCCAGCCACCGTCATGATTACCGCCAACATACACGCCATGTAAAGCGTATGATGCCCCGTCAAAAAGATATATTTAAACTTCGTGAACCGCGCAATCAAAATATTGACCATCATTCCGAAAAACATGATTAACGCCGTATTCGTCCCGTATTCCGTCAAAGCAATCGCAACAATCGCCTCATTGTTCGGCACGACTCCCGTCACATGAAAAGCCGCCTTAAACATCTCCCCAAATGGCGCGAGTGATGCCGATAAAATCCCAGCCCCCGCCGAAATCACGAGGAAACCAACAAACGTTTTCGTCGTCCCTTTTAGCGTATCCGATAATTTTTTCCGTTGCGCAATCAAGCCAATTAACGCGATCAGCGCAACCAGAATCGCCGGTTGACTCAAAATATCCACTAACACTTTTAGAAAGTCATTCATATCTCTTACCCCTCCCCGTTTTTTAAATCAAGCCTTTTTCCCTCACGACCGCCGTTACCTTCTCGCGCAGCTCATTCATGTCGATAATACTGTCCAGCACGATCACCTCACCGAGTGATTCACCGCCCTCCGCAATGTCCTTCGCTAGGAAAAATACGTCCGCACTATCCGGAGTCGCCGAACTCAAATCCGAATGCGACACCTCCACGTCCGTCACGCCCAGCTCCTTCAACACCTGATTAATATTCATCTCCACCATAAAACTCGTACCAAGACCAGATCCACAAACCGCTAAAATTCTCATTCCTGTTCCTCTCCTTCTACTAATAAATTCGTAATCTCATCCACCGTTTCCGCCTGCTTCAACTTTTCCAAAGCCACATCATTCGTCAAAAACTTCGTCAATTGCGACAAAGCCTTCAAATGCGCCTCATTATCCACAGCCGCCAAACAAATAAAAATATCAATCGCAGGTCCCGACGCATCCACTAAATGCACCGGCGTCCGCGTCCGTAAAAACGACATCCCAATCTGATTCACACCCTTTTCCGGACGCGCATGCGGAATCGCAATCCCTTTTCCAATATGGATGTACGTCCCCATTTCCTCGACCGTTTCAATCATCGCATCCACATAATCCGTTTTTACACGATTCGCCGTCACAAGCGGTGCTGCAGCAAGTCGAATCGCCTCTTTCCAATCCAGTTCCTCATCCGTAAACTGAATCATATCCTTCGTTAATAATTCAGATAGCATTGGCGCGTATCCCCTCTCTATCGACACTTTCCCATAAATTTTATTAAAAATTGCATCATATAATTTCTGCTCATCCTCAATCACCGCGTGCCGTTCGATGATTTCCAGTAACGCATCCACAGAAATATGGCGGTGGTCAATCGTTGGAAAATCCGCCGCGACCGCCTGAATCAAGTAGTTCTTTTCAAGCGACGTGAGCAGCGGCTGAACTAAGTACACCGGTTTTCGCGTCGGCACATACACCGTCGAAAAAATCATATCGTATCCCGACTCCGGAATATTCGCCCCATCTGCCATCCGGAACCGCAACTCCGGAAACAACTGCCGCAACTGCGATTTCAGCATCAGCGACGTACTAATCCCATTCGGGCAAACCAACAACGCCTCGAAATCCCGTCGCACCTCACGCTTCTGCTCAAAATACCCACCAAAATGAATCGTAAAATAACCAATTTCCGCCGCGCTTACGGTTTTCCCGGTCAGTTTTGCAAGCGGCAACAAAGCCTGTCTCACAAACGCGAACAATTCTGGGTGCGCCGTCTGAATTTGCTCCGTCATCGGCGCGACCAATGGCAACGAAAACACGATTCGGAAATACGCCGGCACCAGATGATCGTAAAGACTCCGCCGCAACTCGCGCTTATTATCCAGCGTCAGCAATGTCAACTTCTCAAAAGCCGCAATAATCCGGTCCGCCAAATCTAGCAACACCACATGCTCCCCAATCTCCGCCGTCCGCTGCGCCCCAATCACCTGCACCGTCACATAAAGCTGCTCCATCTCGTCCTGCATCCCGAACAACGCCGCCACAAGCGATTCCGTCACCCGAAACACCGCCTGCTGCCCGATCAACTCCCGTTCCACACCCGAAAACACAAGCCCCGCATGCTTCCCGCGACACCGCAGAAACGCCGCCAAGTAAAGCCATTCCCGCTGCCGATCCTGCACGAACTCCACCCGGTTCACCTTTTGCCAGTCAAGCAGAATCCGCTCCGTCTCGTCTAACCGCGCGCGCAGTCCCCAGCTTTCCAGCACGAATTTCAACGCGACCTCACCGAGCGGCAACACCAACAACGCATTCACACACCGCCCCGCCAGCACCCGCTTATCCCGCTCCGAACCCACCAGATGGTATCCAGAGAGCCGCGAATAAACCAGTCGCACATCCGCCTCCGCACAAAATCCCCGCACCTTCTTCACATCACTCAGCGCCGTATTCCGACTCACATGCAACACCCGCTGATAATGAAAATTCGAGATTTCCTCCTGCCGAATAAACGTATACAAATAAAGCAAATACACCCGATCCTGCTCCCCGAGAAAAAGCTCCTCCTGGCGTATAAATAACTCCGATCCTTGCAAATAAGCCTTTTTCAGCTTAGGATCAATAATAAAAACTTGATTTCGCACCTCAATTTCCGATTTTCCAACATGCCGCAAAGCCTGATTCATCTTTTCAAAATCATATTGAAACTGCCGCTCCGACAGCCCCATTTTCCGAACAAGCGCCCCGCTCGTCATTTTCTCATACCGAATAATCTGCTCAAAAAGCCGAAATGCACGTTGATCAAACATGATTGCCTCCTCCTTACTTTTCATTTTAAAGCGGTTACATAAAGATAGCTAGGTGAATTGAGTACAAAGTGTGTGTTGGGATTGGTGAATGGATTGGGTTTTTAGTGGGGTATTGTGATTATAGCAGAGGTTTTGGAGAAATGGGAAAAAGCCGAGTTCGCGGATTTAGGGTCCGGGAACTCGGCTTTAGTACTCTAACATTTTAATAAATGATCTCACTACACATTCTCAGGCATCTTCTTTGGCTCATTTAGATTTTTGTTTAAATAGTTTACTAAGATTGAAGTTGTATCCTTCCTTTCAAAAAGCTTTCTGTCTTGCAATACTTCTTCAATTTTTTCCCCATTTTGGGTTAGAGCATCGTTAATTAATGAGATTGCATCCATTATATATTTACTAGATTCTTCCTCATCCAAAAGTGCTTTTTCAATAACTTGACTATTAGTATTCGCATTTTTATTTATCCTTAAGTCAATTTGATTATCTTTGCATAAAATATATTTTAGTACCATGATAATATGCCATCTTGCCCTGATATATTTTTTCTTATTATTTTGAACAAATCGCTCTACTTTATACCAAGCTAAACCACTAACATAATATACATTTAAGAATGAAAGATCACTTTCTTCATCAAAAAGCATACCTCTTGTCTTTTTCTCCACTTTCCCATATTGTCCGGATACCTCATGTGGCAAATCTAAAAATAGAGCTGATGTTGCCTTAATTTGAGAAGGAATTGTAATAATCTTAGTTTTTTGTATGCTCTCATCTCTATATTGCTCTGTTCTACGTTCATAATATAAATCAAATTCTTTTGCCTTTCTTTTTATAGTATAATATTCTTCCAATGCTTTTTGAATAGGCGATAAAGCAGCTAGCTGCTCTGGCTTTAAAGCAGTCTGACTATTTGTTGCTCTTATTATGGCGTTTTTAGTTTCTTCATCATTAGTGGCAATAAACCTAGCAGGAATATAGATATCTTCATCAATATTAATTTTATCGAGAACCTCAAAAATAACGTTGCTGGTTTGACACCCATTTACAATTTGATAATTTACTAAAGTCAGTTCTTCCGAATTCAAGTTAACTTCATCGCTAATTATTGTAATTCCATTATTCAAAACTCCAAATAAATGCTTTGAATCTCCCATTAATTGTTCTTTCATCGTATGATTTACTTCAACCTTCTCTTTCGCCCCTAAATAATACCTAATATTATCATCAAAAATACCTTTTCGTAAAATACGTTTCCCAGAAACTTCATCTGTCAAAATATTAACAAAATCAGCTAATTTTATTAGACCAAAATAACCATTCTTAATCTTTTTAGTTGGATCTTTTGGATAAGCCACAGGAGATTTTGTCATATTAATTGAAATTTCTAAATCGGAATTAGCCTTATTTTGCAAATCCATTATTTGTTTTACACCCCAAAATTGAGGACTAGATATTTTGCTAAATAAATTCAAATCATTTAAATCAAGAAGATTTTGCTCCACGGTAGCTTCCATATGTATATCATTTAGATCAATATCTTTTGGAGCCAGACTTGCAAAAACAAGATTCAGTTCTGGTGATTTTTTAAATTTAGAAACTTTTGTATATATATATTTTGCAACTTCCCAAAACCCTTCTAATTCATTAATTTCACATTTTTCAAAATTAAAAAATCTACGAACTCCTGAGAAAAAATCATTAACTTCTTGCCGATTAAATTTTTGAGTAGTTTTTGACTGTGTAAAAAAGAAACTAACTTCAAATTTTTTAAGATCTTCAATTATCTCATCCACATCTTCAATACTTGTTACAAGTTTATCAGCAACGAAAATGGCTACTCCATCAATTCCAAATGAACTTCCAGTATCCATATCTTCGTATAATGCATTTGGATCATTTCCGTAAATATTTAAAACTAAATCATTAATATATTTTTCAAATAAAGAATGTTGATCTCTAGATTCTGTAGCGCTAATTTCATATTTATGAGAAAATCCCTCTAAATAAGATAATATAATTGGATGGGTTATATGTGTAGCATTTGACATAAAATCATCTCCCTTTCTATACTAATTTCGCAAAATATTTGAGCCTATAATAAAGAATCTCGACTCGTTCTCATTAATATTTACAACAGGAGAAGAGCTCACAAAAAACAATCCCAAGCTCTTCTCAATCACTATATTAATAAAAAGTCAGCCACTATTTCTTAGTCTCAATTATGGAATTCACACCTGCAAAGATAATATCTCGCAACACTTCATTATTATCTTTATAATTTTTTTCAACCCGAATCTTATCAAAAACTTGTTTTATTGTTCCATCAAGTAATACGGTTAATCCTTCAATTTCTTCCTCTGTTCCTTGCTTTTTGTAATTCTCATTTAAAATGGTAAGCATATCATTACTCAATTTATTTGCCCTCCTTGAATTTATCGACTTCTAATTTGTACTGTTCTGAAATTAAATTTTTACCATTTAAAATCCAATATCTTTCTCGATCGGGAATATATTCAGTAAAATCTCCATAGGTACTCTTCCAATCATTAGGTGCATAATTCTCGAATGGTAATGACTCAGGATAAGAAGATATAAATACCTTTTTATCAAAATCTATATATAGCGATGCCTGTAGCGCTAAAACTGTGTCTTCATACTTCTTATTCACTAAAAGATTTTGTAGTTCATCAGAATCTACTTGATTTTTTTCATAAGTAAACGCATACTCTTCAATAGTTGTCTCATCAACCACATGTATATTATTTCTAAAACCTAAGGCAAAGTTCATATCAAAATCATGCCCATTTTTTAAATATGCGTCACTATACTTATCGATATCTAGTATCCATGTATCTCTGTCTGTTATATACCATTTGAACACATTTTTATGCATAACACCTACAATGATGTTCTCAGCGTATTTAGGATTCAACATGTCATCTCTCCCTTCCTATTCTATTATTCTTGCAGAGTGAGCATTTTCTTCAATCCATTCAACCCAAGGTGCTGGAAACTCATAACTTACCCCTGGGGTTGTTGGGTCAACAAGTTTTGGTGCCATACCACCTTGATTTCTAGGGTTTTCAGAATACTTAAATTGATCAATTTTAGTTTCTTGAGCTAAATCATCTAATTCCTTTGGAACCTTGAACTCTATTATTTCTCCCCCTGGGCGTTTAGTATCTCTAAAATAGATAGCATGTTCTTTATCGTATGCGCTAAGATTAAGGTCCGCATCATGATTTGGTATCCGAATTGTTCCATCATCATTCAATTGTATTCTGTACTGACTTGTTTTTGTTCCTTCTCCTCCGCCCTGCACTCTGTAGTAAGAAACGGTGTCTTCTGTCTCTTTACCAATTTTAGAAACAATAGGTTGCACTGCTTCAATTACATCATCTGTGAATACAAATCCTTCTGCTACCACCCGTGGTTGCCAGAAATTTTTAATTGTATTCCCAGCATTTTTAACGGTGGTCAAGCCTTCCTGCGCCGTATTCTTCACTGTACTCGCCACATCACTTATAACTCTTGGCACATTCCGAATCCGCTCTGCGCTCTCACGCAATGCTTGTTTCCCCATCGCATCCAAATGTGACAATCCTTGCTGTGCGGTCTGTTTCAACGTCAACTTACTGCCAGCCTGTGCAGCGTCCAACGCCAGACCTCCAGCTTTTGTCGCCGTGCTAAACGCGCGGATTCCTTTCACGCCTGGAATAATGTCCAACAACGCAAACGCCCCACGTGTCGCGCGCTCGGTCCCGTCCATTTCGCGTCCAGTCATCCAGTCTTTCCCGGTCGCGGCGCTGCTCAATTCTAGTGTACCATATGCTATGCCGAGTGCCAAACCTGCGGGTGGACACACAATGCTCACGCCGATAATCACAATCGCTGCTCCAATATCGCGCCATAATTCAAGATTCTGTTGGCCGTCCCGAATCGAATCATACTCAAACGCGTGCGAACTCGATACCGCCGACTGATATTGCTCGTATGTAAACTCCTGATCCGGATTCTGTTTACTATACTCCGCAAATTGGGCTTTTAAATTGTCTGCAAAAAAGTTGTCGCCTGCCATGATGTCGCTTAGCTTAATCTTATCTTTTGGCACAGTAGTTGTCGTCGCACCGTAACTGCCATAATCGTATCCGCCTGTTGTTATAATCGTCGTCGCGCCAATCGTATTCTTCGTCTCGTAATCGTCAATCGACAAATTTTCCATCTTTTCGACGAACTTATCAATGTCCTTATAAAATGGCTCGTCAATCACGCGTTCCACCATATTTCCGGCATCGCCTGCATAATCATGGAGTACTTCTATTTTCTCGAATAAGGTTTGATATTTACTCTCCATATCCGTGAAAGAAAACGAAATCACGCCGTCGCGATCGTCTTTTCGAATATCATTTTGCGCATCTTCGAAATTAGTATTGATTTTCTTCAATTGATCGATGACACCTTTTCCCCAAACACCCAGACCGACAAGTGTTCCCAAGGCATTTTTGGATTTATCCCATTCACTTTCTTTATATTTCACATCCATCTTCCGCGCCTCCTCCCTACTCTGGCAAGTCTAGTTTCGTATAGAATTCTTGGCCCAGCGACTCGTCTTGCTCCACCATCGCATTGATGGTATACGCGACCAAACCCGCAATTTGCGCATAATTATCATACAAATCCATCGCTTTTTTGTTCGCTTTATCGTAAACTTCCAGCGCTTTCTTAGCCTTGCCCTCTTCATAAAACTTGATGGAAGCAATGGACTTTGTTGATTCTTCCAGTTTCTCAAGCTCAACACTAATTTTTTGAATCTTGTTATGAATCGCTGAAATCTCATCCACACTAATCGATATATCCGCGGCACCGCCACCAGCACCTGCCCCATCCGTTGCTACATTAGCCATGTTGCGCCACCTCCTTGTAAGGGAATTCCATTTCGTCAAATACGAGTTTCATCAACCAGTATTGGCTCGCTTGCTGGTATTGCTGGCGTGCGACATCTAGTGAAATCAGTTTGTCGCCGTATAAGAAAAATAGCCAGTTTTGATAGAAGCTTGGTTCGGTCATTTCGGCTGGATATTTGTCTAAATAAAAAACTTCGAAATTGAAAACGGGTTCGCTTAGTTCCATCGCCTTGATCTCGTTTTTTTCTTGGTTGGTGAGTTCGGTAGTAAGAAAGGTTTTCTCGTCGGCGCCTGGTTCGCGTGCGATTAGCGGGAAACCGTCGTATAGTACTTTTAATGCGTGTGCTTTAGATAGAACGAGTAAGCGGTAGTATTTGTTTTTCTCGGCTTCGATGATGAGGACGACTTCTTCGGTGTTGTCTTCTTGGAACGAGAACATAATGTTGTTGCAGCGTACGTATTTCTTGCTTCGGTGGTACGCGGATAGTTTGTTGATAACGAAGGCGCCACTTTTTGTGACAGCGCCTTCTGGGGTTAGGATTTCTTTTGCGATGAGTTGTTGCTGGGCGTATGCCATTGGGTCGTCGTCGCGCAAAAGGAATACTTCTTTGCCGGGAAAGCCGAATAAAACTTTGCCATCCGTTGCGGCAAGAAGGAGATACATTTCTTCGAGGCTAAAATAGTCATTGGGATTTATCATAAATTCTTGACCTCCCGCACTTTGGATTCGCTGTCGTAGGCTTCGATGTAGTTTTCCAGGTTTTCCAGCGCCTTTGTCTGTTCTTTCATGGCGGATTTCACATCTTTATGGTATTGAACGATGATATCCAAGTAGGCGACGAATGCTTTCTTGGACTTGCCTTTCCACGTGACGCTATTGACGTAATCCTTTAATTTCGTGGCATCATCATAACTAGTTTTTAAGGCTTTGTCGATATCATTTGCTATCTTCTTAGCTTCTCCAACATTATCGCCGTGTATCGTGACTTTATCGGCCATTGGTCATACCTCCTTTGCTGCTGCATCTCGGTAATGCACGTATCGTTCGTACGCCTTATCGCGCGCTGCTGTTAAACTAGAACGCTCGTCGCTCGCGTCATTAATATAGCCTTCTAGCATTGTTGTCAGTTCCCCTCGCTTGGTGTCAAAATGCTTAGATGGAATGGTGGTACCATCAAAACCTGGATGCGCGCTTTTGTAGGAGGAAAGCGAACTTCTCGCTTCCCCTATTAATTTGTCGTGTTCGCTAATCGCATCTTTTAGCCGATCGTGGAGCCGGTCATAATCATCGCGTTTCTTCTCCAATTCTGATGAGCCAATGTCTATTGTTAAATCTCCAAATCCAAATCTAGCCAATCAAATCCCTCCTTATTTCGCTGGTTTCACAACCTTGATTTTCTCTGCTATGCCGTTTTGGATGTAATATGCTTCAAATGGTAGTAAGTTCGGTTCTTTGTAGTTTTTGTTGCTGACGTCGATAACGTTTTGGTCGCCGATTTTGCAAAGGGCAATGCCGTTTTTCTGTTTCTTAATCGCGCCACTAACTTTGTCGTAGCCTCGTCCCATCGTGCTTGTATTGCCCGCAATGATGAAGTAGATGCCGAACCGTGCGCCATTTTCAAGCAGATTCGTAAAATCGGTTTCGAGGTCGCTGCTGATGCCACTTACGATCGAATCGAGGTCGGCAATCGCGACAAGAACTGGACGAGCGTCTTTTAGGAAATCTGCTGTCGTCGTTAGCCCACCGCTTTCTTTTTGGGCCGCTGCAAAACCGTCTTGACGACTTTCTAGCAAACCGTGAAGTTCTTTGAAAATCATCGTGATGCTTTCGGTGTCATTGCCGTACGCGTTGACGTTTGGTTTGTATGCCGCAAAACGAAGCATCGGGTTGTCGGTTAGAATAATGTCTATTTGTGGGTTCACGACCATGACGTCAAGCAGTGTCACCATCGTGGATTCAATCAATTCGACGCGATCGCTCATCACAAGTGTATTTTGATTTTCTTTGTAGTGTAACGGGATTGGTTCGACATTTTCAAAATCAACGGCAAACGGTAATTGGCCTGCTGCGAGCATGTTTTGCGTCGACTTCCATGATACGAAATCTTGGAATGGGAGCACTTCTGGAACCATTGGAATCGGAAGTGGGCGCTCGCCTGTCCATGCGTCAGACATTTCTTTCGCTTCTTGCTGGATCGCGCTAATAATTTGTAGCGTATCTTCACCTTTATTTGGAAGCGCTGTTTGGAACACGGCGATATCGTCATGTTTCACCAAGCCGCGACCTGGTAATTCCTCGCTCGTTAAGTCGGTGCGCCCGATGATGCTTCTCGCGTCGGATGCCTCGATTAAGTAAAGCGGGATTTGCGTTTTAATATTGGAAAGTAACGGCGTACGCATCGCATTTTGCTGTCCAGCACTGATGACGAGATTGATCCCAACGCCGGCACCTTCACGCGCAATTTGCGTCATAATCTTCTCAAATCCTTCTTGGAACGGCGATTCTTTGACTGGATCGAAATTATCAATAATAATCACGACATTTGGCAAAATTTCTCCGCTCGCTTTTTCGTACATGTCGAGATTCGCGACGCCGAACTGGCTTAGTTTACGTTTGCGTAGTTTCAACTCACGGTCAAAACGACGGACGAATTTTCTGACTTTTTCTTCCTCATCCAGCATAATCGTGTCAGCAACGTGTGGCAATTCGCGCAACGGCAAAAGACCATTGGTTCCGAAATCGAGCAGGTAAATGTGCAGGTGTTCGGGATTATGCGCGCGTGCCAAGTCCATCACGACGGTTTGCAGGAAGGTTGATTTCCCGTAACCAGGGCTCGAATAAACCGCGATGTGACCGTCTTTTGAAAGGTTTACCTCAACAGCACGCTGATCTTGCATTTCTGGAATATCCATGAAACCGATAATCGGCGCGAGTTCGGATTTCTCTTTTTGCCATGCTTCTTTGTAATCAATTGGATGTAGCTCTGGCAAGAAAATCATGTCTTCCAGAGGCGGCAACCATGGACGCGGTAACATCGCAATGTTCGCTTCCTCGGTGTACTCGTGAATATAATCAATCACCGCATCGAGCTCGGACGGTACTTTTGAAATATCCTCTTTATCGCCCAAACCGCTCAAATCTTCCGTCAAAATTTCATACTGACCTAGATCGTTAATCGCGTAAATCGTCGTGTCCACTTGCTCCTGATCGTCTTTATCCGGCACGTAATCCGCACCACTCCAAGCACTTTGGAACAATTCGTAAATCTCGTTATTCCCGACTTGCAAATACGAACGGCCGGGTAGCGTGATTTCCGCTGCATCTGGTGTTTTCAAAATTTCATTGGAATCCGACGCGTTTTGTACTTTCAGCGCCAGTTTGAATTTCGAGTTGGACCAGATTTGGTCATCCACGACACCACTCGGTTTTTGTGTTGCCAGAATCAAATGGATACCGAGCGAACGCCCGATACGCGCCGTTGAAACTAACTCTTTCATGAATTCCGGCTGCTCACTTTTTAGCTCGGCGAACTCATCGGAAATCAGGAATAGATGCGGCATCGCTTCTGATGCTTCGCCTAATTTGTATAATTTTTGATATTGGTTAATATGGTTGACATCGTGTTCGCCAAACAGACGTTGACGCTTTTGCAATTCGGCTTTGATTGAAGCTAGCGCACGCATACTTTGCGCGCCGTCCAAGTTCGTGATTGTACCGAGCAAATGTGGCAAGTTTTTAAACAGATTCGCCATTCCGCCACCCTTGTAATCAATCAAGAGGAACGCGACTTCATACGGATGGAAATTCACGGCAAGCGAGATAATGTACGATTGAATAATCTCGGACTTACCAGAGCCCGTCGTACCCGCGACCAAACCATGCGGACCATGCGCTTTTTCATGCAAGTTCAGGTTGACAATATCGTCTTTCCCACGCAAGCCAAGCGGAACTGCCAAGCTCTTATACGTCTCATTTTTCTCCCAACGCGCGCTAATTCCAAGCTCTTCCACGCGATCCACACCATACATCTCCAAAAATGTCACCGATTCCGGAATCGAATTTTTCAGATTCTGCAAGTGATTAAGTGGTGCCAAAGCACGACTCACACTCTCTTTATCAAAATCAGCTGGGAAATGATCCAGCGTAAAGCCACGATTCACAAGCTCGCCTTGCTCCAAAATCACATTCCCGTTCTTCGCATCCCGAATATCGATCACCGTTTTCACATGCTCCGGCAAACTCTGCATCACGTCCTGCACGAACACAAGCGAAACCCCGTACTCACTCGGATCCTCATTGAAAAACTCCATGACCGTGTGATCCATCATCAGTTTTTCGTCCGTCACAAGCACCACATAATGCGGCGAAAAGTACATCTGTTCCGACTTGTTGCCCTTTTCCTCCAAAGCCATCTTGCGCTCCTTCAAAATCTGGTACAACGAGTTCAAAACCTGGTCCCGCGAACGCTCATGATACACGAAGCCACGCACGTTAATATCGCGCAAACTCGCGTGTGGCAACCAACGCATCCAGTCCCACTGTTCCTTTTCCTCTTCTGGGAAAATCGTAATAAACTGCAAATCATAATAACTATGGAAAAGCGACGTCTGCATCACCATCAACTGCAACTGCTCAATCACAAGCGCGCGGTGCCCAATATAACCAACCGGCCCGTTCATCAAATCCGTCCCCATCGGCACATCCTTCACAGAATAATACTGCGACTTCAAATCCTTCGCGCTCTCGATCAATTCATCCTTGTCCTGCGTGAACTCCTCCTCTTGGAATTCCACATTAAACGACGTATTCTCCTCCCCAGTACCAACCCGATACTGCAAAAAGTCATGGTGAAACATCGTCTTCTCATAAATCCGCGAATCAACAGAAAGCGCCATATCGCGAATTTCCGTCACCGTTGGAAAATGATAATGTAGCGCATGCGCCTGTTCCTCCGCTGCTGCGTGAAGTTCCGACGTCTTGTCCTTCAAATAACGCCGATAGCTCGCGTCACGTTCCTTCATATCCACTTTATATTTTTTGCGATTTTTCACGTACGTAATCACCGAGAAAATCACCGTCGCGCCCGTCATCCCAAGCGTCATCAACACAAAAATCGGATTTGGACGTAAAAACATCATCACAATCGACATCACAATCATAATCAGCGGCGGAATCAGAATTTTCATCAATTCCTCGCTCGGTTTCGAAGGCTTACCCGGCGGTTTCGCAATCGTCAAATTCGTCTCCGGCGCACGATAAATAATCCGCGGCGACCGGTGATAATCCGGATAATCCGCACTAAAAGCGTTGTCCGGCGCCACCAACTGCGCAAGCGTCGAATGAACCCGACCATCTCCCGCGATAACCTCAATGTCCTCCTTACCGACCCGAATCGTCACGCCATCAAAATACAGCTGATCCCCAGCCGCTAACAAGCATTCCGACTCCACACGATAATAGTTGTGGTAAACAATTCCACCATACACATTCAATTTAAACGTCGCGCCAAGCTCCTCACGAATAAACAACAAATCCGCCGTCGTGCCCGCAATCACAACATCATTAAAATCCCGCTCACCAAACGTAATCGAATATTTCGTCGTCGTATCAAAAACCTGCGACGCCACATCCTCCGTCAAATAAAACTGGATTTTCTCCCCATCAGACGTCTCCAAATTCAGACGCTCATTCAAAGCAAGCGGCAAGTCACCCAAGAACCATTGCCCAGCGTCCTCATTCCACAGCACTTGCAACGAATCCGCCAAATTTTCATAAGTCACCGTATGATTCAGATCCCCGCCAATCGTTACCTCTTTTTTCGAATCTAGCTGGCATTTATGTAACTGATTGCCATAACTAATCGTCAGTAGCTGCTTCTCCATCCTACTCTACCTCCGATGTTGCTTGCGCTTTGTCTTGTTCTTTTTGATTCGCTTCCTCTTTCGCGATATCCTCTTTTGTCTTCGCTTCATTCTCTTTTATCTTCTTAATTTTGTCGTTGAGCGCCTCTTGCTTCTCGTTTCGAGTAGAAGCCTTCATGTCCGTATCCGCGTCCAATTGCTCAATCTGTCTCGCTAAATTGTATATTTGCAAATCATTCTCTTTCCTCGTTAGCGCAATATCGTTCGCCTTCGTCAGTTCCCCTTGACCATCATAAATCCAGTACAACAAATACTCTTCCGGCGATTTCAGCGTCGTTTTTTGCAAGACCGTCTTCTTCTGAACATCGCTCAATTTCGCGCTTTCCACGTACGATTTCGCCAATTCAAACTTGCTCGCTTGCGGTAATTTCGTCGGGTCCACATCGCGCAACGTTTCCGTCACTTTTCCATAATCATCCGCAATAAACGCCTCATTCGCGCTCAGCAACGTCTCTTGGAACGGCACTTTTACAAAAGCAAAATAAGCAACCGGAACCGCCAAAACAAGCGTCGCGATAATAAATCCAATCGTCAGCCCTTTAAACAAACGATAATTCTTCCGTTGCACCAGCGTCATTTTCCGATTCACAGCCGCCGTTTCCTTCGTATAACTCTCCGCCAAAATCTCCTCGATCGTCGCTAAATCCTTGGCCTCAATAATACTCCGCTCAAAACTCGTCCCCTTCGCATTATCCAGAGACCCCGAAATCAGCTCATCAAACGAATACTTTTTCGAAAATAGCGCCACGATCAAACATTTATACTGCTTCAAAAACTTCTCTTCCGTCATCGTATACGGCGGCAACACATCACGAATCCCGCGGTACACCAAAAACGGCATCTGATTCACATCAAAAACCATATTCTCCGGATGTAAGAAAAACGTGAATCGCATCTTCAATAACTCTGAAAACCGCGCCACATTACCAATTGCCCGCAATTTATCATTCCGTTCCAATCCGCGCAAATCATCCCATGTCGTTTTGCCAGCCGTATCGAATGTAAACGACAACGCATCGCCCTTATCCTCGAAATCAGCCGCCACAAAAAACGTCGAATTCTCCTTCAACAAAGCCAATTGGCGAACATCCTTCACCCTCGTTTGCGACTTCGAAAAATCAACCTGCCACGCCGTCCCATCTATCTGAAAATTATATTCCATCGCATCTACCATTATCTTTCTCGTTATCATGTCTACCCATTCTCCCTTTTATAAAATTTCAATGATGTCCCCGTCTGTAATCTGAAAATCCGTCAACTTATCATCATCCGTCAACAACAATTCCTTATTCGCCACCTTAATCGCACAATGCGACATGTTCGGCTGCGCCAATTTCAGCGTCTCCACCAAATTCAGCAACAACGCCTTAACCGGTTGGTGCTTCGGGATTCGCAAATCATGAATCCGTCCGCCCCACTTCGTAAAATTTATCGTGACATTAATATGCGTATCTTGCGCCATTCCTATCTTCCTCTCTTTATTCCCATACTTTTCGAACAACCGTATAAAGCAGCGCAGCAACCGCCAAAACAACCCCCGATAAAACCCACCAAATCGTCTTGCTCTCTTTTTCAGGTTCATTCTGGCCTAGCGCCGCGGTTTCACTCGATGCCGCCGCGTCCTCTTTCTCCGTAAACAAAGACGCTTTCATCACTTGCACAGAGTTATCCTTTGTTGACTCACCAGTAAAAAGCGAATTCTTCACATCGTCCATTTCTTTCTTTTCTTGCGCCTTTATCGCCGCAGCATTTCTCTCCGCATCAGGCGTGAACAACGTGATTCCCAATTTTTCAAGTTCGGTTTGCTCCGTGTCCATTTCCGCGTTTTTCTCATCCGCCGTTTTTGTCGCCCGGTCCAGTTGCATTTCCATTTTCCCATCATTACCTAGGTACGAATCGTCATTTTCCGCTGCCAAAACACCAACTGGAATCCATAATAACGTCCCCATCAAAAGCACGGAAATAACGCTTTTTTTACGCTTCATCATCATTTCCCCCATCTTGTTTACTACGGTGCCAAACGAACAAGTTCACAACGATGCCAAGAACCGCAACACCAATCAAACTATACATAATCACAAGCCAGTCATCCGTCCGACTGACAAATCCGTTTAATAAATTTTCGATGTATTGCAATGGTGAGAACGAACGAATCGTCGCTAACATGGAATCTTGGTCGATTTTAAGTCCGACTGCTTCCGTCAAGAACAAGTACATCGCTAAAATAATGAGCAGTAAAAACATCCCCATCATGCGTAATTGGCGTAACAAGTACGTTGCGATCAACACGAAAACCAACACAATCAGAATAATAATCCCCATCCAAGATACGAAAATAACGCCCTTCATCTCCAAGAAGTAAGCTGAAATCGCACCAATAATCGCGCCCTCAATCAACCCAATGCCAACCGTCATTAACGTGATCGGTGTATTCTGATACGCCAGCGCCATCTCTTCCGCAAAATCATCCTCTTGTTTGCGTTTTCGCTCCTGCGCCGCAATCACATAACCCGTAAATAAAGCCACGATAAAGCAGACCAACACAATCAAATACGGTGTAAAAGTATCCCCAGCCGCAATCGTTAAGCCTTTTTCCTTCTCCACTGGACTACTCAAGAAATTGAGCAACTTCTCATTTGTGCGGTTGCCACCAACACGACTATTCTCCATCATCGTCGCAAAATTAGAAGCAAAATCCTGATCCGTTACTAATTTATTGGCCATGTTTGCTGACAGTTTTTGAGCTTGCGTCACAATTCCTAGCCCGCTATTTTGAATATTTTTCGCTTGCTTATCGATCGCATCAAACGTTTTGTAGACATTATCAGCCGAGTTCAGATTTATTTTAGAAGAATCAACTAGCGACTTACTCTGCGAAAGCAATCCACTAAATTCACTTCCTAAAGACATTGTCGCGGACTTCTCATCGCCACTATTTGTGATCACAATACCGCCTTTATCAAGCAACTCCAAGCTCGCTTTGCGCCATGCCTCCACGTTTTTGAGCGTTTCCGCAACGCTTGCATTCATTGTCGCTGCTTGCGTCGTCGTTTCATTCAAGCGCTCCGTCAGTACATTCGCATTTTCTTTCGTAATCGCTGTACGCGTTTGCGACTCCGCAACTTGTTGTTGGAAAGTCTCCAAATCCCGATGAATAAAACTCGTCACATTATCCGTAATCAAAGCTACCATCATCGCAATCCGGTCTTCTATATTAAACTGATAGTAATACGAATTCTTCTTCCCAGCCGCATATTCCGTCAACGATTTCCCTTCCAAATCTAAAGGCGTTACCCGAGCATCAATACCATAATACGTCTTGAAAAGCTCCGATAATTTATAGTAAGGTTTGACATAGGCAGCCACATTATCCGCAAGAATCGTCGTATCTTTCTCGATGGCGCCGATCGTTTCTTGTACAGACTTAATTGCCTCATCACGTTCTGTAGCTGTAATAATATACTCCGGTCCCAGCTCGATTTTACTCTCTTTAACAACTTTCGGTTCAAAAGTAGGCGGGATAGGTGGGTTAGACGGATCATTTGGATCGCCTTCGCTTCCTGGATCTGTCATTTCTTCTCCCATCTCAATATTAGTCATTTCCAGACCAATCGGAGCAAACAAATCAAACGTTGCACCTTCCGGGTTTGTAAGCGCATCTGCTTTAATAAAAAGATTCACAGACAGGTTCAAATCTAGCAGTGCTTCATCCGGGTTCAATACATCCGGATCTGTTTCACTCGTGTTTATTTCAATCGTCCATTCGTGCTTTTCTTCATCATAGGTAACGGTGTTAGGAACATAACTCCCGTCCGCCGCAGTGAGTCTAACCGAATAATTCGCCTCACTAGCAGGTACTGCAAAACCCTCCGGCTGTGCGAAAACCAAAGTCTGTGTATTCCCTACCGCTTCTGATTTTTTAATTTGGAAATCTTGTTTTAATTCATAAGTATAGTATTCTTCGCCATCGACATTCTTTTTATTAAGTTCATCAATCTTCTTCTGTTTTAATTTATCAAGCGCATTTTCAATAGTCTCATATTTTGGAAATTCCTTCGACTTGTTTAGCAACCCTTCAGACCAATCGCCTGAATTAGAGCTAATGTACCTTCTCGCTATCTCAATGACATTGCGCAATTCCTTGTAAACCGCTCTTTCTTCGGCACTCGCATCATCTTTTAACAAATAGGCATCATAATTCGGAATCTCTTGCATGAGGTTCTGCATCTCTTTGTTAAATCGATCATTCAGCGTCTTGTCCGTCAATTCATCCAGCGTGATCGTCCGGTTCCCCTCGTTCGAGATATATTGCTGCAAATCCCCTTCCACACTGCCACGCAAGCTCTCACCCATTTTTGTGGTAACTTCCGTGTTTATCATGGCAACCTGCTCGTTCACCGCATCCAAATACCGCTGCACACTATCCACCTGCACCGATAATGTCCGCTCCTCTTCCATCTTCTGAAACTGCTTAAAAATCGCATCATTAGAACTTTTCAGATTAGAGAGTTGTTCCGATACATCCGCCGTTGACATCGCCGTATCATTATTCGACATTTGTTCAGCAAACGATTTCGAAACAAGTGCATTCGCTTCCTGATTCTTCGCAAGCTTTTCTAAAGACTGAAAATAAGTCTCGTTCACCTTCGTGCCTTCCATCAAGTTCGTTCCAAACCCTTTTAAAATATCCTGCAAACCTTTAAAACTATCTTTAGACATGCCTGTATAATCCTGCACCGTTTTAAACTGTTGCGTATAGTTAGACAACGGTGAATTCACGTTCGTATTATACACCGAACCATACGTCTCCTCTTTGTCCACCAGTTTCTTAATACTATCTTGCGCACCATGAAGATTTGTAAGAATGCTCGCAAAATAAACATCGATAATTTCTTTATTAAAATCTTCTAAAACTTTCGCAGCCGCGCGTTCAGCCTCAGCCGTTACATCTTTATTTCCCGTCTCACTAATACGATACGTAATCTTCACTTTTTCTGGGTTTGCTGACGTCATAGACATCGCCGCTTCCGAAAAATTGGTTGGAATAAAGATAATCATATCGTATACCCGATTTTTCAAGCCATTCTCTGCAAATCCACTAGAAGTTGTCGCCCATTTATGATCCGTTTGCTTCAAAACCTTAGCCGTAAATTTATCACCAAAATCAATTCGTTCCCCATCAGTAGTTCTGTATCCAATATCGTCATTGACAAGAGCAATAGACATTTTCTTTGTTTCGGCGCTATCTTCTTTTTTCGCTGCATTTTGTTCCAACGCCAAATACGACGTCCCAGCCGAAAGAAGCAAAGCCAGCACTAAAAAAGCCAACACGCTCCACTTTATTTTTTTCACTTGTATCCACTCCCGTTGTTTTTTATATGTAAGAAGTCTCCCAACTTCGAATTTCCAAATTAATAAACACTGAGGCCCGAAAAAAGCCCCAGCATCTTGTTTTCCTTAGTTCAAGCCAAAATTACGCGATAGGTTCGCATCGTTTTCTTCCACTGCGTTGGCTGTTTTCGCCAATTGTTGCTCGATTTGGTGCATCAAGTTAGAGAAATCCGTTACTTTTGGTTTCAATTGTGAGAATTGATCATCAAATTTACGGAATGCTTCCCCTTCCCATTCACTGCGCAATTGCTCTTGCAACTGCTCTAATTCTCTTAAGATTTGTTCGATGTCTTGCCCTTTGCGACCGTATGTTTTCGAACGATCACGTAATTCTGCTGGGCTCATTCTAATTTGTCCTGACATGGTTCTTCCATCTCCTTTTCAATCTAAAAATTAAAAAGGCCGTACATCACGCTGTACGGCCTAAAATAGCAACTGCACAAAGATGTAATATGTATGCTTCATGCAATTCCCAAATGGTAAAGCTTTAATTCAAGCCGAAATTGCGTGATAGGTTGGCATCGTTTTCTTCGACTGCGTTTGCTGTTTTCGCTAGTTGTTGCTCGATTTGGTGCATTAAGTTAGAGAAATCCGTTACTTTTGGTTTCAATTGCGAGAATTGATCATCAAATTTACGGAACGCTTCCCCTTCCCATTCACTACGCAATTGTTCTTGCAATTGCTCTAATTCTCTTAAAATTTGTTCGATGTCTTGTCCTTTGCGACCGTATGTTTTTGAACGGTCACGAAGTTCAGCAGGGCTCATTCTAATTTGTCCTGACATGTCATTCAACTCCTTTTTATTTTTTAGGTCTTGTGGTATAGCATAGCCGTATGGGCTATATTGCCATTATAGCAAAAAAGAACCAATGTTTGTCGATTCTATCTGTGAACTTTTTGTGAACATTTTCTTTTATTTCCCTACAAAAGGTTAATATAGACTTGTTTCAGGTATTTTCAAAATTATTTTATGTATAAAAAGCTATATATCCATTTTCAGAGCAAATAACCCTATAAGCACCAAAACAATATCAACCAGATTAAGATAGTATTAACCCGAAACTTTTATACTATACAATTCCCATTTCTATTGTCTTTTCTTACATTCCTTGCTACTATAATATTGGAGGTGCTCTGATGAAAATTAAAAAATGGACAGAGTGTGATATAATACCTTATGAAGTCTTACTTTTGGCTGATCCAGATCAAGAGGAAGTCAACCGCTATTTTTTTCAATCTGACGTGTTTCTACTTATAGAGAGCGAGTGCATATGCGGCGTTGTTTGTATACAAAACAAGGAAGATTGCTCAGAAATTATCAATATTGCTGTGTTGCCCGCCTATCAAAACAAAAATTATGGTAAAAAGCTTTTACAGTATGCTATTACATACGCTAGTGAACTGAATCAATCCACTCTCCTTGTCAAAACGGCCAATTCAAGTATTCAAGCACTAGCATTCTATCAAAAAGCTGGTTTTCGGATGGTTGAGATTATTCCAAATTATTTTACACAACATTATTCAGAACCTATTTTTGAAAACGGTATTCTTGCACAAGACCAAATTGTGCTAAAATTTCTTATAAATGAAAATTGATTTTTCCTTATATTCCCTAGTTTACGCGAATTTTTTTAACAAATTCATAAAACTGTAACATATTATACTAAGTTTTATGCTTGAAAGTATAATTTATGACTTTTTTTATTTTGAAAAATCTTTATAATAGGAAGTAAGACCAATCGTTAAAGAGAAGGGGAATTTAAATTATGTATGTTGCTGACTTAGTAAAGAATTTTAATGGAGAGAAATTAATTGAAAAGATTACCGAGATGAACATTCCACACAAAACGGCGAGTTTTAAAAAGAACGAGCTGATTGTAGAGGAAGGAAAAATAGATTCCCATTTCTACATAGTAGATTCTGGACTTATTTCATTTAGTATGACGAATTCAGACAAGTTGCCAGTCATCACTCGTTTTCTGAATAGTAATACGTGGTTCGGAAGCGCAAACTTCTTGCTGGACTCGCCTTTTCAATTTAATGTAACTGCCTTACGTGACACCAAAATCCGGATTTATAACCGCAATGATATTCTTCGCCTGTTCCAAACAGATTCAGATGGCTTCTGGTTCCTGTATTTTGATGGTTATAATCAAGTGCATGAACGCAATGCTTTAATCGAAATCGCCCATCACGACCCGCGCCGCAGACTGATTTCGGCCCTACTTTACATCGCAAACACAGTTGGTATTAAGACCGATGACGGCATCAGTTTCCCACGCGGCATTACGCAAAACCATTTAGCGCTCGTTTCGCAAGTACCAAGAACCCGCGCCAACGTGGAACTACAAAAGCTCCGAGAACAAGGCATTATCCGATTGAAGCCAAAACCAACTGTTATTTTAGACATTCTAAAACTGCGCGAACAATTAGAAATACACCGTACACCACGTACGAACGACTGATAAAACACAAAAATAGAGTGTCAAACTATGACTGAGTTTTTCAGTTCTAGTTTGATACTCTATTTTTGATTCGCAAGCCATTCTTTGATTTGCGTCTCATCATCCAAATCGCCACGATAACGATCCGTTTCCAGGCCGCGTGTATAATAAATAAGCGTTGGAACCACCTTCACACCCATTTGCTTAATAATCGCCGTATAGTTCTTGTCAGCCTCCCTCGCCTTATCCGTATTATAATAGAAAGCCTGCCTATCAGTTGCTTCAAGCGCACTCACAAGCCTCTTCCGAAAAGGCTCACAATCAGGACAAGTCGGCCGACCAACATAGACATACCCCGTCTTCTTCTCCGCCAAAATCCCCTTCATCTGGCTATTCGTAATATTGCGCATCGGCTGCTCATTCGCCTCCGCCTTCGTATCCGCCAAATTTTTCGCATGCGTATCCACAATCAACTGCACCCCAACAACAAAAAGCGCCAAAGTCACAACCGTAAGCAAAATAACCATATACCTTTTCAAAAAATCCCCCCCTAATAAAACAGAAAAACGAGCAAAAAAATGCCCGTCTCTATCCCATTTCTAGTCACCCAGAACCACCTACTCATCAGAATCCCCGCGAAACCTCGGCGGAGTGAGAAGTGCTTAGCCCCTAGGCAAAGCCCAGCACCGAAGCGGAACGTACGACTGTACGTGAGCATCGGCGCACAGGCTTTAACGACGGAGATGAGCGCTTATCACTCCGCCGAGAGCCCCATTTCGGAGATGACAACATTCGCTATACTATCACAAAAGCGCTCTGTATCCTCAGCAGAAGCCGCTTCTACCATAACGCGAACAAGTGGCTCTGTCCCTGAAGGGCGTACCAACACACGACCATTTCCATTCATTTCTGCTTCTACCGCGGAAATCGCTGCATGAACTTTAGCATTTTCAGTAACACCATTTTTATCAGTCACACGGATATTGACTAATTTTTGCGGGAATGTTTGCATTTCAGCTGCTAATTCGGATAATTTCTTCCCAGTTTCTTTCATCACATTTACTAATTGGATACCTGTTAATAGGCCGTCACCCGTTGTGATGTAATCTAAGAATACGATATGTCCAGATTGCTCGCCACCTAGACTGTAGCTACCCTCACGCATCGCTTCTACCACATAACGATCGCCAACTGCTGTTTGAATCGCTTTGATTTCAAGCTCTTCTAAGCCTTTATAAAATCCTAAGTTACTCATAACCGTAGATACGATTGTATTATTTGTCAAACGACCTTGCGCTTTCAGATGTTTCGCGCAGATGAACATGATTTTGTCACCATCAACAATTTCGCCATTCTCATCTACTGCAATAACACGGTCGCCATCGCCATCAAAAGCTAGACCGACATGTGCTTCTTTTTCTTTCACAAATTCCGCTAATTTCTCGGGGTGTGTAGAACCGACATCAGCATTGATATTCAGTCCATTTGGAGACGCCCCCATAGAACTTGTATCTGCATCTAAATCAGCAAATAAGTGTGTTGCAAGCGATGACGTCGCGCCATGCGCACAATCTAAAGCGACATGCAAACCGGAAAAATCTCCGTCTACTGATTGTTTTAGATATTGTAAGTATTTTTGTTTGCCTTCGAAATAATCACTCACTGTACCTAGACCTGCGTCACTTGGGCGTGGTAATTCATCACTCGCTCCATCAAGTAAGGCTTCTATTTCTAGTTCTTGATCATCCGACAATTTAAAACCATCCGAACCGAAGAACTTGATGCCATTATCTTCTACCGGATTATGCGAAGCCGAGATCATAACACTCGCTGCAGCTCCTTGTGCCTTCGTTAAATAAGCCACACCTGGCGTCGAGATAACGCCTAGACGCATCACTTCAATGCCGACTGAAACAAGACCTGCGATTAAAGCCGATTCTAGCATTTCCCCAGATATTCTTGTATCTCTCGCTACTAAAACTTTCGGGTGTTCCCCAACATGCTTCGTTAGTATATATCCTCCAAATCGCCCTAGTCTAAACGCTAATTCTGGAGATAACTCTTTATTTGCAATTCCTCTAACACCGTCAGTACCAAAATATTTACCCATTTTATAATTCGCTCCTTCTTCATTAAGAGGTTGGCCATACTTATTTCCCTATATGTGTTTCCATTTTAATTCCTACTATGACGCCATGTAGACCAACGTTTGATCCGTGTATCTTTTTATTATACCTTTTTTTAATCTTTTTTACACCTAATCGTATGTAAATGCCCGATGAATTGGCTTTTAATGCGGTTTTCATCGGGCTAATAATTAGTTTAAAACTGGGGCTGATGCATCTGCAACCTTTTTGGTAACCTGTATTTCAGCTTTCGATTGCGATAGTGTGAATGTAAAATTAGATGCTAATCCATGGACAGCTAGTGGAATCGTATGCGTGCCATCTTGTAGATTTGACATAACTGCTACGACATTGAAATCATTTCGTCCAAGCGCGTCTACTTCTTTTTTTTGACCGCTTATCGTTATATTAACTTTTCCACTTGCCGGATCGATAAATGCTGTATTGAAACTTTCTGAATTAACGAGACCAATGATGCTAATCGGGATATCCGTAAATTCTGTTGAGCTTTGCTTCGTCGTATCCTCTGTATCCGCCTTGTCCTCTTCGTTGTCCTTGTCTGTTTCGGTATCCGTTCCAGTATCCGGCGTCGTTACATCCGGACTTTCCTCTGAAGTCTGACCATTGCCCTCACTTGCTCCATTAGAACTCTGGTCACTCTGCTTTTTTCCAGTCGTTATTTTCACTTTCACGGTGGCCGGCGTGACAGATGTTGCGCCAGTTGGAACCGGCACAGAGACTTCAATTGTTTTATCGGCTGTCGTTTGCGTCACATCAATCGGAATCGTAATTTGCTCAATCTTGTCTGTAACTGATTCCGGTGCAATGACCGTTACTTTCTCGTCATCGGAAGTGATGCTTGTAATAGTCACCGTTTTATCTGCCGGATTACCGCTTTGCTGAAATCGTAGCGGAACCGTCTTGCCTATTTTGGAAACCGGCACGTCTACTTCTACTTCACCTGGATCGATTTCGACGTCTAGTTTATTTAGATTCGAGTCAAAAGCGCTGATCGTAGCCTTCGTTGTGAAGTCACTTTTTTGATCTTTTTCGTCAGAAACAGTCGCTTTCACATACGCAATCTGATCTAAAATTTCTTTGGAAGCTGTAATCGAGACTTTTTTCGGATCTGTTTTGGCGGTCCCTGCTTGATAGCCATCTGCAATCACTGATTTATTTAATTCGACATCGACGGAATATTTCTTCGTCATTTTCTCTGCTAATGTGACTTTCGCGGTTGGTGGGTTGACGGTAGCTTTCAAACGATCAGATAAATTTTTCACCTTGATTTTGACGCTTTGAGTCCCTGCTTTTGCGTTGGTAAGGTCAATGTAAGCGATGATGTTAGGCTGTGTCTTGGCTAGCTGCACGAGGCCTTTGGGACCGCTGATAGTCACATCTACCGTATCAGGAACGCCCGCAACATTCATATTATCCTTGTCGTAATATACCTCGACCGGCACATTGTTGATGACATCGACATAAACGCCGTCCGTGACATTCGTTACACTGGTGCTTGTGGCGGTAACAGACGTGAATAGAATCGCCGCAAAAATGAGCGAAATAATCCGAACCGACCACTTATTTGTTAAAATGCGATCCATCATTTCTCACCGCCTCCTTTCCACTTACTGAAAATGGACGGTTTCTTTTGCATTGGCACAACTAATTCATGTTCTAAAATTTCATGCAATCGCTCTGGCGTTACTTCGCGGAAAAGCTCGCCACCTTTAGTGATCGAAATACCGCCCGTTTCCTCAGATACAACAACAGTTATGCTATCCGTGACTTCACTGATTCCAAGCGCTGCCCGATGCCGTGTTCCAAGTTCTTTTGAAAGAAATGGACTATCGGAAAGTGGCAAATATCCCGCTGCTGCTGCGATTTTATTATTTTTGATGATTACCGCACCATCATGAAGCGGTGTATTTGGAATAAAAATATTGATTAATAACTGGGAAGAAATGTCTGCATCCAGCGAAATCCCCGTCTCGATATAATCATCAAGACCTGTTCCGCGCTCAATGGAAATCAGAGCACCAATTCGACGTTTTCCCATATAACTAACGGATTTCTCGATGGAGTCAATGAGATGTTGCTGCTCCTTCTCACGCTTCGACCCTGCTTTTGAAATAAAGCTACCGCGCCCAAGCGTTTCAAGCGCTCGGCGTAACTCGGGCTGGAATATAATAATAATAGCTAAAAATCCCCAAGTCAACACCTGATCCGTAATCCATTCCACTGTTTGGAGCCCTAAAAAACTACTAACAATTTTTACGACCACAATGATAAAAATACCTTTTAAAAGCTGTACCGCCTTTGTTCCACGGATCAACATAATCAATTTATAAATAACGAACCATACTACTAAAATATCAATCACATTTGCTAAATAATGCAAAATCGATCCGTCTGGAATGGTCATAAATTCGCCTCCATTTTCAAAAAAGCAGTCGTCTTTCATTTTGTTGCTTCTGTAATAGTATAAGCCTTTCAAAATGCTTATACTTGCCATTATAGCACAGAATGGGAGGCGGAAAAAGATTTGAGATACGGAAAATAAGAAAGATTTGTTTAAGAATTGATAAAGAGTCCTGCTAGCAATCTATCCGAATGAGAAGTGTTTAACAACTCCGAAGCTACTGCCTGAATACTTCATCCAATAATCCGCATAAAGCAAAAAAACATCGATTGTAATCCATTCGATGTTTTTCGATAATTTAGTAAAAATTTGTACAATTTATGTTTTTCTAAAATCTATTAACTGGATTCCATCATTCGAACAATCCGCTTCCCAATCATATGGAATCCTTCATTATTCGGGTGTAAACCATCGCGCGTATATAATTCATACGTATATTTTCCGAGTCCTGACATTCTAAATAAATCTAGGCGCGGTAAACTGTATATGTCAGCAATAGCTATGATTCCATTGGTGATTACCTCGTGTTTGTCCATGTCACGCGTTGCATTTTGCAGTGGCGTAAACAAATATATTTCCGTTCCAGGATAGTTCATGCGAATGTACTCGATAATCGCTCTTAAAGCACCTAAGCTTGTATTCGTGTCAAAAGTAGTGTCATGACGCCCACCGCCAATCGTTGAAGTATTCGCTAGAAAATCACTTAACTCCTTGATCCCATTTTCAGCCATCCATTTTTCAAGCATATCCCAATTTTGATTGAGTGCATTGCGGTAAGAGCCACCTTGGAGTGCATTCGTTGGTCTATTTAATTTAATCGTCATTGCCCATACCTTCCTTAGATAAATTCTTCCATTAATTAAGCCATCCATCATCGTTTTGCACAGTTGCAGATTTTGATATTTTGATCAAAAATAACCTTACAAATCCGTTCAGAAACAATGATTTTAAGCGAATATAGTCGTACTGTATTTTTGTGTTTTTGTCAAGTTCGTTTTGGTAACTATTTACATCCAAATAGTAGTTATTCTATGGCAAAGAAATACAAAAATAGAGCTAGAAAAATCAAGTACACGCTCGATTTTTCTAGCTCTTTTCACTACTTTCTGATATCTCTCTGATTCACCAATAATTCTTTGAAGCTCCGATTTCGTTTTGGATATTTTTTACGATAAAAATGTTGCGCGATAATAGCGAAGATCAGAGCTGTTGCTGTCAAAAGAAGCGAATCTTTGAAAATACCAATGAGTAGCATGAGTGCTCCAATAAATAGACTGCCATTGAAAAAAACTTTATCCATAGCTACCTACTCCTCTAAATTGTAGTTTAAAGCCAAATCGTGTTCCAGTTTCTTAATATTAAGCGCATCGAAAACGAGTGCCTTTGCTGCGATGTAAGCATTATACTCGATGCGTTCCAGCAAATCAAAGGCCTTATGCAGACTAGTATCCAGCACAACGATACCGTGTTTGTTAAGTAAACTAGCACTCGGAACAGCTGCTTCACCTAATTCAATCACATGGGTGCGTACAATCTCTGCCAGCTCTGGACTTGTTGCTGGCGCGAAATCGAGCGTTGGAATCGTGCCTAATTTTTGTGTTGCTTCTGTTAAATTCGGCAGCTCCATGCCAAGCGTCGCGAATAACATCGATTCTTTTGGATGCGCATGCAAAACACAGCCAACTTCAGGATTTTCCGTATAACAGGCCCGGTGTAAATTGATTTCGCGTGTCACCTTCCCGTCACCCTCTACTACTTCATTATTATTGTTCACCACGAGAATTTCATAGGCCGATAAGTCGCATAACTTCGCCTGGCTCATCAATGTCGGTGTCATAATAATATGTTGCTCATTCATTCGTACCGAGACATTCCCACCCGCTGCATTCGTTTCAAACCGATCAAACATGACCTTCACTACTTTTGCTAAATCTTCGCGTTCTTTTTGGTATAACATATTCTCCTCACATCTCCTCAACTTCGATTATGGTCACTTGCTCTTTCAAAATTTCTGCTTCAACCAGACTAAATGTCGAACTATCCGCGTGCATCACCTTGCTTGCCGAACAACCTGTTGCGCGCTTTAAAATTTCTGGTAGCGGTAAATGCTCGGAAATCCCTGCAATGAACGCCCCCACAAAACAGTCGCCAGCTCCTGTATCACTTTTTTCGGTGACTGGTGGAGCAATCACGCGATATACCTTTTCATCATGCGCACAATAGGAGCCATGCTGTCCTAACGAAACAACAAGATATCGAATATTTTTCGCCAGTTCACGCATATTTTCTGTTAATGCTGCCGCCTCATCCACAAGAATAGCTTGAATTTCATGCTCATTTGGTTTAAGGAAGTCAACACCAAGCATCGCTGCCAATCGCAAATATTCTCCTGATACATCACAAGCTAAGAAACAGCCTGTCGCCTTCACCGTTTGCAAAAGCGTCTCAAAGTCTGCTAACGTGAATTCTGGCGGTGGCGAGCCTGCAATAACAACAATATCTTCTTGCGTCACTTTTTGTCGGATTTGTTCTAGAAGCGCTATCTTGTTCGCATCGCTAATAGCAAATCCAGCTTCTGGCATCATAATACTGCCACTTGATTCCTCACTAATAATGACAAAACTCGTTCTTGTCTGCTCGCCCTGTTGCACTAAAAAATCATGTGCAATTTGCTTTTCAGATAAGATTCCGTATAATTGAGCTCTGTTTTGCGATCCTACAATACCAAGTGCTTCATTTTTTATTGAAAATTTACTAAGAACGCCTGAAACATGCAACCCTTTACCACCACAATCCCATTCACTTCGAATAATCCGGTTTGCTTGCCGTTTTTTGACGTCTCGTTTTACAAATAATAGCTGATCAATTGCAGGATTTAGTGTTATCGTATAGATCATCCTAATTGCTCCAATTCTGCTGTTCGTTTGCGCATTACTTTTACATAGAAAATGAGTAGTACAATCCATCCTGCTAATAGCAACAACCCGATAATCGAGAATTTACTAGCCTCCGCCATGATAAAGCGGAAAACAGGATATTCAATCGTGCTCCACGTGATTTCTTGCCCCGTTTTCAAGGAAATCGCTTTTGTTGAATTTGCTAAATCCGTGATTGTTCCAGCGAAAAACGTAGCCACATACAGAAAAACGGGTGTGGTAATAACGCCGAGAATAATCATGCGTAACAAGTTTCCACCCGTCACAACAAGGGCTGGTGCGCAAAGTGAGATATTCAGAATACCTGCAAAAGGTAATACGCCGTTTCCAGGTAAAATCAACGCAAAAATTAGCGTTACCGGCACCATAATAACAATCGCCACCCAAACCTCACTACATCCAGCTAGAATTGGCCAATCCAGACCAATAAAAAGCTCGCGATCTTTAAAACGTTTCTTCATATAGTCCGAAATGCCATCAGATAACGGTGATAAGGCTTGCATAAATAGTTTAGCAACCATCGGAAATAGCGTTAAGGCCGCAGCAGCTTGCATCGCTAGCATCAATGTTTTCGCCACATCATAACCCGCAGCAATCCCTAGCAAGGCCCCAACAATGAATCCCATCACATGGTTTTCTGCAAAAATTCCAATCTTATCTTTAAGCGCATTCGCATCCATATCTTTGCGCAAAGCAGGAATTTTCTTAAGTAACCAATCAATCGGCATCAGCACCACGCAGAAAATCATCATACTATGCGAAACCGTAACCCCTGGAATCCCATTGAGTTCCTGAATTTGTCTTTGGTTCGCATCACACAAAATCAACTCGACAACAACTTGAACTGCGGCAACAGCAAACGCCAGATACACATTATGCGTCACTCCAACAATCAAAACGGCTGTCAAAATTTTACCCCATACATTCCATAAATCTACATTCAGCGTTTTCGTCGCGTTAAAAACAAGCATAATCGCATTAATCCCCAACTGCAGAGGAAACATCAAAAATGCGAGCGGCCAAGCCCAAGCAAGCGTCGCCATTGACGTCCAGCCACCATCTAAAATTGTCAACTCTATCCCTGTCCGCTCCGCTAAACCTTGCGCTGCCGGCGTCAGAGCCTCAATCATGAAACCAATCACGATGTTCATACCAAGAAATGCAACACCTAAAATTATCCCAGCACTGACCGCATCCTTAACCTTCATCCGCACAATCAAACCGATAATAATCATCAAAGCCGGTACAAAAACAGCTGCCCCTAAATTCAAAATAAATTCTACAACAGATTGTAATGATCCCATTTTGCCACTCTCCCTGTTTTCAATGTATTATTTTAACGCATCAACCAACTTCTCTACTTCCTCTTCCATGCCCATTCCTGTTAAAAAAGCAATACCATTAAGCGTTGGAATATTGTACTCCTTATTTGCTTTCGTAATGGCCACGTACGCATCACTCGTGCGAATATGCTGATCAAGCGACTTGATATCTACCGCCTCGACATTCGCTCGTACACCGCGTTCTTTCAAAATACGTTCTACTTTTGACGCCACTGTTTGACTCGTTGCAACGCCTGAACCACAAGCTACGATTACTTTTTTCATCCTTTCATCATCCTTCCAAATTGTAATTTCAGAAAATCTATCAATGCTTCTTTACTCTGCTTCTCTCTTAACCCCGCTATAAATTGAGCTTGCGTAAAGCGTTCCATAATGCTTGCTAATAAAGGCACTTGAGACGCAGGATCACAAATCCCCAACACAAAAACCATCTCTACAGCAATCCCTTTATCCGTCGTGCCCATTTGAATAAAATCTAGCGGTTTGCGAAGTTGACTCACAAATACAAATGGTCGTTTCACGTGCACCGTATCTGTATGCGGAATGGCAATAACTATCCCGTTCATTTCAAGTCCAGTCGGAAAAACTTTCTCTCTCTCTATAATCGCTTCACAAAAAGACGGCGTCACGTAATCCTTCTGCTCTAAAATCGTGGCTACCTTCGTAAAAAGTTCTTCTCGACTTTCGAACTCGCCGCCCATTAATGTGAAATCCTCCTGAAATAAATCATCAAAATCCAACGGAATCAACCCCTCTCAATCATTTCTGCAATCTCTGTCCTATTTTCTGATGTTAAAATAAACTGTAACTTCTCCGGTTCTAGGAAGACCTCATTCATTTTTAAAAGCAATGGAATATGCCGATTCCGTCTCGATGGCGCTAAGGCAACCATCATTTGTACCTTTTCTCCGCTTGGATTAAGGATGCCGCGTTTGACAATATGCAGCTGAATATCCGCCCTCTGTACACCCGCTTGCGGCTTGGCGTGAGGCAAGTAGATTCCTGGTCCAATCACCATATGCTGATAATTCTCATAAAAAATCATTTCGCAGGTCGTGATATAATTCTGTGTCACACTTCCACGTCGATATAACGGCATAAAAGCACTAATAACTAGCTCACTCCAGCGCATAGCCTCTTCCCAAATGCAGATATTCTGAGCTTCTAACCGCAACGTATCAAGCATATCCACGGACTGTTCCTCAAACTCTTTTTGTCCAAAGAAGCGCTCTAACTGCTCTGTCACCCTAGGAATATTCTCCGATGGAATCGAATCACGGAGCATCGCCATAAGCACTCTTGTCTTCTTTTCAATATCCAAATCAATCGTTTTTTCGACTTGGCATCGCAATAGCTTACGACTCGCTTTGTCCAATATGGAAGGTACCACAAATACCGTAACATCTGTCTGAATTGGTACTGTTGTGAAAAGAAAGTCCACATCTTGCTCCACCTGGGCCAACTGACGTACCGCAAATGCGCCTTGAAAATCAATCGTAGGGAACATCCCTTTCAAATTCTCCAATAATAATTTCGAAATGGACGTGCCGCTTTGGCATAATATCGCGGCTTTGAAAACTTTCTGCTCGGTTTCTTCCGTTTGATACATCCAGCCAAGCACAATCATAGATAAGTAGACCATTTCCTCTTTAGACCACTTATGTCCAACCAATGCCACAAACGGCGCTGAGGCTTTTTCGACAATTCGGAACGTTGTCGTATACTCCGCAATAAATTGTTCCGTTAATGTATTATTTATTTGGAATCCTAGTAAATTACGATAAATTGCGGGTCTAATATGCAACATCACCTTCTCTTTGAATTCTCCTTTACGAATGATTTCCGTTGCAAAATGGTTCTCCAGTCGCGCCGTAAAATCATCCACTGCAAAAGCAATTTCCTCGCTATCTGAAAAAAGTAGCGCCGATTCAACAAGATTTGACGCCAAGACCTGTAACGATAAGTAAAGCAAATCCGTCTCGTTCAAGAAGTCATACCCCCAAAACATTTCTTTGATAATCGGATATTCGCGTGTATTTTTGATATCATATTTCTCAATTTTAAAAGACCATGTGATATTCGTAATTTCTGCACGCTTAACAATACCGAAAAGAATGTATGGTAACTCCTCTAGTTGCTCATCTGTAAACGTTATTTGGAGGTCCGTCTCGATTTTCTCCAGTCGCTTTTTTAATAAAAATACCTCACTGACCATAATCAACTTCTTTTCATCAAGAATGAACTTGCCATAAGGCGTTTTAATGACATCACGAATGAGCTTTCCAAGTAAGTTACGAATAAGGAATTCAGAACCAGAGATCGCGTAACCAGCTTTCCTCGAATAGTCAAGCTGTATTTGTAGCTGGTGTAGTTCTGACTTAATGTGTTTGAAATCGCTAAGCATCGTATTTTTGCTGACATAAACATAATCGGCTAACGCTTGTAGTGACAAATAACGCCCATCCATGAGTAGCTGAATCATAATAAGTTGCCGCCGTAAGTTCGCCTCATAATAAGAAAATAGTTGCTGCTCCTTCTCCGTTAAAAGTCGATAACAACACTCTCGGCAACGCTCTGTCATCGAAATCATCTGGTGATCCATCCAAATGGACTCTGATTTTAGAGATTGATTTATTTCCTCAATATAGCTCTTAATTTCTTCTCGTGTTTGATCTAAATTCTCAGAAACCTGGGCGACATCTACATGATGGTTCAACAATAAATAGGTCAAGAGCTCCTTTGTGCCGCGTCTCATTTGAATCCCTCCTTTAGTTCTATCTTATACGATAATCCACCCATTATTTCATCGGTTCATCACAATTTATAAATATCATAAAAATCAAATTGTGATGAACCGACAGTTTTGATACGCTTCGAGATGTTATCATTAAAAAATGGCAAACAAAAAGAGAAGCCCCCTAAAAAAGGAGCTCCCCCATTATATTTATTTGTGGTAATCATGTTTTTCTAATTTATCGACTAATTGAACAGCCTCACCAAACAAGTCTAATTCTAGCGTCTGACCTTCCAGTAACTCGATACTAACTGTTTTAGCATCGACCGTAATCTCAATCAAACGATCCCGATAGTTAATCTTGAAAGCATACTTGTTCCACGTTTTTGGCAGAAACGGTGCAAAAGATAGGCGTTCATTAAAGGTTCGCATACCTGCAAAGCCTTGCACAATAGCAATCCAACTTCCAGCCATCGAAGTAATATGCAGCCCATCTTCCGTATCATTATTATAGTTGTCCAAATCAAGACGCGCCGTCCGATTATAAAGTTCGACTGCCTTATCTTCCCGACCAATCTCAGCAGCCAAAACCGTATGAACAGCTGGTGACAAACTTGATTCATGCACAGTCAGTGGCTCATAAAATTCAAAATTGCGCTGTTTCGTCTCGAAATCAAACTCATCTCCAAATGTATAAATACCTTGTAAAACATCCGCTTGCTTGATAAAACACGACCGCAAAATTTTATCCCATGACCAATTTTGATTAATAGGCTTATCGGCAGCTGTAAGTGTATCTGTAGAACGCAATTCTTTATCCAGAAATGTGTCATGTTGCACAAATATTTGCCATTTCTCATCATATGGGAAGTACATGTTATCAATAATATCCTGCCAATGATCAATCTCAGCATCCATAATTTGTAAGTCTGCTTTCTTTGTAGATGTGATTTTGGAAAGCGATTCTATCGTATAACGTAGTGTCCAAGTCGCAATATAGTTAGTATACCAGTTATTGCTAACATTATTATCGTACTCATTTGGCCCAGTAACACCATGAATCATATACTTATCCAAACGCTCCGACATGTGCACTCTATCTGCCCAAAAACGGCTAATTTCAGTCAACACATCCATACCTTCATTTTCCAAGTAAGAACGATCACCCGTATAATTCGTATAATTATAAATAGCATGTGCAATCGCGCCATTACGGTGAATCTCTTCAAATGTAATCTCCCACTCATTATGACACTCAATCCCTGTAAATGTGACCATCGGATAAAGCGCTCCATTCAAGCCGATTTTCTGAGCATTCACCTTAGCCCCATCCAGCTGATCATGACGGTATTGCAACAAATTACGAGATACTTTCTTATCAGCAAGCGATAGATAAAGTGGTAGCGCAAACGCCTCCGTATCCCAATATGTCGCACCTCCATATTTCTCGCCAGTAAAACCTTTTGGACCAATATTGAGTCGAGCATCCTCCCCATAATACGTTGCGAATAATTGGAAAATATTGAAGCGAATCCCTTGCTGTGCCACATCATCACCCGAAATCAAAACATCTGCTTTCTGCCAACGTTCCCGCCAAGCACCTGCATGCTCTTGACACAATATTTCATAACTAGAATCTTCTAACTCCGCTAAAACCTGCTGTGATTTGGGCGCCAACTCGTGCTCTTCATAATCACGAGACGTCACAACCGCCACACGTTTCTCCAATTTCGCCGCCTCACCTTTTGTCACATGAAAGCGATATTTATTTTCAACATATAGTTTCTTTGCTTCAGCAGATACGTCATTTGGATTTGCCGCACGAGACTCCATTGAAGCCGCAATCGTGAACCGCGGAATATCAAAGTTATTTTCAATCGTTTTGGTCACAATTGTTGCTCGATGTTCATCCACCTCTTGCGCTACTTCCAACCAAAAAACCTCATCGTAATTCGCATCCTCATTTGTTACGTTACCATCAATATAGGGTGTCAACACGATATCCGCATCCGCATCTAACGCCGTAACGTGATAGCGAATCAAACACAGTTCCTGCTTCACGATACTAAGGAAACGCTCAGCCTCAATCAAAAATGCCTTCCCATTCTTTGTCACTTTAAAAGACCGGCGCAATATACCAGTCTCCATATCAAGTTCCAAGTTAAAATCCGTCGCCGTATCCTGGAATAAATCCAACGTTTCTCCATCTATTTCCACATCAATACCGATAAAATTCAGCGCATTGATCACTTTCCCAAAATAATCAGGATAACCATTCTTCCACCAACCGACACGCGTCTTATCCGGATACCAAACGCCAGCAATATACGTACCTTGATGCGTATCTCCAGAATAGCGTTCTTCAAAATTGCCACGCATTCCCATATAGCCATTTCCAAGCGATGTAAGGCTCTCCTGTAATCGTTTGGCATCTTTTTCAACATTTCTAGATTTCAATTTCCATTCATCAATTTCAAATAAGCGTTGAGTCATCCTGTTCGTCCCCCCAATTCCAAAATATCATCCGTCTGTCTAAAGCGTGTTTTAATGAAGGTAAAGGCAATCATGAGTACCATCCCAAGCGATTGAATGGCCATCATCACAGTGATATCAAAATAAATAATTCCAATCACCGTAGCAAATAAAGTTGGTAATCCCAATGCCAGCAAAGTCAATGATAGCGCCTCTTTATAAGACCGAATCTCCGACATCTGATTTCGCTTCGTAAACCAGATAAACAAGGCCGCAAACAACGCCAGCATCAAACTACTCGCAAAAAGCACAGAGCCAAGCATCGCAGACATCGTCAAAAATACAAATGCCTTGTTCTGCAGAAACCATTGCGAACTAATCCAAGCCTGCATATCCTCCGCATTCGTCACATCCGCGAGGCTTGTATCATTGGTATATTGCACTGTAAAAGTGTATCCCGAACCATCCCGAAGTTCCATACTCGTCTTGCCTAGAACAAGCATATTCTTAGCATCAGGCTCATTCGTATCACCCAGCTTCACCATTGCCACACCATTATTCGATTCCTGCAATGTCTCACTCGGCTGACCAGCTAACACCCCATTTTGCAGTTGATAACTCGCCGTAACCTTGCTAACAAAAGTATCATCCACTTGTTTCATCATATTCGGCATCAACGACTCCAAATCAAACGATTCCTGCTTCACAAAATGCAACGAAACCGGAATTAATAAACAAGCCGTCAAAAATACAAAGATAAACACCAACTTCCCCCACCCAAACATAGTTCGACTAGCAAACATTCGTTTCGGCGAGCACATCCCCCAAAAATAACTCATTGGAAACCCACGCTTCATTCTAATCACATCACAATCCATAAATCTTAATTTTCTATACCCGAATTCCCCACCAAACTTCCGAGGGGCTACAAATGCTTAGTTCCTAGGCAAAGCCGCGCACCGGAGCGGAATGTACTCGTGTACATGAGCACCGGAGCACAGGCTTTAACGACGGAAATGAGCGTTTGTAGCTTCTCGGACGATCAACCTTTTGTTCCGCCAGCAGTAAGTCCCGATACGAAGTTCTTTTGTAAGAAGAAGAACAATAAACAAATCGGTAGAGCTGCTAAAATAGCTCCAGCTGCGAACAATGCTACTTTTTGTTGCTGAGGATTCGCAATGAAACTTTGCAAACCAACGGCAATCGTCAAATTCTCTGGTGTACGCAATAAGAATTTAGCAAGCAAGAAGTCACCAAATGGTCCCATAAACGCCCACAGAGCTTGAACCGCTATCATTGGTCGCACTAGCGGTAAAATAATCTGACCAAAAATCCGGAAATGTCCTGCGCCATCAAGTTTCGCCGACTCATCCAAATCTCTTGGTACTGTATCAAAGTAACCTTTCATTAGCCAAATATTCATCGGAATTCCACCGCCGATATAGATTAGCGTTAAGAACCAGAACTGATCCAATGCGCCTAAGAGCATCGCCAATACGTAAAATGCTGTCAAAGCTGCCATCGTCGGTACCATCTGAATAATCAAGAAGAAAATCAGACTATTTTTGCGCCCTTTAAAGCGATAACGGCTGTACGTATAACCCGCAATGGTAACGATTGCCACTTGGAAAAACATCGTTGTTACGGCAATAATCAACGTATTACGATACCAATCTAAATACAGAGTATCATTAAATAGTCTCGAGAAGTTACTGAGCGTCCAATTATCACTCCACTCCAACGTAAATGCCGCAATATTCCCTGGCTTAAAGGCCGATGACGCCGTAATTAGAATCGGATATAAAATCACAATCGATAAGGCTAACAAGAATAAATACGTGAAGAATTTTGTCAAGAAATTAGTTGTTCGTTGATCTTTCAAAAATGATTTCATCCTACATCATCCCTTCATTACCAAAGGCATTAGTTTTCTTAAACGCAATCATCGATACAGAAATAACAACGATTGATATGAGTAGCGTGACTGCAGCAGCGACCGCGTATTGTGGCGATGTCCCAGTCGTTAATTTATAAATCCATGAAATAAGAATATCCGTCGAGCCAGCACCCGCACCAACACTTCCTGGCCCACCTTCATTGAATAGATAAATGATGGAGAAGTTGTTGAAATTAAACGTATATTGTGTGATAAATACTGGAGCTGTAACGAATAAAATCATCGGCATTGTGATTTTGCGGAAACGAGAAATGGCACTTGCACCATCAATCTTCGCTGCTTCGTATAATTCACCTGGAATAGCTTGCAACACCCCAGTTACCATGACGTAAATGTATGGGAATCCCAACCAACCTTGAATCGATATCAATGCGATCTTGGTCCAGAACGGATCTGTTTTCCAAGCGAGCGACGGGATATCGACAAACGGTAAATGGTTTAAAAGCGGGATAACTTGCATATTAATGGCACCAATACTGTCATTGAACATGTTCGAAAAACTCATGATGGTAATGAAAGCTGGTACTGCCCATGGAAGTAAGAAAATAACTCCAAAAAGACGTTTTCCTTTGATAAAGCTCTGGTTCGCAACAACCGCTGTAAAAACACCGATCACAATTTGCAATGTCGTCGCACAAATCGTCCACACGAGCGTCCAAGAAAATACGCTCAAGAATGTATCACGATAGGAGCTTAGGAAGAAGATACTGAAGAAGTTTTTAAAGCCCACCCAGTCAATCAAATTTGCTGGTGGAATATGATAAAAATCGTAGTTTGTAAACGCCATGAACAACGTAACTAGTACTGGAAAAATAATAACAAATGTCATCACGAGATATGCTGGTAGCGTGAAAAGATACGGAAACCCTTTCTCTACCATATTTTTTAATATATCGATCGTTTTCGTATTAACTGTTTCGCCTAAATTCCATGTTATCGCTACACGTCTTGCATCGAATATATTAATAATATAAAAACCGATAAACAGAACTGTAACAATTAATTGGAGCGTTCCCTCAATCATCAGGAATAGCGAGTGATCTACGCCAGGCACCGAGCCAAGTGTAATCAAACCAATAAATGCGTTAATACCGACTGCGATAAATTCGATAACAAAAGCAATAAATACGGCGATAAACACGACACCTTTAAAAATTTGCCCATTATAAAATTGACCCAGTCCTGGAATGATCGATAACAGCGTCGCCTTACGAACATTTTTTATTGGTTGTTCTTTATCCATCGTGTTATCCCCATTTCTACCTCTTATTTTATGTAGTTTAGGAAGACTTTCAGAGTGTCAACACAACTTGATGGCTGGCACTCTGAAGCTCCCAAACTCGTTTATTTATTTTTGATATTTTTGATCGATGTTATCAGAGATTACTTTCACTGCATCATTTGCCGATTGTTTTGGCGTTTTATTACCAGAAGCAGCATCAAACATTAAGTTCTCCGCACCTGTCCAAACTTCAGCCATTTCTGGAATGTTTGGCATTGGTTGCGCGTTTGCATATTGCGCAATAACAGCTGTTGTTAATTCATCTTTCTTAGCTGCTGCAGCATCACGAGATTCATGGTTTGCTGGCACTTCATTCGTCATTTCATATAACGTGTTTTGGTTTTCCGTATTTGTTAAATAATCCACCCATTTTTGAGCGATATCTTTGTTTTTAGAGTAGTTTGAGATAACCCAACCTTTACCACCAGCGAATGGAGAGTAAGGTTTGCCATTATCAAGCGTTGGAATTTCTGCTACACCATAGTTTAATTTTGCATCTTTATAGCTTGCTGCTGACCAAGGTCCACCGATGATTGCGCCTGCTTTTCCTTTTACAAATTGATCTTGGATAAAGTCATCGGCACTCTTATTATCTTGCATTCCTTTTGGCCAATATGTTTGGAACCATTTCGTAGCGTAAGTGATACCTTCAATAGAGCCTTCATTGTTTAGTCCGATGTCTTTTGGATTTGTACCATTATCGCCAAATACGTAACCACCATAACCAGCTAATAGACCGTAAGAGAAGTAGAAATCTGTCCATTTAGCAAGGAAAGCTGTTGATTTTCCTTTTTCAGTTGCAAAGTTAAAACGTGGATCTTTTGTTAAAGCTTCTAATTCTTTGAAAGTTTTTGGTGCTTTGTCTAGCAAATCTTTATTATAGTACAACACAAGCGTTTCAATAATTGCTGGCGCGCCGTAAATTTTACCGTCAATCGTCACTTGTTTCACGTCATTATCGTCAAGTTGATCTTTATTTCCTAATTTCACCTCGGCTAAATGTCCCTGTTGTCCAAGGCTGCCAATTCTGTCATACGCCGACATCATCACGTCTGGCGCTGTACCCGCTGGACCGTCTAATGGCAGTGCTTCTAGTGTTTCAAACATATCTTTTTTAACTACTTTGATAGTCACATCGTTATCTTTTTCGAATTTAGATTTAACTTTGTCAATATATTTTGCATAGCCTTCATCCACGGAAACCGTCAACGTTTTTTTACCGTCGCTTGAACTGCTATCTTTAGACGAACTTCCGCTACCACATGCTGCTAAGCTTGCTACGATTACCAAAACCATTGCTAATAAGCTAAACTTTTTGAATGAACTCATTACCTTTTTTCCTCCTCTTTTGAAAAATTCCTGCGCATCCCCTTACTGGATTGTGTTTTGCGCTCTCCTTTTCCACACCCTAATTTTTATTCTTGGTAAAGCATTGTGAAACAGGTTAACCTCTGACGCTATTATAGGCTGATAACGAAAACGTTTTCAAGGTATATTTTCGTGTTACCGATAACAAGATTATTGTTACGCCTAAAACAGGGGCTATATGCATGGTTTCAACGCACATCCCACACATATAGCCATATTCTTCTTAGTCTTCTAAAATAGCAAATGAATTCGCTGCAACTTCTATGCCTTGAGTAGCTTCTTTCGTGATTCCCACATCCGCTTTTTGAATCGTTTTAGCCTCACTACCTTGATTAAAAATAAACGTCAACCGCTTGTCATCTAGCGTTCTTGAAAAAGCAACTATTCGATTTTCATCATCAACAATATGCCAAACTAAATCGCCGTAAGTCAACGTTTTCTGATTCGTTTTACGGAACGCTATTAATTTTTTCATGAAGGCGAGCATCTCTTGGTCTTGCTTCGTTTCATCCCATTCCATACATTTACGGCACAGCGGGTCATCAGCGCCATCCATCCCAATCTCCGTACCATAATAAATACACGGCGAACCTGTGTGAGCAAACATGAAAGCAAGCGCCATTTTTGCCTTATCTTTATCCCCTTCACAACGCGTCAACAAGCGTGCCGTATCATGGGAATCAAGCATATTAAACATGACATGATTCACCTGTTCTTGGTAGCGCATCAACTGCTCACTAATTCCTGAAACCATTTTCGTCGGCTTAATCCGCTCCTCAACAAAATTTTCAATAATCGTCTGCGTAAATGGATAGTTCATCACAGAATCGAACTCATCTCCAAGTAGCCACAACCACGAGTCATGCCAAATTTCACCGAGAATGTAAATATCCTCTTTTTCTGCACGTACCGCTTGATTGAACTGCTTCCAAAACGCATGATCGACTTCATTCGCAACATCCAAACGCCAACCATCAATATCAAATTCTCGAACCCAATAAGTCGCGATATCCAATAAATATTTCTGAACTTCTGGATTCGCTGTATTCAATTTTGGCATGTTCATCGTGTACGCGAATGTATCAAACGACAGCGTATTCTTCCCTTCGATATTCCCATTCTCGCCTGGCGTCACTGGGAACGAATGAATGTGGAACCAGTCAACAAATTTCGATTTCTCACCGTTTTTCAACACATCTTGCCATTCCGGAGACTTGTCCCCAATATGATTGAAAACCGCATCCAACATGATCTTAATGCCACGCTTATGCGCTTCTTGCACCAACTTGCGGAACATCTCCTTATCTCCAAAATGCGGATCAATTTCAAAATAATTCAGCGTATCATACTTATGGTTCGTCGACGCCTCAAACACTGGTGTTAAATAGATTCCATTAATTCCAAGCTCCGCCAAATAATCTAAATGATTGATAATCCCAGCAATATCCCCACCAAAAAAGTCATCACGCCCAGGATCCTTACTTCCCCAAGGTAACACGTTCGCCGGCGAAAGTTCTGGATTTCCATTATCAAATCGTTCTGGGAAAATCTGATACCAAATCGTCTCTTTCACCCATTCAGGGGCCTTGAAAACCTCCGTCTCATGCAGAAAAGGAAATTTGAAATAATAATCCATAATCGCACGGTTTTCAGGCGTATTCTCATAGAAACCGCGACCACCATAGAACGTATCTTCTCCAGTCGTATCCGTCAAAACAAATCCGTATTGCAATCTACGTTGCTCTGGTTTTATCGCAACAAACCAGTAATCATGCTCTTCTGTTGTAGCTACTTTTCGAAGCGCGGTTTCCTCTGACGCCCACCCAGCCTCTGTTTGCAAATAAGGATCTGCGGCGATTAACACCACCTCTTGGATATCATCTCGCTTGCTGCGAATCTTGATATGTAACGTTTGTGAATCATAGCCATACGCATAGGAACTGAAAGGCTGATGATAAATTGCTGCTTTTTCCATAACAAAAAAACCTCCTTTTAATATCTACCTCCAAGTTAGCACGCTTTGAAAACACTTACAATCAATTTTTGCATGTTATCGGTAACAGGATGAAACTCTAAAAAAGGGCGCTCCTATTTTTTAAAGTTTCCAAACTACTCTCTCCCAATCACCGTCGACCCTCTAATAATCAATTCTGGTGGGAACAAGATGGATCCTTGTTTTGCGCCGCCCTCATTGATTTTTTTCAACAACAACTGGGCACACGTTTCTCCCATCTCAATCACCGGCGAGCGAACCGTCGTTATTTTTGGTGAGGAAATCCGGTCTAAGAAAACACCATCAAACCCTGTTACTGCAACATCCTCCCCAAAACGCTTATGAAGAGACATCGCAGCCCGCACAACACCTACAGCCATGCGATCAGACGCACAAATAACTGCAATCGGCTCCTTTACCTTACTCAAAATATCGAGCGCCTTCTTCTCGGCTATGCGTGAACTATTCTTCATAAAATGACTCTCTTCTATCAAATCATGCTCCTTCATCACTTCCGAGTACCCTGTAAGCCTAGAGCGCATGAACTCTTCCTCTAACAAATTGATGCCAAAAAAAATAATATGACGAAACCCGATTTCATACACATGCTTCGTGGCAAGCTCTGCACCCAACCGATTATCCACATCAATCGCATCTACGTCACGCCGATTTTCTCCATAAGCAATCACTGGTTTTTCTAGCCCAGCCATCACTTTTTCAATTTCACGATCACGCATTCCTGTAACTATTAACCCATCATAAGGCCCAATATTCTTAGATTTCTGCGTCACTAATTGTAGCGAATAAGAATGCTTATCCAACTCCCGGCTTATTCCTGTTAGTAAATTCATGTAGTAAGGCTCCACCGTATCAATTTCCTCTAAAATTAGAAATTTAACAACTTGTGTTCGATTTTGTACAAGTGCTCTAGCTGCATAATTTGGAACGTACTCCAATTCTTCCATCGACTTGTATACCAATTGTTTCAGCTCATCAGAAACTTGGTCTGGATGATTAATCACACGCGATACAGTCATCTTAGAAACATTTGCTTTTTTCGCAACATCAGCTAATGTAGCCATCCATATCCTCCCTTACTACTACTTCTTCTCAACTCAATTGTAGCAGGTTTTTTGCAAAAAGGTAGTGATTTAATTTCCCGTAATTCCGCTCAAAAAGCAATTCTGCCCACAAAAAAAGCATCTCTCTATAGGAAAAATGCTTCAAATGTATGTAATTTACCTTTTTGGTACCGTTATAACTTTTTTTACAGTGCGATGTTCTTTCCAATTGTGAAAGAAGCGAACACACCATTTAATTCCAACTACAAGCCAGCCACACACAGTACCAGTTAGAATCGCAATTAGCCCCACAACCAGAAAACCTACAACAGGGAAAACAGGGTCACTAATAGCAGCAATACCAAGAATAAAAACAACAATCATCGGAATAACAAAATACCGTATCTCATGATCCCCCACACCAAGCGCTCCTTTGCAAACATAATACTATAACTAGACTTTTATACCTAAATCTTAGTTCCAGTATACTCCCAAAAACCTCTTTTTTCAACATGTACAACGCTTACATTAACAGCATCATAAAAAATGGCTTTTCTCGCTCACTCGTTGCTATCACTCATCTTCATTGCGCTTGATTTAGCACTTTACATAAAAGAAATATTTGTCTACAAATTGTAATACTTATTTTGCTCTCAAAAATAGTCGATTTGCATATTTTTTACTTGGAAAAATTCCTCTAACAGTGATACGACGAACTGCGATGTTTTATTTTTATCATCATTTAATGGGTTTATTCCAACGAAAGTCATCGCGTTAATTTTATCACTAAGCGCCAAATTTTTCATAAAGTAACGAATTTCTCGCCAATAAATCCCCCCTTGTGAAATAAAATCCGTTCCAGGCGTGAACTCTGGATCAATGGCATCCACATCCAAAACCAGATGAACATTTCCGCTTTTCTTAGCCAGCCACTGCATAATTTCATCTGTCACCATCCCAAATCCCTTTCGATCTAGCATCGTCATTTCATAATGAAAAATCCCTTCCTCTTCAATCACCCGCAATTCCTCGTAATCAATTCGCCTTGTTCCAACCATGCAAACGTTATTCCCAGATACAAAACGCTGATCCATAATAGTCGCAAGTTCTTTCGGTCCTCTCCCAACAACGGTCGCCATCACATTATGACACAAATTATCTTGCTTTAACTCCTGTCCCATATCTGCGTGCGCATTCACCCAAATAACCGTTTGCTCCACGCCTTCTTCTCCCATACCAGCAATGGAACTCAGCGATATTAATTGATCCCCACCGAATACAATCGGCATCTCTACCTCCACTTTCATATCTGCGACAATTTCCCGTAGTTCTTTCACTTTGTATGTAATCGCTTTCAAATCCTTTGATTTTAAAATGGCTTCTTGTTCCATGTCGGTGAAGAAAGCCATATTATGATAGTCTACAACCTCGTCTATTAACTTTTCTAACATACTCACAACACCTGTATACCTAATTGCATATGGTGCTAAAGCTACTCCTTGGCGATCCTCATGAAACATCCAAGGCACACCGAGGATTCCAATTTTCTTCATCCCATTCACCTACTCTATCTATATTATCTTACATTTTATCACAAGTAACTGCCTTTTCAAAAATATAAAACTTTTTATTTCTAGCTAAATTTGTATTTTAGCAACATTTTGTGCCACGAAAAGACGTTTTTCTTCTTAGGACAAAATCCGAATTTGCGATCAAAAATGGTTTCAAATTCATTTTTTACTGTTTTTACAGTTGTTGCTTTATTTGTTAGGATGGGGTTAATCCTCCTGTACAAACTTTCTGTATAGTTGTGAGTTGTTAGAATAGGTGAGGTGAAGAGATGACACGCTCCCCCCTTTTATCCCTAGGAGTTCCCCCAGAATTTTATAGGTTTAACCGTGGCATCTCTTTGCCATTTCTATTCTTTTAAATGATATGGATACGTCGCTACGACAACATCCTTTTTAAATAGCAGTTTCGTTCGAATCAATAAACTTGTCTGATTGTGTAATATATTTTGCCATCCTTTTTTAGGAATAAACTGTGGTATTAGTACCGTTAATGAATAATTATCTTGATTCGCTTTTTGCTGTGCTGTATCAATAAATTTCATCAAAGGCTCTGTGATAGAACGATAGGTCGAATATAAATCTGCAATCCGGACTTCTGGATGTATCCTGTTCCACCTCTCCACAAATTCTTTTCCTTCTTGTTTATCGAGAGAAACGTGAACAGCGATAACCGTATCTCCAATTGATTTGGCATAGCGAAGTGCTCCTTCGACTACTTTTGTGGTATCGGACACACAAATAATAACGGCATTTCCTTCAAAAGCAGGCAGATCCATTTGCTCATCAATCCGTAGTTGTGGCGCTAATTTTGCATAATGGCTACGCGTTCTGTGGAAAACATAAATCATCGCTGGCATAAAGATAAACACCGGCCACACTTCCGTTATTCTCGTGATAAAAAGAACCATGAGTACCGTAAAGGAAATGAGTGCGCCTAAGAGGTTAGCAGATAGTTTTTTCATGTAACCTTCTGGCTTCTCTTTCACCCATTTAATAATCATACCTGTTTGAGATAAAGTGAAAGGAATGAAAACGCCGACTGAGTAGAGCGGTATAAGTGATTCTGTCTTTCCTTGGAATAGAATGATAAGCAGGATTGAACCCAATGCTAAGGTGATGATACCATTCGAATAGCCTAGTCGATCCCCTTTATCCAGATACATACGGGGCATATATTTATCCTTAGACAGGTTAAAAGCAAGCATTGGAAAAGCTGAAAATCCTGTGTTCGCAGCTAATACTAAAATAAGTGCCGTTGTTGCTTGAATAAAATAATAAAAGAAATTCCGACCAAATATATTTTCAGCAATTTGGGATAACACCGTCGATTTTAGTTCAGGCACTACACCATAGAAATAAGCTAACAATGTCACGCCAACAAAGAAGAAGCCAAGAATAGATGCCATCATAATTAAAGTCCTAGATGCATTTTTCGCCTTTGGATCTTTAAATAGAGGAACCGCATTCGAAATCGCTTCAATACCAGTCAATGATGCTGATCCAGAAGCAAAAGCTCTAAGTAATAAAATAAGTGTTACACCCGAAACATGGGTTCCTACAGATGCCGTCTCATGCGAAACATCCTGACCTAACGCTAGCTTTACTAGTCCTGTTACTATCATAACAATCATAGAAAATACGAACAGGTAAACCGGAACCGCTAAAATAGTAGCAGATTCTGTTACACCACGTAAATTGATAATGGTCACGACAATAACAAGTATAATTGCTAACGGTACAGTAAATTGATATAAAGATGGGATAGCCGCAACAATAGCATCCGTTCCAGAAGATACACTTACCGCGACGGTTAACATATAATCGACTAACAACGAACCGCCTGCGATCAAGCCAGCATTCTTCCCAATGTTTTCGCGTGAGACAACATAGGCCCCCCCACCTTGTGGATAAGCATATATAATTTGGCGGTACGATAAACTTAATGCAAACAAGAGCACTAACACGCATAACGCAATTGGTAAAGAGTACCACATCGCAGTAGCTCCAACCGTTATCAAGACAAGCAATATTTGTTCTGTCCCGTAGGCTACCGAAGATAAAGCATCCGATGATAGTACAGCTAAAGCCTTGAGTTTACCTAATTTTTGATCTCCGGCCTCTGATGACTTAAGCGGCCTTCCAATCAGCATTCTTTTTAATGGAGATCCCATTTTACTCCCTGCCTTTTTTAACTAGATTTTTCTTCTAAAAATTCCATACGTCACATTATAACACAGCTATTTTAAAATGAAATAGGTTTTTATTTTAATCCGTATATCTGAGTGAATGCGTTTAAATTTAGCTACATTTCTCCTATAAAAATTGCGTATCTAAATAAAATTTAAAAAGTAATGTATCTCCCTATTCCCTTCTTGTTCTAAGCTTGAAACCTATTTTTTATTTTTCAGAATAAAAAGACTTTAATTTAAGTATTTACAAACCACCCATTCTCTTTATATAATAGTTTTCGGCTGGTAAATTTGCTAGCCACATGGCCCGTTGGTCAAGCGGTTAAGACACCGCCCTTTCACGGCGGTAACACGGGTTCGAATCCCGTACGGGTCATTTTTTAAATTTTTATAGCAAAACACTGGTCAAAATAGAAATTATGTTATATTATGAAATAGTATCATTTATGGGGGCTTAGCTCAGCTGGGAGAGCATCTGCCTTACAAGCAGAGGGTCAGCGGTTCGATCCCGTTAGCCCCCACCATTCATCTGTAATTGTTACTAGGAAACAGCTCTCTTGGGCGGTCAAGCAGTTTTTCTGTTTTGCCAACTTAGCTCAATCTGGGAGAGCAACTGAATCGTAATCAGTAGGTTGCGGGTTCAATTCCTGCAGTTGACATTTTATATGGAGGGGTAGCGAAGTGGCTAAACGCGGCGGACTGTAAATCCGCTCCTTCGGGTTCGGCAGTTCGAATCTGCCCCCCTCCACCATTTTATTGGGCTATAGCCAAGCGGTAAGGCAACGGATTTTGATTCCGTCACGCGTTGGTTCGAATCCAGCTAGCCCAGCCATTTTTAGAGCCGTTAGCTCAGTTGGTAGAGCATCTGACTTTTAATCAGAGGGTCGATGGTTCGAGCCCATCACGGCTCATCAAGTAAAAAAAGGTAGCAGAATTTAACTTTCTGCTACCTTTTTTGTATTTAGCTAAATAGGATAGTGATAACGATGATAATACCCACAATAGCAACTATGGAAAGCCAAGCAGTTGGTCTTGCCATGTTAATTGTCCAACCAACACCAAAACGTTTTTCAACAAAGAGAGCGGGATCTTTAGGATTGAAGTAGAACACGCCCAACTTCCAATTAGCGTCGTCATCGCGAACTGGTCTTGGTTTATCTTTTTGCTCATTTTCTGTTAGTTTTAATCTACTGCCGCCTTGTCCTACACGTACCATTAGGAATAGCAGACCGCCAAAAATAATGATGAGTATCACGACTAACGCAAGCATGATGACTGTTTGTGAAATCGCGAAGATAAATGATAATTGGATGAACATAAATAATAGGATGAGCAAGAGGCACATGACGAAATTGTATTTACTGTAGATGAGCCTGAATAATACACTTCTTCGCATAGAATCTGTCGGGTTATCGTTATCGATGACTTGTTTGCTGCGCGACATCATATAGTTGATAAATATAAATAACCCTAGCATAACTAATTGCATCGTCGGCATCATCATCGCCGTACGCAAACTCTTAGCAGCTGTTCTCGTTACTTCATTATCAAAATTGTATTGCATTGGAATCTGGTTTGGAATTTGCTGATAATAAATAATGGTCAAACCTACTGTGATAAAGATCAGAACGAGCGGAATTAGATACCAAGCGTAAGAAATCGTTAGCTTTTGACGATGGAATGTTGTATCTACCATCACGATGTCCGCCTTACTTTCGTTCGTTTGCAGATTCTCGCTTTTCCACATCAGAGAAGCTTTATAAAAACGCATGTAAATCAGAAACGAAATAATGAGCGTAGCAAAAATCGCAAGGATAAAAATGGTTGCTTGTCCACTTTCACTGGATGTCATAGCTAAAAGCACAGTCGCGATTATCGTTATGATGACGCCAACCACGATATTCCACTGTAAGAATTCCCGCTTCATTTTGCGTAATGTCGGATTATTGGCTGCTTTCTCACCTACCATGACGCCAAAGCTCTCGCCGCGACGGATGACGTAGGGTGTCACAGCTTGTAATACAGTTACTAAGAGCATCATCGCGATAAAAATTAATAGTTCCATTATTGCTCCTCCTCGGGTTCAATTTCTTCATAGATAGTCGCGCAGATTGCCTCCCACTCTGTTTTGGAGACAGATCGGGAAATAGACTCTGCAATGAGCGGTCTTACTTTTCGTCTTAATTCTTCATAAAAGGCTTCTGTTGCTTTCTCCACTCCATCAGGATGAATCACGACTCCTTTTTGGCGATGAATCAGGATGTAGCCTTCTTGCTTCAATAACTGATAGGCTTTATTTACCGTATGAAAATTTATACCGATATCGCTCGCCAAACTGCGCACGGACGGCAAATCATCGCCTGGCTTGAGTTCTCTCTTGGCGATGCCTTCAATAATTTGATGCATAATTTGTGTATATATTGGTTCTTCGGCCTGCAAATCTATTTGGAGTAGCATCTACGCACCTTCTTTCTACAACTGTTATATATATAGTATAACAACTATACAAAATAAGTCAAGTTACAGATGGGAGTGGTTTTTTCCGTTCGAAAATGGTACTATTAATGATAGTCTACATATGGAAAACGCTGGGCTCAGTAATATTACTTACAAATCCAGTATAGAGAGGGGACCTATCATGAAAATATCACGCTTCAAAGAGTCCAAATTATTTTTTTGGACGTTAGAAATTCTGGCGTTAGTGGCGATTTTATTTGTACTTAATAAGATGAGCTTTATCTTCGCCCCCATCGGAACGGTTGTTTCTACGCTATTCCTGCCAATTATGATTGCTGGTTTTTTATTCTACTTATTCAACCCAATCGTTTTGTTTTTGGAAAAAAGGAAGGTTCCGCGCTTACTTAGTGTCTTGAGTATTTTTGTTGTTTTTATTGTGCTTTTAGTATTAGCGGTCGTACAACTCGGACCTATCTTAGCGGATCAAGTGGCTTCTCTCGTGAAAGCCGCACCTCAATATTGGGAGCAGTTCCAGCATTGGTGGGACAATTTAGTGAAGAATAGTAACATTAAAAACATCGATATTAAAGCGGAGATGGAAAAACTGAACATCTCGATTCCGAAAATTTTAAATACCGTTGTTGGTAGTTTAACTGGGAGCTTGGGCCTAATTTTTGGTTTTATCTCCAGTTTCGTGATGATTCTCGTGACGGTGCCATTTATCTTGTTCTACATGTTCAAGGATGGGCATAAATTCCTTGATTCGACCGAGAAATTTTTCCCGCAAGGTATTCGTACGGAGGCTCGTGAAATTATCAAGGCCATGAACAAAACCATCTCCACGTATATTTCAAGCCAAGCGATTGACTGTATGTTTGTTGGTATTTTTACGATGATTGGGTATTTCATTATCGGCGAACCGTATGCTTTGTTGTTCGGTTTAATCGCTGGTGTGACGAATATTATTCCTTATTTAGGGCCATTTATCGGGGCGGCTCCGGCTGTTATCGTTGCCCTGTTTGATTCCCCGTTACAAGCAGTTCTCGTTATTGTTGTCGTGACAATCGTGCAGCAAATCGACTCGAACTTGTTGTCGCCTTACATCATGGGTAAATCGCTCGCCATCCACCCGCTAACGATCATTATCATCTTGATTGTGGCTGGTAACTTGGCAGGAATTCTCGGCATGATTTTAGGTGTGCCAACGTACGCTCTTGCAAAAACGTTAATTGTTAACCTAGCACGACTGATAAAACTGCGGCGCGAAGGAATCGAAGCTGAAAATAGTGAGAAACCTGTCGTTTAAATGGAATCTTAAAAAAGCGCTGAAATCTGAGTTTTGATAACTCTTGATTTCAGCGCTTTTCTTATTTAAAAATCACGATAAACATCAATACTTCTTCTTTCCATTCGACTGTGAAGCTCGCTCCTAGCTTTTTCGCCAGTAAATCGATAATCGCTAGACCCAACCCCGTGTTATTGCCGCTACGGACGCGGTCAGCTGTGTAGAATCGCTCAATCAAGCGTGGAACGTCTGCCTCTGTGAGTTGGCTCGCTTGATTGGAAAATGATAGAACCGCCTTACCATTTTGCTTCGCCAGCGTTATTTGCATAGGGCCTTCGCCGTGCTTCAACATATTCGAAACAAAATTATCCACCATGCGTTGTAATGCTTTTCGATCTGCATTTACGCGTATATCAGAGGCAATTGACAGTTCTGGGGTGACGCCTTTTTTTGAGAAGTCTTCATAATACGAGGCCACGGCTTCTGTCATGAAATCGGATAGATTCACTGGTTCTAGTTGCAACTTCCCTTCGTCACTCGATAACTTCGATAACACGAAGAAATTTTCGACGAGTTCGGTTAGGGTTTGGATTTTATTTTTGATGACAAGGCTGTATTTCTCGCGTTCTTCTGGTGTGAGTGTGTCGCGGTCCATGAGTTGTAAATAGCCAGACAAGGAGGTTAGCGGCGTTCTTAAATCATGGGAGACGTTTTCGATTGTCTCGCGTAACTCCTTGTTTAGCGTCTGGAATTGCCGTTCTGTTTTTGCCTTGGCTTCTAATAATTCGTTGACGTGAAGGAGCAGTTGCCTGATTTCTGGTGAGGCGATGTCCATGGTTAGCCGCTCGTTGGAACCTCGTCTTGTCGCGATATCTTTTATTTTTGCTGATGTGGCTCGTAGTTGTTTTTTGATTAGAAATATCCAGCCGAGTAAGACTACGATTACGGCGCCTAAGAGGTAAACCATGCTATCCGCTCCTTCCTTCGTCTTTATTCTATCATATTACTTGATTTCTTTAAATCGGAACACCATCCAACCGAGGATTGTGAAAACTGCCATGTACGCTAAACCGGTTAAAATATTGGTCGTAATCGCGTGCTGACTGAGTGCGGAGAGGTCGGACATCGTGCTGATTTTGCTGAATAGGAACATGTCTTTGATGATCGTCCATTTCGGTAGGAAAACGTTGACTAGGTTCCTGATAATCGGTTCGATGAATAAAAATGCTAAGATGTATGTCACGATTGCGATGCTTTCTTTTGGAATAATGATAAAGATGAAAAATCCAATCGTGATTAGCGCTAGGTATAGTGGGAGTTGCGCTAACATCCCGAGCAATATCGTTACAAAATCGACATGCCCTACAAAAAGCTGTGAGGAGATCGCGATGGATGCTGTATACACGAGTAGCATCAAGGCGCCGACCGCCCAGCCTGTTAATAATTTTGAGAAGTAGAAAGTGGTACGTGAAACGCCTGATACGAGGACATTTTTCGCAACGCCAGCTGAGAATTCGATGCTCCAGAGGTTGGAGAAAATCGAGATGAACGCCATGGCTAGGACGATACTAAAAGATAGCATCAATTGCGTCATTTGAGTTCCTGTTAAGGTTTGGCTAAGTAGTGCTTTGTCTTGCGCTGTGAGTGTTTCTCCGTCTTGTGTTAAGGAAATCCAATCTACATTTAAGGCTAAGTAAATTAAACCTGCGACCGCGACTGCAATCACCATCAACGTGACGAAAGGCATCCACATTTTTCCCTTTGTTAACCGATAACTATCTGCTCGAATCAATCCTATCATTTGTCTTCCCCTCCAATTAAATCAATAAAGTATTCTTCCAAATTCGCCTCGACAACACGAAGTTCGGTAATGATAATTCCTGCGTCAAACATGACTTGACTGACTTTTTCTGGTTGATCAATGTAATCAAAAATCCGGATGCTGCCGTCGCTGTGGACTTCGTATTGATGCAATTCTAGGAAGCTTTCTAGGTGCATGACGGCGGCCTCTTTGTTCACTGTTTTCAGCACGAGGTAGCGCCTGCTTTCGGATTCTAAATCTTCTTTTGAGAGCTCCTTCACGAGACGGCCGTTGTTGATAATACCGTAACGGTTTGCGACGAGCGCCAATTCTGTCAAAATATGACTCGAAATGAAGACTGTTGTGCCATACGTTTCGTTTAATTTTAGAATGATATTTCGAATTTCGATAATGCCCATCGGATCAAGTCCGTTAATCGGTTCGTCTAGAATCAAGAAGTCCGGATGATGTAAGATGGCAAGCGCAATGCCAAGCCGTTGTTTCATCCCCATGGAAAAATTGCGATACTTTTTGCGTCCGGTGTTCTCCAAGCCTACAAATTCTAACACTTCATCGATACGTTTTTTATCCGGAATCCCTTTTTGGAGGATATAGTAATTTAAGTTTTGATAAGCTGTTAAGTTTGGATATAAAGACGGGCCTTCAATAACTGCGCCGATTCGCGTCCGAGCCTGGCGAATATCTTTCGGGTGACTCGAGCCAAACAGCGTAACATCGCCGCCGTTCGTATGCATTAGATCCGTTACCAGACGAATAAAAGTCGTTTTCCCAGCACCATTTTTACCAATAAAGCCATAAATATCCCCCTTTTGAACCGTCATATTCACATGATCCACCGCATAATTGTCCCCAAATTTTTTCGAAAGCGCAGCGGTCTCCAAAATCGTTTCTCTCATATCGCTCAATCCCTTCTTTCTTTTCGATAGGTTAACTATAACAAGGAGGTCTCAAGGATGTGTGAAGGGGAGCTTAAGAAAGTATTAAGAATGAAAAATGGATTACATGCTCACTGCGTTCTCATGCATATTGAGGTTCTAAATCGGCAGGTGATGCCTCATAAGAACCACAACAAAGCTGAAACGGCCCGTTTAGCCTCGACAGAATGCAAGGAACGAATGCTCACTCTGTTCGCACTCGTATTGAGGCTCTAAATCGGCAAGTGATGCCTTATAAGAGCCACAACATAGGGGGCGCAGTAAAAACCCGCACTTGGTTTTTGCGGAGGTCACGAAAATTTCGAGGGTCTGGCCGTTGAAGCTGGATCCGGAGGCGCCGAGTATGACGCCCCACCAATCTCTAAAATCGTATGTTCCTCCAAACCAAACGAAAAAACCGAACGGTGTCCCCCGCTCAGTCTTCTCTTATATAATCAGATGTATAGGAACGTCAGTGAGTATACATCTCCATACGTTACATCACGTTCCCCGCCTTAGGATCCTGCTTTGTTGTGGTCCTAAAAAGCGTCGTTTGCCTTTTTAGAACCTCCATATGCAGTGGAATGAAACTGCCTTCCTTTAGCTCTTTCAATTTTTCATTTTAAACCCAATCCCCCAAACTGTCTCCACAAACTCGCGATCCGGCGCTACTTTTCCCAATTTCCCACGAATATTACTCATATGTACATTCACCGTATTCTCATCAATAAACTCCGTCTCACCCCACACAGACGCAAAAATGTTCTCTTTCGTGAAAACCTTGCTCGGATTACTAAGTAACAATTGCAAAATTCCAAACTCGCGAGCAGTCAAACGAACATCCACACCATCAACCTGGGCGCTATAACGATCTTCCGACAACGATAAACCATTCCAAACCAGCGCATCGTCCTTGTCACCCAGCGACGCAACATTCGCTTTTCGCAACTGAACCTCCACGCGCGCCACTAATTCTTCAATATCAAACGGCTTTGTCATGTAATCGCTAGCTCCTAATTTCAACAAATCCACTTTATCCATCACCGTGTTTTTAGCCGAAATCACGATAATCGCCGCGTTTTGCTTCGCTGTAATTTCCGCCACCAATTCCTCACCAGTTAGCCCTGGCAACATCAAGTCGCACAGCAACAAGTCAAACGTTTCACTGTTCCAATACAATTTTGCCTCTGTCCCTGAAAATGCTTGCGTAACGGTATAGCCTTCGCGCGTCAACACGTCTGAAATCAGATGGTTAATATCATTATCGTCCTCTGCAATCAAAATTTTTCCTAAGCTCATAATCTCACGCTCCTTCTTTTTATCCATAGTAGCTCAAAATCGCAAAAAAAGATAGCAATCCAAGATCGCTACCTTTTTCGTCGCTTATAATTTCTCTTGTAAAAATTCGCTGATCAATTCGTACGTCTCATCCGTTGCCGCAGAAGGTGTACTCATGAAGCCATGTGGTACCTTCTCCAAACGTTTCGCGTAAACTGGCACGCCGGCATCTTTTAATTTCTCCGCATACGCCTCGCCTTGATCGCGCAATGGGTCGTATTCAGCCGTCGCTACAAATGCTGCTGGTAAATCAGAAACGTCTTTATGACGAATTGGCGCAACAAGTGGATCATATTTACGATCGCCCGCACCAGATAAGTAGAGTTTGAAATATTTATCCAATGATTCTTTCGTCAAAACATAACCTTCCGCAAACTCATCCATCGACGGATAAAGCACGGACGCATCCCGTGAGAAAATATCAACAGGCGGATACAGCAAAATTTGTTTCGAGATGTTCGGTGTTCCTTTTGACTTCGCTAATTGGGCAACAACTGCCGCGATGTTCCCGCCAGCGCTGTCCCCTGCTACAACGATATCCTTTGATTTCGCACGTAAACTTGTTAAATGCTTCGAAACCCAAGCGACCGTCGCATAGGCGTCTTCAATCGCTGCTGGGAATGGATTTTCTGGTGCTAAGCGGTAATCAACCGAAATCACGCGATATCCTGTTGTTTGGACTAATTTACGGGCAATGCCATCTGTTGACTGCACGCTACCCGTTACAAAGCCGCCACCGTGGAAATATACCATTAAAGGATACGGGCCGTCTGCTTCTGGTGAATAAATACGAAGACTAATTTTGCCACCTGGGCCATCAATTTTCTTATTTTCAATTTCGCCAACTTCGATATTTTTTGCTGCTGGAAGTGCTTTTTCAGCTAGGCGGATGTACTTATAACGCGAATCTACATCCGATAATGGTGCTGTCTTTTTCACATAATCTTGTGCTGCTTCTTCTAGATTGTCAAGAACCTTTGGATCGTACTCCCGTTTACCGGTTGCCTTCTTGTAGATGAAGAAAATAGCAACTAGCGGTAACAATACGATACTGACTAAAACAATACCAATCCATTTCAATGTCTGTTTCAATTACGCTCACTCCTCCAAAATAATCTCAGGTCATTCACCTTATAAGTATAGCAGTTTTGAAAAATTTTAACCAATTTGTAGGCTAGGAAAACGCGCAAGTTGATGCGATTTCGCTTTTATTTTTATGGATATTTAATCATTTTTATGAATAATAATAAATAAAATAGTTGAAATAACATTCGTATGATGGTATTATTAGTTTTATCGAAATGTATATTTATTAATAAAAGGGGATGTAGAGATGACAAAAGAAAAAATCGTTCTTGCTTATTCTGGTGGTTTAGATACCTCCGTTGCGATTCAATGGTTAACCGAGGAAAATTATGATGTGATTGCTTGTTGTTTAGATGTTGGCGAAGGAAAAGACTTGGAATTCATTAAAGAAAAAGCCCTGACTGTCGGTGCATCTGCGTCGTACACGATTGACGCGCGGGAAGAATTTGCGGAAGAATTTGCTCTAATCGCTTTGCAAGCCCATGCTTATTATGAAGGAAAATATCCACTGATTTCAGCGCTTTCTCGTCCATTGATTGCGAAGAAACTCGTGGAGGTTGCTAGACAAGAAGGCGCTGCCGCTATCGCTCATGGTTGTACTGGAAAAGGGAACGATCAAGTTCGTTTCGAAGTCGCGATTCACGCATTAGCACCAGATTTGAAGGTTGTTGCGCCCGTTCGTGACTGGAAATGGTCGAGGGAAGAAGAAATCGAATACGCACAAAAACATAATATCCCAGTTCCGATTGACCTCGATAATCCGTTTTCTATCGACCAAAACTTGTGGGGACGTTCGAATGAGTGTGGCGTTTTAGAGAATCCGTGGATTGCTCCGCCAGAAGCGGCGTATGATTTGACGGTTGCCCTTGAAGATACGCCAAACACACCCGAAATCATCGAAATCGAGTTTTTAGCAGGTGTTCCTGTTGCTTTGAACGGTGAAACGCTAAGTTTAGCCGTTTTGATTCAAAAATTAAACAAGATCGCCGGCGCGCACGGTGTTGGTCGGATTGATCATATTGAAAACCGTCTTGTCGGCATTAAATCACGGGAAGTTTACGAGTGCCCTGCCGCGGTTGCGTTAATTACGGCGCATAAAGAACTGGAAGATTTGACGTTTGTTCGTGAAGTCGCGCATTTCAAACCGGTGATTGAGCAGAAAATCAGTGAAGTGATCTACAACGCGCTTTGGTTTTCACCGCTTACAAGTTCTCTCGTGGCCTTCTTGAAAGATACGCAAAAATATGTGAACGGCACGATTCGGATGAAACTTTTCAAAGGACACGCGATTGTGGAAGGTCGGAAATCACCGAATTCGCTGTATGATGAGAACTTGGCGACGTATACTTCGGCGGATACATTCGATCAAGATGCTGCGGTTGGATTCATCAAACTTTGGGGCCTACCAACGAAAGTTAGCGCTGAGGTCAATGCAAAATTAAACGCGAAAACAGAGGTGTAAACCATGGAAAAATTATGGGGCGGTCGTTTTCAAGGTAAAAGTGAGGCGTGGATCGATGAATTCGGCGCCTCGATTTCCTTTGATGCAAAACTGGCAAAACAGGATATTACGGGAAGCTTGGCGCATGTCGCGATGCTCGGGAAATGTGGCATTATTTCGGTAGATGAAGCGGCGCAAATCAAGGTGGGACTTGAGGTTCTTGCTGGAAAATTGGCGGCTGGTGAGCTCGAATTTAGCGTTGTGAATGAGGATATTCATCTGAATATTGAGAAATTGCTGCACGAAGAGATTGGACCTGTTGCTGGGAAGTTACATACGGCGCGGAGTCGGAATGATCAGGTCGCGACGGATATGCATTTGTATTTGAAGGATGCCGTGACGGAGATTATCGCTTCGTTGGCGCATTTGCGGACGGTGCTTGTGACGAAAGCGGAGGACCATGTCGAGACGATTATGCCTGGTTATACGCATTTGCAGCACGCGCAACCGATTTCTTTTGCGCATCATTTATTGGCTTATTACGGTATGTTTAGTCGTGATTTGGAGCGTTTGACGGAGAGCGTGAAGCGGATTGATATTTCTCCGCTCGGTTGCGCGGCGCTTGCTGGGACGACTTTTCCGATTGATCGGGCGTATAGTGCCGAACAGCTCGGTTTTAGCGCGATGTACGATAACAGTTTAGACGGCGTTAGTGATCGCGATTTTATTATTGAGTTTTTGAGTAATAGCGCCCTTTTGATGACGCATTTATCGCGTTTTTGTGAGGAATTGATTTTATGGACGAGTCATGAATTTCAGTTTGTCGAGTTGATTGACGCGTTCGCGACGGGAAGTAGCATTATGCCTCAGAAAAAAAACCCAGATATGGCCGAGCTAATTCGCGGGAAAACCGGTCGTGTTTACGGTAACCTCTTCGGCTTGCTGACGGTGCTAAAAGGCTTGCCGCTCGCGTATAACAAGGATCTTCAGGAAGACAAGGAAGGCATGTTTGACACGGTTCATACGGTAAAAACAAGTCTTGATATCTTCGCTGGGATGATTGAAACAATGAAAGTCAACACGTCCGTGATGGAACAGTCGACGCAAAAAGATTTCTCAAATGCGACCGAACTGGCTGATTACCTCGCTAAAAAAGGCGTGCCCTTCCGCGAAGCCCACGAAATTGTTGGGAAACTCGTTCTTGATTGCACGCAAAAAGGGATCTATTTGCAAGATGTAGCGCTCAAAGATTATCAGGCGATTCAGCCCGTTATTGAGGAAGATATCTATGACGCGCTCGCCTCTTATACCGCAGTCGCAAAACGTAACTCTTACGGCGGCACTGGCTTTGACCAAATTAGAGCCATGATTGAAAAAGCAAAACAAACACTATAAAATAAGCTAGGCCTGCCAATATTCCGAGCAGTCCTAGCTTATTTCTTAGGCGCGAGTTCTGAAAATACAAATTTCGATAAAAATAAAGTATAATAATGAGGATTACAACTATTAAGGAGTGAAAAAATGGTACAAGCAAAAATGGTTTTTCTAACGTTACCTGTAAAAAATTTAAACGCATCGGTGGACTTTTTCACAGCACTTGGCTTTGAATTCAACCCGCAATTCACGGATGAAAATGCGACATGTCTGATTTTAAATGATACGACGTTTGTTATGTTGGTCGTAGAAAACTACTTCAAAACATTCACAAAGAAAAATATTTCGGATGCTACAACATCAACTGAAGCTATTTTAGGTTTTTCTGCCGATAGCCGCGAAGGTGTTGACACATTTGTTGAGAAAGCGCTCGCTGCTGGTGGTTCTCCATCCAACGAAAAAGTAGATCACGGCTTCATGTATAGCGGAAGTTTCCAAGATATCGACGGACACTTGTGGGAAGTCATGTACATGGATCCCAACTTCGTACAATAAATATATAAAACAGTCTTGATCCCCCTACATCTCGTAGGTTCTCAAGACTGTCTTTTTTATACAAAACTTATTTTACAGTCAATGCACTTGCCGTTTCTGTTGCTTGCGTCATCATTTCTTGAATCAACGCATCTACGGGTTTTATTTCAGTGATCATGCCCGTAATTTGCCCAGCCATCACCGATCCATTTTCCGTGTCGCCCTCCTGCACCGCTTTACGCAATGAACCGAGTGTCAATTCTTCCAACACATCGCGATCCACGTTCTCATCCTCCAAGCGCTGGTATTCTTTAATCATCTTATTTTTAATACTACGAACCGGCGCACCATTTCGGCGACCTGTCACAACCGTATCGCGATCTTTCGCCTTCAAACACGCCAATTTAAAGTTCTCGTGAACCGGACATTCATCGGTTGCCAGGAAGCGCGTGCCAATTTGTACACCTTGAGCTCCCAATGCAAAAGCAGCCGCAATCCCGCGCCCATCGCCAATTCCACCAGCCGCAATGACCGGAATCGAAACAGCATCAACTACTTGCGGTAAAAGCGCCATCGTCGTCGTTTCGCCAACATGTCCACCCGCTTCCGTGCCCTCCGCCACAACCGCGTCTGCGCCAAGCTGCTCCATCTTGCGCGCAATCAGCACAGACGGCACAACCGGAATCACCGTAATCCCAGCTTCCTTCCAAATCGGCATATACGTTTTCGGCGTCCCAGCCCCAGTCGTCACAACTTTCACACCTTCTTCTATAATAACCGCTGTCAATTCCTCAATATTTGTCATCATCAGCATTAAATTGACACCAAACGGTTTATCCGTCAATGCCTTCGTTTTCTGAATCTCCGCGCGCAATTCCTCTCCGCTCATACCACCAGACGCGATAATTCCTAATCCACCAGCATTCGATACAGCTGCAACAAGCGGTGCCTTCGCGATTTGTGCCATCGCCCCTTGCATAATTGGATATTTAATGTGTAGCAATTCTGTTATTGACATGATTTTTTCCTCCGATACAATTTTGCATACGTTCCTTATTTCATGTATATTTTCTCACAAAGACATCTAAAAAACAACCACCTCTCCTAAAAATGGCTGTCTTTCTAGCAAAATTTAAGCTTCATTCTTCGTCTGCACGGCTAATAAAATACATCCCATAATCCCCGCATCATCCTCCAATTTCGGCGGCACAATATATTCCTCCAAATCCGGCAACTGAATATAGCCCGCAATTAGCGTTTTTAATTTCTGGCGAACGAGTGGGAAAACTTGGCGTTGCTTCATAACCCCGCCACCAATAACGATTCGCTCCGGCGACAAAATCAAACTATAATTCATCAAAGCCTGTGCGATATAATGCGCTTCCAGATTCCAAACTTCCTCATTTTCCGCTAGTTCCACGCCTTTTTTACCCCAGCGTTTTTCGATAGCACCACCAGCTGCAAGCCCTTCCAAACAATCATCATGATACGGACAATTGCCTTGATAGCGATCATGCTTATGCCGGCGAACCATGATATGCCCCATTTCTGGATGCGAATAACCCTCTAACATTTTGCCATTTACCACAGCTCCAGCACCGATACCTGTTCCAATCGTGATATACATGCAACTCGAAAGCCCTTCTGCCGCGCCAAGCGTCACCTCGCCAAGCGCCGCCGCGTTCACATCCGTCGTAAAGCCAATCGGTACATCAAATGCTTTTTTCAGCGCGCCGACAATATCATAGTTCCGCCATGCCAATTTTGGCGTCGACGTGATATAGCCATACGTAGGACTCGATCTCCGCACATCAATCGGACCAAACGAACCAACACCAATCGCCTCCAAATCCCCCTCATACTGCTTGAAAAACCGTTCCACAGACTTCATCGTCTCAGCCGGCTCTGTCGTAGGATACGTCTCCCGTTTCAAAACCTTACCCGACGCATCGCCAACCGCCACAACAAACTTCGTACCGCCAGCTTCAATCGCTCCAAAAACCATTCCAATCCACTCCTCTTTCATTATGTATTCGTTTTCATTCTACATCAAAAATCGCAACTTGAGAAGCTTATTGTCTAACAATTATCAAATAAGATTATATATACCTAATTTAACAGATAATTAAAATCAAGGAAAATTACTTCCTAAAAATCCACTGGCACAACTGCTCAAATTGCTTAAAATAACTCGGAATCTCCTCTTTTTCAAGTCCCACGTACATATTCGCCACAATGCTCTCATTATACCATTTCTGCAAATCATATCCGCGCTTAAAATAGCCCCAAACCTTGTTTCCTTCAGAGCTGAGCGCATATTTAATCGACTGTAAATTATCCAATTTATCCGCCACAATAATAGCTTTTTGCTCCAATGTTCCCGTGCGAACAACATCGATCGTATGACTTTTGCGCTCCTCCCATGACTGCGATTTATCCTCCGTATGAGAAGCCACAAGCTCTGCCACATCATCACCAAAAGCCGCTCGAATCTCATCCAGCGTTACCGGCGTGTCCTCCACCACATCATGCAAAAATCCCGCTGCGACAACTTCCTCACGAAAACCCGCATCACGTAATATATGAGCCACATTCCGCGGATGCGAAAAATAAGGCTCTCCCGTTATCTTACGACGCTGCATCCGATGCGCCTGTTCTGCAAAATCACTCGCTCGCCGATACATCCCAATTCCCTCCTATTTTTTAAAAGGGCTTTGGAAATCACCAAAGCCCCAGTTTGAGTGCATTTCTTTAAAAATACAACGTTTGTCGTCACGCGCTGTGATGAATTTGCCTATCACCAAGCGCTTGAAGCGGCCGATTCGTATCCTCGATAATATCTTGGAAAGCTTCAAAATCTTCTTCAGCAACGCTTGTCGCATCTCTCAGCACAATCCACGTCACACCTTCAAAAGTTGGTGGCGTCGTGAGTGATCCCTGATACGTAAAGTATGCCCTATTTTCAGGTAAAAATCCACTAACATCTAGCGGAAGTTCTTTTTCAATGCCAAAATCAGCAAATACCTCTGGAAAAATCGAAGCTAACTCACCAAAATCGCTACCTTCCAATTCCTGCTCCATCCAAATGCCCAAAACAAGTCGTTCACCCGCTTCATTCATGTGCACCAAATGCCATTCCATCGCAAAATAATGCTCGTTTAGCGTGTGCTCACTCGGAACATGACCATGAAAAGCAATCAAATTATACCGCTGCCCACCATAAGTCAAGCCCTGTTCCTTACTCTGCGGAAAAAGATGTACCGAATTCTCCACACGTCTCACCGTATATTTCGTTTCCTTGTAATCCAGTTCGAGCGGCGGAGCCCCCTGTACTTCCATCACTTTCTCCATATGAATATCAACTGGTGACTGATTCTTTCCTGTGTGCGCGATTTCATACTCATCACAAATATGTCCCCAATAATGCGGTCCCTTTTCCCCTTTATAGGACCATTTCACAAGCGGCTCTGTCATGCATCATTCCTCTTTTCATAAAAAAATTGCGCTCTATTTTGTAATCCTTATTATGCGAATATTTCGTGAATAGTTCTTCAAGTTATTTTTTTGTGTTCTTTTTATTATACTGAAAATCCGTCAAATTGCCAGTATGTTTTCTCGAAAGTGGAAAAAATAATTTCAAAATCCCGCTAAATAGCCAATCGTCACGCAAAAAAAGAAGACCACTAAACTCAGTAGTCTCCTCCACACTCAAAAATAATCTGAAAAATACGGCGTCTCGTTAGGAATCATTTTCTCCAGCTGCTTCACGACCATATCACTCGCCATTAACCGCCCAATTTTGCGCAAATATTTCGGGCGTTTGTAGCCAAAAAACATCGTCGTCAGCGTCTGAATATCAATCTCAACCGCCTCCCCTCGCGCCTCTTTGACCATCTCAAAATCACCGTTCTCATCCCACGTAAAAGCGAAAATACCCTGATTCCAATCCAGCAAATCATCCGTCACCCTGAAATGAAAATCCGCCTGCTTCTCCGCAAAAGGATACATCTTAAAAAAGCCTTCCACATCCACAATTCGCGCCATATAATACGGATGAATCGTCTCCGTGATATCACTATCCTCCATCAAAAAAGCAATCGGTGCATTCGTGTACATTTTCCCTTTCACATGCGTCACCATCGAAAAATGCGCACTAATAAAGTTCCACAAACCATGCCGCGCCTCTTGCGTTAAATACACCATTTCCTTCATATGAAAAATATCATCAGCAATCCAATAATACATAAATCCTTGGGGTTCGTTCGCCTCGTCATAATACACAGCCGCAATCATCTCTTCGCGTTCCCAGCGCCAGTATTCTTCCCAGGCCAGCGAATCACGAATCATCGCAACGTGCTGATTCCTTGCAAAACGGTCATACGTTTTCAACACATCTTCATGCTCAATATCGAGGCGCTCCACCATCCCCTTCACAGGAACATTCTCCGGAAGCTGCGTATCCTTAATCGTAAACGTCATCACGTCCGAAATAATCTCCCAACCTTTCCGGCGATAATACGGAATAGAATACGGATACAAATAAGAAATCGTCTGCTCCCGGTCACGCATTTCCTTCAAGCTTTGTCGCATCAGACGGTGCATCAATCCAAAGTTCGCATACTCAGGATACGTCCCAACCCCTGTCACACCGCCCATTTTATATATCTCACCAAAAATATTCACATTCATCGGGTACACGGCCATTTGCGAAATCAATTTATCCCCATCAAACCAGCCAATAACATCCGCTTTTCGCAAGACTGGGCGTTTGGCTTGCTCAATTTCGTCCTCCGCCCAGCCAACTTCATGCAGCTCCTGATTCGTTACCTGGAACACGTACCGTAGCAAATCATTGAATTGCGTTAAATGCTCCATCTCCAATGTTTTCATTTTCAACCTATCTTGGACATTCTGCTGCCCCATATTTTCTACCTCTCTCCTCAAAATCTACCTCTCTATTGTACATTGAAGTCACACCCTTTCGCAATTCCTTTACTTCCGTTTCGCGACAACTTCTTGGTAACGTTTCTCAAGTTCCGCTTTTTCGGTAGCCGTTAACCTTGGTTCCATTAATTTGGCCGCAATCGCTGACATCTCCATCTCCAGCAATAATTTATCCTCCTCAACCCGCGTCTCCACTGTCTTTTTCGCATTTTCCCAATCCGCATACGTCCCGTCAAACAACGTCAACTTCTCCTCTTCCAAAACTAAAAGCGAAGTCGCGACCTTCCTAACAAAAGTCCGATCATGCGATACAAAAAGTACCGTCCCAGAATAGCCGCTAATCAAGCTTTCCAACGCCTTCATTGCATTAATATCCAAATAATTCGTCGGTTCATCCAAAATAAGCACATTAGCATCACTCAAAAGTAGCATCGCGAGCGCCAACTTCACCCGTTCTCCGCCAGATAAAACCGTCGTATCTTTCGCCAAATCAGCCGCGACAAACTGCAAACTACCAAGACAATCCCGGTTCATCTGATCATCATGAATACTCACTGCTTGAATATTCTCCCACAACGTCTTCGTCAAATCTACCTGCTTTAACTGCTGATCAAAATAAGCAATCTTCACTTTATCGCCACGCTTAATCGCCTCATTTGATTGCATAATTTGACGTAAAAAAGTCGTTTTCCCGCTCGCATTTTTCCCGATAAGTGCCACTTTTTCACCGCTCTTCAAACTAAACGTCGCATCCGAAAACAAGACCCGTTTGCCAACCCTTGTGCTAAGTTGATTAACACGAATCACGGTATTTCCCTGCTTGATTTGGTTCTGTTCAGGAAGCATAATCTTAATCGCTTTTTGGTGAAACGGCTTGTCCACTCTCTCCAAACGATCAATGCGTTGCTCCAGCGCCTTAATGGTTTTGTGCTGTTTCTTCTCCTGCACACCTTTGCCCGGTTTCGCTGCCCGAATCTGTCTTGACGAAAATCGCTTGTTCGGCTTCCGCAGACCTTGTGCAGTCTTCTCATGATGTTGTTGCGATTCCTCCAGTTTCCGTTTCTTCGCCTGATACTGCTCATATCCAGCCTCAGCCTTATCTCGCTCCGCCTGTTTCGCCGCCTCATACGCGCTGTAATTCCCTGGATAAACCGTGATTCGCGCCTGATCCAGCTCCCAAATCGTCGTACAAATCGCATCCAAAAACATCCGATCATGCGAAATAACAAACAACGTCCCAGCATACCGCTTCCATTGGCGCTCCAAATGTTTCACGCTATCCACATCCAAGTTAGACGTCGGCTCATCAGCAAAAAGTAAGTTCGGCTGCTCCGCCAAAATCCTCTGCACAGCCTTCCGCGTTTTTTCGCCACCAGAAAGTTTTGCATCCTCCGGCAAAATTTGCGGCAAATAACCCGTCGTTCCGTTTCGCGTCACAATCCCTTGATCCGGCGTCGTGACCCCAGCCATCATCTCAAGCAACGTCGTCTTGCCCAGCCCATTTCGGCCAACAATCCCAATCCGTTCCCCACGATTCGCCATCACATGCGGAATTTCAAACAAAACCCGGTCCGCTATCTCTTTTTTCACATCATTAATCTCTAAAATCAGCATAAAAAAACCTCCTATTTCTCTAGAATAGGAAGTCAGAAAACAAGCCTGTTAGCCATTTTGCCAACACACAAACCCGTCTTTATTCGCTCTGCGTCATTTTGAGCACAGCAATCCCATTCTAGAAAATTTCGTTCGCGAATAAACCGACCTCAGTCCAGTTCATTTCACGCTTATTCGAATTCTCTTAAAAAAATAGGATTACATTTTCATCGGCTCAAAAGACACCCCTTTGCATTTGTTGGGTTCATCATAACGCATTTCTCAAAAAAAATCAACCTTCATGAAACTACAACCATCAATCTTCTAGTGGAATCTTTGCTTCAAATTCTTTTTCTTTTGGTGCGGTTTTCTTTTTGTAGGCCAAATAGTAGAATAGTGAAACAAATACCGCTCCGCCGACAACATTACCTAGGTAAACTGGAATAACATTATTGATGAACTGTCCCCATGAGTAGCTTCCTGCAAAAATCGCGGCTGGAATGATGAACATGTTGGCGACAACGTGTTGAAAACCTATCGCAACGAATGCCATAACGGGAAACCAAATGCCTAAAATTTTGCCGGTGAAATCTTTCGCGGCGTAGCAAAGCCAAACAGCGATGCTCACGAACCAGTTACAGCCAATTCCCGATACGAATGCGACCCAGAACGGATCTTTAATTTTCGCGCCTGCCGTGGCAACTGTTTTTGCAAGAAAATCGCCTTCTGTGAGACCTACAAAATGTCCGAAGAAAAACGCAACCGCAATCGCGCCGACAAAATTCATAACGGTTACAATCGCCCAATTCCGCAGTAGCTGCTTAACAGAAATTTTGCGATCGAACCATGCAAGCGCTACAACCATCATGTTTCCTGTAATCAACTCGCCCCCGCCAAGTAAAATACAGACTAGCCCAACTGGGAACAAACTCGCCCCAATAAACGTCGCAAAACTTCCCCATTCATGCGGCATCGTTCCAACTGCGCGAATATAAAGTAAAAAACCCAGTGAAATGAAAGCGCCACCTAGAAAGCCCAAAATAATGAGTGCCAGCGTGGAAGAACTAGCTTTTGCTACCCCTTTCTTTATTGTTTCGTCTACCACCTCTTGTGGTGTGAAATATGCAGCCACAAAAATCCCCTCTTTCTGCTCATGTATGTTTTATTTATATTGATCTTGGAGTCCCCACACTTAGAATATGTTCGCTATATCACAATAACACGCCGAAAGAGCCTTGCATTTCTTGATTTGTGGTAAACCAAGTAGTTGTAACCGGTTACTTTTATACTATGTAAAACCAAATAAACAACTCTGCGAAAAGCTGCTTATTCGGTTCTGCATTCTAACCTAGATGCTTCACGATAGGAATCATAATATGAAATTCCTGTTCCGCTCTTGGCACATCTATTGCGCTATTATACACCTCAATTTTGAACGGTAATTCGTCAAAAACGGGATATTCCACCGTAATATATGGTCGATAATCGCGTGCTGCAATGCGTTCCGCGACTTCTTTGTACGTTTCATTAATATCCGTACCCGCGATATGGTCGCACACAAAATACGTATGTGCTGGAATTTCGATCCACTCCATGTCATCCGGGATATTCTCTGGTTTCCAATTGGCCTTCACAGCAGAATAATACGTGAAACCATCCTCTAAATTATGCACAGACATCCCAAGTAGCGTCTTATCGTGCTTCAGACTAGCTTCGGACTCTGCCCAATTTTGTATTCTCTTGATTGTTTTGTGCACCTCACCGTGAAACGCTTCCTCAAAAGTGCCCTTCCAAACAAAAGCAAGCGCAGTAAATCCTTCATGTTCTTCAAAACGTGCAGCTGATAAAGCCATTTTAATCAACTCCTTCATGGGATTTCATTGCTTCTTCTAATCACGTAAATCATACCACAAAACGTAAAAATAATCTCATAATAAGTATGAATAAAATGACAATTTAGTTTCTACCAAGAAATCGGAGCTTTTCCGGCGGACTCCAAGTAAGCATTAATTTGACTATACGGCTTACTTCCAAAAAAGCCATTGTAAGCGGATAAAGGACTCGGATGGACTGCCGTAATCACTTTATGCTGCGGATTCGTAATCAAAACCTGTTTTTTCTTCGCGTCTGCACCCCAAAGCACGAAAATCACTTGCTCTTCTTTCTCGTTTAGCAGTCGAATGATTGAATCGGTGAACTGCTCCCAACCTTTTTTGCGGTGAGATGCCGCTTTTCCAGCTTGTACCGTTAACACCGTGTTCAGAAGCAACACGCCTTGTTCCGCCCAATCCGTCAAGTTGATATCCGTCCGCGACACGCCCAAATCCGTATCGAGTTCCTTAAACATATTTCGAACAGACGGCGGGAATTTCGCCTCACTTGATGCCACGGAAAAACTCAAACCATGCGCTTGATTTGGGCCATGATATGGGTCCTGCCCCAGAATCACCACTTTCGTATCCGCATAACTCGTCAAATCCAAGGCATGATAAATCGCCTCACGCGGTGGATAAACAGTTGCCGTCTCATATTCCTCCTCTACAAACCGCTGTAAATCCTGAAAATACGCCTTCTCCTGCTCCTCTTTTAAAAGTGCTTGCCAATCATTTTGCATAAAAATTCCTCATTTCTTTATGTATACCCGCTTTATAGATGCGGTCCTTGATCATTTTGTTTCATTTTTTCTCGAACATCAGCCATTGCTCGTTCCTGATTATCTGATTTTTTTCTATCTGACAAACTTGGTAGGAAAAACAAAATAGCTACTATTATAATAAGGAGTACAATAATAAACCACATAATGACAGCTCCCTTCTTTTCATCACAAGTATAGCTTCTTTTTAAGAAAAACACAAAGTATATTAATTTACATAATAAATAGAAATAAATAAGATTTATTACCTATTTATAGTTCTAATTTGCTATTTGAATTTTTTCATGATAGACTGGTATAGTTTTCATCGTCATTCGGGCTTTAAAACAACTAACTGATTAGGGAGAGATACAGATGCAACACAAGAAAACATGGGGAAAAGTGTTACTAGCCCTTATTTTGTTACTAGCCGCTTTAACTGCAAGTACAAATAATGTGCACGCGGCAGAAACAACAGATTGGTCGAATGTCACTTGGAATGTCATAGGAGATAGTTTAACTGCCAAAGACAATACTTATGCAACAAAGCGATATTTTGATTTTATTCAAGAAAATTTACACATAAAAAAAATCAATAACTACGGTATAAGTGCTTCCACAGTTGGTAGCGTTTCTTCGCCAATCAGTGTGCGCTACGCATCCATGGAGAATGATGCTGATTTGATTACTGTTTTCGCAGGTTTGAATGATTATGGTAAAAATGAAGACCTTGGTATGCCAAGTGATTCGACAAACCGCACATACTACGGAGCCCTTGATGTTCTCATGAAAGGCTTAACTAAAAAATACCCTAATAAAAAAATAGCTTATATTTCAATGTACGCTCGAAACTTTATTCCACCAGTGAATAAATTAGGGATTCCTGATTATGCCTATGTTAATGCTGAAATCGAGATTTGCGAGCGATATCACATCCCACATTTGAATTTATATGAAATGGATTCAATTAATATTTCTCTATCAGGAGCACAGGGATTTAGAGCTCTCGATGGCGTTCACTTGAATAATGCTGGGCATCAACACCTAGCCAAAATAATGGAGAAATTTATTAAAGAATTACCATAGCATCGAAATCCCTTCAAACTAATTTATCTAGTTTAGAGGGATTTCTTTATTTTAACCTCGCACTAGCAATCGAAATTCCCTATAAATTAACAGAAGAATTGCAAATATTTATACCTTTTTACTCATTATAAATTCAATATTACTAAAAATCTTTTTTCGTGGTAAATTAAAATAGTTTTAAACGTCATTTCGGCGGCTAGAACAAACTAACTATGAAGGAGAGATTCAGATGCAACAAAACAAAACATGGGGGAAAATAGCGCTAGGCCTTCTTTTACTCTTATTGGCCTTATCTATGAGCACGAGTAAAGTAAGCGCTGCAGAAACAACAGATTGGACAAAGGTCACTTGGACGGACTGTCATGGGGGACAGTTTGACAACAGAGAACAATACACTGGCAACGAAACGGTATTTTAATTACATTCAAGAGGATCTACACATCAAGCAAGTCAACAACTATGGTATGAATGGCTCCACAGTTGGCAACCTTTTCGCACCGATAAGTGAGCGTTATACAACAATGGACAATAGTGCTAACCTGATTACCGTTTTTGCAGGTATAAATGACTACGGCAAAGGCCAAGCGCTCGGCATGCCAAGTGACACGACAAATAAAACATATTACGGCGCACTCGATGTCCTATAAAAGGTCTGATTAAAAAATATCCCGGTCAAAAAATTGGCTTTATTTCTATGTATAAGCAATCATTCTTCCCGCCAACGAACAAATTAGGTATTCCAGATTACGCATACATCAACGCTTCCATCGAAGTTTGTCATCGTTATAATATTAAACATTTGAATTTATATAATCTAGACTCCTTTGACTTATCAAAGCCGGATGTAAACGGTTATAGCGTTGGGGATGGGATTCATTTGAACAATAAAGGCCATCGTCACCTCGCTGATACGATGGAAGTTTTTATTAAGGGATTGTAATAGATAATAAACGCAGGACAAGGTTTGATGCCTTTGTTCTGGGTTTTTTTATCTTTATTTATCAATTCCATCTATCTACAGCCTTTTATGCGTTTTCTATCCGTCAGTTCAGTTTTTCCCACCAAGTTTGTCGTAACCTTTCATCACATGCTAGACACATAAAAATAGTAGGCAAGACCATACTCCTAGCCTTACCTACTAATATTATTATATTTTAGCTCATAACATTTATGTCACTTGAATTCAAAAGCGATACCCAAAACCGATAGACCGAATATTAAAACCAGTGCTTTCTATTGGCATCGTGTACTTACTTAATTCTTCTACGTACAAACAATGCTGTGCAAACAATAATTCCTAAACCAATTAATGTTGATGGACCATTGCTGTCACCTGTTTTCGGTAATCTTCTCTCCGATTCTATGGTATTACTCTCTACCGATAGAACTTTTTCAATTGGCGTCTCTGCTACTCCAAGAACGGGTTTTGTTGGTTTCTCTGGATTTACTGGTTTCTCTGGTTTCTCTGGATTTACTTTCTCAGGTATTATTGCCCTTTCAAGCACGGTTACTTTAACTGTAATAACAGCACTTTCCCCTACACTATTTGTTACTTGGTACGTAACCTCATATATGCCTGGAGTCATGTTGTCTACGTCATTTTTGATTAGCTCTAGTTTTCCTGTTAGGTCTCCGTCCTTCGCATCTTTCGCGCTGACTTCTGCCAACGGATCAAAATTATCGCCTACATAGATCGTATGATCTTTTGCTTCAATGATTGGCTTGCTTAAAACGGTTACTTGGATGGTCTTGGTTGTGCTTTCCCCTACACTATTCGTTACTTGGTACGTAACGTCATATACGCCGGGGGTCATGTTATCTACGTCATTTTTGATTAGCTCTAGTTTACCTGTCAGGTCTCCGTCCTTCGCATCTTTCGCGCTGACTTCTGCCAACGGATCAAAATTATCGCCTACATAGATCGTATGATCTTTTGCTTCAATGATTGGTTTGCTTAAAACGGTTACTTGGATGGTCTTGGTTGTGCTTTCCCCTACACTATTCGTTACTTGGTACGTAACGTCATATACGCCGGGGGTCATGTTATCTACGTCATTTTTGATTAGCTCTAGTTTACCTGTCAGGTCTCCGTCCTTCGCATCTTTCGCGCTGACTTCTGCCAACGGATCAAAATTATCGCCTACATAGATGGTATGATCTTTTGCTTCAATGATTGGTTTGCCTGTTACCGTGACTTTAATTGTCTTTGTAGCCACTTTCCTAGTAACACTTGGTACAAAATCTAGTTTTTCTAAAGTTTTTAGCAAGGCGTCCCGGTACGTAATTTCGCCTGAGTCTATGAGTGAAATAGCTTGATTGGCGTTGGCAGGAAGTTCTCCCATAACTTCATACGTAACATGATACACTCCAGGCTTACTCGTGTCTACATCGTTTGCTTTTACCCTAATCTTGGACGTTAAATTGTTCGATGCTGTATCTGTTGCTGTTGGATTCACTGTTTGAATGGGATCAAACATGGCTCCTTCTGATAGCGTTATATCTTCTGCTGTAATACTTGGGGTACTGCTAACTGGCACTTTTCCGGTAACGTCAAATGTGACAGTGTACTCGCCTTCTGGTAAAGCATCTAAGTTCCATGTTAGCGTTTGATTCACGAAAGTTGGTTCTTGATATGGTGCGGGGATAGCGATTGTTTGACCAGCGCTGTTCTCCACTTTCGCACTACCTGCAACATAGGTTTGTCCAGCGCTTACTTTTTCTGATATACTCAATTGATCGTTTAGGTTTGTTTGAATAATATCCTTCACTTCAGATGCAAACTCTCCAATTGAATTATCGTTGTTATTCATATTGAAGAAAAATTCGCTACGAGAAACGAAATTGGGTACATTCGTATTAATATAATTGTTGTAGTTATTGTATAGGCTAGCCCCCCATTCTGCTTCTAGTGAAACTTTATTCTGCCATAAGCCAAAAGAAGTTAAGTAGCCTGCAGATGTAACATGACTTAATGCTGCATTAATACCTGTGGTTGGACCGAGCAATTGAACCATCGAGGTACTTGGTGTCAAGGCTTTGCCATCTATATCACCATTCGGAAAACCATCTGTTACAACAAGAAAAAGTGTCTCTCGGTTCGATTCTTTGATTGGATTATTCGCTTGATAATCCTCTAATGCTTCTTGAATTCCGTAGGCTGTTGGTGTCCCATTACCATACAATTGCTTTGTTGTCACATTATCAATCGTTGCTTTTGTATCCGTGAGCGAATGCGTCATCTCATTTTTATAAAGCACATTGAAAAATTCATTATACTGCCCTTCATTCTGAGCTTCTAGCGTTGTTTTTGGGTCGTTGTATATCGGCAAGTCTGTATCACTAGCTTTTATGGAAGTGTAACCAATGAACTGCGAACGGTCAATCACTGGGCTCATTAAATCGATGGCTTGTTTCAGCTCATTCGCTACATTAGAATACGTATCACGAAAACTCCCCGATAAATCTTGCACAATAACTAAATCTAATTTCTTTTCTCGGGGTGCTTTTTCTACTGGTATACTAATTGTGTTCCTGGATGTATCTCCCGTAATGCTTATTTTCACCACCTCATGTGTGGATGTTGCAGCATTGGCCACATTTGGGATGCTACTTAAAAGTAAAACTAAGATGATAAGTATTCTAAAGACTGTTTTCATCATTTTCCCCCTCCTCTTATTGACTATCTATATAAAAACCTGATGACCTTCCAAAAGCCACAGGTTCAGCTTTCCTGGCATATAAGACTTCATCTGCATAGATGACGCCTCTTACACAAAATTATGCAATTATTTCCCTGAGCATTTCACAAATATAGTCAATTTGATTCGTTGTAAGCTGCGTGCCAGATGGCAAACATAGCCCTTTCTGAAATAACATATCTGCATTACTTCCCTCTATCTTTTCACTATAATATGCGGCATCTTGAAATAGCTCCTGCGTGTGCATCGGTTTCCATAGGAGTCTGCTTTCAATCCCTTTTTTCGCTAATTGTTCCATTACTTTTTCTGGTGCGATACCCTCTAATAAAACCGTCGATAGCCAGCGATTATTGAATGTCTCCTGCCATTCTGGTAAAAAAGTGAGCGTTGCGTTGTTTTCAAATGTAGCTTTATACGCCTCAAATATTTCCCGCTTCTTCGCAATCCGCTCGTCTAAAACTTCTAGTTGCGCGATGCCGATTCCCGCTAACACATTGCTGAGTCGATAATTGAAGCCGACTTCGCTATGAGAATAATACGGCGCATCTTCTTTTGCTTGAGCCGCAAGATAACGCGCTTTTTCGATTTGCTTGGCGTCATTGGATACGAGAGCTCCGCCGCCAGATGTTGTAATAATTTTATTGCCGTTGAAAGAATAGATGCCAAACGTGCCAATTGTTCCTAGTTTGCGCCCTTTATAAGTAGAGCCTAACGATTCCGCCGCATCTTCAATAACCGGGATGTCGTAACGATTCGCAAGTTCCATGATTTCGTCCATTTTGCAGCTTTGACCATAGAGATGTACAATGATGATCGCTTTTGGTAGTTTATTTTTAGCCGCTGCATCCTCCAGTGCTTTCGCGAGTGCGACTGGACTCATTCCCCACGTGTCGGTTTCAGAATCGATGAAAACTGGTGTCGCTCCAAGATAGAGCGCTGGATTAATGCTTGCGATGAATGTAAATGTGGAACAAAATACTGTATCACCGCGCTGTAGGTTCAAAAGTGTCAGCGCCAAATGAATCGCAGCTGTCCCAGAACTAGTAGCTAAGACACCATTGGCACCAGTATACGTCGCTAAATTAGCTTCAAACTGATCCACATTTGGTCCAAGTGGCGCAATCCAATTCGTATCAAAAGCTTGCTGGATATATTTCTGTTCGTTCCCGCTCATGTGAGGGACGGCTAATGGAATCTGATTCATATATACTTTCCTTTCGTTTCGGAGTTACTCCTGTAAATTTGGACATCGTTGCTTGGTTGTCTTGTGAAATACCATCTCGTTGTACTACTTTGTAAATCGTTAATACGGCTATTTTCAAGTCTAGTAAGAGGGATTGATGATGTACATAATCGCAATCAAAAGCGAATTTTTCTTCCCAGCTCAGGCTATTTCTTCCCTTCACCTGCGCCAAACCAGTGATTCCCGGCAACACAGTCAGTCGCACCTTCTGCTCCTCCGTATAAAGCGCGTTGTATTCTAAAAGCAGTGGCCGCGGCCCGATAAAACTCATCTCGCCTTTTAATATATTGAGAAGTTGCGGCAATTCATCGAGACTCAATTTACGAATCAAGTGACCGTACTTCGTTAAGCGCTCCGCATCAGGAAGCAACTGCCCATCCATATCATATTGCGTGCGCATGGACTTCAATTTATAAATCGTAAAAGGCAGCCCATCCTTACCCGCACGTTGACTAATATAAAATGGTTTCTCGCGATATAAGGCGTAAAAAATACCGCCACACATCAAAATAATCGGACTTGCAAGAACGAGTAACAGCATCGCAAAACAAAAATCAATACAGCGTTTCACCAGGAACATTCCTCCTATTTGTAATAACACGCCAAACTCGATTGGCTATTTTGTCTACATCATAATTTTCAGCTAACTGCTTCGACGCTTGGTGCGCCTGCTCCCAACTTTGCTGATTTGCAGCTAGATGTTGTACATACGAACAATACGCGTCCACATCTGCATGCGCAAAGCCTTTCCCAGCACCGCTCTCTTCTAATGCTCGCTTCTGCCAACCTTGATAATTCAGCACAACTGGCAATCCACACGCCAGAAAATCGAAAAACTTATTCGCACTGTTATCCCATAAAATTCGTTCATTTTTGATGAGCATCGTTCCCATTTGGCACCGAGAAGCGATTTGCAACGTCTCTTTCTTTGGCTTCGCATCTAAAATACGAATATTAGTAAGCTGCCTCTTTTTAATCTCAGCTTGCATTTTTTGTTTCTCAGAACCTTCACCGATGAGTAGAAAATGAATCGAGTCATTGTGCCTCAGCTTCTCTGCACAAGCGATGACATAGTGTACGCCATTCACAAGCCCCATTGTACCAGGGTGTACAACAACGAATTTACCTTTCATCCAATTCGCTAACAATACATCTTTTAAAGGCATCTCCTTACTTTCTTTCACAAGTCTTTGATTTGCAAAATTCTCTGCGATGGTCACTTTGCTCACTGGAATATTTTTTTGTAACAAATTCTGCCTCATTCCTTCCGACAAAACAACGATATGCGTAGCACTTTTATAAATCTGAATCTCTAACCATTTCAGTAATCGAATCACAACTCTATTTCGGATGAACCCTAACGCAATTGGCACATCTGGCCATACATCCCGCACTTCAAAAATAAACGGTTTTCGCTTCCATTTACTTAAAATCAGACCCACCAACCCAACTGTCAGCGGCGTCGATGTGACATATATTTTATCAATGTTTTTTTCTCGTATGCCTATCAGGATGCTCTTTAGGGAAAAATGAATAAACGCTAATATCCGTCTTAGTTTCGACATTTTTTGATTGTATGCCGTATGCGTAGACTTCACAATAATACCTTCCTTTGTTACGTGCGAATCACCCTGACCACTTACCATGACGACCTCAGCCCCATTCTCTAAAAAACGCTTAGACAGCTCATAAGATCTAGTGGCACCTTGAGTCTCTTCATAGTGTTGATGAATATAAAGTAATTTCATGTCATATCCTTTCAAAAAGTAGTTCATAAGCATTCAACAATTTTTTTTCCTCGTGTTGCCAATTAAATCGCGAAACATGCTCATATCGACCGTTTTCCACATAATTCATGTACGTTTCTGATTGACTCAAAAGCTCCTCAATAGCCCCCACAATTTCAGCTATATTCTTGACATTAACCGGAGTCCCGCTTCCACTATCCTCCATTAACTTGCGCCACAGTGGGAAATCAGAAGCCACGTAAGGTAAGCCAAACGACATGTACTCAAAAAGCTTCGTCGGCAATGATTTCAAGTAATTCGGTTCTGGATGCAAAAGAGCAAGCCCAATATCCGACTTTTCGTAGTAGTGATTGAGCCTTTCTAAATCTAGCCGTCCTTTCAAATACACGACTTTTTCTAATCCATTCGCCTCCAAATAGCTTGCGGCCCATTCCTGCAACCTTTCTGGAACCTGCCCGATAATCAACAATTGAAAATCGTGGCCTCGTTGCTTCAACATGTTTGCAACTTCCAACATCTCTTTAAAACCACGAATTTCATGTATCGCCCCAGCATAGACCAATGTCATTACCTCAAATTTATCAGTGGCATCTACTTCTTCTTTCAAAAAGGGATAATTCAAAATGTCTTCTTTAGGTACTACGATGTCCAAGTAATTTGCTTTATAATATTTCTCCGCAAACAAAATCGTGTCCACCTGCGCCAATCGCTTTTTTTCATACGTCGCAATGCGTTTGATGCACCAATTAGGCACCGAAATCCCTTTTATCCGCTTACTCTTCAGCGCGGAAGGAAAATCCTCATGCATATCGAACACAATCTTAGCTCGCGTTACTTTTTTGATTCGGGGCACTAAAAACAACAACTCTGGATCATGTAAATGTACCGCGTCTGGCTGTTTCCGCTTTATTTCCCGCAAGAAATACCACCACGTCAGGAACCGTTTCGCTAAACTCCTTCTTGGCAACAGCGTTACCGTCAAACGAGAATCCTTTGGCATAGTAGCATTCGTACCCTCTACTGCGTAATAATCGACTTGATAACCAGCACGAAGCAATGTCAGCACTTCTTTATGGTAAATTCGCGAATCATTCCAAGGATGAACGGAGCTTAAGACGATGATCTTTTTCATAAAGCGGATCGACCTTCCTTTCTGTTTTCAAAAAATAATTAATGATGAAAGCAATGACTATACCGTGAGTCAGTAAGCTGGTAATCAACGACGTATCGACCAGACTCCAAGCTGGCATCGCAATCAATGCCGCACTCACAATAAAGTTCCGATTCGCCGAAATACTATCGTACAGATACAAGATGCCAACAAGCAATACTGTAAAACCGATAATCCCTGCATATCCAAAATTCGCAAAACCGTCTGCCCAAAGGTTCGCATTTGCTGCCAAACCAACACGCCCGAAATAATGCTCCCCAATCAAAAACGGTGGCAATTTATCGTACGGATACGTTAAAAATGGATCTAAAATACTGTGCGAAAGGTGTACTTGCGGATTGACCGAAAAGAAATCAAAATAATAACTAAGCAAAAGTCCTGGCGTAATCAACATCCGGCGAATAAACAACGAAGTATACTCTGAACTATTCGTCACTAAGTCTAGTGCCATCGTCAAAAATACTAATGCTGTGATTCCATACACAAAATACAAGACAAAATCACGGCCACTTTTTCGTAAGCAGAAGATAATCACAAGAATAAAAACACTCGATAACGCGACGCTCTTTTGCCCCGTGATAGAGAAGATGAAGAGTTGTCCCAATACCCCGATACAAATGAGTAACTTGTTCTTATTCACAAATCCAAGCGCCAGAAGTAACGCGTTGATAATTTTCGACTGCCAGTTCATTGCATATCCTGACAATCGGTTTACCTGATCCCGATACGCTTCCCGCAAGTCATACACATCATCGACTTGCGAAAAGTTGAAATGAATCCCAAACGTCTGAATGATGATGCCCCACAAAGAAAGGGAAAACAAAGCAATCACAAACAGCATGACATTCGTCTTCACTTTTGTATAATAAACAGGAATCAGCCTGAAATTTCCGGTCATGTAAATCAGCGCCATACAGAACAGCAGAACACATTTTAGCGCGATAATCGCATCAAAATTGTTCATTCGCACATAATCCGGAACAATCATCGCCGGGACATACACCATCATATACAAAATCCAATACACGATTCGCGACGGTCGATAAGCATGCGTATTCGACCACAAAATCGGGATAAACACGAATACAATCGACACGAACTGCTCCATCGCGCTCGGATGAAGATTAATAAATCCAAAATAAGAAAAGGCTGGGGAGATAAAGTCGGTATACGCTAATTTCAAGCCATACACATAAAGCGATATACCGATAATCAGTACAATTTTATTCCATTTGATCTGCATATACCGTATCCTTTCGTTTTATCCCCCAATTGCCAAGTAAAAATAGGAACACATAACTCAACGTCATCGTGATGCTGAAAAATAAAACCGCGGCCGTCATGCCCAATTCCAACTGATAAATCAAGAAGAAACCGGCGAGTAATAACACAAACCGCGAACTATCCCAAACGAGCTGCCACCCTTGATTCCCCGTAATATATAAAATCTGCGACACCGGAAGTACAACCAGCTGCACAAAAAACATCGGCGTCAATAGTTGCGCATATACACCCGCCATCTCCCAACTCGGTCCAAACAACCAAGCAAAGAGCATCGGGGCCACTGCGGCAAACAATCCCATCGGCAATAGAAAAACCAGAAACAAGCGACTCGTTAGTTTCCAGTACACTTTTTGCAATGCGTCTGGATTTTCTCGTAGTAATTCACTTGCCTTGCCGTAAAACACTTGCCCAACCGCCGTTGTAATCATCGCGATGGGAATCCCAACCATCCGCTGCGTTAACGAAAACTGCCCGCTCGCCGCAACACCGAAGAAAACAACAAACAGTAACGTCGGTAACTGTATCGCCACATTATTCAACACGAGGGATGGCATGCCTAACAGCGGGAACTTGCGGTATTTCTTGACCAATAATCGCCACTTACCGCGTTGCCACGAAAAACCTTCCTGCCTCACAAATCGAACCAATAAGTTCATCGAGCCCGCGATCCGGCCCAGCACATCACCCGTAACAAGTCCGACACCCGTCTTCGTTATCACGCCCGCCAAGCCAATTTGCGCCACTCCATTCACACCACTTTGCGATATTTTGGCGAATGAAATCGGTCCATATCGGTCCTGTCGAATCGCCCAATACGTCAAAATCTGCTGGATACTTGCGGCAAAAACACCAATCCCGAATAAAATCGGCACAACATACGCAACCGGTACGCCCATCAAGCTAAACACCGACCATCCTGTTGCCACATACAGCATCAAGCCACTTAAAAACCAGACAAGCGAAATCCCGATACACAGCCACACAATATGGCGAACATGATCCCGATCTTCCTCCATCGGAATCGCCTTCTCATACGCAAACGCCGAAATCACCAAGAATATCCCTAGCAAACTCGTATACGTTCCGAATATCCCGAAATCCGCCGGCGTAAAAATCCGTGTCAAAATGGGCGATAACCCGACTAAAATAAGTTGCGCCACGACATTTCCAGAAAACACTTTCGTCAAATTCTTCAAAAAGGAAGATTGAAAAGCTTTCTTCATTCCCTATTGCATCATCGCAGTACGCTCTGGCAACCCAGAACCGATACGAAAGACTTTCTCGCTATTTTCCCCTTGAAACAT